>JAEINR010000066.1 GCA_016342325.1 Desulfobacterium sp.
AAACCAGTGCCGACAATGCTGAGTTCCTCTATTGACAACTGTTTTACTTTGTTCCATAAGAGCCGCACCCATATCATCAGAAGCGGGTCCTGCCTCCTTGTGGTTGAAAAAACGGAACCCTTCATCCTGTGGATCACAGGAGCGAAGGCGATATCTTGAACATGCCGGCCTTGTTCACCGGAGAGCCTGTCAATTCCCATGTGGAGGCTGAAACCGATATGGAACTCTGGGTGCTCAAAAAGTCATTTTTCGAAGAAATACCGAAGAATGATCCTGACCTTTGGGCTTTTTTGACCGAAATCGTGGCCGACAGGTTTGATTCCAAAAGGCCCATCTCCCATCGGACCATCGGCTCTTATGTGGCAACGGATATCATCGGCAGGGGGGGGGATGCAATTGTTTATAAGGGGATCGATGCCGTGTCAAACCAAGCGGTGGCCATAAAAATGATGCGGCATCACATGGTCATGGATTCTGATTTTTTGCAGAAATTTCGTAATGAGGCAAAAATCGTGGCTCGTCTGAACCATGGGAATATTATCAAGGTGTTTGATATCAAGGAACTTTTTCGAACCGCCTTTATCATCATGGAATATCTGGATGGTGAGTCCATATCAGCCCTGGTGAAAAGAAAAAAAAGACTCCTGCCCCATGATGCCACCCATTATTTGATTCAGGCCTGCAGGGCCATTGAGTATGCCTATGAGCAGGGGGTCTTGCACAAGGACATCAACCCTGAAAACCTCATGGTCATTGATAACCGTCAAGTAAAACTTCTGGACTTCGGCCTAGCCGGTTATATCCATGAAGAGGATGATCTTCTGGACGGCGCATTGCCCTACCTGGCACCGGAAATTTGCAAGGGCGAGGCCTCAGACCTTCGAAGCGAAGTTTACTCCCTTGGCATTACCGCCTTTGAGATGGTGGTGGGGAAAAGTGCAAGGCCTGTCCTGCAACCCTTGCTTCCTCCATTGACGGTTTTAATCAAGGGGTCAGAGCCGGAAGGGCCTGCTGGCTGGTTGCAGGAACCTTTTGCGACGGTAACGTCTCCGGCACCTATGCAGAAAAAATAGAATCCTGCAGGGAGTGCGATTTTTACAAAGAGGTGAACAAGGGTTCCGGACGGACCCGGCTCACCATTGACAATGTGGACCTCTATGGATCTACCCATTTAGGGTTAATCAGGAAAACAAATGAAGACCGGTATATGATCCGGCAGATGGAGGATAAATCCATTCTTATGGCTGTGGCAGACGGGCTTGGCGGCGGTGTGTCAAGTGATTATGCCGCCGAGATCACCAAAGCCAAGTTGGTCGGTATCAAACCGTTTACAACCGGTAGGGAAAGGCAGGAACTCAATCAGATGGCAAGGGATCTTGACCTCATTATCAGCAATAAGGCCGAAAAGTATCCTGAGCTTGAAGCCATGGCAACAACCCTGGTCTGTGCGATCCTGAAAAAGGATCATATCCACTGGGTCAATGTGGGGGATTCCCGCCTCTATGTCTTAAGAGATCGGAAACTTGTCCAGGTCACAGAAGACCAGACCTTGGCCAGATTTCTGGTGGAAGAGGGGGAGATTACACCGGAACAGGCAAAGGAACATTACTCAATTAATGTGCTGGACCAATGTGTCGGGTATGGTGAGTGTGAACCGGAAACCGCAACCTTTGAAATACGAAAAAATGACGTGTTGATCCTGTCAACAGACGGACTCCACAAAATGGTATCCCCAAAAACGATTTTATCCATATTAAATGCTGCGACCCCCATTGAGGAAAAGACAGAGGCGCTTATCCGGGCGGCCCTGGATTCAGGGGGAAAGGACAATGTCACCATTGTGATGGCAATCATATCTCCTCCACTGTGAAAGCCGGGAGCAGTATCTTTGTGGAGGGAGGCAGCATTTTGTATGGCTGGAGCCAACGGTTTTGCGCTTTACAAACCCGGCCGGAACCGATAAAATTCCATAATTGATCACTCCTGAGATCCAACCACCAACCCTGGGAAAATACAATGGATTTAAAGAAACCGTCGGAACTTATCTGTCACTGTTTTAATTATACGGAAGAGGATATCCAGCAGGATCTCCGGAAAAACGGCTGCTCCCGCATCTTACAAAAAATAATAGACGCAAAGGGCGATGGCAGGTGCGATTGTGCAGACAAAAACCCGAAGGGCAGGTGATGCCTCGGCGATGTCCGCCAGGTGGTGGACAGGGCAGGAAATGAATCCTGGGCAAAGAACAGGCGCAAAACAACTCTTTTCCCGGATTTTTCCACAGATTGACGACCATGCCTTTGGAGACGCCTATGATTTCCATTGACGATTTCACTTCTGACAAAAAAAGTTATGCGCTGGTGCTCGATAATCTCAAGGACGGCATCATTGCCCACGATCTGGAGCGAAAAATCATATTTTTCAACAAGGAGGCGGAAAAGATCACCGGATACTCAAAGGACGGTGTTTTGGGCAGGGATTGCCACGAAGCCTTTGGCGCTCCCTTTTGCGGGGAGGGGTGTTCCTTCTGCGGCATGGTGCCGGTTTTCAAGGAACAGCTCGAATTTCCGATAACCATCCTCACAAAAACCGGGGATGCCCGGCAGATAGAGATGAGCATCATCGGCATCTTTGACAATAAAAAAATTAAGGGGGTTATCGCCTCGTTCAGGGAGATGAACGGGCACACCGGGGGTGTTGCCCGGGCCAAGGAACTTTCCTCGTTTTCCGGAATCATCGGCAGGGATAGTGCCATGCGCCAAATCTTCCAGCAGATAAGGGATGTGGCCCTTTACGACTATCCTGTTCACATCCATGGGGAAACCGGGACCGGCAAGGAGCGGGTGGCCGCATCACTTCACCTGGAGAGCAAGCGGGCCCCTGCCGCCTTTGTACCGGTCAACTGCGGTGCCATCCCCGAGAATCTGGTGGAGAGTGAACTGTTCGGCCATGTCAGGGGGGCGTTTTCAGGGGCTGTGAAGGATAGAAAGGGACGGTTTGAGCTGGCCCACAAAGGCACGCTTTTCCTTGACGAAATAGCGGAGCTTCCCAAGGCCATGCAGGTCAAGCTGTTGCGATTCCTCCAGGAGGGGGTGCTCGAACCCGTGGGAGGCGAAAAGAGCATCCAGGTGGACGTAAGGATCATCAGCGCCACCAACAAAAACCTTGCCAGGGAGGTGGAAAATGGAAAATTCAGGAAAGATCTTTTTTACCGGCTTAACGTGATTCCCATGCCGCTTCCTCCCTTGAGGAAGCGGCGCAACGACATTCCCCTGCTCATCACCCATTTTCTGAACCAGGCAGAGACGGAGATCCACGCCCCCGTGCCCGGATTTTCCAGGGAGGCGGTTCGGGTGATGATGGACTATCACTGGCCGGGCAATGTCAGGGAGCTTCAGAATACGGTCCAGTTCGCCATTGTCCGGTGTAAATCAAACGAGATCATGCCCGTGGATCTGCCCATGGAACTCAGGTCCGGATCGAAAAATATCCAGGTGCCCCATCTGCCCGGACCACGGATCAACCCGGGCAAGCTCGACCTGGAGGCCGTGAAGTTCGCCCTGGAACGGACCGGGGGCAACAAGGCCAAAGCAGCCCGGGATCTGGGGGTGGGAAGGGCTACCCTCTACAGGTTCCTTAAAAAAGATCCCCTGGCGGCTGACTTCGCAGCCGCCCTTAAATAACCACTGATGGTGTTATTTATCTAAAAATTGAAAGGAGAGAGTCAATGAAAGTTGTTATCACAGACCAGTGCATGGGTGACAGAAATTGCAGCACACTTTGTGCCGAGGTGTTTGAGTATGATGAGGATCAGCTTCGTGCCACTGTTAAATATGACGAAATTCCAAGCCATCTGGAGGATATTGTCCGCAAGGCCGCCAAGGACTGCGGGGCAGATGCCATTGAAATCATCGAAGAGTAGATGGAGTTGATTTGCGAGAATTGGTAAGGGTCACCTGACGTTCCAACTGTATCAGTTTATCTTTGATGGCCACGCCATGGGCAAACCCGGTGAGTTTTCCGTTTGCCCCGATTACCCTGTGGCAGGGCACAATCAAGGGGATGGGGTTCTTGCTGTTGGCCATGCCCACCGCCCGTGCGGCGTTTTCATTCCCAATGGCCCTTGCAATCTCTTTATAGGTGCACAGATCTCCATGGGCAATTTTAGATAATTCTTGCCACACGCGCTTTTGAAAATCGGTACCTTGGGGGTTGAGCCTCACATTGAATTTTGTCCGTTCACCGCTGAAATACGCCTTGATCTGGTTGATGGTATCGGTAAAAAACCCAGGGTTGAGTACCCAGTTCTCGGATATCTCAAATTTTCTTTTTCCTTGCCCGGTGTTCAGGTGAAGATGGGAAAGGCCCCCGGCGTTGCCCACCAGGATAATTTCGCAAAACCGGGTTTCAAATCGTGTATAGTACATCATGCTGATACGCTCCTGTTCCATAAACATAGGGTTGCATAGGCTCTGTAGGGTCGCCACTTTTCCGCCATTTTCAGGACCTCTTTTTTTGACGGAAGTTTATCCCCTGTGGCAAGGGCTTTGATAACGCCTAAATCGCCGGCCGGAAAGCTGTCTAACATGCCAAGGCCCCGCATGGCAACATAATTGACGGTCCACTCTCCTATTCCTTTCAGTTTTGAAAAATCTGTGTAAAACCGGTTAAACGACTGATTGGCTGTTAGATGTACATCCCTGTCAAGGACGCCCTTTACAGCTGTTTTGATTGTTGCCTGTCGTGTTTTTGTCACCCCAAGCCCCCCAAGCTCCAGTGGCACTAGTTCCGAGGGGGTTGGGAAAAAATAATCCAATCCCCGGGGAAAGCTGTCGTCGGTTTTGATTGCCCCTTGCCTGGCAACCCTTGCGGCCAGGGTCGTGGCCGCTTTTACGGATATCTGTTGCCCAAGGATGGCTCTTACAACAAATTCAAAGGGATCAAAGGCAATGGGCAGTCTTGGGACATGGCCGTTGACCATTCCTTTTGCCAGGCGTTTATCTTTGGCAAATTGCGCATTTATTACCGTAAAGTCGGTATCAAGGTCAAACATCCTGCGAACCCTGTTATGGATCTCCATATAGCATTTTATGTCGTCGCAGGCGATCCACAGGTCCAATGCAGACTGTTTGGGATTGTCTTTGATAACAAAGAATCCTTTTGCACTGTCTGTCCTGAAGGTCCTGGCATAGCTGTTCTCCGTTATAACCTCCAGGCCCGCCATGGCCCGTGATTTCAGGAATGAAAGCACCTGGTTGAAGTTGAACGGTTTTTTGTATCTGAGTAAAAGTGTGGTGCTGTCCGGGGGGCAGTTTTGAATTTTTGAATCTTCCCTTACCCGGTGGGCGTTTTTCCGAATACCGTTTTAAAAACCGTGTTAAATTGTCGAATCGAACCAAATCCCGATGCAAACGCGATATCTGTAATGGATTGATCGGAAAAAAGAAGCAACTTCTTGGCAAAAAGGGACTTGTGATGCCTTGCGATTTTAATGGGAGGGACGCCCAGATTATCGACAAACAGCTTTCTCAAATGCCTGTCCGACAAAAGCAGCTCTTTTGCCAGATCCTGGATGGAGTGATAGTTTAAATACCCGTCATATATCCTTTCAAGGGCGTTGTTTACCACGGAGACACCACTGATATTTCCATTGTAATACTCAACGTCAACATCTGGCCTGCACCTGAAGCAGGGTCTTAACCCCTTTTCAATCGCCTCAAATATGGTGTTGAAATAGGTGACATTCTCCTCTTTGGCAACTGGCGACGGGCAAGAGGGCCGGCAGAAAATCCCTGTTGTTTTCACACCAAACAAAAATTTGCCGTCGAAATTTTTATCCTTCTTTATTCTGGCCCGGCTGAATTCTTTGTTCATATTTCAATCACTTGGTTATCGTCGTTTTTGTAAAATGCCAAAGCGTGTCCAATGGTTTTGTTTCATCTGTTTTATCCTGAAAATATATTGTTTTGAAGACGTCTGGCAAGCGATTTTCGGATCTGGCATTCAAATAAAATAAACCATTTTCCAGAAAAGGTTGCATTCTGAGACGACTGGTCATATCATGGGGCCATGAAATCGAAAACAGACAAAAAAAATCAGATGATCGATGCCGGTCTGGAGATCATGTACCGCAAAGGATACAATGCCACCGGGATCCAGGAGATCGTTGACAATGCCGGGGTGCCCAAGGGATCCTTCTACAACTACTTCAAGAACAAGGAACAGTTTGCCGTGGAGATCCTTGACCACTACACCGGGGAGATGCTGGCAAGGCAGGAACATGTTCTTTCCAACGCCGACCTTGCCCCCCTGGCCAGGATCGAAAGCCTTTACAAGGCCTTTGTGGACGAGTATGTCCGTGAGGGGGCCTTCTGCCTTGGCTGTTTTGCCGCCAATTTGAGCCAGGAGATGGGGGATACCAGCGATAAAATACGCAGGGCTGCCGAAGCCTCCATCGCAAGGATGACAAGACCCGTGGAGGTGTGCCTCATGGAAGCCCGGGAAAAGGGGGATATCTCCATTGTTTACGATGCATCCATCCTTGCCGTCTACATCCAGAACAGCTGGCTCGGCGCCCTCATGCGGATGAAGGCATCAAAGAGCGAACTGTCCCTGATGATTTTTCTCGAGGTGCTGGGTAAGGTGATTTTGAAGTAATTTTTTTTAGTCGTTTTTAAGACGACTGGTCATATTGAATGGATCGTTTATCGTATACATTAAAAGGAGGCTCCATGTCAGAAAAAACCATGGACCCATCGATCTCAAGAAGATCTTTTCTGAAGCAAGGGGCGGCATCCGCCGTAACCATCGCTGCAACCGCCCTTCCCACCGTGGCAAGTGCCGGGGAAAGCCAACAGCTGGCCACCCTGATTGATATTGAAAAATGCGTGGGGTGCGGGGCCTGTGTCGAGGCCTGCAGGGAAAAGAACCAGGAGAACTATCCCCGGGTGAAAAAACCGTTTCCCAAGATGATTCCCAAGCGGGCAAAACCCGAGGATTGGTCGGACAAACAGGAGATCATCCATCGCCTGACCCCCTATAACTGGCTCTTTGTTCAAACGACCCGGGTCATGGTGGATGGCCGGGAGCGGGAGCTGAACATTCCCCGACGCTGTATGCACTGCATCAATCCCCCCTGTGTAAAGCTCTGCCCCTGGGGAGCCGCCAGGCAGTTTCCAAACGGCATATCACGGATCGATCCGGATATTTGCCTGGGGGGCTCCAAGTGCAAGGCGGTCTGTCCATGGAAGATTCCCCAGCGCCAGAGCGGCGTCGGCCTCTATCTTGATATCATGCCCTCCATGGCGGGCAACGGGGTGATGTACAAGTGCGACCGGTGCTACGACAGGATCGAAAAGGGTGGAGAGCCTGCCTGTATCGAGGCCTGTCCCGAGGGGGTTCAGACCCTGGGACCCAGGGATGAGATCATCAAATTGGCCCGGGAACGTGCAAGACAGATCAATGGATTTGTCTACGGCGATACGGAAAACGGCGGAACAAACACCATTTATCTTTCACCGGTTCCCTTTGAAACCCTGAATAAAAGCATGGAACAGGGACCCGGTCGCCCGGACTTTGAACCTAAAAAGGATGCCATGGCCCATGGAAACAACCTGGTGACGGCCATGGCCATTGCGCCTTTTGCAGGAGCCATGGCGGCTTTGGGTAAATTCTACATGTTCACAAAAAAGAGTGATACAAAGGAGGGGTGATGGGGGTAAAAAAGATCGTCTCAACCGTTTTGACTTTTCTTCCCGGCATCACCATAGCCATGCTGGCAGTCACGGGCTTTGCCCAGATGCCCATCTTCAAGCGCTACTATATCGCCGACATTCCAGGGTTTGGATGGCTTGCAAAGTTCTATGTGACGCATTATATGCATTATCTTCTGGCCGTGGTGCTCCTAGCCTTTCTCGGCCACCGGAGCGTGTCCTGGTTTTTGGGAAGAAAAAGGGGGGCTGGAACCGTTTGGACGACGAAAATAAAGCGGTTGATCCTTGCAGGACTTGTGGCCACAGGGATGATGCTGGTGGTAAGAAATTTACCCGGGTACCACTTTTCACCCGGGGTGCTGGTGGCATTGGATCTTACCCACCTAGGACTGACCGTTCTATTAATGGTGACCGGTGTGGTCAGTGTGGTTGTGTCCCGGATCATCCCGGATCAAAACAATAAAAGTGTTTAAGGAGGAAATGATGAAGGCAATTCTGTTCTTTGTGGTGTTCGTGGGCATCTGGTTTATGCTCCAGGTATATGTGCTGCCAAAACTTGGGATCAGTACCTGAATGAGGGATGCCTGCCAGGTGGCAGACAAGAAAGGGAAAACCCCAAAAAAAGAGAATCCTTTTCCCATGGATAAGGGAGAGTGAAACCCGTAACGTGTTGGGGCCTCCCCGGTGACTCCCCCATATTTTGGGGGGGCATTCTTAGAGGAGGCCTCGTTTCTTTAACAGGGGTCGGGGATCCACCAGGTGCTTTGGAAACCATCGCTTGGGATCGCTCGTTCCCAGGGCCAGGGAGAGCAACTCTGAAAAGTGAAGAATGGGAATGCGTTTAGGGAGGGTGCACCGTATCTCCAGGTTCAGGTGGCACATGGCACAGGCGGTTACCAGGCATTCGGCCTCCACATCCATGGCGCCTGAGACAATGCCGTTGACAACGGTGGTGGCAAGATCGGGTTTGGCAACCGAGAGAAAGGTGCCGCAGCACCGTGTGCCGTAGCCCCAGGAAAGGGCTTTTGCTCCCAGGCGTGTAAGGACGCTTTCCATCAGTCCATGGTAATTTGCCTCAAACCTCAGGTCCGGCGGCCTTGCCAGCATGCAGCCGTAGTAGGGCGCAAACCGGATGTTGTTCAGTCGGTTCTCCCCATTGTCAAGATAGCGGGAGAGGTCGATTCTGCTGAAGAGCTCAAAGAAATGGATGATCTCAAGGTCCGGGTCAAACTCGGTCTGCCAGCGTTGTTCATAGGCGGCCTGGGCGGCCTCGTCCCGGACAAGTGCCAGGTGGGCTTGCTTAAGCCGTAACAGGCAGCTGGGACAGGCAACAAGCAATGGTCTTCCCTTGGGGGCAAGGGAGAGGTTCCGCTGGGGCAGCAGGGCCGCAACCGTGGGATCAATGGCGTGGGCCGATGAGGAACCGCAGCAGTTCCAGTCCGGAAGTTCGATCAGTTCAACATGGACCGCCCTTGAAAATTCTATCAGGGAGAGGTTGTTCTCATGGCCCTGGGCCTTGAGGGAGCAGCCGGGGAAATAGGAGAGCTCCATGGGTCATCCTTTGAAAACAGGGTCAAGGTGATGGATATCGTCGATCTTTGAGGGGGTCAGATCGAGCTTGCGTTTTTTCAGCATCCTGAGACCCACCCCAAGATCGCTGAAAAGATCCAAGGTTTTGAGCTTGTATCGCATCATGATCTCAAGCTTGTGGGTGCGGCCGTAGCGTTCCACCGAATGGAGCACCTCCCTGTGGAATTCCAGGATATCCGGCTCTGCAATGGCGACGCCCCTTTCAAGGGCAAGATGGCGCAGGGCGTCCATCACGGCCGGGATGTCAATGGCCATGGGGCAGTTGATCGTACAGGTGTTGCATCCCACACAGATCCAGATGGTGGCGGATTCAAGGGCCTGGGGGGCCATGCCCAGCTGGACAAGGCGGATGATCTGGTTGGGGGTGAAATCCATGGCACTTACAAAGGGGCAGCCATTGCCGCAGCTTTTGCATTGAAGGCAGGCGGCAAAATCAGTCCTTGAACTCCTGTGAACCGTAGGAAACAGCGATTGGTCACAGGAGTCAAGGTCTATCATGGTTATTCCTCTTGTTTCCAGAAGGGGGACATGTCCCTGAGCCGCTGGATCACCGGAGGGAGGGTCGTGACGATATGGTCCATATCCGCCTGGGTGTTGTCGCAGGAGAGGGAAAAACGAATGGTGCCATGGACCGATTCAAGGGGCACCTCCATGGCCATGAGCACATGGGAGGGGTCCAGGGACCCCGACGTACAGGCTGAACCCGAGGAGGCACAGATGCCGGCCTGATCCATGAGGAGCAGGATGGATTCCCCTTCCACCGCCGTAAAGCCGATGTTCAGGGTATTGGGGAGCCTGTTGCCTTTGTCGCCGTTGACCGTTGCCGCAGGAATCAGTTCAACCAGCCGGGTTTCCAGAAAATCCCTGAGCGCCCGTACCCGGGTGTCCATCTCTGTGAGATGTTCCGTTGCCAGCTCACACGCCCTGCCAAGGCCGATGATGGAGGCGGTGTTCTCTGTGCCTCCCCGTCGCCCGTTTTCCTGGTGGCCGCCGTTGAGAAACGATGAAAACTTCAGTCCCTTTTTAACGTACAGGGCTGCAACCCCCTTGGGCGCATGGATCTTGTGACCGGAAAGGGAGAGCATATCCACGGGGGCATCCTTCACGTCAATGGGGACCTTGCCCACGGCCTGAACCGCATCCGTATGAAAGAGGATCCCCTTCTCTGCTGCCCGCTGGGCGATCTCCTTGATGGGAAAGATCACCCCGGTTTCGTTGTTGGCCCACATGAGCGAAACCAGGGCGGTATCGTCTGTCATACTTTCGTAGAGAAGCGCCATATCAAGCCGGCCTTTGTCGTCAACAGGAACAAAGGTCACCCGGTAGCCCTTTTTTTCAAGATCCTCCAGGGGATTCTTGATGGCCGGATGCTCCACCCCGGAGGTGATGATGTGCCGTTTTTCCGGGTTGGCGGCAAGGGCGGCATGGATGGCTGCATTGTCACTCTCCGTGCCGCAGCTTGTGAAAATAATTTCGTCGGGCGCAGCATTGATGAGCGCTGCCACCCGTTCCCTTGCCCGGGTGATCTCTCTGCCCACATTTCCCCCAAAGGAGTGCATGCTCGAGGGGTTACCATAGAGTTCGCTGAAATAGGGAAGCATCTCTTCAAGCACTTCCGGCGCAACCCTGGTGGTGGCATTGTTGTCCGTATAAACGATTTTCATATGGGGTTCCCTTTCTTAAAATCAGGCTTGTGTTTTCACAGAGTCCACTATCTCTTCGATTTTGTCAATACAGTTTCCGCATCCGCCGCCAGCCTTGAGGTAGGCGGTGACATCCTCCACCGAATCCAGATGGTTTTTCTTGACGGCATCAATGATTTCAAGGTCGGTGATATCAAAGCATTCACACACCATTGTGCCGGGTTTCTCCATGATCTGGATACCCTTGTAGGCGTTGATCGCATTTTTCAGGGCATTCTGCCCCATGACTGAGCAGTGCATCTTTGCCTTGGGAAGTCCGCCCAGGTAGTCTGCAATATCGTCATTGGTTAATTTTGCCGCTTCGGTCAGGGTCATGCCCTTGAGGATCTCGGTCAGGGCCGAAGAGGAGGCAACGGCACTGGCACAGCCAAAGGTCATGAAGGTTGCGTCCGTGATCCGCTCGTTTTCGTTGATCTTCAGAAACAGCTTCAGGGCATCACCGCAGGACAGGGAACCGGTCTCTCCTACTGCATCAGGCGCTTCCATCTGTCCGACATTCCGAGGATTCAAAAAATGATCTTTTACCTTATCTGAATATTCCCACATGGTTTTTCTCCTTATATATCAAGATTCGCATCTATTGATCGCTTAGCTGGAAAATAACATACCACATTGTGGCAGATTGTCAACGGCATAACCATTGATTTTTTCCTGCACAGGGACACTTGTTTGGTGATCCTAACTTCCGTAGCTGTGAAGTCCGGGCAGGAGATTGACGCCAAAATAGGTGAAAATAACGGCGCCAAATCCCAGAATGGAGAGAAACGCGATTCTTTTTCCCTGCCAGCCACGCATGAGCCGGGCATGGAGCAGGGTGGCATAGACAAACCAGGTGATCAGGGACCAGGTTTCCTTGGGATCCCAGCCCCAGTACCTGCCCCAGGCAGAGTTGGCCCAGACAGCTCCGGTGACGATGCCCATGGTGAGGAATAAAAATCCAAGCATCACCATCTGATGGATCAGTTCATCAATGGTGTCAAGTTTTGGAAGGGCATGGATCAAGTTTCCCTTGCCGCCCCTCTCCTTGATTAAAAACATGATGCCAAAGGCAAAGGCCAGGGCAAAGGCCGCATACCCCACAAAGCAGGTCATCACATGCACCGACAGCCAGTTGCTTTTGAGGGCCGGCATGAGGGGCCTGATCTGAACGCCCATATCCGGTGACAGGGAGGCATAGGCCAGGCATAGGAACCCCATGGGCAGGACAAAGGCCCCAAGGGTACGGTTTTTGTGCCTGTATTCGATGAACAGATAGATCACCACGATGGTCATGGCATAAAACACCAGGGACTCATACAGGTTAGAAAGGGGAATTCGGCCAAATCCAGCCCCATAGGATTCCACCCACCTGAGGATGAACCCTGCCAGGTTGCCCATGACGCCCAAAATGGTGGTCCACAGGGCAAGCTTCCCCGGTAATGGCTTTCGGAAAATCCATGCTGAAATGTAGAGAAACCCGGCCAGGCCGTAAACAAATGTTGTGATAGATAAAATCAGTGAAGAGTTCATGAATATTCCTTTGGATTAAAAATTGCGGTCACCTCTTTGACCCTTTTTTTCATGCCGATTCTATTTCGGGTGGATGCCCCGGATACGGTTACATGGGTGCCCGTGGGGGTCTCCTTAACCCCTATGACCATCTTTTGGTGGGACATGAAAAACGAGATGAAACACCCTGCAATCAGCATGATAAACCCGGCATACACCAGCCAGACCCCGGGATCTTTTTTCACTGCAAGCCCTGTGTAAAATCTTTTTTCCTGCTGGGCCACACTGAGGATCCACGCTCCCTTTCGCATTTTGTCATAGGAGGGAAAGCGGGTGGGCAGTATCACTTCACTGGGTGCTGCGCCATCTTGACTGATCTCGCACACATAGGCCTGCCCCACCTCCTGGCCCATGAGGGTTTGGTTGTCTGCGACTTTCTTGAGGATCAACTCCCCGGAACCATCCGGGAAGGAGATGGGGGTGCCCCGGGTGAGCTCTTTTTGAACTTTTTCCCCGGTTGCCCGGTTGGTGAAGTTGAGCTTTTGGGTTTTGGCTTTCAGGCTGCCGTAGCTTGACTGATAGATGGTGTATCCCTTGTACTTCAGGGGATCATTCACAATGATATCTTTTTTTAAAACCGCGTTCCCCTTGTCCAGGATCACCAGGCTCGACCTGAATTCCTTGACGGAACCGGTCTTGTAGTAGGTGATATTAAACGCATCACATTGGATCTTAAAATCAAGGGGCACGGGGGCGCCGCTGTTTCTCAGGCGGATGGTCCCGGCAGATTCCCCCTCGGGAACGTTAACATGGCCGTCAATGCCATATATTGAGCCCAGGAGTGCGCCAAACAGTAAGACGATGATACTCAAATGGATGCCGTAAAACCCGAGACGGGTCCAGGCCCCTTTTTCGGCAAATGCGGAAAATCCTTTCTCATCCTCTTGCACATGAATCTTTTTAAAGGTTTGTGAAAGGCTGTTTTCCACAACGGTTCGCAGGGCTCTGGCTGAGCGTTCGCAGTCAACCGCTCCATGGATGGAGAGCCGTTTAAATGCGGGTTTTCTTTTGAACACCATTTTAAGGGTGGGGGAGAGTCTGTTCAGGGAACAGGTCAGAATATTGATAGCCAATGTGAGGATCAGCAGTCTGTACCACCAGGAGTTGTACATGTTAAAGAGATCAAATACATTGAAGAACCTGAAAAAGGATTCTCCGTAGGTGTTGACATAATCCGCAGGGTGCTGGTTCTGGGGAATCAGGGTGCCGAAAATGGAGGTGAATGCCAGCAGTGTAAGCGTTGCCACGGTCAGCTTGACAGATACGAATACGTCCCAGACGTGGCCGGCAAGGCCGCTGGGCCTTGAATTGGTTTTCATGGTTTCTCCTGTTCTATTTGTCTGCATGGTCCTTGTAGTGGGTGATCAGCTCTTCCAGGGTTTGGTCCTTGGATGCCATGGCCAGGGGGTTGACCTTGAGCAGCGCTTCCCAGACCTGGATCGCCTTTTCCTGATCGTTCATGTCATTGACAAGGACGATGCCCTTGTTCAGGTATGCGGGTTGAAATTTCGGGTCATGGGCCAGGGCCCGATCAAAGGCTTTGATTGCCGTCTCCGGCTGTCCTGTTTTGCGGTACATCACGCCCATGTCACAGAGGACACCGGGATTCTCCCCACCGGTTTCAAGGGCTTTGGAATAGGCATGGATCGCTTTTTCATACTGGTCCGTGTCATAGTAGATGTTCCCAAGTTTTGTCCAGGCGCCCGTGTCTGCCGGATCTGTTTCAACCTTGGATTCAAGGGCCGCCGCCATGGTGGCAAGGTCTCCTTGCTGAACCGAACTTGCCTCCATTGTCCGTGATGGTCCGGCTTTGAACACCGCCGTACCCACCCCTGCGATAAACCCGAGTGCAATAAATATAACGGCAAAAACCATTGCAGACGACCGGCTTAAAATAATTTGATCCGTGCTCTTAGCCATTGATTCCCCTTGTTCCGGATGATGTTTATTCTTCTTAACTTCAAGGGCAGTCCAGGGGTTGACCATCAACGTCCTGCCTGCATCTTCAAACCTACCCGGTTATATACGGGTAAAATTACACCAATCTTTCAGAAACATTACAATTTGGAAATGTTTGCAGGATGGGTTGACATTGTGCGATTTGCCTACCAATATTAATGACCCATTAAAATGGGTTTTTGGACTGTTTTACGGGATGCTTTTATATGAAACTCCGGCCATGCCGGTTATTTAGAGATGCCACTTCTTCTTAAGGATATGGGGTTTATGAAACTGTTGATTATCGAGGACGACCAGGAAATTGCCGGTTTCATCAAAAAGGGATTAACCCAGGAGGGGTTTGTGGTGGACCATGCCGCAGACGGCGAGGAGGGCCTGGCCCTGGCCCTGGCCGAATCCTATGATGCTGCGGTGATCGATCTCATGCTGCCGAAATTGAGCGGGATAGCCGTGATCGAGACCTTGAGAAAGCGGCAGATCAATCTGCCGGTGCTGATCCTGAGTGCCAGGCGTTCGGTGGATGACCGGGTGCGGGGCATCCAGAAGGGCGGGGATGATTACCTGGTTAAACCCTTTGCCTTTTCCGAACTCCTGGTGAGAATACAGGCCCTGATTCGCAGGTCCAGCGGCACCATTGAGCCATCGGGGCTGTCTGTGGGGGACCTTTCCCTGGATCTGTTGACCCGTGAGGTGGTTAGAAACGGTGTATCCATCGATCTTCAGCCCCGTGAGTTTTCCCTGCTGGAATATATGATGCGGAATGTGGATCGTCCGGTTTCTAAAACTATGATTTTGGAAAAAATCTGGGATTTCCACTTCGATCCCCAGACCAATGTGGTGGACGTTCTGGTCTGCCGACTGAGAAACAAGGTGGATAAAGGGTTTCCCGAAAAACTGATCCACACCATCCGCGGGCTGGGGTATGTGCTTAAAACAGGGGTTTAACATTAAAAAACGATTCAAAGGCGTAGGGCAGGTCCGGTTGCCGGCAACCATTGGTTTTAAGGTGGCGCTCTGGTATGCCGGTTTCTTTATCTTAAGTTCGGCTCTCCTGTTTATGATGGCGTACTATTATTTTTCATCCATCCTGGTGGAGCAGGATCGTGAAGAGATCTTGCAGGAACTGACTGAGATCTCCTCCCTCTATGCCATCGGCGGCATCCATGCCCTGGATACGTTTTTGCAAGACAACACCGCCACCCGCAGGTCAAAACCCCTGTTCATGCGGATCGCCAACGCGAAGAATGAAACCATCCATCTGTTTTCACCCGGCAAGTGGAAGGATTTCAACCTGTCCATGCTGGAAAAAAACAATTTTTGCAGGGCCGAGTGCACCCGGACCTGGATACAGATCGCCTCGGACAACGGGGATTATGTGCTGGATATAAAATCCAGCCTCTTGACCAAGGGACACTGGGTTCAGGTGGGCATGAGCAGCCAGGGCAGGGAAAAGGTGCTCCTGCAGTTTCACCGGATTTTTCTGGTGGTGATGGTGCCGTTGTTTATCCTGGGCCTTGGCGGCGGGCTTTTCCTTTCCAGGCGAATTCTCCAGCCCCTGCGTCATATGATCCGCACGGTCCGTTCCATCGATATCGGCAAAGAGACGGCCACGGTTCCCCGCACCATGTCCGGGGATGAACTGGATGAACTGGCAGGCCTTTTCAACGGGATGCTCGGCAATATTCACCGGCTGGTGGCCGGGATGAAAAATGCCCTGGACAATGTGGCCCATGACTTGAGAACCCCCATGACCCGGCTTCGGAACATATCGGAGATGGCGCTTAGGGAAAAAGAGGATGTGCCCCTGTTGCGGGCAGCCCTTGAAAAGGGGATCGAGGAGTCGGACAACATCATCCGGATGCTGAACACCCTGATGGACATCTCCGAAGCCGAGACCGGCTCCATGACGCTCCAGATCCGGCGGGCCAATGTCTCAGACCTGGTGGCCAATATCGCTGATATGTATCAGTTTGTTGCGGAAGAGAAAGGGATCCGGGTTCAGCTCGCGGTTGAGGAGGCGTTGTGGGCTGAGGTGGATGCCGGCCGCATCAGCCAGGCCCTGGCAAACATTGTGGACAATGCCATCAAGTTTACCCCTGCCGGCGGAACCATCACCCTGGAAGCCTTTGGGTCCGATACCCAGGTGATTATCAAAACCCGTGATACGGGATCGGGCATTTCGCCGGACGATCTTTCCCGCATCTGGAGACGACTCTATCGGGGGGATGCCAGCCGCAGTGAAAAAGGACTCGGCCTGGGGCTCAGCCTGGTCAAGGGGATCATCAATGCCCACAAGGGCCGCATCCAGGTTGAAAGTAAACCCGGAAAAGGCGCCGTGTTTGTGATCCATCTGAAGAGGTCCACCCATTCCCGTCCGTAAAGGGGTCTGCCGGATGTCCGGCAGACTCCTAACCTGGACAAGCCAGAACCCAAGCGTTTTTCTGATTCCCTTGCCAAAATAACACGAAAATCGGAGCTAAGAAGCTAACCATGGCTAAGGGTTAAAGCCGGGTGAGTTCCTTGCCGTAGTCCTGGGCCATGGTGATGGCGCCTTCCAGCCCGCTCGCTTTGAGCATGAGGGGGGAAGAGGTCATCTTCATTTTAAATATGTGCTCCATGGTGCCGAAGATTCTTTGGGTGGCGTCGGCGCTCCAACCGAATGCGCCGAATGCGCCGCCTGGACGGTTTTCAAGTTCAGCCCGCTCGGCCATGAACAAAACCTGCTTCATGGTGGAGATCATGTCGCCATGGTAGGTGGCCGATCCAAAGGCATAACCGTCAAACCCCTTGAGGTCCGCTTCTGTTTTGATTTCGTTGCCCTTTTTTAAGGTCGCGTTGTGACCT
The DNA here is from genome assembly GCA_016342325.1 of Desulfobacterium sp. Lineage (GTDB taxonomy): Bacteria > Desulfobacterota > Desulfobacteria > Desulfobacterales > Desulfobacteraceae > Desulforapulum. The sequence goes on from JAEINR010000066.1 coordinate 17,357, forward strand.
GCGATTCTTATCCCTTCGGCAATGAGTTCGGCTATCTTCTGGGTTTCTCCGGTGCGTGATGCATGGATAATTAAATATTCCCCCATTGATCGTCTCCTTATCCTTTGGTTGAACAACATGTTGTGGTTATCTATCGTTTTCGCTCCCCATCATAGGACTTTTGTTTCCTCAGTAGAGGATATTACTGTCCACCCCTTTGGCGCTTTCCTGCCCGGTCATGAAGAGCGCCTTCTTGAGTACCTTGTGGATGTGGTCAAGGTGGAGCTTCACCCCAAGGCTGCCGCCGCCAACGGCTGCCCGGATGATGTCCCGGCCAAGGAGAACGGCATCAGCCCCCTGGGCCAGCATTTTCAACACATCGTATCCGGTCCGGACGCCCCCGTCCGCCGTGATGAGAACCCTGCCCTTGAGGCGGTGGGCGATTCCCGGCAGCACTTCTGCCGTGCCCGGCACCGCGTCCAGGACTCGCCCTCCGTGGTTGGAGACGGAAACCACCTTGACCCCTGCCTCGGCACAGGCCTCGGCATCGTCCGGGTCCATGATTCCCTTGGCAATAAAGGGCAGGGAAGTGAACTCCACAAGCTCCCGTATCTCGGCAGCGCTTTTCCTGAACACGGGCTGGCCGTGCTTTGCCATGATGGTGGAGCCACACCCGTCAAGATCCAAGCCCACCGCCGGGCAGCCCGCCTCTTCGGCAAGGGTGATCAGTTTTTTGAGCACATCCTGGGCCCTGGGTTTGAAGATGGGAATCCCCTGGCCCTTCTCTTCTTTAAGCACCCGGAGGGCTGGATTGTTTTCAGGGGTGTAGAACCAGGTGTCCCCCCGCCAGCCAATGGTGCCGGCTTCCTTGCTTCCCCGGACCACGGCCCTGCAGAAATCGATCTCTGAGACCACGTTGTTGTAGCGTTCTATGCCGGCCGTGGAGGCGGACATCACCGGGAAATCCAGGTCCAGGCCAAGGAAGGAGGTGCGGGTGTCGGGCTCCACGTGCTTGCCCACCACCCGGGTTTTGAGCCGGAGGGCTGAAAGGGCCAGGGCATTGGCCCTGAACCCCGCTCCCTGGCCGGCGCCGCCAAATCCGATGGGTTTTCCATAGGCCTCTTTCTGGCAGATTTTGTCAAAGTTGCCGTCACAGGCGGGATAGGCGGCGCAGAGTCCTTTGAGCCGCTTCCGTGCAATATCCCGGACATCCTCAGGGGTTTTGGGAATGCCCGCCGCTTTGTCCGTGAGCATGATCTTCTCCCCGGCGCAGCTGGGGCAGTGTTCGGGTTTTGTCGTGGAATTTGTCTCGGTGTGACACAGGGTGCAGTACCAGTGGGTCATGGGGTCTCCTCATGGTTTTAGTTTAAAACAAAGCCTTTGCAACGGCGTCCCTGTCATAATCGTGGGATATCAGTGGCGGGCCGCTAAGGTGTTCCACCCGGTCATGGAAGGTGGGGGTCTCTTTTTGGAACAGGATGCCCAGGGGGATCTTTTCTTCAAATTCATGGCTTCGTTCCATGGCCATGGCCAGGCTGGTGGTGTCGTGGTCCGTATTTTCCAGGTCATAGACCCGCTCCTTGTACCACCTGAGGGTGTTGAGGCGGTTGAACGAGACACAGGGCTGGAGTACATCGATCATGGAAAATCCTTTATGGGCCATGGCCTGGGCAATGAGTTGGGCCAGTTGGACGGTTTTTCCGGAAAATCCCCGTGCAACAAACCCCGCACCCTGGGTCAGGGCCAGGGTCAGGGGGTTGAAGGGGGAGGACATGGTGCCCCCGGGCTGGATCGGGGTGGGCATGCCCATGACGGTTGTGGGGGAGGCCTGGCCCTTGGTCAGGCCGTAGACCATGTTGTTGTGAACGATCAGGGTGATGTCGATGTTTCGCCTGATGGCGGAAAGGAAGTGGTTGCCCCCTTCGCCGTAGCAGTCTCCGTCTCCTGAGTTGACGATGATGTTGAGATCACTGTTTGCGATTTTTGCCCCGGTGGCCGCGGGAAGGGCCCGACCATGGAGGGCGTGGAGCATGTTGCAATGGAGAAAATGGGGGGTCTTTCCGGCCTGGCCGATGCCTGAGACCAGCAGAATATCCCTGGGGGAAAGCCCCTGGTCGGCAAAGGCCTGTTTCATGGCCAAAAGAATGGGGAAGTTGCCGCACCCCGGGCACCACTTGTTTTCAAAGTCGTTGTCAAAGGTTTCTATGGTTGTCATGGTTACGCTATGATCTCCTTTGCTTTGTCCATGATATAATCGGGGAAAAAGGGCCTGCCGTCGTATTTTAAGATGGAGAGGGTGGACTTGATGCCCGTCTCCTGGGCGATGAGTTTTCCCAGCTGGGCGGTTGAATTCTGCTCCACCAGGATCAGGGTCTTGTTCTCAATCATGGTTTTTATCTGTTCTCCGTCCATGGGCCAAAGCTCCTCAAAAACCATCCAGCCCAGGTCGAATCCCTGGTCCCGCAACCGCTCTCCCGCCTCCTGCACCACCCCGCCCGGGCTTCCCCAGCAGACCAGGAGCGTTTTACTCTCCGGGTGGGCCAGGACGGGCCGTTGCATTTCCGCTTTCATGGCGGCAAGCTTGGCGTTTCGTTTGTCCATCATCCGGACCCGGATTTCCGGGTCTTCGGTGATATGACCGGCTTCATCGTGCTCGTTGCCAAGGACTCTTACCAGGGCGTTTCCCATACAGGGAAGGGCCCTGGGGGAGACCCCGCTCTCTGTGAACTGATAACGTTTGTAGGTTTCCGGGGCGTCCATGTCGTCCTGGGTGATGATAAAGGTCCCAGGCTCGGCCAGGTCCGGGAAGGGTTCCTGGGTGGTCCGGGTGGTTGTCAGGTACTGGTCCATGAGGAGGATCACGGGCACCTGGTACTTTTCACCCAGGGTGAACGCCTTTTTTGTTAACTCAAAGGTCGCCCCGGGGGTGGAAGGGGCAAACACGAATCTTGGGAAATCGTCCTGGGAGGCCTGGATGGCAAAGAGCAGGTCAGCCTGGGCCGTTCGTGTGGCCATGCCCGTGGCGGGACCGGGCCGCTGGGCGTTGATGATCACCAGGGGGGTCTCGCTGATGGCTGCATGGCCCAATGCTTCGGTCATGAGGCAAAACCCGCCGCCGGAGGTGGTGGTAAGGGATCTTGCCCCGGCAAAGGAGGCGCCCAGGGCCATGGTGACGGCGGCGATCTCGTCCTCTGCCTGCTCCACCACCAGGGGAAGGGTCTTTGAAAAGGGCACGACATTGGAGATGATGCCTGTGGCAGGGCTCATGGGGTAGAAGGAGAAGAACCGGCAGTCCGAGGCAATGGCCCCAAGGGCGGCCGCCTTTGCCCCTGTCATGAGTGTCCGGTCTCCCTTTTTGCCGTTCCAGTCAAGGGTTTTGGTGAGACGGATGCCCTGGGCGGCGTCATACCCCATTTGTGCGGCAGTGACGTTCAGGTCGACGATGCGGTCCCCCTTGGCGCTGAATCGTTCCATGAGAACGGCCTTGAGCAGGGAAAAGGGGGCCCCCATGATGGCCAGGGCCGCGCCGGCTGCCACCGTGTTTGCCGTGATCACGTTTCCGGCCTCCTTTGCGAGGGCCGCCACCGGAAGATGGAGGGTCGAGGGCGTGGATTCTTCCCTGGCACTTGAGTTGAGGATGCAGACGGCTGTGTCACTGAGGTTCTCCCGGTTCAGCGCCAAGGTCTTCTGGTCGATGGCAACCAGAATGTCGATGCGGTTACCCATGGCGGTGAGGGGGGCGTCGCTGATTCTCAGGAGGTTGAAGTTGTGCCCCCCCCGGATCCGTGATTCAAAGTCATCCACAGAAAAGGTGAACAGTCCGGCCCCATGGCAAACCTCCCCAAGCAGGGTGCCGATGGTCTGGATTCCCTGGCCCGCCTCTCCTCCGATTTTAAGCGTTAGATCTGTCGTCATTTTATCTCCTTGGAACGTCTTGGTTTCGGGCCACCAATGCCGGGTGGTCGATTGGTTGGTTCTTCATGGTATTGACGGTATACAAATAGCAAGATTCAGGCCATGACCTGGTGTCTTGATGTGGAAAGGGATAAGCCAAAGGCAAACGTGATTTAATAACCATGGTATCCTCGTCTGGTACGAAATGTGTATACGATATACAGCGAGAAAAGGTTTTCATTTTTATTGTAAATGTGGTTTTGTGTTTTATTGGATCATAGCAATCGCATTTTTACAACATGGTAAATCAATTTTGTTTCATTTTTAATGATTTCTCTGGAAAAGGCAATCTTCAGATTGGGCAGGGAATGCATAGTAAAGGATGAGTGGATCATGGAATATGACAGCGCAAAAATATATTCATTGAGTACCTGTAGCCACTGCAAGGCGGCCAAGCGCTTTCTGGGTGAATGCAAGGTGAAGTACGAGTTTGTGGATGTGGACAGCCTGACCGGGGAGGAACGCAAGGCGATTCTTGCTGATATCAAGGAGCTGAATCCCCGATGCTCGTTCCCGACCATCGTCATTGGAGATATCGTTATCGTGGGATTCCATGAGAAAAAGATCAGGGAGGCATTGGGGCTCAAAAATGGAGATTAAGACGCTTTACGAGAAACTCAGGAAGATCCAGGAGCCCAAGGGCTATTTCTTTAATAAGGACCTCGACCTTGTGTTTGAGCTCCTTGAATCCCTGCTTTTGAACAAGGAGAATCATGGCTATATGGCCTGTCCTTGCCGGCTGGCTGCCGGGGACCGGGACCATGACCGGGACATCATCTGCCCCTGCGAATACCGGGCGCCGGATGTGAAAGAGTATGGGGCCTGCTTTTGCGGGCTGTACGTATCCAAAGAGATGAATCAGGGAGAAAGGAGCGCGGAGTATGTCCCGGAGAGACGGGACCCGGACAAAATTATTTGATAAAGGAGGCGTCATGGATGAGTGCATGCCGGTAATCAACACCGGTCTCAGGGGAGTGGAGGTCGCAAGTACCCGGATCAGCCAGGTGGATGCCAAGGCAGGCAAGCTGATTTATCGGGGTCATCTTGTGACGGATTTTGCCGAAAAGACATCGTTTGAAGAGGTGGTCTTTTTGCTCTTGTACGAGCGACTGCCCCGGTCGGAGGAGCTTGAAGACTTTACCCAAAAGCTTAAACAGAAGCGGGGACTTCCCCCGGGAATCCTTGGATTTTTAAGGAGCATTCCAACGGATGTAAATCCCATGGACGTTCTCCAGGCCGGGGTGGCCATGCTGGTGCAGGCCGATCCCCAGGCCGGGGAGAATAGCATGGCCGATGCCCTTGTCAGTGCTGAGTTCCTGGTGGCAGGGCTTGCCACCCTTATTGCTGCCTGGGAGCGGATAAGGAAGGGTAAGGAGCCGGTGGAACCGGACCTGGATCTTGGCCATGCGGCCAATTTTCTCTACATGCTCACGGGCAAGCGGCCTGACATCAAGGTGGCCCGTTTCTTTGACACGGCCTTGATTCTCCATGCAGAACACTCCTTTAACGCCTCCACCTTTACGGCCCGGCAGGTGGCTTCCACCCGGGCCCATATCTATGCCGCCGTATCCGCCGCCATTGGATCCCTATCAGGAGAGCTCCACGGCGGGGCCAATGTCAGGGTGATGGAGATGCTCAAGTCCATTGGTACCGTGGAAAACATAGACGATCATGTGAAAAAGGTCCTTGAATCCGGGGGAAAGATCATGGGGCTTGGCCATGCCGTCTACCAGGTGGACGACCCCAGGGCGGCCATTCTGGCCCCCATGGCAAAGGCCATGGGGGAGATGAAAAATGAGCCCCTCTGGTACGAGTTGTCAACCCGGCTGGAGCAGGCGGCAAAACAGGCATTTAAGCGGAAAAAGGGGCGGGATATCTTTGTGAACGTGGATTTCTACAGTGCCTCGCTTTTTTATACCATGGGCATTCCCATGGATCTTTTTACCCCGGTGTTCGCCCTTGCAAGGGTGAGCGGCTGGGCTGCCCATGTGATTGAGGAAAAATATGCCACTTCGGCTCCGAAGCCCGTGCTTTACAGGCCCGGAGCCACCTATGTGGGTGATTATTGCGGGCCTGACGAGTGCCCATTTATTGATCTGGATGACCGATAGGGAAAAATTAAATTATGAGACAATGGAAGTGTACGATCTGCAATTATATTCATGAGGGGGATGCCCCGCCGGCAAAGTGTCCCATCTGCAATGCCCCTGCCTCCAAGTTTGTTGAGATAGAGCCCGCTCCGTCTGAAACGCAGCCGGTCTCAATACCAGCGGTGCCTGTCAAGGAAACAGCCATGGACAAGGTCAAGGCGCTCATGGTGAAACACCATCTCCATCCGGTGTCCGTTCATTTTCCCAATGGTGTTTTGCCCGTGGTTGTGGGGCTTTTCTTCCTTTCTGTTCTTTTTGGTAAAGAGAGCTTTGCCACGGCAGGGTTTTATAACCTTATCGTTGTGGTCCTCTCCCTTCCCCTGGTGCTGGTGGCTGGGATTGTGGAGTGGGAAAAGAAATACAACAAGGCCTTAACCGCACTGTTCCTGGTCAAGATGGTTGCCGCCAGTATCACCACGGTCTCCTGTGTCGTCGCCCTTGTCTGGTTTTTTCTGGACCCTGGGGTTATTTACTCGTCCAAGGGGTGGGTTTTCGTCGGGCTCAACCTGGTGATGGTGGCATCGGCAGGCGTTGCGGGATTTATTGGTGGAAAACTGGTGTTTAAGGACTGATAAACCACTGGAGGAAAGATGGGAGAGACCATTGTGCTCAATGGAGACGGGACCCTGACCGTGCCTGATGTTCCGGTTATTCCCTACATTGAAGGGGACGGTATCGGGCCCGATATCTGGGCGGCCACGCGAAGGGTTCTGGACAAAGGGGTGTCTGTTGCTTACGGTAAAGAAAAGCGTCTTCGGTTCATGGAGGTGTATGCCGGGGAAAAGGCCTTTGGGCGGTCGGGGGAGTGGCTTCCCCGGGAGACCCTTGATGTCATCAAAAAACACCGAGTCGCCATCAAGGGACCGTTGACGACTCCGGTGGGAGAAGGCATCAGGAGCATTAATGTTGCCATGCGCCAGGAACTGGATCTGTTTGCCTGTGTGAGGCCCATCCGATATATCCCCGGGGTGCCAAGTCCTGTGAAGGCGCCTGAAAAGACGGATATGGTCATTTTTCGGGAAAACATGGATGACCTTTACAGGGGAATCGAATGGGAGGCAGGCTCCGGGGAAGCCCTGGAGATCATTGAGTTCCTCGGCAAGAAGGGCATTCATTTAACGCCGGATACAGGCATCGGTATCAAGCCCATGGGCGAGGCCAACACCCGGCGTCTGGTTGCCAAGGCCATTGAGTATGCCATTAAGAACCACCGCAGGAGCATCACCCTCATGCACAAGGGGAACATCATGAAGTTCACCGAGGGGGCCTTCAAGCGCTGGGGATATGCGGCGGCAGCCGAGATGTTTCCCGATAAAACCGTTACCGAAAAAGAGCTGTTTGAAACCTATGACGGTAAGCGTCCCAAGGGAAAGATCCTCATTCGGGACAGGATTGCGGATAATTTGTTCCAGCAGGTGCTGCTCCGGCCCGATGAGTACGATGTCATTGCGGCACCCAACCTGAACGGGGACTATATCTCGGATGCCCTGGCCGCCCAGGTGGGGGGACTGGGACTTTCCCCCGGCGCCAATATTGGCGCTGGGTGCGCCCTTTTTGAAGCGACCCACGGGACCGCACCGAAATATGCAGGTCTGGACAAGGTCAATCCGGGATCCCTGATTTTGTCCGGTGTGATGATGCTTGGGCACATGGGGTGGGACAAGGCTGCCAAGGTGATCACCCAGGCCCTTGAAAAGACCATCCTGGAGAAAATCGTCACCTACGATCTTGCACGACAGATTCCGGATGCCATGGAGGTGAAGTGCTCTGAGTTTGCCACAGCGGTCTGTGTGCGGATGAAGGGGTGAACGCTTTTTAAAGCGCCCCTGGCATTACCTGCCAGGGGCTTGATCCGTCAATGCCCGTGTGCTGCAAGGGCATCGGGGGATGAATCAGGATTCATGGTCGGCCAGGAAATCATCGTACATGGATTCCAGGGCGAGTTTGTGTTTTGATTCCTCCTGCACCAGGATCTGGAAAATCTTTTTCAGTTCCGGGGTGGGTGATTTTTCAGAAAGGTCTCGGTACAGTTTAACCGCCTGCTCTTCCCGCTTCATGGCAACCCTGAGAATGTCGGGCAGCAGCATTCCCTCCGAATACTCTATCTCCACCATGTAGTCGCTGATTTTAAGATCTGGAATGTTCTTGACCTCGTAGGTTTCTAATTTTGAACTATCCTGGGACAGTTCAGTCAGCATGGTGACATGCTTTTTCTCTTCATTGGAAAAGTTCTTCAAGGTCTCTTTTATCGACGCAAACCCCGCTTTTTCACTCAGGTCCGCATAAAATGCGACGGCTTCTTCCTCTTTTTCAATGGCATAGGCAAGAATTTCATCCATGGATTTGAACGACATATGAATCTCCTTTTTAATAGATTTCAGATCAATTGGTTTCGGCTTTGCATTGTTTAAAATCGATTTTTTCTCCGCAGGCAGTGCAGGTATGGATCTTGTCAAATTCGTCGGAAAAGATCTCGTTCTCCTTGCTGCATTCCGGGCACTTGCAGACAAAGGATTTAAGGTTCTTGAACTGCTCAAACCCTGGGCAGTGCATTGGTGTACTCATGTTTCCCTCCTGGAAAAGTGTTATCGTTTTAAAGGAATACGATTGTTTATTGAATCAATATCACCACATTTGAGATGCAATATCCAAGCCAGATTGTGATTAAGTCTGTTTTTTTGGGGCGGCTGGTTCAAATGTGAAACGCCTGCCACGTTGTGGCATCGGTTTTGCTTCGTTTCAGTTGGTACCGGGAGTATCAACCTGGTAATTACCCATCCGGTCAAGTCTTGCTTATAAGGAGGTGATCTGCTTCAACGTCTCATTATAACTGATACGTATAAGACATAAGTGTATCGCGATACACTTGGTGTATTGCGACAACTCAGACGCTAATCAGGGGGGAATAATGAAAAAAGAAGATAAGAACAATAAAACCATGGCCGATCCCATGGACTGTACTGCTTGCCGCTCCACGGGCCAGATGATTACAAAGGCCAGAAAGGACGGGGTCGTTCTCAACTTTGACCGGGCAGAGGACATGAAGGCCTGTCCCATTGGGGCGGACTCTGCTTGCTGTAAGCATTGTTTCATGGGGCCCTGCCGCTTCAATGCCCGGGATCCCTACAAAAAGGTGGGGGTGTGCGGCGCCACCATTGATACCATCATGGCAAGGAATTTCGCCAGGACCGTGGCAGGCGGGTCTGCCGCCCATACGGATCACGGCATGGCCATGCTGGAGCTGTTCCGGGATGTTGTGAACGGCAAGATCCTGGATTACGAGATCAAGGACACCTTTAAGCTGGAGTCCGTTGCCCAATCACTGGACATCGAGACCGAGGGGCGGAGCGTCAAAGAGATCGCCACCGACCTGTATCAGGAGCTTGAGCGGACCTACACCCAGGTGGATGGGGAGATTCCCTTCGTGAAGAGGGCACCCAAGGCCACCCTTGAGACGTGGCGAAAACTGGGCATTGTTCCCCGGGGGGCCATGCGGGAGGTGGTGGAGATGATGCATCGGACGACCATGGGGGTTGACCAGCATTACGAGAACATCACCAAGCAGGCCAGCCGAACGGCCCTGTCCGACGGATGGGGCGGCTCCATGGTTTCCACCGAGATTTCGGACATTCTCTTTGGCACCCCAACACCCGTTGAGGTGGCAGTAAACATGGGGGTGCTCAAGGAGAATATGGTCAACATCATTATCCATGGGCATGAACCCAATTTGTTTGAGTCCATGCTGGTCTCCGTGGGAAGTGAGACCCTGGTTCAGGCATCCAAGGATGCAGGGGCGGACGGAATTAACCTGGTGGGCATGTGCTGTTCCGGCGCCGAGATGATGTCCCGCCACGGGGTTCCCCATGCCGGCAACTTCTCCTCCACCGAGGCGATTATGGTCACCGGGGCCGTGGATGCCATGGCCGTGGATATCCAGTGTATCAAGCAGGGGCTGGCATCCGTGGCCAAGTGCTACAATACGCCTTTGATCACCACAAACACCCGGGCCCACATGGAAGGGGCGGTTCATATAGAGTTCAATGAGCATGATCCATTGGGCTGCACCGATGAGATCGTTATCAAGGCAATCTCAAGGTTCAAGACCCGGACCCACGAAATTGAGATTCCAAGTGAGGTGAACACCGGGGTCCAGGGGTTCAGCCATGAGTATATTCAATATATGCTGGGTGGTAGCTTCAGGGGAGGGTATGCGCCTTTGAATGAGAATATCATCAACGGCAGGATCCGCGGAGTTGCCGGGGTGGTGGGCTGCACCAACCCAAGAACCAAGCAGGATGATTCCCACGTCAAGCTGGTCAAGGAGTTGATCAAAAACGATGTATTGGTGCTCTTGACCGGGTGTGCCCAGATTGCCCTTGCAAAGGCCGGGCTTTCAAGTCCGGAGGCGGCCCATTTTGCCGGACCCGGACTCCAGGAGGTGTGCGAAACCGTGGGCATGCCCCCGGTGTTGGGCCTTGGATCCTGTGTGGACAACTCAAGGATCCTCATTGCGGCCTCGGCCATGGTGGCCCAGGGCGGACTTGGCGACAGCATAGCTGACCTGCCCGTTGCCGGGGCAGCGCCTGAATACATGAGCGAAAAGGCCATCGCCATTGGCCAGTACTTTGTCGCATCCGGCGTTTACACGATGTTCGGTGTCACCTTTCCCATTGTGGAGAATACAAAGTTTCACAATCTCCTGTTCAATGGACTGGAGGAGCAGGGCCTTGGCAAGTGGGGCTTTGAAAAGGATCCCATTGAGATGGCAAGGAGCATGATCGCCCATATCGACAAGAAACGAGCAGCCCTTGGCATTGATAAGGCAAGGGAGAGGGTGCTGGTGGATATGTCTGATAGACGAGAGCTTTAATCGTAACTGTGGCTGGACAGTCCAAGTCCAGCCCTAAGCCCTGCCCAGGGTGCCCGGGGCAGGGCTACCTTATTGATGCATATGATGACGGTGGGGGTTCCCCGGCCTATACCTGGGTTGAATGGATTTCAATAGCCCCTGAAACTGCTGACGAAATAACCCGTGGGTTGCGTCAGATTATTATGGACATAAGGAATAACAAAAAGTGAGGTCCGGACATGGGAAAGCCCATTTCTTTTGGAGCGCTTGATTTCAAAGTCGTTGCCTCAATGGATGAAGTTCGGAGTAAGCCCGAAGCCGGGACACCGTTTCGGATTTGCATGATAGGGGACTTCAGCGGCCGAACAAATCGGGCTTCTGCCCCGGTTGAGCTGCGCCCCGTGGAAGTGGACCGGGACAATATTGAAGGGGTAATGGAAAAGCTTGGCGTTGGGGTGCCCGTGGCTGTTCCGGGGAATGCGGGTCCTCCAATTGACGTTGAATTTTCTGAACTTGACGATTTTCATCCTGAAAAATTGTATGAACGGCTTGGGGTGTTTCAGAAACTGAGGGATACCCGTAAACGGCTTAATGATCTTCGGACATTCGAATCCGCCAGACAAGAAGTCCAAGGCTGGGGCGGTATAATTGAACCGCCGGAATCACCAAAATCCGTATCCGTTCCCCCGGGGGACGGGCCTGAATCCCCTGGGACGGGATCCCCAAGTCTCCTTGATCAGATCATGGATGAGGCAGAAGATCGCCCCATGGAGGCATCAAATGTGTCAGCACCTTCGGAATGGGATGTATTTATGAAGCGCATCGTCGGTCCCCATCTGATTCCCGGGGATGATCCTGGCCAAGGCGCCCTTGTGGCGACGGTGGATGCATCCATTTCAGGGCTCATGGACGTTGTCCTTCACGATCCGGGATTTCAGGCCCTGGAGGCGGCCTGGCGGGCACTGTATTTTTTGGTACACCGAACGGAAACGGATGCGTTGCTCAAGGTGTATCTGTTGGACATGACAAAGGCTGAACTGGCAGAGGATTTGAACCGGTGGGATGACCTGGAAAAAACCGCGATATACAGGCTTTTTGTGGCCCAGGCCGTGGGGACTCCGGGGGGGGAGTCGTGGGCGGTGCTGGCCGGGAATTATACCTTTGATCAGACACGGGAGGATGCCGAAACCCTGGGGCGCACGGCACGGATTGCACGACTTGCGGGTGCGCCGTTTATTGCGGCGGCCCATGCCCATCTTCTGGGCTGTGACTCCCTGGCTGGGACGCCTGATCCCCATGACTGGACCCCCAGGGTTGATGGGGACGACGCCCGGGCGTGGAAAGCGCTCAGGGGACTTCCCGAGGCATCATATCTGGGCCTTGGCGTCCCCCGGTTCCTGTTGCGCCTTCCCTATGGTGAGGATTCAGATCCTGTGGGTTATTTTGATTTTGAAGAGATCTCCGGTGGTTCCGGCCACGAGAATTACCTGTGGGGCAACCCTTCCTTTGCCTGTGCCATGCTGCTTGCCCAGGCGTTCACCCGTTACGGCTGGGATCTTCGTCCGGGCGTCATTTTGGACATCCAGGGCCTTCCCCTGCATGTCTATAAAGAAGATGGGGAATTTGTCACAAAACCCTGTGCAGAAGTGTTGGTTACGGAGGGGGCCCTGGAAAAGATACTGGATTTGGGGGTCATGCTGTTTCTTTCATACAAAAACCAGGACACCGTGCGGCTGGCGCGGTTTCAGTCCCTGGCCGATCCCTTGGCGCAACTGGCCGGACCCTGGGGGGACAAGTAAATCAAACGTCTATACTAAAATTTAAAATATACAAATTAAATTGAGGTGTTACTTTTTTCTTCATCCCTTACCTGGGACAGTGGATTATTTCTTCCCTACCCTTTTCTATACCTTACCATCAAATATCTCCCTTATTGCTCCTAATAGTTTCTTATTCTCAACGGGCTTTTGAATATATTTTACGATACCAATTTCCATGGCCTTGGACTCAGATATGGCATCATTAAAACCTGAACATAGAATAATGGGCAGGCCAGGTTTAATCTTTAGAATTTCCGCTGATAGCTTGTCTCCGGTTAAGCCCGGCATGGTCATATCCGTTACCAGCAGATCAAATTTATTTTTATCCTCTTTAAACGCTTTTAACGCTTGGGATCCGTTCTCAAACACATGGACTTCATAACCGAAATATTCAAGGGTTTCTTTATGGAGACGTCTAATAACCGCTTCATCATCCACCACCATTATGGTTTCATTTCCTTTTAGCGGAGAGTCCACATCCGTTTCCGGTGAGTCTTTTTCAGAATTTTCTTTAACAATCGGAAAATAGATTGAAAAACGGGTACCCTTTTTCGGCTGGCTTTGAACTTCCAGAAAACCATCATGTTCTTCCACAATAGCCTGGACAAGGGCCAATCCCAATCCTGTTCCATGACCGGCATCTTTTGTCGTGTAATATGGATCAAAGGCTCTTTCTAACGTTTTCTCATCCATGCCATGGCCGGTGTCATTTATTTCAAGTTTAACGTATTCACCGGGAGAAAATTTATTGTCCTGCAAATATGGCGGGTTTGTTAATTCAACATCTGTCAGCAAAACAGTTAAGCATCCGCCCGTCTCTTCCATGGCATGGTATGCGTTTGTGCATAGATTCATCACCACCTGGTGAATTTTAATTGGATCAGCCAGTATTTTTTTTGTTGAATCCAGTCTCTTTTTTATCTCAATGGTGGCAGGTATGGACGATCGTATTAATTTGAGCGCATCATCCACATCCGGGAAGATTCTAACAGCTCTTCTTTGATATTGCGTCTGTCTGCTAAAGGTTAATATTTGTTGTGTCAGCTCGGTTGCCCTTTTTGCTCCCATGACGACCTGTTCAATATGCTGGATGGCTTTTTCTGGATTTTTTATTTGCATTTGTGCCAATTGGGAGTATCCAAATATTCCCGACAGAATATTATTGAAATCATGGGCAATGCCCCCGGCTAAGGTGCCAAGTGACTCCATCTTCTGCGCCTGCATAAGCTGTATTCGGAGTTTTTTCTTTTCAGCCTCCATTCTCTTGCGATCTTCGATCTCCTGCAGTAGTTTTATATTGGCATTTTCAAGATCGGCCGTTCGATGCTCGATTCTTTTTTCAAGGCTGTCCTGATATCTTTGAAGGGCCAGCTGCATCTTGCAGCGCTGGATGGTGTTTGCAAAGATGTATCCCACGGCTTTGAAAAACATCACTTCATTATCCGTTTGACTCACCATCCCACCCTTTTTCATGCTGGAAAACAGGAGCATGCCGGAAAACTGATCTTCCAATAGCATGGGAATGATGGTGGCATCCCGTCCCTCTAAAATGGAATTTAACAGGTCAGCCTCCACTGAAGTCTTAACCGGCCCATCACCAGTGTATTCGTAAGAGAATGCTTCCTCACCATACAGTTGTTCTGCAAAGGGCAGACTTTCCATGGAGAGCATTTGCCCTTCAATCTCCTCCTGGTCATATCTGCCACAGCAATGGCTCAACTGAACATATTTTTTATCATCTGACAGGGTGAAGACATAGGCGGAATCGGCTGACATGAAGGCAATGATTTTACCCAATGCCCCTTTAAGCTCCTTTTCCATCTCATCCACCGTCAGGGTGATAAAATGTGAGGCCATTTCAAAAAGAAGTTCTTCAAGGGCGATGCTGTCCTGTAAGTCCTTCTCTACTTCTTTCCGCCTCCTGATCTCTTTTTTTAGACTGTGATTCCAGATCAAAATGATGGATATGATGAGAATAACGGCACCAAGCCCCTGGAAAAGATAACCCAATATTTTTTTGGGATCCATGCCGGGTTCGTACTCAACATGGATCCATTTCTCCCTGATCTTTTTTTCCTTTGAAGGGCTGATGGAAGCCAGTCCTTTGTTTAAAATTCCCACAAGTTTGGGCCAGTCAGATCTCACCGCAAAATAAAGATGTTCCGAAGAATAACTGACAGGCCCGGCAACTTTCAGATTTAAGAGATGTTCTTTCCGTATCCAGAAGAGGGCGGAAGCAAGATTTCCTACCATTGCGTCCTCTTTTCCTTCAGATACGGCTTTGAGGGTTTCAACAAGTGTGGGGTAGGCGGTTGTGTGGAATTCGCTATTCTCATGGAGGTAGCCTTCATGGGAGCTTCCCTGCTGAACTGCCATTCTAAGGTGAGTAATATCCTCCAAAGAAGAGATAAATGGCATATCATTTCTGGTGATAATAATACGGCTGTAATTCATGTAAGGTATAGAAAAATCAAGGAATTTTTCCCTGTTGTGGGTTTTTCCCACACAGGGAAGGGCATCGATTAGCCCTTTTTCAGCCCTTGTTACGGCCTCACTCCAGGTAAGGCCGGGAACAACCTGCATATTCAGTCCCAGTCTTTGATTGAGAATCCTGACATATTCCGACACAATTCCCTGGGGCTCTCCTTGTTGGTTGAAAAATTCAAAGGGAGCAAATTCCGGGTCAATGCCAAGCTTAATCTGCTGATGTTCCATCGCCCAGGCTGTCTCTTCAGCAGAAAGGGCATTGGCATCCTGAAGGGCAGCAGCTCCGGTTAAAGCGGTTTGTGAAGAGATCCAGGTTCCATGCAATTCAATTTTCTTTTTTTCGGAAATAGCTCCCAGGGCTTTATTCAAAATGGCAGCAAGGGGTTCCCAGTCCTTGCGAATACCCATGCACTGTCCAAGCAGCTGCATGTCATAACGGGCCGCCACCTTGAGGTTTGAGATCCCATTCTTTCTGACACTGTAATCGTTTACTCCAAGGACTCCTATGTAGCAATCTGATTCACTAACCGAAACCGAGGATAAACCGGCCAGGGGGGTATCCACCATCAGGGGAATAATTTTCGGATGTTCTTTTAGTATGCGACTTACTGAGGCATATCCGGTAACCAATGCCACTGTTTTTCCTCCAAGGTCCTCGGGTCCTTCAATTTTCTCATTATCTTCCTTTGCCATGATTACCAAGGGGGTTGGCAGATAAATTTCTGTGAAATTAAGATACTCTTTTCGTTCCTGGGTATTGACTGCAGTCAATACAACATCCAGGGTTTTATTCTTGGCCCCTGCCAGTATCTGGGGCCAGGTTAAGTCTTTAACTATCTCAAAGGTAATTCCTAAGCGTTGGGAGATCAGGTTGGCTATATCCACGGCAAAGCCCTGGTAGGTTCCGCCGGCACTTTTAAAGCTGTAAGGGGCATATGCCTGGTCAACACCCAATCGTATGACCGGGTGTCCTTTGAGCCATGCCAGCTCTGCTGCAGAGAGATGGAAAGGCTTAATCTCATAATAGGCGGTAAGATCATACTCTACACCAGCCAGGTAGGCGTTTATTATTTTATGGAAAACAGATCCGGGGTCTTTTTTCAGCCTGTTAAGGTTGTGATCAATTTTATCCGGAATCTTTGCGTCCTTAGAGTTCGGTGAAAAGGCAAATTTAAGCTCCACCGGGTTAAAAACAATGTTGGATTTATTTAGTATATAGTTTTTCTCACTGACTGTCCCAAATAGTCTGTTCACAACCCCGGCTTCAGCCCTGCCGGTGTTAACCATTTCAAGGGCGTCATGGTAACTGTCCACGGGGAGATAGTTAAGATTGAGATTGAATTTTTTTGCCAGTTTTATTATTCCGCTTTCACCAACAGTGTGGATATCCTCCCTCACGATTGCAACGGTGCGACCTTTGAGATCCAGCAAGGATTCAGCTTTGAATTCTTTACTCGTATAAACAGTTCCCCAGTTCAGAATGACATTTTCCTTTGAAAAGATAAAATGGTTTTCCCTTTCAGCAGAGTGTGCGATGTCCACCATGATATCAATTTCATTGTTTTTAAGTCTGTTTAGACATTGCTCCCAGGATCCAAAGACATACTTAAGCTGCCATCCTTCCTGACGGGCGATTACTTCCAAAATATCCGGAAAAATGCCTAGAGCCTCACCCTTCGTGTCGGAGTAAATTTTAGGTGGATTTTCATAGGCCCCAACCTTAATCAGTTGTAACGGGACAGATTGTGGAAATCCGGTTTGGGGAATTAATAAAAATGCAAGAATAATCAGGCTCCTTTCCATTTCATGTGGGTAAAATTGCTAATGTGTAGGAAAAGCTCTTGGTTAAATATCGTGGTTTTTTCT
>JAEINR010000205.1 GCA_016342325.1 Desulfobacterium sp.
TGCTGGGTGAGTATCATTTTATTTGTAATTTAACAAGCGATGCTTTGTTACCTGCTTACAAGGGCTCCACGTTTCGTGGAATTTTTGGTCATGCTCTGAAAAGGGTCGTATGCACCCTAAAAACCAAAGAGTGTCCTGACTGTTTATTGAAAGGCCGATGCCTGTATGCCAAAGTATTTGCCGATGGAAACAGTGCGAGTGAGCAGTTAGTGGGGGCTCCCAGTATTCCCAGGCCTTATGTGATCAAGCCGCCGAAAAATCTACTCTCCCATATGAAAAAAGGAGACGCTTTCGATTTCCACCTCCTTCTGTTCGGGGAAGCAAACCAGGAACTTCCATACTTTGTTTACGCTTTTACAGAAATTGGCAGCTTGGGTATAGGGAAGAGGATTGAAGGAAAACGTGCAGGTTTTGTTGTGAACGAGATCCGGCATGATGGAGGCACAATATATACCGACCATGAAAACACGCTTAAAGGGGCGGCATGGGGCAGCCCTATCAGTTTGAATGGCCGGGAGGATACGGACCAAGCGGCCTCGCGGATTAAACTTTCCCTGGAGACTCCTCTCCGGCTCAAATTTGAAAATCACCTCCACGCTAATTTGCCTTTTCATATCTTGATTCGTGCACTTCTCCGCCGGATATCCTCCTTGTTCAACCATTACGGTGATGGCGAACCCCCCCTGGATTACAAGGGGCTGGTCCAACGCGCTAATAACGTCACTATCTCAAAATCCAATCTGCACTGGTTTGACTGGAAACGTTATTCCAACAGGCAGGACAAGTCCATGCTCATGGGTGGCATGCTAGGATCCGCCGTCTATGAAGGCGAACTGTCCGAATTTATACCTATCATAAGGCTTGGGGAATTGCTCCATATTGGTAAGCAAACCACCTTTGGTCTGGGAGAAATTCACATGGAGATTTTACAATGAAGAACATCCTTCTTGCGGTGGTGGGCCTGAGTCCGCAAGTGGTCACGGAAACCCTATACGCCCTGCACCAGGAACAGAGGAAAGTGCATGCCATCCACATCATCACCACAAGGAATGGAAAGGAGAGGGTTTATTCCGATCTGCTGGGTGGTGAAAAGGGAGCCTACTTTCGATATCTAAAGGAATATGGAATTGCCCCTTCCTCCATTGTGTTCTCCCACAACAACGTTCATGTGATTCACGACTCCTCAGGAAATGAAATTCCGGACATTACGAGCGAGGAAGATAACGAGCTTCTCCTTCAGCTCTGCATGGAAAAGGCTTTTTCCTTAACCAGCGACCCGGACACAGCGGTTTTTTTCTCCGTGGCTGGCGGCAGGAAGACCATGAGTTCCTGTCTGGCTCTGGCAGCCCAGATGTACGGCCGATCCCAAGACAGGCTGTACCATGTGCTTGTTAGTCCTGAGTTTGAAAGCAACAGAGATTTCTACTATCCCCCCAGACTGTCCGTCTTGATAGAAGTGAGGGACACTACAGGCCAGCCCGTATACAAAGAAACCCAGTTCGCCAATGTTCGACTGATTCCCTTGCCATTCATTTCCATCCGCGATCGCCTCACACCTGAACACTTGAAGGAACCGGCGGATCCGGCAAGCCTCATGCTATCCCTCGTGCGGGGCAGAAAACATACAGTGGATATTAATTTGGCGGACCAAAAAATCCAGTACAAGGGGATGGAATGCGATCTTCAACCGGCCCATATTGCCCTGTATGCCTTTTTTGCTTCACTCAAGAAGGATTGCGACTTCAAAGACAAATCATGCAAAAATTGCACGGACTGCTTTATAGAATGGCAGGAAATCGAAAACCGTCTATCTGAGATCGCAGGCCTGTATGCAAAGGTTGCCGGAATCCGTCCCATGGAGGAAATGGAAAAAGGAGGGATCACCTCCCTTTCCCAGGAAAACTTCAAGTCCTACAAATCTAGAATAGCCAAGAAGATTAAGGCCTGCTTTGGCGAATATTCTTCAAAATCCCTGGTCATAGACTCCTCCGGCAAAAGACCGGATACCCGTTATGGAATCGCCATGGATAAAGACCTGCTACGGTTGAAATACTAAGGCAACAGAAACGTTGCGAT
>JAEINR010000067.1 GCA_016342325.1 Desulfobacterium sp.
CTGAGGAGCCGAAGGCAGCAATCGCTGAGGAGCCGAAGGCAGCAATCGCTGAGGAGCCGAAGGCAGCAATCGCTGAGGAGCCGAAGGCAGCAATCGCTGAGAAGCTTACCCCAAAAGGTGCGGCCCCAACTGGGAAACCGGAACCCCAAGGGAAACCCGTTGTTTCTGATCCGGATGAACCGCAGTTTTACTCCTCCAAGGGCAAGATAGATCCTTTTCTACCCCTGATCCAGACAGAACAAAAAGCGGTTTCCGGGGCGGCTGCAAAGGAAGAGAAACCCCAGCGGGTGCTGACTCCCCTGGAAAGATTAGATCTGAGCCAGATTCGCCTCGTGGCCGTGGTCATTGCCGAATCGGGCAACATCGCCATGGTGGAGGAGACCAGTGGCAAGGGGTATGTGGTCAGGATCGGAACCTATATGGGCAAGAACGGCGGCAGGGTGGAGAAGATATTGAGGGACAGGATTGTGATCAACGAGATCGTGAAAAATTTCAGGGGTGATGCTGTTCCCCGTTCCAGTGAAATGAAACTTCATAAACCAGAGATTGAGGGGTGATATGTCCCATCCATTGATGAAATTAAGGACGCTTTTCGGAAGAGCGGTATGGCTGTTTTCAGCAGTGGTGATTTTTTACGGTTGTACCGTGGAAAAACAGGTTAACCCGATTGAAACGTCGGAACCGCCGGTTGCTGAACAGCGGGGGATAACCGCTATCCAGGTGGGCCAGACCGCTGATACTGTGGAGGTCGATATCATTTGCAATCAGAGCCTGACCTACACCTCGGTGAAGCAGGCGTTCCCCCTGGGGGTTTCCGTCTATCTTACGGATACGGTTATCCTGGAAAACGTTCAGGATGACCTACCGGCAGGGGTGGGGGATATTAACGCCATTGCTGTTACCTATGCCAATAAGGAGAGGAAAACAGTCAAGGTGGAGATCCTCTTGAAGGAAAACCTCGATTACGAGGTGGTCGATGAAACCAATCGCCTGACGGTGATTTTTCATAAAAAAAAGGTGCTTATGACCGAAAATGATGCGGTGGCCCCGGTCAAGGCTTTGGCTGCCAAATCGATAGCTCCGCCTGTCCCCCCCCACATTGTGGTTCCTGAAGGGCCGGCTACTTTGACCGGGATCTTTTTTAACGCCACCGAGGATGGGATGTCCGACATCTTCGTAAAAACCTCCCAGCCTGTGAATTACGATCTTCAAAAAGGAGCAAAAGGGGAACTGAGGCTCAGGCTCCATGATACCGATATCCCGGATTATCGCCGCCGCCCTCTGGTCACGACCTACTTCAAGTCGGCCGTGGAACGGATCGTTCCCCTCCAGCGCGCCCAAGGCGAAGCCGCTTCAATAATCAAGGTGGAGATGCGTGAGCAGGTTCCCTATCGAATTGTCCAGGGCATGGATGGCATTTTTCTCACGTTTGAGCCGTCGACCCTGGAACCACCGGCTTTTGACCAGGCTAAAAAGAAGGTTGCATCCGGCACCGTCCATGGGGTTGTTGCTGAAAAGAAGGGCGGAGATGAAGATACCCGGGAACAGGAAACAACAAAGGGCCAGCCCGGTTGGTTTGAAAAAAAGGTCTATACCGGGGAGAAGATTCGCCTCGACTTTTTTGAGACGGACATAAAGAATGTCTTCAGGATACTGAGGAGCGTGAGCGGCATGAATTTTGCCATTGACAAGGATGTGGAAGGCAGTGTCACCATGACCCTGGATAAGCCCGTGCCCTGGGATCAGGTCCTTGACCTGGTGTTGAAGATGAACAGCCTGGGCCAGATCCAGGAAGGAACCATTGTGCGCATCGCAACCCTTGCGACCCTGGCCCAGGAACAGAAGCTGAAGCAGGATGCCCTGGCAGCCTATAAGACGACCCAGGAGCAGAGAAAGAGCCTCGAACCGTTGGTGACCGAGTACATTCCCATCAACTACTCCAGTGCCCAAGAGGATGTAAAACCCCACCTTGAGAAGATCCTCACCCCGGACAGGGGGATGTTGAGTGTGGATGCAAGGACCAACATGGTCATCATGACCGACGTCATGGAGAAGATCGATCAGGCAAAGACACTCATCTACCGGCTGGACAAGGTGACCCCCCAGATCATGATTTCGGCAAGGGTGGTGGAGGTGAACAAGAATTTTTCCAAGGCCTTGGGGATCAACTGGAGTGCAAAAAGTGACGATGCCTACAGGGATGACCTTGGCGGCGCCTATGGGTTTGATGTGGCAATGAATTATCCTGTGGCAAGTCAGGGAAACATTGGATTTGATTTCAGTCGAATTGCCGGCACATCCCTGGAACTCAATGCAACACTGACCGCTTCTGAAATCAAGGGGGATGTTAAGATTATATCGTCGCCCCAAATTCTTACCCTTGACAATAGAAAGGCCAAGATCAAACAGGGTATCGAGCATCCCTACCTTGAGCGGGACGATGCCGGCGGCTCCTCCGTGAAATTTAAAGAGATCAACCTGCTGCTCGAGGTGACGCCCCATGTGACACCGGATCATCGTATTGCCATGAGCGTTTTTATTACAAAGAACGATCTGGCAGGTGATGTTGGCGGCATTCCATCCCTTTCAACCAATGAGGCGCAGACCGAACTTCTGGTCAATGACGGCGATACCATTGTCATCGGCGGCGTGGTAAAAAACACCACCACTGATTCAAAGAACGGATTTCCCGGTCTTTCAAATATTCCGGGTTTGGGACGGCTGTTTGGGTCGGATTCCAATGTACAGAAGAAAAACGAGCTGTTGATATTTATTACGCCAACCATTGTTCAGCTTGAACAAAAGAAAAATTGATTTGTGCCAAACAGCTGTAACAGTGTCGAGGAGGCCTTTCTTACAACCTGATATCTGAATTAAGGATGCGAGCATGATGTGTTTTTCAAAACAAACGATGTGTGGATTTCTTTTTCTTTTTTCAATTGTTGTCTTCGCCGGTTGTGGCTCGTCAGGTGATGCGCCATCAGACACTACGGATTCTACAGGTACAGACACATCCTTTACCAGTACGGTGGAACTCCTTGACGGGACAGGGGGCGCCATAAGAACCATCAGTGAAGGCAATCCCGGAACGCTCAAAGTCACCGTGACGACCAAGTCCGGGGCAGCAGCTGTAGACCAGTTTTTAACTGTGACCACGTCCAAGGGATCCTTCTTAAATTCCGATGGCACTGCCATGACAAATGCCAGTGGCGTTGCCGAGTTCACCCTTATTGCCGATGGCGCCAACGGTGCCGGAACCATTGATGTAGCCGTTGGCGATTCTACCCTTGATACCCCGTTTGCATTTCAGATCGGGGCACCTGAGAGCGTAAAACTCGGCGCCTTTGTTAACGGCAGTTTCCAGGAGGGGATTTTGTTGTCCTCCATTGCCACCGGGGAAAAGCTGTCCATTGGCGGAACCGCAACCATCACGGCCGCACTGGCCATTTTGGACGGCTCGGCCTATGTGCCCTATACCCAATCGGTTGATATCTCATTTTCTACTCTTTGCGCAACTGCGGTTGTGGACCAGACCGTTTCCACTGAGAACGGGATTGCGACAACCACATATCGTGGTGTTGGCTGCACCTCGGGAGCTGACACCGTCACTGCCACTGCAAGCATTGCCGGATCAAGTCTGTCCGCCTCAACGGACCTGTCACTGGCAACGCCTGAGGTGGGTTCCATCACCTTTGACTCTGCCGTGCCTGAACGTTTGGCCCTTGCCGGAACGTCCAACACGCAATTTCCGACAATTTCGATCATTACCTTTACGGTTAAGGATGAAGTGGGGAACCCTGTGCCCAATGAGCTTGTCAACTTTTCCTTGTCACCACAGCAGGGTAGCATCTCCCTTTCTCCTTCCAGTGCCGAGACAAATTCAGCTGGGCAGGTGCTTGTAACCATCAGCTCAGGAAATGTACCTACCTCGGTGAGGGTCAGGGCAACGGTGAACGACTCCCAGATATCAACGGTTTCAAGCAATCTTGTTATTAGCACGGGGCTTGCCGATCAAAACAGTTTTTCAATTAGTGCAACCCCATTTAATCCGGAGGGTTGGAACATTGATGGGGTTACCGTGGCTGTGACCGTGAGGGCCGCCGACCATTTTAACAATCCCGTTCCCGATGGAACCAGTATCTACTTTACCACCGAAGGCGGGGTGATCGATCCCACCTGCTCAACGGTGAACGGTGCATGTTCGGTCGAATGGCGAAGCCAGGATCCCAGGCCAGGGAATGGTCGGGTGACTATCCTTGCCACGGCACTGGGTGAGGAGTCCTTTATCGACGCCAACGGCAGTGGTCGCTATGAGTCAAGCGCGGATATCCTTGGCGATGATATGGATGAAGCCTTTGTTGATGCCGATGAAGATGGGATCCGAGATGTTGATGAAGAGTTCATGGATTACAACAAAGATCTTCTGTTTACAGAAAAAAATGGAATGTACAACGGTACCCTGTGCGTAACAGGATGCTCTGAGGAGTTGATCCATGTTCGGGAATCCATTGTGCTGTCAATGTCCTCAAGTTGGGCAGCGATTACCATAAATCCCTCAACAATCACATTGAACGGGCTTGTTTCGGTTTTCCTGACCATTGCCGACATCAATGGCAATTCAATGCCCGGCGGAACAGCGGTGGCCTTGACTGCGCCTGCCAATGCAACCATTGAGGGGGAGAGCTCATTTGAAATTATAAATACAACCACCTTTCCGAGTGTTTTCTCTTTTGCTTTGAAACCGGACGGTACCTCTGATCCCGGGACCACAAGTACGCTACAGGTGAAGGTGACCTCCCCAAGTGGCGCGATTACCACCGGGTCTGCTCTCTGCATAACACCATAGGCAGTCTTTTTCTCTGGCTTTGGCGGTCTTTAGTTGTTCAGTTTTGATTCGGCTTCCAGGGCCAGGGGGCTTGTTTCAGGGGCGAAAAGGAGAACCCGTTTCCAGGCGGCCTTGGCTTGGGATGGCTGGTTCCGTGCCTCATAGATCCTGGCAAGATCTGCATGGAGGACCGAGGCTCTGGGTTGCCTTTTCAGGGTTTTTTCTATAAGCGCTTCCGCTTTGCGGGCATCACCGGATTGAATCTGGCTCGTTGCAAGACCATGAACGGCATTGATAAAATCCGGATTTAAGTTCAAGGCTTTTGAAAAATATTTCTGTGCAAGGGCATGGTTCTTTTTTCCAAGATAGGCCCATCCCATGTTTGAAAAAGCAAAGTGGGGCGTTGAATAGAGCAGGTCTGTGGAAAATTTCTTATAACAGGCCAGGGCCTTGTCATACTTTTTCTGTTTAAGATAGGCTGTGCCAAGGTTGTTCCTGGCTGGAATATAGTCTGATTTGAGGGCCACGGCTTTCTTAAAATGCAGTTCTGCCAGGTCAAACCGCTCTTTTCCCATGTAAGCGACCCCAAGATCGTTATGGAGGAAGGGGTCGTTGGGAATCACCTTTTCCGCATCCAGGAGCACTTTCAGGGCTGCCGTAAAATTGCCCTGGTTCAGGTGGGCTTCCCCAAGTTCCACGGTGGCCTCGGCAATCCGTTGTTGCTGAATTCTGTTTGGGCCGCAGGAGAGAAGGGTCAGGCCTGCGAGAAGCAGGATGGCGAATTGTTTCATGGAGAATCCTTTGATTTATGCTCCCTGGTCTGGGGAGATCGTGTATAGGACCTTGATCTGTTTCTGTTTCAGAAAATCAATCGTTACCCTGTCAAGGCGCTGTTCCGCAACCATGATCTTTTGCTTCAGGGGTTCGCCTGTGAGGTAAACGCCGGGAATGGTGACGGTTTTCTCCTCAATGGCACTGATAAAGGCAGGATCTTCCACCACTGTGATTCCCAGGTTTGAGAAGAGTTTTATTGCCATATCCCGGGTGGTCTCACTTGGGGAAAGGGAGAGGATCTCATATCCCTGGGCCCGGATATGTTCAAGGGCAATACCGTAAACATCTCCTAACGCCACAATAAGGTCGGAGCGCCCCTGTCTCGGGATTTTTCCAACCCTTACATCAAGTTTGACACCTCCGATGGTGAAGGAGACGACTGCGTCTGTGATGTAATTAACCCCCGTGTGTTCGAGAAGTTCCCGGACTGCAGTGGCGTGGTCCATGGAGATCAGTCCTGGATTCGATTCTCCTGTTGTTGTTGCCTCCGGTGTGTCGGTCCTACCGGTAACGGGTGGCGCGGCTTGGAGGGCTGTTTCCACCCCAACAAAGGTCAGATTATTCCAGTATTCACCCAAGGCTGCTTCCATTGAGCGGCCCCGGGTGTTTTGATCTACTATTATGAGCCGGGAACCATCCTTGAGCACGATCAGGGGGGTTGATTCTAGATCCAGCACCAGATCCTGGTCGTTTTGCCGGGGAAAATAGTAGCGTCCGCGTTGGATCAGTTTTCCCTGTTTCATGGCGGCATATCGTTCCAAACCTGCCTTTATCTCGGCCTTGTCAAGGGCGGGAGAAGACGGTTCCCGGTCTGAATCTGTACCCGGGTGTGGCGCCTGCCGGAACAGGGATGAGAACCAGGACTGGGAGAGAAGCGAAGGGGAGGGAAGGTTGAGAACAGCGCCTTCATAGATGAGGTGAATATTTTTCACATCCGGATTGGCCAGATTAAAAGCGCGAATGCCTTGTTCGGTGAGTGTTCCGTACTTGTCTAAAAATACAGGGTCAATCAGCTGGGACACAGTCTCACCTTTTTGAACCTTGTATTTTTTCAGATGGGGGGAGAGGGGTTCCTGAAAAGAGGCGAACTCGATCATGGGAACATCCACCACCCCGGGAACGGTTTCGCTGAAATCCTCCTGTTCCACCGTTTTGAGGGGGATGAGGATCTCCTGGCCCGGATTGATGTTGTCGATGTTGCTGACGCCGGGATTCAATGCCTTAAAAATGGAGAGGAAAAGGGGGAAATCACTTTCCGAGATCTCCCCCTTTTTTCGAAAAATCTTATAGAGCCAGTCATCCTTTGTCACCCGGTAGGGCTCACAAAGAATTTTTTGGTCTTTGTAGGAATAGACCGCATACCGTTTAAACGAGGTCGTTACCGACTGTTCCATGGCAAGGGAGGGCAGGGGGGGGGAGATCAATACGGTGCATATGGCCATGCAGATCAGGGTGCCCCATGCTTTTTGCCATGTCGTCATAGGCTTGTCTTCAGGTTCAATTCCTTTGCAATTGTTTTCGATACATCCCCTGCAAATCGCTTGAAATCATCCTCTCCAAGCGGGGTGCCCTGGCCGGGGACGTTGCTTGTATCTTCAGGCATCACAAGCTTTGGATAGTTTATGAAGTCGGGGTTGGATTGAATGTTGAATGCCGTGGGAATCTTTTTGTCAAAGTAGAGTTCCTGGAATCCGGAAAACTTCATAGCATGGGCCGTGGCGTCAACGATGGCTGTATCGTCTTTGGTGACAACGCCTTGGGCAAGGGCTTCCACAAGTCCTGCCAGGCACTCGCCGCCCTGGGTGCAGGCGATGTGTCCGTTTCGATTGGCCTCAAGCTGCCAGTCCATGATGGACTGTTCGGTCACCTGGGTAACAAAGACCCGTTGTTCTCCGGCAAGGGCGTTGTAGCGGTTGGTCAGCGCGATCACCCTGGGCATGGAAACGGGATTGCCGATCATGGCTGCCTGGGCAACGCTCTCTTTTACCGTTACCGGCTTGAACTGCCGTTTGGCCGGGTCAGATTCAAGATAGTACTGGAACACCGGGTCTGCATGTTCGCTCTGAACCCCGACGATCTTGGGCAGGGCATCGATGATTCCGGCGTTGAAAAATTTGATGAAACCGCTCATTACAGCCGAGATGTTGCCGGCATTTCCGATGGGGACGATCACTGCCTTGTCCTTCATCTCATATTCGAAATCCTGGGCGACCTCATAGGAGTAGGACTCCTGGCCGAGGATGCGCCAGGCGTTCTTGGAGTTCAACAGGGCGACATTGTACTCTTCGGAGAGTTTTTCCACGATCTTCATGCAGTCGTCAAACACCCCAGGAATTTCAAACACCCGGGCGCCGCTTCCCAGGGGCTGTGACAGCTGCTGGGGGGTCACCTTTCCGTGGGGCAGGAGAACGGCGGATTTGATGTGGGGCTGCAGATAGGAGGCATAGAGTGCGGCCGCAGCAGACGTGTCCCCCGTGGATGCGCAGATAGCGATGATGTCAGATGCAAGGTCCTGATCAATGAGATATTTGATGTAGGAGAGTGCGCTTGCCATGCCCCGATCCTTAAACGATGCGCTGGGATTCTGACCGTCGTTTTTGTAGAAGAAGCGCATTCCTGCGCGCTCCTGGAGCCGCTGGTTGGCTTCTACAATTGGGGTGTGCCCTTCTCCCAGGTAGACAATGGAATCAAGGGGGATGTTGGGACCGATAAATTCGTGGTATCGGTAGATCCCCTTGAGCGCCGGTATCTTGAGCATCCTGCGGTAGTCGAAGATCTTCTGCCAGGTGGTGCCGGGGATGGCTTTGAGCCGGTCGATATCCCTGTCTTCGATGAGGAGAACCTCTCCGCAGCTGGGACAGACATAGAGCAGCTCGGTGATGGAGAATTCTTCACCACATCCAAGACAGCGGTAGCACAGATCCCCTGAAGGCTTTGGAATCACAAAGGGTCTGACATCTTCCGGGAAATTATCTGGTTTCATTGGTGATCACCTCTTTGCCACCCATGTAGGGTCTCAGAGCTTCGGGGATGATGACAGAACCGTCGGCCTGCTGGTAATTTTCCAGGATCGCTGCCACGGTCCGACCCACGGCAAGGCCTGAACCGTTCAGGGTATGTACGAACTCGGGTTTTTTCTGGCCGGCCCGGCGAAATCTTAATCCGGCCCGTCGTGCCTGGAATGCCTCACAATTGCTGCAGGATGAGATCTCCCTGTATTTGTCCTGGCCGGGCAGCCAGACTTCAATATCATAGGTCCGTGTTGCAGAGAACCCTAGATCGCCGCTGCAGAGGGTTACCACCTGGTAGGGCAGTCCCAGTCGCTGGAGGATGGTTTCGGCATTGAGCAACAAGGATTCCAGCTCAGCTGTTGATGTTTCAGGTGTGGTGTACTTGACCAGCTCAACCTTGTTGAACTGGTGCTGGCGGATCAGTCCCCGGGTGTCCTTGCCGTGGGAGCCCGCCTCGGACCTGAAACAGGGGGTGTGGGCGGTGAACTTGATGGGAAGATCCTCTTCCTTAAGTATCTCGTCCCTGTATATATTGGCCATGGGAACCTCAGAGGTGGGGATGAGGTAGTAGTCCAGGCCTTCGATTTTAAAGAGGTCCTCTTCAAACTTGGGCAGCTGGCCCGTGCCGAACAGGCTTGTTTTGTTCACGATAAAGGGGGGGAGGGTCTCGGTGTATCCGTGCTCGGTGATGTGGATGTCGAGCATGAAGTTGATCAAGGCCCGCTCAAGCCGTGCCCCGCTTCCCATATATAAGGGAAATCTGGTGCCGGTTATTTTGGCAGCCCGTGCAAAGTCAAGGATGCCTAAATCTTCACCGATATCCCAGTGGGCCTTGATGGGAAAATCAAAGGTCCTGGGGGTTCCCACCGTTTTTTCATGCAGGTTGTCTTCGTCTGTCATCCCAAGGGGCACATCGGGGTGGGGCATGTTGGGGATGGACATCATAAACTGCTGGATAAGGGTTTCTGTCTCGGTAAGGCTTTTGTCAAGGCTTTTGATCTGCTCTGAAACGGTTCGCATTTCAAGGATGTTGGACGCTGCATCCTCTCCCTGGCGTTTCATTTTGGCAATCTCATCCGAAACGGTGTTTCGTCGGTGTCGCAGCTCTTCGATCTGTTGAAGGAGTTCTCTTCTGTTTTTTTCTGCTTTTGCAAAACCGTCGAAATCAGCCTTGCCGCCCCGTTTGCCCAGGGCCTGTTTGACCACATCCAAATTTTCTCTAACGTACTTGATTTCCAGCATTTAAATACCTATCAGCTATGTGTGCGAAGATTACGAGTCCTAAGATCCAATGATCATCTGCAAAAAATATCACGGCCCATAAGATCCGTCAATGATTATTGCAGGTTGACAATTGCTAGCTTGTGTATAATAATTTTTAAAAAATATTACGATTGGGGAAACAGATAATTATGGATGATATTAAAGATAGTAAAAAAAGCGTTCTGGCTGAAATCTCAGAAAAACTTGCCAAATTCACCAAAGATGAAATGGCTGAGAAACAGGCACAGATTGAACAGAATCTTCTTGAATTTGCCAATTTTATGGAAGCTCAACTGGCGCTTCTCTACATCGAGAGAAGCAGCGAGATCCCAACAGGGAACATCATAAAAAAGAGTCTTGATATCAAAAAAGGGATTGTGCTTCCATCGTTTTCCGATGCAAGGCACGCCATCAACCTGCTCCGGATCCACAACTTTGGTGCCGATCTTATCAAAGGTGACCAGGGAAGGCTTGAGCCCGACCCGGAGACCTGCAAAAAGATCCCCCTTGATCAGATCGATATCGCCGTGATCCCGGGGCTTGCGTTTGATGAAAAGGGCGGCCGTCTGGGGTTTGGGGAGGGGTATTACAACCGGCTCATCGCAAAGCTTCCCGAGACAACCCGGAAGATCTCCATTGCTTTTGAAGAGCAGGTGGCCGATCATGTTCCGATGGAGTCACGGAAATATAACCTCGATATCATCATCACCGACAAGAGAATCATCTACAAAATATAGATCGTCCTGACCGTGGGGTGGGGGAGTGGTTGTCGCTATTTGGGATCCAGTGCCTGGTGAAAACGTTTCAGGTCCCGGGCGCGGCCCATGGAGATGATGGTGTCTCCCTCCTCCATGTAGGTGTCAAAGGAGGGGTTGAAGATCATCTCTCCGTCTGCCTTTTTGATGGCGATGATGATCAGGTTGTACTTTTGCCTGATACCGGAATCCTTGAGCATGATGTTCACGAGGCTTGAGTCTGGGGATATTGGTGCTTCTTCGATCTGAATCGCCTTCTCCTTACGGGTGAGGGCGATGTTCAGGAAATAGCTGACACTGGGTCGAAGCAGGCGTAGCCCCATGGACACGGCACCGATATCATAGGGAGAATCCACCTGGTCAGCGCCTGCTGCATAGAGTTTGCTCTTTGCCGCTTTTTTTTCGGCCCGGGCCATGATGTGGATTTTCGGGTTGAGTTGCCGCGCCGTGAGCACGAGGAACACGTTGTCTACATCCGTCGCAAGGGCTGCGATCAGGTGGGATGCCTGTCTGATACCCGCCTTGAGAAGCAACGTTTCATCCGAGGCATCGCCCATGAGGTAGAGCATGTTGTCCTGTGTCAGGGTCGGCTCAAGCGCCGTGCAATTCTCCAGCACCGCAATGTCCGGGGTTTGCTCGGCAAGCTGTTTGCACAGGATCCGTCCGATCCGTCCGTAGCCGCAGACGATATAGTGGTTTTTCAGTTTGGCAATGCGCTTGTCCAATTTTCTCCTCCCCAGTATGGATCGTATTTCTCCTTCAACGACAAATTGCACGATGACTCCGGCCAGGTAGAGTACCAGGCTCACGCTGGTGATGATGAGTATGATCGTGAAGACCCGGCCCCCGGGGCTGATGGGATGAACTTCGCTGTATCCCACGGTGCTGAGGGTGAGGGCAACCATGTAGAAGGAATCAAGGAAATTCCACCCTTCGATGATCATGTAACCGACTGTGCCCATGATGGATACCGCTAGGGAAACCACCGCAGCAATTATGATTTGTCTTAATCTGTTCATATGGGAATTCCTATAACCGTGATTTTGGGAAAAAGCAAGGTGATAATTGCCATTGCTATCTTCTTGACGGATACAAAGGGGGCTGATAAACTGGGTGCCATGAACAAAGACGAGAGAAAATTTGAGCGATGGCGACAGGAGATGGTTGAGCGGCAGTTAATATCCAGGGGCATCACCGACACCCAGGTGCTTGCTGCCATGGGCAGGATACCGCGACATCTCTTTGTGAGTGAGGCGTTGACAGATAGCGCCTATGGGGATTTCCCCTTGCCCATTGGGGAGGCCCAGACCATTTCCCAGCCCTATATCATTGCCGAGATGACCCAGGCCCTTGAACTGACCGGGGAAGAGCGGGTGCTTGAGATCGGGACCGGATCGGGATACCAGGCAGCTGTGCTGGCTGAAATCGTTTTCCGGGTATATACCATTGAGCGGAACAACACCTTGTTCATGAGAACCAGGAAGTTGTTTGACCAACTCAAGTACCACAATATCGTTGCCAGGTATTCGGACGGGACCCAGGGGTGGAATGCGGAGAGCCCTTTTGACGCGATCATTGTCACCGCAGGCGGCCAGAAAATACCCCAGCCCCTGGTCGACCAGCTTGCCGTGGGCGGCAGGCTGGTGATGCCGGTGGGAGGACTTTTCAGCCAGGAGTTGATCCGGGTGGAAAAGCATGCCGACGGCATCACCACCCAGAGTCTTGGTGGCTGCCGTTTTGTAAAATTGATCGGCCAGCACGGATGGAAGGAGTAGTTCATGGTCAAACGGCTTTATGACTGGGTCCTTGGCTGGGCCGAGAGACCTGGTGGCGCCTGGGCCCTGTTTGTCCTGGCCTTTTGTGAATCGTCATTTTTTCCCATTCCCCCGGATGTCCTGCTCATCGCCCTTGCCGTGGGGGCTCCGAAAAAGTCCTTTAAATTTGTTGCGGTCTGCAGCCTGGGATCCCTCCTGGGCGGCGTCATGGGCTATTGCATCGGCTGGCAGTTCATGGGGGTTGTCGGAGACAGGATCATCGAGTTTTACGGCCTTACGGACAAGGCCGATTATATCTCCTCCCTTTACCGGAATTACGATGCCTGGGCCGTTTCCATTGCCGGGTTTACGCCGCTGCCCTATAAGCTTTTCACCATCTCTGCCGGGGCATTCGGAGTTAACTTCCCGGTGTTCGTGATCGCCTCTGCCGTTTCCAGAACCCTCAGGTTCGCCATTCTGGGAAGCTTGATCTACTGGTTCGGCCCGGGAATACAGCGGTTCATCGATCGCTATTTCAACCTGCTGGCCACGGCGTTTACCCTGCTGCTGGTGGCAGGGTTTGTGGCGTTAAAATATCTTTTATGATTGCGTGGCTGTGAATTAAAGAAGAGTGTTATTGTGGATCTTATAACAAAACAGGGGTTTGATTTCAGTTTCGATCCCAAGGCATGTGAACTGTGTAGCAGTCGCTGCTGCAGGGGTGCTTCCGGCAATATATGGGTTACCCGCCTGGATATTGACGCGATTTGCGAGTCGTTGAACCTCAATGTGATTGACGGCATGGACCGCTACTTTAAACGGGTCGGGAACCGTTTCTCCATCAAGGAAATCGTTTCAGGGGACGACTATCTCTGTGTGTTTCTGGACCCCGGGCAAGGGTGCTTGATCTACGGTGCCAGACCGGTTCAATGCAGGACCTTTCCATTCTGGAACCACTTTCGAACCCATCCCGAAGAGCTGTCGAACCAGTGTCCCGGGATCAACGTGGCTGTTTGATGTTTTTGCCAAAATAACACGAAAATCCGTGTTAGGAAGCTAAATACTTCTCTTTGATGAACTTGATAAAGGTCTTGGAAAGCGGGGACAGGGTGCGCTTCCCATGGGTGGTGATGTAGAAGCTTCGCCTTAGATCGAGCCCCTTGACCGACAGAGCCTTGAGCCGGCCCGATTCCAAAAGGTCGGCCACGGCAATGGTTGAGAGGATGGAGATGCCGGCATTGGCCAGGACGGCCTGGATCACCGAGGCGGTGTTGCCCATGGTGGCAATGATGTTCAGCCTTTCTGTGTTAAAACCTGCGGTTTCCATGCTTTTTGTGATGGATCGCCAGGTGCCTGAGCCCTGCTCCCTGGCCAGAAAGGGCTCGCTGAACAGCATGGAACATTCCACCTGGTCGCGGTCTGCCCATTTATGGGATGCGGGAACGATCAGCTTCATCTCGTCGTCCACCAGCTTCTCCTGGTTGACCAGGGGGCTGTCTACCCTGGCCCCGACGATTCCCACCTCGATCTCTCCCTGGGTGACTTGATCGATGATCTCAGCTGTGTCTCCGGCCACAAGGGAGATGGACACCTCGGAAAACGCCTTGGCCAGGGGGGCGATCATCTTGGGCAGGATATAGCCGGAGGGGATGGTGCTGCCCCCGACCTTCAGGTGGCCCCGGAGTTTGCCCTGGAAATCGGAGATGGCCGATTCCGCTTCGTCCCGAAGGAGGAGCAGCTTTTTTGCATAGGAGAAAAGGAGCTCCCCGGCTTTTGTGGGAACGGTCTCCCTGCCGAGGCGGTCCATGAGCCGACACCCAAAATGCTCTTCAAGCTCCTTGATGTGGCTGCTAACGGTTGGTTGGGAAAGGTGGATGGCCTCTGCGGCCTTGGAAAAGCTTCGTTTCTCAACCACACTGGTAAACACTTTCAGCTGCCACAGGTCCATGGTTAATTCTCTTTTTTGGCTGGAAATTTTTCCAGCATCTTGAGCTTGATCGGTTGGGGAACCATTCCGGTGATGTCACCGCCAAAGGTTGCCACCTCCTTGATGATGGAGGAGCTTGTGAAGATCCACCTTAATCCGGTCATGAGAAAGATGGTCTGGACATCCCGGTTGAGTCGACGGTTCATCAATGCCATCTGGAATTCGTTTTCAAAATCTGAAATGGCCCGCATGCCCCTGATGATGGCAACGGCATTTTTTATCCGGGTGTAGTCCACCAGGAGGCCGTCAAAACTGTCCACTTCAAGGTTGGCTTTTTTTCCAATGCTTGCCTGGATCATATCGACCCGTTCCTGGACGGAAAAGAGTGAATTCTTTTTGGGATTGTACATCACCGATACAATCACCTTGTCAAAGATTTTCAGCGCCCGTTCGATGATGTCCACGTGGCCGTTGGTCAGCGGATCAAAGGATCCGGGGTAGATCGCTATTTTTGGGTTGTTTTCCATGAAATGTTAATCCCTTTCACAAGACAGGTTCAGTGTTAAAAAGCTAATCCGTGTCTTTCCGTATTTCCTTTGATCGCGAATGTCAAGTATTGATGTCGATTGTATGGGGTTTTCCCTGGCAGATTGTTCCGCAATGATGAGGGCATGATCGGCCAAAAGGCCGATAAATGCACCTGAACCCAGCACGGTGTCGATGAGTCCCCGGTCATAGGGGGGGTCCATGAAAACCAGGTCGAATTTCTGTTGGACGGCCCAGGCGGGAAGAACTTGTTGGGTGATGTCGTGGCAGAGAACGGTTGCCGGGTCTTCAAGCCGGCACAGGGAGATGTTCTCTTTTATGATGGCGCAGGCATCCTGGCTTTTGTCCACAAACAGGGCGGACGCGGCGTTGCGGCTCAAGGCCTCCATGCCCAGGGCCCCGGTTCCGGCAAACAGGTCAAGCACCCTGGCGCCTTCAACTTCCCGGGAGATGATGTTGAAGACCGACTCCCTGACCCGGTCCGATGTGGGCCGGGTGTCCAATCCCCTGGGGGTGACAAGTTTTCTGCCCTTGCAGGTTCCGCTGATGATTCTCATAGGATTCGTCCCGATCCCCGGTTGCTCAAAGGTTGCCGGGTCGATATGCGCTCGCACCTCCTGATTCTTTCCATGCTATTTGTCCCGAACCCTGGCTGCAAGGTCACTGGGATCCACACCGATCTTGGCGGCTGCGGTCTCAAGTTCTCCCTTGGCTTCCGCCAGTTTCTTTTTGAAAAATTCCTGCTCAAACCTTTTTTTGGCTTTCTCCCAATCGTCCATGGAGAAAAGATCGGCCTGTCTGTCTTCGGTGTCGTCAGCGGTTTCCGGGTTGTAGGGCTCTGGAATGTCCCGGACCTGGATGGTTTCGTGTTCCACCATGATGGCGAGTCTTTCGATGAGGTTCTTCAGCTCCCGGACGTTGCCCGGCCAATCATAGCCGGCGATGAGATCCAGGGCCTGCTTGTCCATGCCCACGGGACCCCCTGCTTTTTCCTGGGAAGCGGTCTTGAGAAAGATATCCACGAGCAGGGGAATATCCTCTTTGCGGTTACGCAGGGCAGGCACGGCCACGGGAATCACGTTGAGCCGGTAGAACAGATCTTCCCGGAAGTTGCCGGCTGCGATTTCGGCTTTAAGGTCTTTGTTGGTGGCTGCGATGATCCTCAGATCCACGCTCAGGGTACGTCCACCCCCGATCCGCTGGAAGGTCTTTGATTCAAGGGCGCGCAAAATTTTTGCCTGGGTCTTGAGATTCATGTCGCCGATCTCGTCCAGGAACAGGGTGCCACCGGAGGCCAGCTCGAATTTGCCCTTGTTCTTTGCCGCGGCCTCGGGAAAGGCGCCCTTTTCATGTCCGAACAGCTCGCTGTCAATGGTCTCTTCGGGAATTGCTGCGCAGTTGACGATGATGAACGGTTCTTCCGGCCGGGAACTGAACTGGTGAAGCGTCCTTGCCACGAGCTCTTTTCCGGTTCCGTGCTCTCCTGTGATGAGGATGGAGGCGTTGGAGGGGGCGGCATTCATGATCTCTTTGTTGAGCTCCTGTACCGCCGGGCTGAACCCGTTGATGGAGTGCTTCTCAATTGTCTTTCTTCGAAGATAGAGGTTCTCCTCCTCAAGGCGCCGGAAGTTGAGGGCGTTGTTGATGGTCACGATGACCCTGTCAATGGACAGGGGTTTCTCGAGAAAATCAAAGGCCCCGGATTTTGTCGCGTCCACGGCCGATTCAATGGTGCCGTGGCCTGTGATCATCACCACAGGCAGGTTTGGAAAAAGTTTTTTAATCTCCTTGAGCGTCTCAATGCCGTCCATTCCCGGCATCCAGATGTCCAGAAGCACGATGTCCGGAGATTCCGCCTCGATTTTTTTCAGGGCTTCATAGCCGTTGAAGGCGTGGGAGACTTCAAACCCGTCATCCGAAAGAATGCCTTCCAAGGATTCGATGATGGATGCTTCATCATCAACGATTAATACTGCTGGATACATGTTCTCTCCTGTTTATGCCGGAAGCTCGATGATGAATCGGGCTCCCGTTGGTTTGTTGTCTTGCACCCTTATCATTCCCTTGTGATCGGTAATGATGGAGTTCACGATGGCAAGGCCCAGGCCGATGCCGGATTTCTTGGTGGAGAAGTAGGGCTCAAACAGCCGGGTCTTCTCCTCGTCTGAGATTCCCTTTCCATTGTCGGCAATCTCCACCCGGACAATCTTCAGGATCGGGTCAAAGGAGATGTCGATGGTGATGGTGCCCTGTTTGTTGATGGCGGCCACCGCGTTGTCAAACAGGTTGATGAATGCCTGCTTCATCTGCTGTCGGTCCAGGTTGATCTCCGGAAGGGCGCGGGCAATTGTTGTTATAATTTCGACGTTTTCAAGGCCCTCCTGGTAGAGGGCGGCGGTTTCGTCGAGGATTTTCTCGATTCTGCATGGCTGGGCGTTGGTATCCGGAAACTTGGCAAAGGTGGCGAATTCATTGACCAGGTTGCGGATCAGGTCCACATGGACCACGATCATCTCCGTGCACTTGTCAAACACTTCTTCGTTGATGATTTTGGAGTATCTGCGCTTGAGACGCTGGGCCGACAGTTTGATGGGGGTGAGGGGGTTTTTTACCTCATGGGCGATTCTTCTGGCCACTTCCCGCCAGGCCGCCACGCGCTGGGCCTTTTCAAGTTCGGTCAGGTCGTTAAACACCATCACCACCCCGATGTTTTCACCGGTGTCGCTCTTCAGGGCGTTGAAGTGGACGGCAAAGTGCCTGGGGCTGCCGTTGATGGTAACCGACAGGGGAAACTCCACATTGTCCGATGCAAAGGAGACGGTGTCGGCAATCTTTTGGGCGATGGCCAGGTGATCCGCCCGGATGATCTCCTTGAAGTTACGGTTCAAGGTCTCCCCGGCCTTGATGTCAAGCATGGTTTCGGCCGCCTTGTTGATGGTGGTGATGGTGCCCGTGCTTGACAGGGATATCACCCCGGCAGAAATGTTCCGAAGTACGATTTCCATGTATTGCCGGCTTTTTTCGATCTCGATGTTCTGCTGGCGCATGGTCTTTTCTGAGCTGGCAAGTTTTTCCCGGCCCAGGGCCAGCTGCTTTGTCATGGAGTTGAACGAGTCCACCAGGGTCCCAAGTTCGTCGTCCGACTGGAAATCGATCTGGTAGTTGAGGTCCCCCTGGGTCACCCGCTGGGTGCCCTCGGCGAACTTCATCAAGGGAATGGTGAGGGACTTTGCCAGGTAAAAACCGAACCACACGGCACAGAAGATCACAAGAAGAGCCACAATGGAGAGGGCGATGTAGTTGGAGATCTGAACCGGTCGTTTGATCATCTTGAGCTGCTGGTACTCTTCGGCCCCCCTGGAGATGGAGGCCAGATCCTGGGACAGATCCGAAGAGATAAGCGCAGTGATCACCAGGAACGCCTGCCTTTTGTCCGGGGAGGCGCCAAAGGGGATGGTGGTGATGGTTCGTATGGTTTCTCCATCATCGATGATTTCGGACAGGGTCCTTGAGGTCTCGCCCGCTGGAATCTTCATGAGATCGTCTCCGGTGAGGATCCCGAAATAGCTGTTTTTAAGCTCCTTTGCCAGGGAAAGGGTAGTTCTCCTTGCATCAGGGGTGTACACCTCGACCCCGTGGAGATTGAAGGCCCTCTGGACCACCTGGGCATACCGGCTCAGCTCCTTGTTTTTCTCCGGGGCCAGAAGTTCTCTGGAGTGGATCTGGAATGCCGCCCGTTTTGCAAAAAACAGGTTCTTGTCCTCAACATAGTTATAGAGCTTTCGCCCGACAGAGAGGGAGTTGTCAAGGGCCTGTTCCACCGGGGCGTTGAACCAGAAGGCAATGGAGGTGTTGATGAAGTGGATGGAGAAAAAGAACAGTACGGTGGTCGGTACAAGGGCCAGGGTGACAAAGGCGGCCACAAGCCGGGTCTTGAGCTTTGTGCCGAGGATACCGCTTTTCTTCTCATAGTAAAGCTTTGCAAGGTTTCGGAACACAAGAAGAATGAGGGCGAGGAGCAGCAGGAGGTTGGTGTTTATCAGGATGAACATCAACACCGTGTTGGACACGGGGAAGTTGGTCCCGAACCCGGTGATCTTTGTCTCGGCATAGGTGAGCAGCCCTACGATCACCAGGATGGCCAGGATCAGGGCGCCCTCTCGCTTTCGTCTTGACCGTTCCAAGTCAAGGGGGTTGGAACGGCTGCTGTTATTTTGTCTTTTTACCATTGTCGTTGGGCAGGGGACGCTTAATAAATAAAATCCATTGTGTGCCAATCTGTTTCAAAGTCCCACATGGAGACGAAAAAAAGGATGTAGTGAAGGTACAGGGGAAGGGTGACTCTGCTCAGTTCCGCCTTGAACCTGATCTGGTATTTTTCTCCTTTTGTGAGGGTGGACAGGGGGGTGACCCCGAGGTTGTCGACCTCTATCATCATGGCCTTTGCCTGGTCAAAAGAGGAAGTGACCGAGGGTTTGTCCGTTTTCCATGGTCTGTAGACGGTGAACTCCTGTTTCAGGCTGTTGTACTTAAGCGTGCTCACGATTTCAAGGTTACGGATTTTTTTGTCGAACCAGGCATCCCGGGTCTTGTAGACAGAGACAACAAAGGAGAACGAGGTGGGCACCCCGTTGAGGACGGCTTCTTTGATTTCGGTGGTGAAGGCGTTTTCCACATCAAAGTAGACCACCAGGTCGTCCCGGGTGTTTGTGAGGATGATGTTCTCAAGGGACGCCTCCGGAGCCGCCAGGGCTGCAAAGGGGATCAGGGCCATCACAACAAGGAGTGCTCCGGCAATGAGCTTTTTTCCGAGCAGCGATTTCATAGGGAGGTGTCATCTCCTATCGGTACCGTTCGGGTTTCCCAGGCATCCTTTGTGGAAAGGAGGTGCTGGATGAAGGCGTGGTTCAGGGCATGGCCGGATTTAAAGGTCGTGATATGGCCCTGTATGGGCATACCGAGCAGGGAAAAGTCCCCCAGGCTGTCCAGGAGCTTGTGCCTTACAAACTCGTCCGGATGTCTGAGACCGCCCTGGTTGAGTATTTTGTCTTTGTCGATGACAATGGCCGTGTCAAGGCTGCCTCCCCTGCCCAGGCTGAATCTTTTCAGGTACTCAATGTCCTGGATGAAACCGAATGTCCTTGCCTGGCTGATCTTCTCCTTGAAACTCTCCTGCAGGGGATCAAACGAGATCTCTTGCCGGCCGATGAGGGGGTGGTCAAAATCGATGGTGCAGGCGATGTTGAATCCCTTGCCCGGAACGATCTCAACAAATTTATCCTGTTCGGAAAATCTGACGGGCTTGGTCATCACAAAGTACCACCTGGGGGCGGTCTGTTCTACTAGGCCTGCATTGGTGAGTGCTTGGGCGAATTCCTTTGCGCTGCCGTCCATGATGGGCATCTCATAGCCGTCGATCTCCACCAGGGCATTGTCGATGGAGAGACCGGAAAATGCGGCCATGAGGTGTTCAATGGTGGATACAATGGCGCCTTCTTTGCCGATTACCGTTGCAAGACTCGTATCGACAACGGTCTTGAACAGCGCCGGGATGTCCTGGGTGCCGGGAAGATCCACCCGCCGGAATCGGATGCCGTGGTTTTCCGGGGCCGGTTTGATGACGATGCTGGTCTGTTTTCCGGAGTGGACACCGATGCCTGCGCATTTGACGGGTCTGGCCAGGGTTTGTTGTAGGTAAAAGTCTGTCATGGTTATTTCGTTGGTCTGCCTTTATTTTCAGGCCGGGTACGACCCCGGAAGCGTTGTTATCTATTGATGTAGTCTATATCTGATTTTGTTCAGGAAGGCAAAATAATTGAGAAAATTCTTTACTGCAATTGTTATTTTTAGATGGCGCATGCTATACTGCTTTTCATCTGTTTGGTGAATCGATATAAGGAGAATCTCTTTGCTTGCAAGGACCAAGAGTGCTGCCGTTGCCGGAATCGATGCCTATATCGTCGAGGTCGAGGTGGATATCTCGTTTGGGCTTCCTGTGTTCAACATCGTGGGACTGCCGGAGACCGCAGTTCGGGAGAGCCGGGAGCGGGTGAAGAGTGCTGTGAAAAATTCCGGATATAAATTCCCCGTGGACAGGATTGTCGTGAACCTTGCCCCTGCCGCCATTAAAAAAGAGGGGACAAGCCTTGATCTGCCCGTTGCCATGGGGATTCTGCTGGCCTCCCAGATCCTTCCCCTGGATTGCGGCGCATCGTTTCTGATGCTAGGAGAACTCTCCCTTGACGGCAGGGTAAAGCCGGTTCCCGGTGTCCTTTCCGCCACACTTGCTGCAAAAACGGGCGGGTTCAAGGGGATTATCGTGCCCTTTGGAAACCGGGTTGAGGCCTCCATTGTGGAAGGTGTGGAGGTGATTGCCGCCAAGACCCTGTCCGAGGTGGTCGCGTTTTTGTCCGGGAGTCGGACCATCGAGCCCGTAAAAAAGGATGCCTCTTTTTTCGAGGGGGACGTGTCGTCCCAGGGGGGCGTTGATTTTTTTGAGGTCATGGGGCAAAGCCATGCCAAGAGGGCCATGGAGGTTGCTGCGGCCGGCGGTCACAATCTTCTCATGACGGGTGTGCCCGGTTCCGGAAAAACCATGCTGGCCAAACGCCTGCCCTCGATCCTTCCAACGCTTACCATTGACGAGGCCCTGGAAACCACCCAGATCTATTCGGTGACAGGCCTTTTAGAGGAGGCTTCCCCCATCGTCAGGGAGCGGCCCTTCAGGTCTCCCCACCACACCATTTCCGATGCAGGGCTTGTGGGCGGAGGGCAGCGGCCCGAACCCGGTGAGGTGAGTCTTGCCCATAACGGCGTCTTGTTCATGGACGAGCTTCCCGAATTCAAGCGAAACGTGCTCGAAGCGTTGCGGCAGCCCATGGAAGATGGGGTGGTCTCCATCTGCCGGGCCGGTTTCAGGGTGTGCTATCCTGCCTCGTTCATGCTGGTGGCCGCCATGAATCCATGTGCCTGCGGTTATGCCGGGGATCGTCTCAAGGAGTGCACCTGCTCCGCCGCCCAGGTCAGGCGCTACCGGGCACGGATTTCAGGCCCCCTGCTTGACAGAATCGATATTCATGTCGATGTTCCCCAGGTGCCTTTTAAAGAGCTGTCCCAATCGACCCGACCCGAGGCCTCCTTGGGTGTGAGAAAGCGGGTCGAGGGGGCAAGAAAGCGCCAGGTAAAACGGTTTCAGGGGGCAGGAATCCACTGTAATGCCCAGATGGGGCCAACGCATATCAAGGCGTTCGCGTCCCTGGATAAGGAGGCTGTGGCATTGATTGCCAGGGCCGTTGATGCATTTGGCATGTCTGCACGGGGACATGGGCGGGCGGTGAAAATCGCCAGAACCATTGCCGATATAGAAGAGGAGCCCCGGGTGCTTCATCGCCATGTTGCAGAGGCTATCCAGTACCGGAGCCTTGATAGAATAGACACCCTGTGAACGCTTTATCCCTTTGAGTGTTTGTTTCTTAGCTCTGATTTTTGTGTTATTTTGGCAAGACAATCAGATAACCTCTTTGGTTCTGGCTTGTCCAGGTTGGGGGGGTATGGGAATAATAACGAATCGTGGGCCGAGCCCATGACCATGGAAAAGAAGAATCAGAAAATGATTAAAAAAGATATATTCGAGGGCAGCATCAAGGACCAGCTCAGGGCTTCGGCCCAGGACAGGCTCTATCGCTTTATGATGGCCGACGGCATGATCCGGGGCGCTGTTGTAAAGAGCACCCGGATGATCAACGAGATGCGTGCAAATCATCAACTGGGGGGGGTCGAGACCCTGGTCCTGGGGCAGGCCTATATTGCCGGGGCTCTTTTGACGGCAAACCTCAAGGCCAAGGACCGGGTCAGCATCAACATCCAGTGTTCAGGCCCCCTCAAGGGACTTGATGTGGAAGCCAATGTTTTTGGCGAGGTGCGGGGATTCCTGAAAAATCCTATTTTTTCCACAGAGGGCAATCAGGAGGCCACCACACTGTCACCTTTTTTCGGTGCGGGTTTCCTCACGGTCACAAAATACCTGGAAGAGGCCAGACAACCCTATGCCGGCCAGGTGGTGCTTGAATACGGCAGCATTGCCGAGGACCTTGCCAATTACTTTTTAACCAGCGAGCAGACCCCCTCGGCTTTTAACCTGAGCGTTCACTTCAACTCCAGGGGAGATGTGATCGGTGCAGGGGGGCTCTTTCTCCAGGCAATGCCCGGCGTCGAAGAGGGTGTCCTGGATGATGCCCAGGAGATGCTCCGGAAGATCCCTTCCCTGGGCGAGGCGTTTGCCGACACCGTGGAACCCGAAGCCATCGTTAAGGAGCAGTTCCATAGCCTTATGCCCGTTTTCCTGGGAAACCACCGGGTGGAATTCTTCTGCCGCTGTACCGAGGAAGCCATGCGCGGCCACCTTGCAAGCCTTCCCCAGGATGACCTGGTTGAGATCCGTGGGAATGGTCCCTTTCCCGTGGAGCTCAGGTGCCATAATTGTAACACCGTCTACAACTTTACCAAGAGTGACATTGAGACGATGATAAGATGAGACTGGCTGTTGTCTCGGACATCCACAGCAACCTGGAGGCCCTTGAGGCTGTGCTTTGGGACACCAAAAACCTTGGGATCGATACGGTCGTCTCCCTTGGGGACAACATCGGCTATGGCGCCGATCCCGAGGCCGTTATTCGGCTGCTGGGGCAACATAAGGTCGAATCCGTGATCGGGAATCATGAGCTTGCCCTGCTGGAACCGACCTATCTTGAGGCCTTTCATCCCCCTGCCAGGCAGGCGCTCTTGATAAATAAGCGCCTTCTTTCACAGAAGAGCCTTGCACACATCCGCAGCTTTCAGATCTCGCTGGTTCGCCAGGGGTGCTTGTTTGTCCACGGCCTTCCCCCGGATTCGGTGACCACCTATCTGTCGCGAACATCCGACAAAAAACTGGGACTGATCATGGCCCATATGGACCAACAGATCTCCTTTGTGGGACACACCCACCAATTGGAGGTCGTAAGGCTTGACCGGGGCAGGGTGACCCGGTCGAAAATCGAAAAAAAAGTTCTATTCCTTGACAAAGGGAGCAGATATATTATCAATGCAGGAAGCGTTGGACAGCCGAGGAAGTCAACCCTTGATGCCAAGTACCTTGTTTTTGACCCTGACCTGTACTGTGTCGAACCAAGGGTTGTGGGCTATGACAGGGCGTCTGCCGCAAAAAAAATTAGAAAGGCGGGTATTCCGGAAGGATTTGCCCTGCAATTAGTGCAACCGTCAAACCAAGAGAGGTCATTGTAAAATGTGTAATACCTGTAATGAACATGAGCATAGTCACCACCACCATAACCATCCCGAAATCGTCCAGATCATGCCTGCCCAGAAGGATCTATATGCCGTATACCAGGCCGCAACCCCCATGGATCATGCCGTCATGCAGAGCGACGCTGGTTTAAGCCTTGTTCCTGTTCTTTTTCTCGGGTTGATGAAGCATGGAGACAAGACCATGGTTGAAGGCTTTTTCGCCTCCAAGGCCATCAACTCCTGCGAAGATGTTGACGGTTTCAAGGGGTATGCCTCCTCCATGGACGAGGCTGAAAAGCTATACGCTTAACCTTGCCAAAATAACACGGGAATTAAAGCAAAGAGCTTAACCTGGCCAAAATAACACGGGAATCAAAGCAAAGAGCTTAACCTGGCCAAAATAACACGGAAATCAAAGCAAAAAACTTAACCTGGACAAGCCGGAACCAAAAGAATAAATCTGATGCGCTTGCCAAAATAATGCGAAAATCAGAGCTAAGAAGCTAACATCTGCTTTTCTCTTCTTTGCAGCCGGAAGCGGTATGTTAAGGCTGTTACAAACACAGGAAAAGGATATTTATTGTATGCACAAACTTCTACAGAATGCTCCGGAACAAGAGATCATGCTTCTGGGCAATGAATCCCTTGCCAGGGGTGCCGTGGAGGCGGGCCTTGCCTTTGCCACCACCTACCCCGGCACACCCTCGTCTGAACTCTCCCTTAATCTCTTTCAGATTTCCCAGGAGACAGACCTCTATTTCGAGTACTCCACCAATGAGAAGGTCGCCCTTGAGGTGGCTGCCGCCGCCGCCAATTCAGGCCTTAGAACCATGTGCATCATGAAGCACGTGGGGCTCAATGTGGCTGCCGATCCCCTCATGACCCTGGCCTATGTGGGGGTGACCGGGGGACTTGTAATTCTCACGGCGGACGATCCGTCCATGTTTTCAAGCCAGAATGAGCAGGACAACCGTTACTACGGTAAGTTTGCCGGCCTGCCCATCCTCGAGCCCTCGTCTGTGGCCGAGGCAAAGGAGATGGCCAA
Source organism: Desulfobacterium sp. (assembly GCA_016342325.1). GTDB lineage: Bacteria > Desulfobacterota > Desulfobacteria > Desulfobacterales > Desulfobacteraceae > Desulforapulum. The sequence continues at coordinate 25,246 of JAEINR010000067.1, forward strand.
GGCTGCGTTTGAGCTGTCGGAAACCCTGAAGGAACCTGTCATTCTCAGGACAACCACCCGGATCAATCACTCCAGCGCTTTTGTAACCCTGGGGGATATCAAAGAACGAAACACAAAGGGCGAGTTCATAAAGGATCCCATGAGCTTTGTGACCGTGCCTGCCGTGTCACGGAAGCTCCATGTCAAGCTCCTTGAGAATCTTGATAAGGCCCAGGCGCTTTCCAACCGTTCCGAGCACAACATTGTCACGGGTGCGGGAAAATTCGGGATCATTTGTAACGGGGTGAGCTATCTCTATGTTCAAGATGCGGTCAAGGATCTTGGAATCCAGGAGAAGGTCAAGGTCCTCCGCATTGGATTTTCCAATCCCATGCCCGACCAGATGGTCGTTGAGTTTGTCAAGGATTGCGACAAGGTCCTGGTGATTGAAGAGGGTGAGCCCTTCATGGAAGAGGCGGTGAGATCCATTGCCCAGGATGCCGGAATCACTGTTTCCATCAAGGGAAAGGGCGACAACCTGTTTTCACGGCTCTATGAGTTTGACCCGGCCATGGTCAAGCGGGTGATGGCATCCTATTTTGAAATCGAGTACCAGGCAAAGATCCCGGTGGACACCGCCAACCTTCCCGAGATTCCCCAGCGTCCGCCAAACCTGTGCTCCGGTTGTTCCCACCGGGCTACGTTTTTCGAGGTGAAACAGGCTGCCAAGGCCCTGGATATGGATACCATCTGCCCCTCGGACATCGGATGCTACACCCTGGGATTTCTTCCCCCGCTCTCAACAGGGGATTTTGTTCTCTGCATGGGTGCCTCGGTCAGTTCTTCCTGCGGGTTTGCAAAGGCCACGGACAAGAAGGTGATCTCCTTTATCGGCGATTCAACCTTTTTCCACTCGGGCATGACAGGTCTTGCCAATGCCGTGTTCAACAACCACAACTTTACCCTGGTGATCCTGGACAACGGCATCACGGCCATGACCGGCCACCAGCCCAATCCCGGGGTGGACATGTCCCTGTTCAACCAGGAAGGCTATAACCGGATCTCCATTGAGAATGTGGTCAAAGCCCTCGGGGTTGAGCATGTCACGGTTATTAAACCCTTTAAGGTTAAAAAGAGCGTTGAGGCGATCAAAGAAGCCCTTGCCTTTGAAGGGGTCTCCGTTATTATTTCCAAGGAGCCTTGCGCCCTCCATCTCAAGGGTCTCAAGCTTTTAAAACCCAAAGCCTTTACTGTGACGGACCGCTGCAAGAACCACCGGGACTGCATCAACGAGATTGGTTGTCCCTCGTTTTTTCTTGAGGATGGCAAGGTCAGGATCGATGCCACCACCTGCGTGGGATGCGCCTTGTGTGCCCAGATTTGCCCGGAAAATGCCATCGTCCCCCTGAAAAAATGATCTTTAAACGATAAGGATACGACTTGATATGGATATAAAAAGATTAATCATGGTGGCGGTTGGCGGCCAGGGAAATCTGCTTGCCTCAAAGGTGCTTGGCGAGGCGGCCCTGATTTGTAAGGTGCCGGTTCGTATGAGCGAAATCCACGGCATGGCCCAGCGGGGCGGGGTCGTGGAATCGGCCATTGTGTTCGGTGATGCCAGCTCCCCCATTATTTCCGACGGCGAGGCAGACTTGCTTCTCGGATTTGAACCCTCCGAGACCCTGAGGGCCTTGAATCGCTGCAACAAAGATACCACGGTGATCACCAACCTGGCTCCGCTTCCGCCCTTTACCGTTGCCATCGGTAAAGGTGTCTATCCGGAGATGGACACGATCCAGGCCCTGATCAAGGAGAGAACCGGTTCCCTCATCGCCTTTGATGCCATGGAACTTGCAAAAAAGGCGGGAAGCCCCATGTCCGTGAACATCGTCCTGTTGGGCGCTTTGATACAGACCGAAATTCTTCCCCTGACCCGGGAGAGCATTGAACAGGCCATTAAAACCCGGACAAAGCAGGCGTTCGTCGACATGAACCTTGCCGCATTTAACCTGGGATTTGAGGCGGCTGCCAACGTCGCCTAGACCCCCCACGATCCTCAACCGCTGCATCACTTCCATGTGACCCTGCAAGCGGTTGAGGATCGCAGATACCTATTTCCCATTCTCCGGTCCCTACCGGATGGTCAACAGGATGCCAAAGAGGGTCAGCACGGCGCCGGAAATCTTTTCAATGCCGAAGATCCATCGCCCCAGCCTTTTTTTCACGGCCGGGTTCCCCACCATGACAGCCACCCCCATATCCCAGAACAGAACCGTTGCCGTCATCCAGCAGGCGTAGAAGATACGAAGGCCAAGGCCCGTTTCCGGCGAGACCATCACCGTAAAGAGGGAAAGATAGAACACCGCGTTTTTGGGATTGAGTATCCCGGACATGAAGCCTAGGGCAAATTGTCGTTTCATGCTTTTGGCATGGAGGAAACTTGTTGTCCCGGCCTCGTCCATGGCACGTTTGGGCGCCTTGATCAGGAGCAGGCCGATGTAGACCAGGTAGGCGCCGCCAAGGTATTTCAGGGCGAGCATCAACAGCGTCATCTCTTTTACCGCTTCAAGGCCTGCCACTGCAATGGCAAGATAAATTGCGTTGGCTGCGGCAATGCCGGCACACACGGCAAAGGCGTAACGCAGGGGCAGCCGCAGGGCTGTTTGCAGGATAAGAAAAAAATCGGGTCCCGGGCTCAGGAGCGCCAGGAAATGGGTGGATGCGATAATTAAAAATTCCATGGGTTGCTTCTCCTTTTTTAAAGCAACACCATAGCCCCTGGTGGTAACAGGGTTATTGTATAAAATTGACCTGGTATTCTTTTGGGGTCACTGTGGTCATGGCCTTGAAATGGCGGTGGAAGTGGCTTTGGTCGAAAAAACCGCATTCCAGGGCCACCTGGGACACCGCCATCCCCTGTTGCAGGAGTTGCCTGGCAAGCTCGATTCGACAATTCATCCTGTAGGCGTGGGGGGGCAAGCCCGTGGCCCGCTTGAACTGCCTGAGCAGGGTGTAGGGGTTGGCCTGGCGGTTTTCGGCAAGTTGGGTCAGGGTCAGCTCTTGGTCAAGGTTATTTCGCAACTGTTGCTTTATTGATTTGATATCCAGGGCCAGGTGGCTGTTTTTTTTACCATGGTCGCAGGCCCGGGTAAAGACGCCCCCCATGAGCTCCGCCAGCAGTTGCTCCTTTTCCAGGACCTCCCCCTTTTGTGTCATCAATTCCATGAGGTCAATATACTGCCTGTAGAGACGTTCGTCTTCCAGGGCAATGGCTGTTACCGGGATAAAGGTGTCTGTCTGCCACAGGGATTGCTGGAGTTTGAGGCACCATTCAGTGGTGAGGTGGAGCATGTAGTAACTGCGTTTATCCGGCCGGGTGGGGTTGCAGGCGTGGAGCCCTTCCGGATTGATGAGGGCAAGGGTGCCGGGTTTAAGACGGGCGGGTTGGCCGTTGACCTGGTAGATCACCTCCCCTTGATCAATGGCACCGATGCTGAAGCCCGGGTGCATGTGGGGCTTGTAGTGCCGGCCGCTGTTTGTTGAATAGCGGCACTCGGCAAAGGGGAGGGCAGGATCCCTGTGGAAAAATTCCCGGTTCATTTGTAAAGGGAACCCGCTGTCATATCCGGGCCCTGGTATTCAGCTGTGTGACGGTGGTTTCAGGGTCGTCCGCCTGGATGAACCCTTGGATGACCGAGACCAGGCGTTCCATTCCCTGTTCAAGGGGACGGATCACCGGGATGCCGGTCTGCTCCTCCAGCCGTTGCTGACAGTCAACACCGTCTTGTTCTTCTGCATGGCCCAGGTTCAGGCAGATGGCAATGACCCTGGCGCCCATCAGACGGATGATCTCTATCTCATCCGCCAGGCTTGGAATCATGCACCCCGGTCCTTCAAGGGTATCGAAACACTCCCGGAACGGGGCGTGCTGGAGGATTACCCCCTTGACGTTTCCGGACAGGATGAACTCGGAGCCGCAGGGACCCGAGGGGTTTCTCAGGCTGGATTGTCCTTCGATGAGGATGCAGTCAGGAAAGGTGGCTTTGTCACATTCCACAATGGCGTGCTCCAGCTCACCGCTCACAAAATCGTTGAGGGTGGAGTCGAGGATGAACCCGAACCGGTTGCCCAGCATCCAGCCGGTCTGGCCGGTGTAGATCATCTCCGAGCGGATGCCCTTCTTCTGGCAGGCCTCTTTTAGAAGGGAGCAGGTGGTGCGCTTGCCAAGGGCGCAATCGGTGCCGAGCACAGCGATCTTTGGCGTCTTGACCTGGTAGATGTCGCCTGTCCAGAAGTGGAGTTCTTCCAGGGGCCGGGGTTCCCGCACGTCGATGAGGGCGGCCCCGCTTTTCTGGGCGGCCTGGTTCAGCTCCGGGATCGTTGCCAGCCGCTGGTGCATGGGGTTGACAATGGAGATTCCGTTTTCCAGGGCCTGGATCAGGAGGCTGTGCCATTCTTTTGGCAGCCTGCCGCCGGGCAAGGCTACACCGATGATGCAAAAGGCGGGGCGTGCGGTTCCGCAATCGAGACATTCCTGGATGGAGCCATGGACCGGGATGTTCCTTTTTGTTCCGTCCAGCACCTCTCCTGCATCCTTGCCGGCATGGACAGGGTCGATGACGGCAAGAAGGTGGAACCTGTCTCCCCCCCGGATCAGGCCGTGGGCGGTTTTTGCGGCTTCAGTGTCAAGGCTTCCCTTGGTCAGGACGATGGCGTTCTCTTTTTTCAACTCACTTCTCCTTATATTAGTTGGACCCCAAGGCCGGGGGTATCAGTCACCCTTAGCATTCCGTTCTCCAGAACAAATCCGCCCTGGACAAGATCCCTTGACAGGTCCAGGCTGCCGTCAAGATCCAGATACCGGGTTGCGGGAGAGGCAAGGGCTGCATGGAGGGCTGCCGATATCCCCACAATGCTCTCGTCCATGCACCCCCACATGAGATCTATGGCGGCAAGCCTTGCAATCTCGGCGATCTTCATTGCCGGGGCAATGCCGCCACACTTCATGAGTTTGATGTTGTAAATGCCGAAGGGCCGGTCCGGTCCTGCCAGGGCAAGGGCGTCGGTGACGCTGACAAGGCTCTCGTCTGCCGCCATCAGGTTCCTTGTCCGGTATGAAAGCGCCGGCATCTCGTCCAGGTCATGGACCTTCAGGGGCTGCTCGATCAACTCAAGGTCGACGTCCCTGGCCTTGATGAGAAAGGCGACCAGGTCGTTAAAGGTGTAGCCCAGGTTGGCATCCACCCGGATCTTCACATGGGGGCCCACCTCTTCCCTGAGCCGTATCAGCCGCTCCACATCCTCGTCAATGGATTTGCCGATTTTGACCTTGAGGTAGTTGAATCCCCTTGCCCTGTACTCCCGGGCTTCTTCCAGGGTCTCTTCAATGGTTCTGATGCCAAGGGTGATGGAGGTGGGCAGGGTGGTGTGGCACCGGCCCAGGAGTTCGACCAGGGGAAGGCCCAGGTGCTTTGCGGCCAGATCATGGAGGGCGATGTCAATGGCGGCCCTGGCCCCAGGCGCTTTGGGTATTGCCCGGTCAAGCGCCCTTAAAATAGCGTTCAGGTGCCGGATATCCTTGCCCATAAGCAAGGGTTCCAGAGCGGACTCAAGGGCCTGGCCGCAGGCTGTTTCACTTTCTCCTGTCACCTCCTCAGCCGGGGATCCCACCCCGATTCCCATGGCGCCGTCCTGGGTCTCAATGGTGACAAAATGGTTCTTAACGGCGCTTATTGTCTGGTAGGCAATGGTGTAGGGCCTTGTCAACGGGAGGGATTCCTCCCACCAACGAACCGCTGTTATCTTCATTTACCCCTTGATCCTTTTTCTTTGAGTGTGCTCATTTCCGGTTCCCTAAACGTCAGCAACAGCTACACTCCCTATATTTACATGGGGCCTGTGTCAAGTAAAAATAAGAAAGCGGTTTACACAACCCCTTTTTTTGTGTAGGTTTTTCCATTGACGATTACTCATCTATAAAAAGAGAAAAACCATCCATGACCCTACTATTTATCGAGAAGATCCATGCCGGTTTTTGAATACAAGGCCCTTGACACCAGGGGGAAAAAAAAGACCGGTATCATCGATGCCGAAAGCCTAGTTTCGGCCAGGACACGGCTGAGGAAAACGCGCATCTATCCCACTTCCATCCTTGAGGTTGATTCCGAGCGATCCGGGACCGGAACCGCGTCCGACGCCGCCCTGCCGGGATCCTTTTTTTTCGGTCGCATCAAAAACGCGGAACTGGCCATGGTGACCCGCCAGCTTTCCACCCTTCTTTCGGCCGGATTCCCGTTAATTTCCGCTGTTTCAAGCCTGGTTGCCCAGACAAAGTCCAAGGCGCTGAAAAAGGTTCTCTCCAAGATAAAGGGGTCCATCGAAGAGGGAAAGAGTTTTGCCCAGGCCCTGGCCATGTACCCGTCCATCTTCTCGTCCATATACGTGAACATGATCAGGGCGGGGGAGTCCTCCGGCACCCTTGAGATCGTGCTGGAGCGCCTTGCAGACATCACTGAAAAGCGGGAGGAGACAAAGAAGAAGATCCAGGCCTCCCTGGCCTACCCCATCCTCATGGCCATTGTCGGAAGCCTGGTGCTCTTGTTTCTCCTGGCCTATATCGTGCCGGGAATCATCTCGATTTTTTCAGACATGAACCAGACCCTGCCCGGTCCCACCCTGTTTCTCATTTCGGTGAGCTCGTTTCTGAAACGGTTCTGGTGGGTGGTGCTGATGGTGCCGGTCTCCATTGGTGTTGTGCTCTACGCCATGGCAAGAACTGAAAAAGGGGCGTATATCATCGACAATGCTCTGTTCCTGACCCCCACGCTTGGGGAGATGCTGAAAAAACTGGCCGCCGCACGATTTGCAAGAATCCTTGCTTCCCTTCTGGCCAACGGCGTTCCCATGCTGACAGCCCTGGGGATCTCCCGGGCCACCGCAGGCAACCGGGTGATCTCGGCCATCATCGACCGGGCGGCCACGGATGTGGAGCAGGGCGGCGAGCTGGGAGTCTCACTGGAGGCAGAAGGGGTGTTTCCCCCCCTGGCCGTGGAGATGATCAAGATCGGGGAGAAGAGCGGCCAGCTGGAAAAGATGCTGGAAAAGACAGCCGATCTCTATGAACGGGAGGTGGAGTCCTCCGTGACCGCCATGACGGCGCTCCTGGAGCCCCTGATCATTCTTGTCATGGGAGCCGTGGTAGGCTTCATCGTACTTTCCGTCTGTCTGCCCATCTTTGAGATGAACCAGCTGGTGAAGTAGGGTATCCATGGGACAGGTGCCACGGGTGTTACCTGACCCTAATAACCAAATCGTTCGGTTTGATGGGAACGCGTCCCTTCATCATTCCTCAAGGATATCTTGAATTGTCTGGTCTTTTTTTTGCCATAGTTGATTAATCCATTTTTCTAACGATGGTCTGTCATCTAACTCTTTTATCGTTGGGAATGATGGGGTGTCATGTTTAATCTGATGAATTGTTATTACAACTTTTTGACACCGACCACATAGAAAATCCCAAAAGGTTGTGTTAAATGGATTGTAAACTATTGTTACGTCATAAATTGAATGAATTACATTTCTATATTCCTGCATAATTACTTGAAGTCCACCTGCTTTTGGTTGTAGCAGATTGAAATACGCAGATTTTTGTTTTTCCCATTTGAGATTTGTAAATCGGGTTGCTTCAGCAAAATTAACGATGGATGCTGGTAAGTGTTTGATTCTTTTGATGCCTTGTGCCAGCTGTTCTTTAGCGTCCTTTTTTAAGCGCTTTTTTTTGTTATGATTCCTTTCCAGGAAGGGATACTCATAGGCCCAGCAAATCCACCCAATAAATGGAACAAATTTTAACTTTTTCTTAATCAAAAATTTAAGTATAGGTGTTTTGCGGTTAAACTCACATTTCGCTTATTTGAATTATAATTAAAATATTTAGTATATGGCAGAAAAACGGATTAAACTTAAATAAAATTGCCATTTTATCCTATATTAACCTCTAACAGCTTTTAAGTCTCTGTAATCGCCTTAAGACACCCTGAACGAAACTAGATTTTTATACCTCAATATGTATAATGATTCCAAACACATAGAGAGGTGAAGAGTGGCAACATCAGTCGTGAAGTCTGTTCAAACACAACCTGTTGGTTTTGCACCAATTCTGCAATGTTATTTGGGTGCGGCTCTTATGGAACAAAGTAAAACAGTTGTCAATAGAGGAACTCAGCATTGTCGGCACTGGTTTTA
>JAEINR010000068.1 GCA_016342325.1 Desulfobacterium sp.
AAACTTATATCATTCTTAGCAAAAAGTCAATAACAATAGGGTTTTCAGCCCCTTATGTCAGGAGCTCTGAATTTATATGTGTGAGGTCACCAATTATGCCCATACCGGAGAAGAGCGAACAGATCAGTCAAATTCCCATACGGGACAGGGTTTATGAAACCATCCTTGAATGGATCCTCCAGGGAGACCTGCGGCCGGGTGAGAAACTGCTGGACAAGGAACTGGCTGAAAAGTTAGGGGTCAGCCGTACGCCAGTTCGCGAAGCCCTGCGCCGCCTTGAAGATAAAAATATTGTGGAAGCCTCCGCCAATCGGTGGACCCGGGTTGCCAGCATCCCCCTGTCAGAGGTTGAACAGTTCTATCCCATCATCTGGACCCTGGAACAACTTGCCGTCTCCATGGCCATGGATAATTTAACGCTTGAGGATTTCCAAGCCATGGAAACGGTCAACATGGACCTGAAAATGGCCGTCGCAGCCGGCGATCCGATAAGAGCCTCCAAAGCAGATGCCGATTTCCACGGTATCCTTATAAGAAAAGCAAACAACCCCCATCTTGAAGGCATCCTCAATGACCTGAAAATCAAGCATCGCTGGATGGTTGTTCTCTATTTTAAAAAGAGCGTAGAGGCTTTCGCCTCTGTGGGGGAGCATGACCTTGTCATGGCTGCGCTTAAAGCAAAAGATCCAGTTCTGGCCACGGAACTGGTCTTATCTAACTGGAAGAAAAGTCTGAAAAGGATGCAAGCGCAAATGCATTCTTGACCGAGGGAGCATTGAATGGCTGTAAATCATCTCAAGCACTTTGTCTGTATTCATTGTCGGGCACTCCACCCGCCGGAACCGGAACTCTATACCTGTAGGACTTGTGGCGGCAATCTTGATGCACGCTATGATTACGATACCATTGGAACCCTGCTGGATCCGGAACGCCTGGGCCGTAACCCTGATCCGTCACTCTGGCGATATGCTCCCTTTTTGCCCACGGGTCTTGAGTCAAGTCCCATATCCCTTCCCATCGGCATGACACCGTTGACAAAAGCCGTGAGGCTGGGGCAGCACGTCGGCATGAACGATCTGTGGATAAAAAACGATACCCTCAACCCATCCGGTTCATTCAAGGATCGGGCAAGCCTCATTATCCTCGCCCATTGCCAGGAAAACAACATTTCCATGATCTCGGCCGCGTCCACGGGAAATGCCGGTACCTCAATGGCTTGCCTGGCGGCTGCCGCAGGCAAAAGCGCCGTTATTTTTGTTCCCGAATCCGCCCCCCGGCCCAAGATTGTCCAGCTCATGATTTACGGTGCCCGGGTGTTTCTGGTCAGGGGCGATTACACCCAGGCTTTTGATCTTTGTGAAGCGGTGTCCTCCCGCCTTGGCTGGTTCAATCGCAACACCGGCACAAACCCCTATACCCGGGAAGGGAAAAAAACCGTCTCCTTTGAACTCTGGGAGCAGATGGGATATTCCTGCCCGGACGCGGTCATGGTTTCCGTGGGGGACGGCAACATCATCAGCGGGGTTTACAAGGGGTTTTACGATCTTCACCAGGCAAAGCTTATCCCCAGGATTCCCAGGATCATCGGTGTTCAGGCGGAAAAGAGTGCCGCCATCGCCAATGCCTTCCACGGCGACGGCACCATTTGCCGGGTTAACGCCACAACCGTCGCCGATTCAATTTCAGCTTCTTTTCCCAGCGACGGGGAAGCGGCACTGGCCGCCGTTCAAAAATCAGGGGGAACCTTTGTCACCCTTTCCGATGATGCGATCCTTGGGAGCATCAGCACCCTTGCCCGGACCGAAGGCATTTTTGCCGAACCCTCCGGCGCCGCTTGCGTGGGCGGGATAAAGGTGCTCCTTGACCAGGGGGAGATTGATCCGTCGGACCGGGTGGCCATGATCGTCACCGGCAGTGGACTCAAGGATGTTGATTCGGCCTTTAAGGTCACGGGAATGCCCGGGATCGTGGATCCCGTGCCGGAGCAAGTCATTGCAGCGTTATAGATCTTTCCCCCGGGAATTGATGTCTGCTTTGCCTATCTTTTAGATGTTTGACTCGAATTGATACCCAATTCCCTGTTTTAATAAAAAATGGGGTCTAATCCTGGGCGAAGAGCGATTAAAGGGGAATAAGATGAAACTTCTCATAAAAAACGGAATCATCATGGACGGCACCGGAACACCCGGTGTGAAGGCCGATCTGGCCGTCAGCGGCACCCGGATAGAGGCAATCGGGGCCATTGATCCGGTGGGGTTCGACCACGTCATCGACGCCGAAGGAAAAGTGGTGTGTCCGGGGTTTATCGATACCCACAGCCATTCAGACCTTCAAATCCTCCTGGACCCCCTGGTATTGCCGAAGATTCACCAGGGAATTACCACGGAAATCCTTGGCCAGGACGGCATCGCCATGGCCCCCCTTCCGCTGGATTATATAGACGCATGGCGCAAAAACCTGGCCGGGCTCAACGGGGAAACCGATGAGATCGACTGGACTTATGAGACCACGGCCGGTTACCTTGACCTCATGGAGGAACGGGGACATGCCCCCAATGTGGGATATCTGGTTCCCCACGGCAACGTCCGCATGGAAGCCATGGGCCTTGGAAACAAAACAGCCACCTCCCGGGATATTAAAGCCATGAAAAAGGTGCTCAACCGGGAGATGGACGCCGGTGCCTTAGGGCTTTCCACGGGGCTGATCTATATCCCATGCGCCTATGCCGACACCCGGGAGCTCATCGCGCTTTGCAAGGTGGTGGCAAAGCGTGATGGTGTCTTTGTGATACACCAGCGAAGCGAGGCGGATGGGATCATTCTCTCCATGGAAGAGGTGATTCGCATCGGGCGAGAATCCGGGGTTAAAATTCATTTTTCCCACATGAAGATGTGCGGGAAGAAGAACTGGGATAAGTTGCCGGTTATCTTTAAAATGTTGGATGCCGCCGCCAAGGAAGGCATTTCCATCTCCTTTGATCAATACCCCTATGTGGCCGGCAGCACCATGCTTGGCGCCATTCTTCCTCCCTGGGCCCATGACGGGGGAACCGATCGCCTCCTTGAACGCTTGACCACCCCGGACCTTCGGGAAGCCATTATTGAGGATATCAAATCAGAGGACGGAGATTGGGATAATTTTATCTCATTTGCCGGTCTCGCCGGCATCTTTATCACAAGCACAAGGACGGATAAGAATAAATGCTTTATCGGTAAAAACCTGGTGGAGATCGGAACGCTGACTGGAAAGGATCCCTATGAGGCCGTGCTGGATCTGCTTGTGGAAGAGAAAAATGCTGTGGGAATGGTGGACTTTTATGGTACGGAAGAGCATGTCATGGAATTTATTCGACGGCCTGAGCAAAACGTCTGCACGGACGGGCTTTTGGGAGGCAAACCCCATCCAAGGGCCTACGGGGCCTTTCCCAGGGTCATCTCGGAGTATGTTAAAAAACGGCCCGTGCTTTCCATGGAAACAGCGGTTCATAAGATGACGGGAAAACCGGCCAAGGTATTTAACCTTGAGGACCGGGGGATACTTAAAAAAGGCAATCTTGCCGATATCCTAGTTTTTGATCCTGAAACCATCTGTGACCGCGGCACCTATGAGGAACCGGACCAGTTTCCCGACGGCATCGTTCTGGTGATGGTCAATGGCAGTATTATCCTTGAAAACGGTAAACCAACCGGGCGCCTGCCCGGCAGGATCCTCAGGATGAATCAGCAGGCATGAGGCCTGCTCTTTATAGCATGGTCCACCCAAAGAGTTCGTGGATTTGGCATTAACTGATTTTTTATCTTTAACGCGAGGATGGTGTAATGAGAAAATTTTTGAAGATTTTGTTTTTGCTCGTAGTCGGGTTGTGTCTGGCAGGAGCGGCGGCTGCCAAGGATTCCTATACCATGAAGTTTGCCTTCCAGTTTCCGGATAAACTCTACGAAGCCAACGAGGCAAGTTTCGCCAATGCATTCAAGACCCATCTTGAGTCGACCTCCAACGGCAGAATCAAGGTGGAGCTCTATCCCGGCGGTGTGCTTGGCAAGGAGCGGGAAAACTTCGTTAATGTTCAAAATAACGTGATCCAGGCGACCCTTTCCTCCGTAGGCGGTATCGCCCAGTTCTATAAACCCATTTCCGTGGTGGATATCCCCTTTGCCTTTAAAAACCATAATGTGGCCTGGCGGGTCTATGACGGATGGTTCGGTGATGAGATCAGGGCCGATATCCTGGGCAAGACCGGCATCCGTTGCCTGGAAACCACGGAAACAGGCGGTTTCTTTGCTTTTACAAACAGCGAGAAACCCGTGAAAACCCCCGATGATATGGCGGGCCTGAAATTCAGGACCATGGAGAACCCCGGCCATATCAAGATGATCACCCTTTTGGGCGGCTCTGCAGTCCCCATTGCCTGGCTTGAGCTCTACACCTCCCTTCAGACCGGCGTGATTGACGGCCAGATGAATCCCCTGCCCACCATACTCATTGCAAAATTGCAGGAGGTCCAGAAATACGTGACCATCACCAACCATCTGTACGGCACAGACTGGTTCATGATCAATGAGGCCTGGTTCCAGTCCCTGCCCGCAGATCTTAAGCAGAATGTGAAAGATGCCGCTGAGATTGCAAACGTGGCCGATCGCGGTGCCCAGCGCCTGCTTGACTCCCTGGCCATCGGTAAACTCAAGGATGCCGGCCTGAACATCTATACCCCCACCAGCCAGGAGAGGGACCTGTTTAAAAATAAGGTTCAGAAGAGCTATGTGGACTGGCTGGGCAAGGAAGTTAATCCTGCCTGGATCGATAAGTTCATGAAAGCCATAGCTGAGGCTGAAGCAATTTAATGACATGGAATAATCCATGCTTACAATCTTGAATCGGATCTTAAATCGGGTCCTTTTGGGGCAACGTCAGCGCTTAAAAGGACCCGAAGGCAGTTGTTGTTTTTTTGCATATCAAAGAGGCATAATATAGATGAAAAAGTATTCAATTCCCGAAATCATCAGCTTTGTCATTGACAAGGCCATTGGCTGGGTCTGCATCGTCTTTGGCATGGTGATGACCATCAGCACCCTGATCGGTATTCTTTTTAGGTATGTGATGACCAATCCACTTCCCTGGACAGAAGAACTGGCCCGGTACACAATGATCTGGATGGGGCTTCTGGCCATCAGCATGGGTGTTAAGCGGGAAACCCACCTGGGCCTGAACCTCATTGTCAACCTCCTGCCGGCCTGGGTTCAAACACTGTTAAAAATGGGTTCCCGGGTTCTTATCGGGGTTTTTCTCTATATTCTTCTGGTTTATGGGAGCAAAATGGCCATGAACGGGGTGCACCAGACCATGCCGGCCCTGCAGATTCCCATGAGCTTTGTACTGGTTGCCGTCCCTGTTTCCGCACTGGTATCCCTGGTGCAGCTTGTGCTGATAACTGTAATTGACGTGACCGGGAAGGGGGAGTAGTGCCTTTATTTATCGGAGTTTCTTTTGCTGTTTTACTCATCGTCGGGGTTCCCATTGGTTTTTCCCTGGGGATAACCTCCCTGTTTGCCATTTATAAATCCAACATGCCGGTGTTGCTGAACATCCTTCCCCAGCGGTTCTTTGCCGGCATCGACATGTTTCCCATCATGGCCATGCCCTTTTTCATGATCGCAGGCGACCTGATGAATCGATGCAAGATCACCGAAAGCCTCATTGAATTCTCCAATGTACTTGTCGGTCATATCCGGGGGGGGCTTGCCCATTCCAACATACTGGCCAGCATCTTTTTTGCCGGGATTACCGGGGCGGCCGTGGCCGATTCCGCAGCCCTTGGATCCACCCTGATTCCGGCCATGAAAAAAGACGGGTATGATGAGGACTTCAGTGCGGCCATTACCGCGGCATCCTCGGTGATCGGCCCCATCATTCCCCCCAGTACCATCATGGTCATTTACGGATCGATCATGGGGGTTTCCATTGCAGGTCTTTTTGCCGCAGGGATTCTGCCCGGCATTCTCATTGGCCTGTTTCTCATGGCCATGACCTATGTGATCGCCCGGAAACGCAACTACCCCAAACGGGACAAAAGGGCCGGCGTGGGTGAGATCTGGCGGGTGTTCAAAAAGAGCCTCCTGGCATTGATCCTTCCCATCATCATACTGGGGGGTATCCTGGGGGGATTTTTCACCCCCACGGAAGCGGCGGCTGTGGCGGTTTTTTACGCCTTTTTCATTGGGTTTTTTGTAACCCGGACCCTGAAGCTTTCGGATCTTCCGGATATTTTTCTCAATTGCGCCAAGAGCACGGGGGTGATTTTCCTGCTCATGTCGGCAGCGTCCATTTTAAGTTTTTTCCTGGCCAGCGAAAGAATTCCCGAGCTCCTGGCATCGGCCATGATGGGCGTTTCCGATAATCCCCTGATCATTCTGTTTATGATCAACATCATCCTGCTGATTGTGGGGATGTTCATGGATATTACGGCGGCCCTGCTCATCCTGGCCCCTATTTTTCATCCCATTGCCGTGAACATGGGAATTCATCCCCTGCACTTTGCCATCATCATGGTGGTGACCCTGAACCTGGGGCTGATGACGCCGCCACTTGGGGCGTGCCTCTTTGTGGTTTGCGGCATTACCGATTTAACCATTGAACAGGTCAGTAAAGAGATCTTCCCCTTTATTATCATGGAAGTGATTGTCCTGTTTCTCATTACATTTTTGCCTGCGATTTCCATGTCCGTACCCAGGCTGTTCGGATTAATCTGAGACCAAGGAAGTACATATGAACGATAGATTTATAGAGGATTGTCAAGGGATGGTCCAATGTCCCAGTGAATCGGGCCATGAGGAGGCTGCGGCCATTTTTGCAAAGACCGTGATGGAAAGACTCGGGTTTGACCGGGTCTGGATTGATGATGTGGGCAATGTGCTGGGCCAGATCAAGGGAAACGGTCCGACCACCATCATGCTTGAAGGACATCTGGATACGGTGGGCATCGGCAATCGAAGCGACTGGACGTTTGATCCCCATGGCGCTGAGATTCACGACGGGCGTATGTACGGCCGGGGAACATCGGATATGAAATGCGCCCTCATGGCCATGATCCATGGGGCCGCCGCCCTGATTCCTTTTAAAAACCACCTTTGCGGAAACATTGTTGTGGCGGGCGTGGTCTGCGAAGAGGAGTTCGAAGGGGTGGCCCAGGGGATGATCCTCGACGAGATAAATCCGGATCTTGTGATCATTGGTGAGGCAAGTGAACTCAGCGTAAAAATCGGCCAGCGGGGCAGGGCGGAAGTGGTTGTCATCACCCACGGCAAGAGTGCACACTCGTCAAATCCCAGCGCAGGCATCAATGCCGTTAAAAAGATGAACCGGCTTTTAGGAAAGATCGAAACCATGGAACTGCCCCGGGACGAATTCCTGGGACCTGCCATCATCGAGGTGACGGATATCCGTTCCGAGCCCTATCCGGGATCGTCCGTGATTCCCTCCCTTTGCAGGGCCACCTTTGACCGGCGGCTGCTTCCCGGGGAGACCGAAGCCGTTGTGCTTGATCCCATCAGGGAGATCATCCAAGGGCTCAAGGCCGAAGACCCGGACTTTTCAGCAGAGGTCTCGCTTGCCGAAGCCCGGCAGGTCTGCTACACGGGCAAAACCATTGACGCCAAGCGGTTTTTTCCGGCCTGGCGCTTTTCTGAAGAGGACGATTTTGTCAAGCAGGCCCTTGCAGCGCTGGGCCAGGCCGGACTGCCTGAAAAGATCTCCCACTACAGCTTTTGCACGGATGGCAGCCAGTGCGCAGGCATCCGGGGCATTCCAACCCTGGGTTTTGGGCCTTCCAGGGAAAATCTTGCCCATGTGGTGGATGAGTATGTGGAGATCGATCAACTTGAAAAAGCCAGGACAGGGTATACCGCCATTGTAGCAAAAATGCTTAACTGTACAATTTAAGGAAATAATCATGATCGATTTAACAATCAATCCGGAAATTCTGGAGAAGAATGTTGCCTATTGCCGGGAGAAACAGATCTCCCTGCCCACATATGAAATGATGAAGCACCCTGAAACCATTCCGGCCAGGATCAAGGAGCAATTAAAAACCATCGGGCTGTGGGACCTTCATTCCGCCAACCTTTTCAGGATTACCTGGAACAATGAGCAAAAGGATACAGGCGGGCTGTTTAACGGGGCCAATCACTTTGTCCTTCCCCCGGAACTCACCGGGTGCAGGGCAAACATCATCATGATGTCAGGACGCTGGTTTCCCACGGGCGCCCACAAGGTGGGGGCCACCTATGGCTGCATTGCACCGGGACTTGTGACCGGACAGTATGATCCCCAAAAAACAAAGGCTGTATGGCCGTCCACGGGCAATTATTGCAGGGGCGGGGCCTATATCTCAGCCCTTCTGGCCTGCAATGCCATTGCCATTCTTCCGGAGGAGATGTCAAAGGAGCGCTTTGAATGGCTCAACAAAATCGCTGGCCAGGTCATTGCCACCCCCGGATGCGAGTCCAATGTCAAAGAGATATTTGACAAATGCTGGGAATTGAGAAACTCAGGGGAGGACCTGCAGATCTTCAACCAGTTTGACGAACTGGGAAATCCCATGTGGCACTATACGGTCACGGGTAATGCCATTGAAGAGACCATGGGCGAATATCTTGGCGGCAATAAGCGGTTTGCCGGCTATGTTTCCTCCTCCGGCTCCGGCGGCACCCTGGCCGCAGGATATTATTTGAAGAAAAAATTCCCGGGTATGAAGATTGCCGCAGCAGAAGCGCTGCAATGTCCCACCCTTCTCCAGAATGGCTTCGGCGGCCATCGCATCGAGGGCATTGGGGACAAGCACATCCCCTGGGTCCATGACTGCAAAGACACTGATTTCGTCATTGCCGTGGATGATGAAGTCCCCATGCGGCTCCTGCGTCTTTACAATGAGGAAAAAGGAAGGGCGGCCCTGATTGACAACGGTGTTAGCCCCGACCTGGTAAACCACCTGGACCTTCTCGGCATATCCGGCATCGGCAACATGATCGCCGCCATTAAATTTGCAAAATACAATGAGCTCACGGAAGAGGATTATGTTGTGTCCATTGCCACGGATTCCATGCAGCTTTATGGATCCAGGCTTGAGGAGTTGACCCGGGACAGGGGGGCTTATTCAGATGTCGATGCCCAGCGTGATATTGAACTGTCCAACGCCATCACCATGGATCATATGAAGGAGCTTTCCTATTATGATAAAAAAGCGATCCATAATCTGAAATACTATACCTGGATCGAGCAGCAGGGCAAAGACGTTGAAGAGCTCAACAGGCAGTGGTATGACCACGATAACTACTGGAACAACACCTTTGACCAGGTGGAAACCATTGATGGGCTGATCACCGAGTTCAATGATAGGGTTGGGTTGCTGTAAACTTAACCGTTAACAGCGCTTACATTATCGATCCCATGGGCGGCTCCAAGCATGCCCATGGGATTTTTTGTTGAACATGGATAAGAATTATGTAAAATACAGTCCTGATTCTCAACTTACAGAAAAAAGGATGGTGCCAGTACAATGCATGCCCACATTACCAGGAGTTGCAAAGAGCTGTTCAGGGACATTTTCTCTCCAAAACTGATCCCGGGTCTTACCCAGGGGCTGATCATCGGAGCCATCCTCGTTATCGTGGAAGTCTCATTTGCAAGTATCATCTTCTCCGGCCCCTTGGCCTGTTTTGCACCCAGGGCTGCCGGGATGTGTATCTTCGGGGCCGGTGCCCTCTGTTTTGTGACCGGGATGTTCAGTCCTTTTTCCACCATGGTCAGTCTTCCCCAGGATACCCCCGTGGCCATCCTTTCCCTTGCCGCAGCTTCCATTGTTGCGGCTATTCCAGCGGTTTCTTCGGAAATCATGTTTGCAACGGTGGCCGGAACTGCCATGGCCTCGGCCCTGGTAACGGCACTCTTCTTCTGGTTCATCGGAAGATTCAAACTGTCCAATTTTGCCCGTTTTCTCCCGTTCCCGGTCATCGGGGGATTCCTTGCGGGCAGCGGAACCATGCTTGTCATTGGCAGTTTTGGCGTAATGACCGATATCTCCCTCACCCTTTCCTCCATTCCTCAATTTTTGACCATGGACATGTTCATCCACTGGGGTCCCGGGGTGTTTTTTGGGCTTTTTGTGTTCATGCTCATGCGGTCGAGCCCTCATTTTCTCATTCTTCCGGGTTCGATGCTCGCGGGAATGATTCTATTTTTTGTGATTGTCGCTGTCTTCGACATCTCCATCCCCCAGATACGTTCCCAGGGATGGCTGCTTGCCGCCATGCCCTCGGGGGATCTATGGCCCGGCTTTACCCTGGAAACAGCAAGGCTTATTGATTGGTCCATACTCCTCGAGCAGCTGCCCAATATTTTCACCGTTGCCCTGTTAGCCCTTGTGGGAGTGATTCTCAACACCAACGGCATAGAGCTGGGGGCCCGTCAGGATATCAACCTTGACCAGGAACTTAAAGTGGAAGCCGCCGGTAATATCCTGGCCGGACTCGGAGGCGGATTTGCCGGGTATGGAACCCTGTCTTTGAGTATGCTCGGTCCCAGGAGCAATATCTCCTCCCGGATCATTCCGGTTACCGCCGCCCTTGTGTGCATGGGTGTCCTCTTCTTTGGTGCCCAGGTCCTCACCTTTATTCCCAAACCTTTGCTGGGCGGGCTTCTATTTCTTCTTGGCCTGTTTTTCGTGGAGGAATGGATTCTATTTGGGTGGAAGCGGCTCACCCCTTCCGACTATATGATTGTCCTGGTCATTGTGCTGACCATTGTCTGCCGGGGATTTCTCCCGGGGGTCGCCCTGGGGCTGGGGCTCACCATTGTCATCTTCATGGTGAGGTTCACCCGTATTCCGGTCCTGGGAGACCCGGAAACACTCGTCACCCTCCACAGTACCCGGGAACGGTCGGTTCCGGATCAGATACTTGTTTCCCGGAATGGTCATGACTGGGTCATATTTAAACTTTCAGGTTATCTTTTTTTCGGATCCACCTATTTTGTGGGTAAACGGGTCAAGGAACTGTTTGACCAGGAGAACCCACCCGGGCACATCATTCTGGACCTTACAAAAATTCATGGATTTGACATCTCTAGCGTGAACACCTTCCAGCGTATTGCCCAGCAGGCTGTGTCCAAGGGGATTACCGTATCCTTTGCCGCCGCCCCCGATCGCCTGATCGACCTTTTGAAACGCAATGCCACTCCTGAAGTCATGGTCCAGGTCAGCATCCATGAAGATCTGGACCATGCCCTGGAGGCCGGAGAAAATTATTTACTTGCGAAACACCAGGAGATCCTTGCCTGCACCTCGGCCGTCGGAATCGAGGCCAGGGGAGAACTCTTTGACGCAGCCGTGGATGGGCTCGATGCCCATCTTCAGGAGCAGGAACGTTTTGAGGCGATCATGGGACGCATGAAATCCTATCTTGTACAAAAAACCGTGATGAAGGGGGAGGTCCTGGTCAAAGAGGGAGAAGAGCATGATGGTGTGATATTTGTTCTCTGGGGAAGCATATCCATTTTTGTAACGGATACATCGGATAAACAGCGCAGGCTGACCTCCCTGGGACCTGGACGGATCATTGCACCCAGGGCAGCCTGGCAACCCTGGCGGTCCACCTATACCGCACGGGCCGAGCATCAAGCCATGGTGGCTGTGATCCCTCGCAAAGCCCTGGCAAAGATGGAAGCTGAAGCCACCGGCACAGCCATGGTCTTGTATAAGTATATGTCTGAGAGACTTGCCCTGGAAAATTAGGAAATAGGGGACGCCCATAAAATTATAACATTCCTTCATAGAAACTTATAATTTTATGGGCGTCCCCAGCTTTTAGACTTCGTAATCAACGGCGGATCGGGAGTCTGCCACGGATTTTATAAATTCTCCCACTTTCAGGTGCTCGGGGTGGGTTGCGTAGGCATTCAGATCGTCGTAGCAGTTGAACTCGGAATAGAGGACTATATCGAGGGGTTCAGGGGATGAGATGGGGTGAATGGAAACCTCCAGTTTGACGATTTCAGGGATTTTTCCCACAAGTCCCTCTAAAAGGGACTTCATTTTTTTTAGGTTTTCTTCTTTGTTGTCAGACGCAACAAGATTCCACATTACAATATGCTTGATCATGGATTCCTCCTGTAGATAAAGAGTAAAGACGCCCATAAAGTTATTAGATTCCAAAATACGCTGGGCCTCAGGGAGGGACGCCCATGGGTATCGAAAGTTATAATTTTATGGGCGTCCCCAACTGTGTTACTTTCGCAACTGTTATTCTGCCATGTTTTTCAGCAGGGTGTACCGGTTGTTGTAGTCTTCCTCAATTTTTGATCGGAGTCGCGTTGACTCATTGGGGAAGAGCTTCTCCAGCAGGGCGAACCTGTTTTCACCGCTCAGGAACTCTTGGAGGGAACCGTCCGGTGCCTTTGAGTCAAGAACAAAGGGGTTCTCGCCGTTGATCTCGCGCATGGGATTGTAACGGTACAGGGGCCAGTAACCGGCATTGACCGCCAGTTTCTGCTCTTCCTGGGTCTTGCCCATGCCTTTTCTGATGCCCTGGTTGATGCAGGGGGCGTAGCAGATGATCACCGAGGGTCCGGGATAGGCTTCCGCCTCCTGGAACGCTTTCATGGTCTGGTTCTTGTTGGCGCCCATGGCGATGGAGGCCACATAGACATAACCGTAGGTCATGGCGATGCGTCCCAGGTCTTTCTTGCCCACGGGTTTTCCCGAGGCCGCAAACTTTGCCACAGCGCCTGCCGGGGTGGCCTTTGAGGCCTGGCCGCCGGTATTTGAGTAAACTTCGGTATCCATGACAAGGATGTTCACGTCCTCACCCGAGGCGATCACATGGTCAAGTCCACCGAAACCGATGTCATAGGCCCAGCCGTCCCCGCCAAAGATCCAGTGGGATTTTTTGGTGTAAAGGTCGGACGCCTTGCTGATTTCCGAGAGGACCGGGTCATCGGACCCGTTTTTCAGGAGGGCCTTGAGCCGGTCACCCTGTTTCTTGGATTCATCGGCATTGTCTTTGCCTTGGATCCATCCGTACATGACCTCTTTGATCTCTTCGGAAAGATCCTGGGCAAGGGCTTGGTTCATGAGGTCCACAAGCTTGTTTCGCCTGTGGCTTGTGGCAATGTGCATGCCGTACCCGAACTCTGCTGCATCCTCGAACAATGAGTTACCCCAGGCAGGGCCGTGGCCGTCCTTGTTCACCGCATAGGGGGTGGAGGGGGCCGAGGCCGCCCAGATGGAGGAGCAGCCGGTTGCATTGGCAATGGTCATGCGCTCGCCAAATAGCTGGGTGAGTACCTTTACGTAGGGGGTCTCGCCGCAGCCGGAGCATGCGCCGGAGAACTCCATGAGGGACTGCTGGAACTGGCTGCCCTTGACCGTGGTGCGGCTCATCAGGCTGTCCTTGAAGCTGACGGTCTGGGAGAAGTCGAAGTTGGGCACTTCCACCGCTGTCTGGGTATCCATGGGGCGCATCTCAAGGGCAGATGTTTTGGCCGGACAGATGTCGGCACAATTGCCGCACCCCAGGCAGTCAAGGGTGTTGACCTGGATGCGGAACTTGAGGCCTTTAAGTTCCTTGCCCTTGGCGTCCAGGGTGGTGAAGGTTGCGGGAGCTGGGGTGAGCTCATCCCCGGTGGCAAGGACGGGAAGGATGGCCGAATGGGGGCAGACAAAGGCGCACTGATTGCACTGGATGCAGTTGTCGGCGATCCACTCGGGAACATTGATGGCCACCCCGCGCTTTTCGTACTTTGATGTGGCAACGGGCATTTTTCCATCGGTGGAAAAGGCGCTCACGGGCAGGGCATCCCCCTTCTGGGCAAGGACCGGCTTCATGACATTGTCCACATAGGCGTTGCCCGTGGGGGCGATTGTGCGTTCGCCCTTAACATCCTTCCATGCGTCCGGCACCTCAATTTTGACAAGCTCGCTAAGGGCCATGTCCACGGCTTCAATGTTCATGGCAACGATTTTGTCGCCTTTCTTGCCGTAGGTCTTTTTGATGTCCGCCTTGAGAAGCTCGATGGCCTTTTCAAAGGGAAGCACGCCGGCAAGCTTGAAAAACGCGGTCTGGGTGACCATGTTGATGCGGTTGCCCAGGCCCACCTTGGCGGCGATCTTTACCGCGTCGATGTTGTAGAAGTTGAGGTTCTTTTGCGCGATCACCCGCTTGAGATCTGCCGGAAGCTTTTCCTCCATGTCGGCCTGGGTCCAGCCGGAGTTGAGCAGGAATGTTCCGTTGTCAACGATGCCGTCCAGGATGTCGTAGAGATCCACGTAACTTGCTTTGTGGCAGGCGATGAAGTCGGCCGCATCCACCAGGTAGGTGGAGCGGATCTGCTTCTCCCCGAACCGGAGGTGGGACACGGTGATGCCGCCGGATTTCTTTGAATCATAGGCAAAATAGCCCTGGGCAAAGAGATCGGTGTTGTCCCCGATGATCTTGATGGCGCTCTTGTTGGCGCCCACGGTTCCGTCGGAACCAAGGCCCCAGAACTTGGCCCGGAAGGTGCCCTCGGGGGCCGCATCAAAGCTTCGGTCATAGTCAAGGGAGGTGTGGGTCACGTCATCGTTGATGCCGACAACAAAGTGGTTCCTGGGATCGGTTTGTCCCATGTTGTCGTATACCGCCTTGACCATGGCCGGGGTGAACTCCTTGGAGCCCAGCCCGTACCGGCCGGCGAGGATGGTCGGGATCCTGCCGGCCTGGATAAAGGCGGTACAGACGTCGGTGTAGAGGGGATCGCCCAGGGCGCCCGGTTCCTTGGTACGGTCAAGGACGGTGATGGAAGTGGCTGTCTTGGGCAGGGCCGCCATAAAGGCGTCCCTGACAAAGGGTCGGTAGAGCCTGACCTTTATGAGGCCGATCTTCTCACCTTTCGCAGCAAGTTTGTTCACGGTTTCTTCAATGGTCTCACAGGAGGAACCCATGGCCACGATCACCCGGGTGGCATCGGGATCACCCACATAGTCGAAGAGGTTGTATGCCCGGCCTGTGAGGGCTTCAACCTTTTTCATGTATGCCTGGACCACCCCGGGAATCTTCTCGTAATAAAGGTTGGCCGCTTCCCGGCCCTGGAAGTAGATGTCCGGGTTCTGGGCGGTGCCGCGCACGTCCGGGTGTTCCGGGTTCATGGCCGTTGTCCTGAACAGGTTAAGGGCCTCCTGGTCCACAAGTTCGGCCATGTCGTCGTAGTCGATGGTCTCGATCTTCTGGATCTCGTGGGAGGTGCGGAATCCGTCAAAGAAGTGGAGGAAGGGCACCTTGCCTTCAATGGTGGCAAGGTGGGAGACAAGGGCGAGATCCATGGCCTCCTGGACCGAGTTGGAACAGAGCATGGCAAAGCCTGTCTGCCGCACCGACATCACGTCCGAGTGGTCCCCGAAGATGGAGAGGGCGTGGGGAGCAAGGGCCCGTGCCGTGACATGGAAGACGCAAGGCAGGAGTTCGCCTGCAATCTTGTACATGTTGGGGATCATCAACAACAGGCCCTGGGAGGCCGTAAAGGTGGTGGTCAGCGCCCCGGCAGCAAGGGAGCCGTGGACGGCACCTGCGGCGCCGGCCTCGGACTGAAGCTGCTTTACGTTGAGCACCTGGTTGAATATATTCTTTCGACCCTGGGAAGCCCATACATCTGCAACTTCTCCAAGGGGGGTTGAAGGGGTAATCGGATAGAGGGCAGCCACATCGCTCATGGCATAGGCAACGTGGGCCGCCGCAGTATTTCCGTCAATTGTAACCATTTTTTTCGTCATTCAAAACTCCGTTGTTTCTATTGCAGACTATTCCATTGAGTCTGCATAAAGTTCAATAACATGCTTTACCCTGATCGTGTCGTTGTTCTGGGAAAGCATGTCGGTCATCTGCATCATGCAGGCGGGACAGGATGTTGCAACAATGTCGGCGCCTGTTGCAACGATGTTGTTTCGTTTTCTCATGCCGATCTCACAGGAGAGGTCATAGTTCTGCAGGTTAAAGCTGCCGCCGTTGCCGCAGCAGTAATCCGCTTCGTTCATCTCCACAAGCTCACAGTCGGGATTGGCCTGGACAAGGGTCCTGGGCTGGCTGTAGACCCCCAGGGATTTTCCCAGGTGACAGGGGTCGTGGTAGGTGACCTGTTTTGCCGCCTTGCCACCCCCCTGTACCGGGGTTACCTTGAGCACGTCCACCAGAAACTGGCTGATGTCCATGGTCTTTTCCGACAGCATTTTTATCGCTGGATAGTGCTTTGAATCTTGGCCGCCTGCCATCATGGGCCAGATCTCCTTGATGGTGGAGGAACAGGTGGCGCAGGGGGTGATGATGTAGTCGAACTCCGCGTTGCTGAACCGGGAGATGTTGTGGTCTAAAAGATTTTCAAAGGTCTGTTTGTCCCCGGAGGCCAGGGCTGGAATGCCGCAGCAGGCCTGGTTGGCCGGCATGAACACGCCCACGCCGTGGTGGGCAAACACCTTCAGGGCCGCCTCTCCGATCTCAGGGTTCATCTTATCCACAACACAGCCGGGATAAAAGGCGACCTTGATGCCGGATTTGCCCGGGGCCGTGTCAAGTTCAGGGCAGATCTTGTGCAACGGTTTCTTTGCCAGGGGCTTGAAGTGCCGGTCGCCGATGAGTCCGGACATCATCTTGGAACAGCATGTGCCCTGGTCAATGTTGGCCTTGGAAATGCCCAGGCCCTGGAACTTGGATGCCAGGTCAACCAATCCTGTGAAGCGCTTGGGGTGCTTGAGCATCCCCCGGAAGATGATCTGCTTTACCGGGGAGAGTCCCACATAGGTGGTGAGGGCGGCCCGGGCCTTGAGGAAGATCTCAATGATCTTCACGCCGCTGGGGCAGTTGGCCCCGCAGGTGCCACATAGTAAGCACTTTTCGATGCGCTTCTTGGCGCCCTTGGCATCGTGCAAAAGCTGGTCGCCCAGGCGCTCCAGCAGGAATATTTTGCCCCTTGCCACATCCCCTTCGTCTCCGGTTTCGGTAAAAACCGGGCAGACGGCCTGGCACATGCCGCACTTCATGCAGTCGGCCAGTTGGTCTTCGATCTCTTTGAGCAGTTGGGAGAGTTCATTTAAATTTGACATGTTATCTCCCTATTATTTTTCCGGGATTAAGGATGGAATTGGGATCAATGGATTTCTTCATGGTCCGTGAAAAATCGATGGAGGACTGCCCCACCTCGTTGACCATGAACCCGGCCTTGGCAATGCCGATGCCGTGCTCCCCCGAGAGGGTGCCGTCCAGCTTAAGGGCGATGTCAAACAGGTCGCTGACACATTGTTCCACCTTGTGGATCTCGGCCTTGTCCCGTTTGTCGGTGAGGATGGTGGGGTGGAGGTTGCCGTCGCCGGCATGGCCGAAGGTGCCGATGGGAATATCGTATTTTTTGGCAAGCACTTCAATGCCGGCCACCATGGCCGGGATTTTGCTCCTGGGTACTGTGGCGTCTTCCAGGATCAGGGTGGGTTTCAGGCGGGCAAGGGCGGTAAGGGCGGTACGCCGGGCTTCCCAGATCTTCGTCTTTTCGGCTTCATTCTGGGCCACTTGGATTCGTCCGGCCCCCCGGTCCTTGCAGATATCTTCCACCCGCTGGGCATCTTCTTCCACCTCTGCCGGATGACCGTCCACCTCGATGAGCAGCAGGGCCTTGGCGTCCCTGGGAAGCCCAACCTTTGAAAAGTCTTCGACTGCGTTGATGGTGAAGTTGTCCAGGAACTCCAGGGTGCAGGGAACGATCTTGGCGGCGATGATGGCGGCAACGGTTTCCGTGGCTGCCTCAACACTGTCATAGATGGCCATCATGGCCTTGGAGGCCTTGGGAGGCGGAACAAGCTTGAGGGTGATTTCGCTGAAAATACCCAGGGTGCCTTCGGAAGCCGTCATGAGGCCGGTAAGGTTGTATCCGGTGGCGCATTTGACGGTCTTGGAACCGCCGGTTACAAGGTTGCCTTCGGCGTTATAAAACTCGATGCCCATGACATAATCCTTGGTGACACCGTATTTCAGGCCCCGAAGGCCGCCGGCGTTCTCAGCCACGTTGCCTGCAATGGTGGACACGGCCTGGCTGCCCGGATCCGGGGGATAGAAAAGACCCTTTGCAGCCACCTGGGCTGCAAGCTTTGCCGTGACCACACCGGGTTCCACACGGACATACATGTCCTCTTCGTTCAGTTCCAGGACCTTGTTCATGCGGTTGGTCAACAGCACGATGCCGTCCTCAAGGGGGATGGTGCCGCCGGTCAGGTTGGTGCCTGCGCCCCGGACGGTGACCGGAATCAGGTTGTCGTTACAGATCTTGACGATCCTTCCGATCTCTTCTCCTGCAGAGGGTCTTACCACTGCCGCCGGAATGACCGGCTCAAGCACGGCGGCGTCATAGGCGTAGTTCTGGCGGTCGACCTCGTTGGTCATTACGTTATTTTCACCGACGATGGTTTTAAACTCGTCAATCACTGTCTTTGAGATCATGTTGGCTCCCATTTCTTATTCTTAGAGGACGCTTCTTGTCCGTCGTTTGTTCAAAACATTTAGCTTTTCAGCTCTGGTTTTTGCCTGTTCTTGTTCGGGATCAGGTTGTGTGGGGGGGGACAGCCCCCCGCACAACCCAACTGTCATTAAAAGGTTCCGGGAAACAGAACATATATGTAGATCAAGGCAAGGAAGCCTGCCACGATTCCGTACAGGATGCAGGGTAGCATCGTTCGCCGGATAATGGTACCTTCCATGCCCACAAGGCCTACGGTTGCCGATGCGGCAACAACATTGTGCACACAGATCATGTTACCCATGGCCGCACCCACGGACTGCATGGCCACGATAATCTGGTGGCTTGCACCGATCTTGGTGGCGATGCCGTACTGGAAGTCGGCAAACAGAAGGTTGGAAACCGTGCAGCTGCCGGTGATGAAAGCACCCAGGGCACCCACATAGGAGGCGACCATAGGCCATACGGACCCCGCCATTCCTGCCACAAAGGTGGCCATGGTCAGGGGCATGGAGGCATAGCCAAGGGGGTTGTGGGCGGATTGTTTCAGGATCTCGACCATGGCCACGGCAAAGAACATGGCAATGGTGGGGTTTTTCATTTTAATAAAGGAGTCTTTCCAGGCGGTCTTGACCTTGGCCATGGGAATCCGGTGGAGAAAGATCGTGATCACGGCAACGAGCATAAAGGGAACCACGCCCGGAAGGTAGAGGGGCTTCATGGCAAAGTTCACGGTTTCATAGCCCAGGATATGGGGGAAGGAGATCACCCAGGAGGTGACCCATCCCTTAAAGGGAAGGCTTGCGATCCGTGTGAGAACAAGAAGGGCCGCGATCAGGACATAGGGCATCCAGGCGCTCACCTGGCTCATGCGTGCCTTGAGCTTGGTTGTACCGGGCTCGATCTCACCCACCCATTCTTTTTCCCAGCCGGAACGCTCCTCAAAATCCCATACTTCCTCGGGAAGGAACATCTTTTTCTTGGCGCCTGCAACAACCACGGAGAGACCGATCAGGCCGCCCAGAAGGGAGGGGAACTCAACGCCAAAGACAAAGGCTGTGAACAGGTAGGGAATGGAAAAGGAGACCCCGGCAAAGAGGGCGAACTTCCAGGCGCCAAAACCTTCGGACCAGGATTTGTTCTTTCCGAAAAAGCGGGTCATGAAGCAGACAACAAAGAGGGGCAGCAGGATCGCCATCACCGAGTGGGTCAGGGCGGAAAACTCGCCGACGTTTCTCATGAAGACGTCAAACGATGCCACCGTGGCATCGGGTCCGCTGGTTGCAATGGCGCCTTCAACGCTGGTTCGAAGGGTCTTGAGACCGAACCACACCGGGGTGCCCACTGCGCCAAAGGTTACGGGGATGGAGTTGAGGATCAGGCTGACGCATACTGCAGCAAGGGCGGGGAAGCCGAGTCCGAGAAGGAGGGGGGCGCAGATGGCGGCCGGGGTGCCGAATCCTGCGGACCCTTCTATAAAGGCGCCGAATAAAAAGGCGATGATGATGGTCTGGACCCGCCTGTCAGGAGAGATGGTGGTAAACCCGTAACTGATGGTTTCCATGGCCCCGCTTTCTCGCAGGGTGTATAAGATGATAATGGCGCCGAACACGATGATAAGAACGTTTATCGCACTGCCGAACCCGCTCAGGGTTGCTGCAGCAACAAGGCCCGCCGGCATTTTCCAGGCGGCAACACCCAGGATGGCGCTGGCCAGCCAGGCAAGGGGCATGGCCTTTGTAGCAGGCCACCTGAGGCCTACCATAAACACCAGTACTATCGCGATGGGTATAAAGGCTATTAACGCAAGCAATCCTAAAGACATTCGATCCTCCTAACACTTAGGTTATTATAAAAAAACTAATCATGTTTTCCAATACTACAATTTGCGTGCCAATATTGATATCTATCTGTAATTGCAGGGTATATCAGTGTTTTTCCTGTTTTTTCTTAGTCCAGGCTGTAAAAATAGCCGGGCCTAGTCTGAAAAAACGGATTCATGGCGGGTGAATCTGGGGTTCTCTGTTCAGTAAAGGGTCGTTATTTCAGGCTGTTGTCGGTGTGGTCTGTTTTTTAGGACTCCCAAGTGTCCCCCAGGGGGAAGGGGGACGGAAAATCGGAATTATTTTCAAAATCACGACATATCCATGGGCAGATTGCCAGGGAAGCTTTCAAGGTGTGGCTGTTTTCATGGTACAATAGTTGCTATTGATTTCTCTTTTTAATATTTTCATCTATAATCCATGGAACGCATACACAAAAGAGTCTGGAATGAAACTTAAAATAATTACATATATCATGGTGGTAACCATTGCCATTGCCGGGACCGCCTTTGCCGGTAATGCCCCATTGCAAAGCCGGCGCATCCTGTACCTTAACTCATACCAGGACGGTTATGCCTGGTCAGACGGCATCCTCAACGGCATCCGGTCCGAGCTTTCCAAGACAATAGACAGCCTGGATCTCCAGGTGGAGTTCATGGATTCCAAGAAATACTATGGCCGGAAGGTCCAGGAGATGCTCCACGGCTATTACCAGTATAAGTTCAGGAACGACCATTTTGATGTGGTGATCACCTCGGACAACAGTGCCTTTGAGTTTGCATTGAAATACAGGGAATCGCTGTTCCCTGGGGTGCCCATCGTGTTTTGCGGATTGAATAATTACAATCCCGCCATGCTCAGGGGGCAAAAAGGGATCACCGGCATTGAAGAGAGCGTGGATTTTGAGGAGAACCTTGAAATTGCGCGACGCCTGCATCCAAAGGCCACACAGATGGTGGTCATTGGAAACCGTACCGTGACCTCCCTTGCCATCATCCGGGAGATCAAGGAGACCATCAAAGACCGGGCCATTGATTTCCAGGTGTCGTTTGTCTCAGGCTTTAAGACAAGCGACCTTCAAGCCGGGAAAAGATCTTTCCTGGAAGACATTCCCAGGGATGCGTTGCTCTACATCGTGCCCACCCATGAACTGACCGGGAAAAAGTTCTACACCCCCGAGGATATCAGCCGGATGGTGTGCTCGGCCACGCGCCTTCCGGTATACAGTTCCTGGGTTTTTCTGACCGGCACCGGCATCGTGGGCGGCAAACTTGCCAGCGGGTTCGAGCACGGCAAAACAGCGGGAAGTGTTGCCGCAAGAATCTTGAACGGAGAAAATCCGGATGCCATTCCCGTGGTCACCGGCGGCGGTCACACCTATGTTTTTGACCATAACGTGCTGACCCGGTTTAATATAAAAAAGGAGCGGTTGCCCAATGACAGCGTTATCATCAACGAGCCCTACAACTTTTATAAGCTGAATCGGCAGATCTTCTGGGTGATCATCGCAAGCGTCATCATCCTTTCCGCCATGGTGATTCTTCTGGTTCTTAATATGGGCCAGAGAAAAAGGGCAAACCTTGCCATGCGGGAGTCCAAAAAGAAACTGCGTTTGATTCTGGATAATATTCCCCAACTGGTGTTCTGGCAGGACCAGGACCTGAAACTGGTGGATGTCAACAACTCGTTCATGACGTTTTTCAACATCTCGAACAAGCGCAGCATCATAGGGGCCGATATTAACAGCATCCCCAACCTGGGGGAGGCGGCCAAGGTCTCAAGGGAGCTGGGAGAGCGGGTGTTGGCCACAAACAAGCCCTGCTACGCCTGCTCTTGGAAAATACGATTAAATGGCCAGGAGTCGATCTGGCTTGAGATGAGCAAGATTCCCCTCCATGATGACAGCGGGAACGTCATCGGCGTACTGAGTACGGCTGAGGACATCACCAAGAAGATCAACCTTAAGAAGCAACTGACCCAGGCCCAGAAGATGGAGGCCCTGGGGATATTGTCCGGGGGCATTGCCCATGATTTTAATAACATCCTGACATCCATCATCAACTCCACCGAGCTTGCCATTGAAGATGTACCCCTTGATTCCATCACCCGCAAGGATCTGGAACGGGTGTTGAACGCCGGAAACCGGGGGGCCAATCTTGTCAAGCAGATCCTTACCTTTTCACGGCCCGGGCACATGCAGTTCAGGAACATGAGCATGACCGACATCGTCACCGATGCCATGGAACTGTTGAAGACGTCCCTGCCGGGGAACCTTGAGATCATCACCGATATCGGAAAAATAAGGTCCCACTGCAACGGTGACCCGACCCAGATTCACCAGGTGGTCATGAACCTTTGCACCAACTCCTTCCAGGCCATGAACGGTTTGGGTGGACGGCTCAGGGTCGGGCTCCGGGAACGCACCGTGTTTGCCGGTGAGGCCAAAGAGGTGAACCTTTCCCCGGGCCGCTACGTGGAACTGACCGTTGCAGACAACGGCCCGGGCATTGATCCGGATATCATTGACAAGATCTTTGACCCCTTCTTTTCCACCAAGAGTAAGAACATCGGTACGGGCCTGGGGCTTTCCATGGTGCACGGCATTGTCCAGGGCCACAACGGTGCCATCACGGTGATGAGTCTGCCCTTTGAACAGACCCAATTCACCATTTTGATTCCCCAGATCGATGGGGGGGATGATGCTGAAATCACAGAATATATCGATTCCCAGCGGGGGGAGGGGGCGATTCTCTTTGTGGAGGATGATGCGGACCAGCGGGAGAGCGTGCCAAGGACCTTGGAAAAACTGGGATACAGGGTCACTCCGGTGAATGATGCCCGGGAAGCCATGGAGCGCCTCTCCATGGCGCCTGGACGGTTCGACCTTGTGATCACCGATTATGACATGCCCAGGACCAGCGGCCTGGACCTGGCCAAGCAGATAAAAAAAATCCTGCCGGATCTTCCCGTGATCATGGTGTCCGGGCGGAACGTTGATTTCTGTATCCAGGAATCGGACAATATTCGGAAATTTGTTGTCAAACCCTACAACAAGACCATCCTGTCCGAAGCCATCAACCAGGTGATGCACGGCCAGGATTTATGACCAGGGATGTTTGTAATCGAATTGATACCTGCTTTCCCTATTTTTATAGAGATGGTATCTATCCATATGCGAGGCGCAACAAGAGGCTTTATTTATGGCTTAACCCGGATCTCACCTTATTATAGGCGATTATGGCTTTAATACTGATAATAGATGATGACACCAATTTCTGCGGGACCATGGAGAGCCTGATCCTGCGCATGGGGCACGACTGCCTCAAGGCCGAAACCCTGAAGCAGGGCATGGAGATCCTTGCCACCCGGGATGTGGACATCCTGCTTCTGGATGTGCGGCTGCCCGACGGCAACGGCCTTGAGTGGCTTCCCCAGATCAAGGAAAAGAGCATCTCCAACCCTGAAATCTTCATTGTTACGGGACTGGGTGACCCGGATGGTGCCGAGGCCGCCATCCAGGAGGGCGTGTGGGATTATATTGTCAAGCCCACCTCGGTGAAGCAGACCAAGTTGAGCCTGACCCGGGCGTTGAAATACAGGGAGGAGAAAAAGAGCAAAAAGCAGACCGTGGCCATAAATCTTGACCGGATCATCGGAGAGTCTCCCGTGATCAAGCAGTGCTTTGAAAGCCTCACCCGGGCTGCCGTGTCAAACGCGCCGGTGCTCGTCACCGGTGAGACCGGCACCGGGAAGGAGCTTTTTGCCAATACCATCCACGACAACAGCGTCAGGAGCCTGAACAATTTTGTGGTGGTGGACTGTGCCGCCCTCACCGAATCCCTGTTGGAGAGCACCCTGTTCGGCCATAAAAAAGGGGCGTTCACCGGGGCTGCCGACAAGCGGACCGGCCTTGTGAAGCTTGCAGACAAGGGAACCCTGTTCCTGGACGAGGTGGGGGAGATGCCGCTTTCCACCCAGAAATCCTTTTTGCGGGTGCTCCAGGAAAAACGGTTCCGCCCGGTGGGGGACAGCCTGGAAATCAGCAGCGACTTCAGGCTGATCGCCGCAACCAACCGGGACCTTCACGCCATGGTCAAGAAAGGGGAGTTCCGCCAGGACCTGCTCTACAGGCTGTGCGCCGTCCAGCTCAGGATTCCCCCGTTGCGGGAGCGGGGACCTGATATCAAAAAGCTTGCCATGTTCCATGTCAACCGGCTCTGCGACGACTACCAGGTTCCCAACAAGGGATTTGAGCAGGTGTTCTTTGACACCCTCAATGCCTACCATTGGCCGGGGAACGTGCGCGAGCTGTTCAATATTCTGGAGACCGCCTTTGTGGCGTCCGGGTATGAAAAAACCTTGTATGCCATGCACCTTCCCAGGGCGATCCGTATCCAGGTGGCCAAGGCATCCATCCAAAGGGGGGCCGATCGCCCCCATGGTCTGGAAACGCCTGAAACCGGTTTGCCCACCTTTAAAGAGTTTAAGCATCTCATGGAGATCAAGTATCTCAAAAAAATAATCGCAGAGACCCGGGGGGATGTTCAGACCATCCTGAAACGGTCCGGGCTTTCAAAATCCCATTTCTACAGTTTGCTCAAAAAATATAATCTCAAAGTCTGAATTATGTGTCTCAAACTAAACTTCGTTTCTTGAAATGTCGTGCTTAATAATTACAGATAATAACCAATGATAACAGTTAAGTGTTCGGTAATAGTCAGTTTTTTGTAGCGTCTTTGTTTTTAGTAGTGTATATATATCTAAACATAGAAAAGCCACACCCGTCGTGGGGCAGGGCCGGAAAGCTAGGGGTTTCAAAATATTGAGAAAGCCGGATAAGGTGCACCTGCTTTGTTGTCTCAGGAGTCTGGAAAGCAGTCCGAGCAGCGGTTGTGATTTTTTTCAATTGTTTGACTGGATGCTATTGTCGGGATGAAAATTATCTGGTAGCATATGCGCTTTCTTTTGGAGCTTGCTGTATATACAAGGATTGGGGCATATCTCGATTTTAGCTGCTGAATGATTGCATTAATGATATTAATTGCGTGCTTTTTGATGTTTTGTAAAAATCAGAAGGCTATGGTCTAACACTCCATAAAGGTAGCACGGATGACACAGGAACAGCTTTTTGCATCATTTATACTGGATGAAAATCAGGGGATGGAAATCGCCCTCAAGGCAGAGCATGTTACTGAAGCCACCCCGATTAACGGTGTGATCCAAAAGCTTCCCGGGGGGCATGATTATCTTGAAGGGGTTATGTCCTTGCGGGACGCGGTTATACCGGTCATCAATTTGAAGAGACGATTCGGATTAAGCGAACACGGGTATGGTGCTGATGCCCGGATCGCTGTGGTGTCGATCTTAAATCGCAATTACGGGCTTATGTTTGATGATATAAAGGAGGTCTTTCGGGCTGACGCCACTCATATTTCCCCCATCTGCAAGGCGGTTCAGGCGGAAGATCATATTATCTCCGGCTTAATACAATTAGAGTCCGGCAAACGGATCGTCGAACTGCTTGATCTCAATTATCTGTTCCGCGATGGCCTCGGGGGCCTTGACGAACAGATCTGTGACGCCCAACTCCTTTCAAAAACGGTCAAACCATCTGCTTCCGCTTGTTACGTTGTGTTTCAGTCCTCGGGTCAGGCGTATGGGGTGCCGGTGCATTGTGCCCAGGAGATCACGTTTCTCAGTGACATCGATGAGATGTTCAGAACCGGTATTGTGGCGGGAACACTTGGTATCAGAGGAAAAACAATTCCCGTGCTCAATGCCCGGACCCTGCTTTCCGGGGATACGAACGCACAATTTTCCAGGGATGACGAAACCCGGGTGCTTGTTCTTGCCTCCGAAGAGTGCTGTTTCGGGATGATCGTCGATGGGGTTAAAGATATTGTCACTATTTTTGATGATGAAATCTTACGTTTTCCCGAGGGAAAAGATGAAAATGTACTGGGCATGTACCAACGGCCTGACGCTGAAAACGTTATTCTTCTGAACATGCAGAACCTTGTATGTATCCATCTTGAAAACATTAAATCCATTGCCAGGCTCGGCAATGAGGATGGATATGGGGAAAAGTCGGAGATATCCGCCCAACCCGGAGCGCAACACCTGATTACCGAAAATTGTTATCTCATCTTCTCCATCGGCAAACAGTTTGCCATTGAGCTTAAGGACGTCCAGGAAATCATTGAAAATGTCGACACCATGGCAATACCCGCGGGGACCGGTTATTGTTCCGGCGTCATAAACCTGCGTGGACTTGTGGTTCCGGTGGTAAATCTTAAAAAATTCTACAACTATCCAGTCCACAAGGAAGATGAGGCCCACCATCTCATCATCTGTTGCAGCCACGGGCAGACTGTAGCCCTGGAAGTGGATCATATTGTGACGATCCACAAACAGGAGCAGTATTACGCAACACCGTCCCTTGCGGCCCAGTTAAGCGACAAGAAAGATACTGCAGACCGGTTGATAGAGTATCTTAATCCTGAGGGAATCCGGGAGCATGTGCTTGTTATAAACACCCATAACTTGATTCGTAATCATTTGAAATCAAATTCCCCTGGCGATCCGTCCTGAATCAAACCGGATATAAATGTATACATTAAACCATAGATTCAATTTTAGATTAAAGGTATGACAAAAACATGAAAACTGTGGAAAGTACCGTAACTACAGACGTGGAATCATCCTGTTTGAACCTGTTGATGGATCCGAGCTTTATTGTTGGTAATGATCGGGTAATCACCTGGGTCAATGATTCCTTCTTGAAAACATTTAGCCTGAAATCCGCCGATGTCATCAATAAAATGACCTGTGAGGAGGCTTGTTCGACCCATTTGTGCGGGACCAAGGATTGTCCTGTCTCAAAATCTTCCCGGATAAACAAATTGGTCGTCGCCGAGGTGATTCGTAAAACCGATGGGAATCAGTTTTTTTATTATGCATCAAAAGCAACACCCATAAACGGCAAAGATAGCGGCACTTTTGTTACGATGACGGACATCACTGAACTGAAAAATACCCAGGCCCACCTGCGGCAGATGCAGACAGATCTTGATGTTATTCCTACGCCGATCATGGAAATTGATACACAATTTAATGTCACGTTCATGAACCCTTCCGGTGCGGGGGTGGTGGGTTCTACCCCGGACGAGGTGCTGGGGAAAAAATGCTACGACCTTTTTAAAACCCCCCATTGTAAGACGGATAAATGCGCCTGTGCCCGTGCCATGAAGACCGATTCGGTCATCTCTGAACAGACCATCGCCCGCCCTGCAGACGGCGTGATTATCCCGATCAAGTATACGGGTGCGCCCATCAAGGATGCCAAGGGGAATATCAAGGGCGCGCTGGAGTATATTATTGATGTCACAGAAGAGATGAAGCAGAAGCAGGTGGCCGATGAAAAAATTGAGAACCTGGACACCCTTCCGACTCCGATCATGGCCATTGATACGGAATTTAATATCACCTATATGAATCCGGCCGGTGCCGGTGTCATCGGCTCCACTCCGGACGAGGTGATCGGGCAGAAATGCTACGATCTTTTTAAAACCCCCCACTGCCAGACCGATAAGTGCGCCTGCCTCCGGGCCATGAAGACCAACTCGGTGATAACTGAACAGACCATCGCCCGTCCTTCCGAAGGCGTGATCATTCCCATCAAGTATACCGGGTCCCCCATCAAGGACGCCAAAGGCAATATTAAGGGGGCCCTGGAGTATATTCTCGATGTCACAGATGAGATGAAGCAGAAGCAGGTGGCCGATGAAAAAATTGAGAACCTGAACACCATTCCGACCCCGATCATGGCCATTGATCCGGATTTTAATGTCACCTATATGAATCCCACCGGCGCCGGTGTCATCGGCTCCACCCCGGATGAAGTGATCGGGCAGAAATGCTACGATCTTTTTAAAACGCCCCATTGCCAAACCGATAAATGCGCCTGCCTCCGGGCCATGAAGACCAATTCAGTGGTAACGGAACAGACCATTGCCCGGCCTGCAGAGGGCGTGATCATTCCCATCAAGTATACCGGCTCCCCCATCACGGATGCCAAGGGCAATATCAAGGGGGCACTGGAGTATATTCTCGATGTCACGGATGAGATGAAGCAGAAGCAGGTTGCCGATGAAAAGATTGAAAACCTGAACACCCTTCCGACCCCGATCATGGCCATTGATACGGAATTTAATATCACCTATATGAATCCGACCGGCGCCAGTGTCATCGGCTCCACCCCGGATGAGGTGATCGGCAAGAAATGCTACGACCTGTTTAAAACCCCCCATTGTAAAACGGAAAAGTGCGCCTGCCTCCGGGCCATGAAGACCAACTCGGTGGTAACGGAACAGACCATTGCCCGACCAGCAGAGGGCGTGATCATTCCCATCAAGTATACCGGGTCCCCCATCAAGGATGCCAAGGGCAATATCAAGGGGGCGCTGGAGTATATCCTTGATGTCACAGACGAGATGAAGCAGAAGCAGGCCGCCGATGAGAAGATTGAAAATCTGAATACCATTCCCACCCCGATTCTCTCAATCGACACCGATTATACCATCACTTTCATCAATCCAACCGGGGCGAGCCTGGTCGGCATGACACCGGATGAGGCCATTGGCAAGAAATGCTACGATCTTTTTAAAACCGACCATTGTCGAACCGACCAATGTGCATGTGCCAGGGCAATGAAAACCGATGCCGTCGTTGATGGCCAGACGGTTGCACACCCCGGGGACAAGCCCATGCCCATCAAATATACCGGGTCCCCCATCAAGGACGCCAAGGGAAACATCAAAGGCGCCCTGGAGTATATCACCGATGTCACGGCGGAAAAAGAAGTTGAAAGACTTATCGCCAATGCCGTGGGCGAAGTCGACGGCCTGGTCAATACGTCCAGGCATCAGATGGAGCAAGCCAACGAAAACGTCGAGGATATGAACGATATGATCAACCAGGCAGTGAAACAGCTGGATGAGTCCATGGTAACCGTTCATACCATGTTGGACAGTTCCCAGGAGATGGTCGATCTTTGCCTGGAGTCAAACCGGCTTGCAGATGAGCTTGCCCGGGAAGCTGAAACAGGAAAGGTGGCAGGTAAGGATGCCGGGCGGAAGTTGACCGACATCAACGTGACCATGGAGAAAAACAACGAGATGGTTAACGGTCTGGTCAATCAGCTGGAGAAAATATCCGGCTTTGTTGATATCATCAAAGATATTGCCTCCCAGACCAATCTGTTGGCCTTTAACGCTGCCATTGAAGCCGCACGGGCCGGCGACGCCGGTCGGGGGTTCGCTGTCGTGGCCGATGAAGTCCGTAAGCTTGCGGAGAAAAGCTCCAAATCCGCCATCGATATATCAACCATTGTGAAACGGGTTGAAAAAGATTCCCTTCAGACCATCGGTGCCATGCAGGACGGAATGAAAGGGCTTGCAGAGGGCGGTGTGGTCATCAATACTGCCCTTGAATCCATGGAAACCATTTCCAGGGATATTGTCACCATATCCGACTCGGTCAACAAGGTGAGCATGAAAGCCGACGGACTCAGCGCTGACGGTAAAGAGGTCATGGAAAAAATAGAACAGGTTTCGTCCTCTTCTAAAAAGAACCAGGCATCTGCGGTTACGGTCAATCAGAGATTGTTTGATACGGCCGAGGCCTTGAATCAGCTGGTTGAATCGAATACGAATCTCCAGAACGCTGTGAACAATCTGTAAGCGAAACTCCCGGTTGAATCCATCATTCGGCCGGGAATTTCCGGATGGTCTATGACACTATACGGTAATGTATTATTCACCCCTCGACTCAGGCTGCGACGGGTCACCTACAAGGATATCCCCACCCTTGCGGCCTGGAGCAACTGTGCCATTGCCCATGGTAAATACCTCTCCCCCCATCCCATCAATGAGGAGGCCGGGTATTTGCAGCTGGAATCGGGCCTCTTTTGGGGGGAGAAGAGCAAAACCTTTGTTATTGAAATAAAGAAGGGGAAATCCATCGGCTCTATCCATTACTGGCTCAGGTCGGAACGAAAGGAGTGTGCAGTGGTTGCTTTGAAAATATCGGTGCCCGGTGAAAGGAACAAAGGGTATGGTACCGAGGCCCAAAAGTATCTCATCATCAACCTGTTTGAACGCCTTAAAATAGATGAAATAGAGATGTATACCGATATCAACAATATTGCCCAGCAACGCTGTCTGACAAAACTTGGCTTTGAACTGGTTGATTCCCTCACCTATGATGATCAAAAGGTGACCCGGCTTGGTTCCCTGTTCAGAATCCGTCGCTCACAATATCAACAGTCTTCCATTTACCAATATTATTATGAATAAACTCGGTATTCTCATGGATGATCGTTATTTTGATCACGCCATTGAACCCCACTCCCTGGAGAACCCCCAACGGCTCCGTGGGCTTTTTCCCTTGGTACAAGAACGTTACAAGGGAGCGTTTGAAGCCGTGATTCCACGGGAAGCATGCTTTGAGGAAATAGAACAGGTCCATTCCCGTTTCTATATCAGCCAGGTAAGGGAGCATGCCGTCAAACCCAACCCGTTTTCCTATGATCGGGACACCTACCTGATGGATCAGTCCCTTGCCACCGCCCAGCTGGCCGCCGGCGGATGCCTGGAGATGGCCGACCGGGTTATGGATGGGTCTATCCGTAACGGATTTGCACTGATACGGCCACCCGGTCACCATGCCGAGCCCGGCCGGGGCATGGGGTTCTGTGTTTTTAATAATATTGCCATTACTGCCAAATACTTACAGGCACACTACCAACTTAGCCGTATCCTGATCCTTGACTTTGATATCCACCATGGCAATGGCACCCAGGAGGTGTTCTATGATTCAGACAAGGTCCTGTTTATCTCAGTGCACCAGAAAGGATTGTTCCCATGCAGCGGAACCCCCACGGAAATCGGTGAGGGGCCGGGGCGTGGGTATACCATAAATATCCCTGTTCACAGTTTTTTCGGTGATACGGAGTACACCTTTCTTTTTGGAAAGCTTCTCAACAACGTGGTGGAGCAATACATGCCCCAAATTATACTGGTATCTGCGGGGTATGACGGCCATAATAACGACTCCATAAGTGCCACCACTCTGACCAGCCAATGGTATCACACCGTTACCACCATGTTGAAACAATGTGCACGGGATATCTGTGGTGACCGGCTGATTTACTTCCTTGAAGGTGGGTATAACCCGGAATCATTGGCGGAATCCGTTCTGGCCACCATCGACAGCCTGCTTGCGCCGGAGCAGCCCCGGGTCGGTATTTTTCATTCCAAACGGGCCCAAGCCCTTTTCCATCATCATCCCCTTAATGAATTCTGGACACTGTAAAGGACCCTGACCTATGACGACCCCCCATCCTGTTGACCCCAGTGCGCTCAAGTCTATTTTCCATGAGTGCAACCAGTGCGGAACCTGCTGCAAGCAATATCGGAAAATCACCCTCCAGGAAGATGAGGTGGCGTTTATTAAAAAAATGGGCGGACACGTGGGTGTTGACTTAGGTTTTGCGGAAATTCGGGAAAAAGGCCTGGAGCAGGCCACGGCCGATGCAAAGAAAAACGGCAAGATTTTCATGATTCACCCGGATGACAAGGGCTGTATGTTTCTTCAGAAACGGGACGGCAAGTATTGCTGCAAAATATACCATTACCGCCCCAGGACCTGCCGGGGATTCAAGTGTAATCTTGCCGATGGGACGTTTCTTTCGCTCTTTGGCCGGGATTCCATCCATCTTCTTGGGCAGAACGCCTACGGGTTGCCCCTGGAGAACGATTAAGGCTCTACCTCCTTTCATTCCCCGGCTGCATATACACAGCATCGGGGTAGGGCATCAGCGTTAACCCCCCAACAGGGCAAAGCTGGCAACTTAATATATTGAATTATTGATCCGTAACTTTCCAAACTGGGACATCAAGTAATTATGGACAAATTGAACTCCTTGCATTTATTCATCTGCCGAATCTAAAAGTAGCGTAACATAGCCTCCCATTTAGTGGGGAGGGATCACATTTTTCAAACAATGGATCCCACCTTAGAGATGACTAACTTGAAGGTGAATTGATGTGGTATCTTTCAAAAGCGTCCTGTTTGATCTGCTCAAGGTCAATATATAGATCATTAACTGGCGATATGACATTAAGAGAATAGCGTTGTAGCCGTTTCCCCAATTTTGTTGGGGAATAGACTCGCAGAATACCAGCTATCTGCATGTTTCCGTAATCTGCAAGGACATCCATCTGGCCGATGGATTGATCCTTTCGTTTCAGTTCCCGTAACAGGGTCGTGTTGATCTGTTCAAATGAAATTGTGGCAAATTCACCAAATTTGCCAAAACCTATAAGTCTTGTCAGGCCGGTTAAATTGTTTTCCTTGTAACGGGTATCATGGCAGACGACCAGGCAGGGTTGGTATAATATCTTTCCAGACAAAGATTTGACCGGATCTTGTGCAATATCAATTTGTTTTGCAAATGCTTCAAGCTGAATCTGGGTAAGGCTCAACTGAGTGCCGCAATAGGAGAAAAACATAGGCGGATCAATGAGGCCGACTGCAGCGCAGGTACTTATCCGGGTCCTGGCGCCATATGGCTGGGGCATATAGGTAGGACAGTGGCTTCGGATAATGTCACTGGCCATGACTTGGAAGTATTTTTGCGAGATGATCCTTTTTTTTCTTCGAAAGGCTGCTTTTTTAAACATGAAAATCTATGACCGCAATTGACGGTTGGCACTTATTTTGCTGTTGACGGACAGAACAGCGCAGAAATTTTCACTGTCAA
>JAEINR010000069.1 GCA_016342325.1 Desulfobacterium sp.
CTCGTTCGACTTGCATGTGTTAAGCACGCCGCCAGCGTTCATTCTGAGCCAGAATCAAACTCTCCAGTTAAATTCTTGGAGACAGGTTTTAAATCTGCCTCCCGGATATCTTTTACGTGCTTCAAAGCACCCAAAAGATACGCTTCATCTTTTTTGTCACTAACCAGTTTTCAAAGATCAAAATCAAAAAATCTCCGTGGCAGAAAAGCTCCCGTCTCACGAAGACTCGAGGAAACTACATAATTTTCTAACTTATGTCAAACGTTTTTTTAACATAATCTTTATTTTTTAACTGAACCGCTCTCAAACCACCCATTTTCACGGCTATAACCTGCTGATTTAAACGCAATTAGCCCCATAGGCAAGTCCATCCAGCCCAAGAAAACAAATATGAATCGATTGATCCCGGAGAGCATCCCAGGTCTAATCCAGGTCGATCCGGAGAAGAAAACGATCCATGCGGTCCATCATCTCTATATAGAAGGGATTATAGGTGAGCCTCTGGATATTGTCATATCGTATGCGGTTTTTGAACGTCCGCTCCCCCAGTACCAAAGCCTTGCCTTCAAGGCAGGCTTTCCGCTTTGCCGAACAGCGCCAGTAGTGGATGCAGTTCCTGTAATCCCCATGCTTTCCATAGTGGGGATCATGGGGCGGCAGAGGAATGGCGGTGTGGGCAAGATCCACTATCAGCCTTCCGTTCCCCGTATCAACACGACTAATGACCTGCTCGACCCTGGGATTGCCGACAAGTTCAGCCAGGGGCTTGCCGGCAACAGCCGGCAAAAAGGAGAAGGGAAACCGTTACGATCACCAGACAATGGATTCGTCGCTTCATGGGCATCTCCAGGGGAAACTTAGGGACATCCTGCTTTCCACCGCGAAAAAAATGCTTGCAAAAAAACGCCTGTTACACCTATTGTGAACATCGTTCTCTTCCTGTTAAATAACAGCGGTTTTCATCGTTCGTCAACAACGAAAGGAGATCCCTTCCCCATGAAACGAGTCGGGTTTGAATTCTTTTATCCCCTTCGGGTTCGCTACGCGGAGATCGACGCCCAGGGCGTGGTCTTCAACGCCCACTACCTCACCTATTTTGACACGGCCCTGACCGAATATCTCAGATTCATCGACTACGATTACATGGGTGCCGTCAAATCAAAGGGAATAGACTTCCATCTGGTAAAGTCAACCATTGAATATCTATCCCCGATCCATTTTGACGACACCATTGAAATCAGCGTTCGCGCAAAACAGATCGGCAACACCAGCATCACCTGGGAGCTGGGTATTTTCCGGGAGAGAAGCGACCACTGTCTCACCCGGGGGGAGATAATATGGGTATGTGCGAAAACAGGAGAGAATCGCTCCTGTCCCCTGCCCCCTGATCTTGTGGAACGTCTCTCCTGAATTTAAGGATCAACGCCAATCCGCCCCCCCCTCACCTTGCCCCTCCCGAACAGGGTTGAATCGACACTATGGGTTCAACCTTTATCCGAACTCGACCTAAATTCAAACAAACGTTGAAAAACCGGCACCCCCATGATATTGGTTGAACCAATTTTAAGCATTATGACGATGTCACCAATAGGAAGACCCAAGATGAAACCCTATCGTTATGAAACCATCGTGCAGCAGATCCAGGAGCTGATCAGCCAGGGAGAGCTTTCGGTGGGAGACAAGCTGCCGCCGGAACGCACCCTTGCCAAGCGATTCAAGGTGTCCCGCAACTCGGTGAGGCAGGCGGTCCAGGCCCTGGCGGAAAAGAACCTGGTTGAGAGCCGCCAGGGGGATGGCACCTATATCCGCAGCAAAGACAACACCCTTTTTATGGACGCCCTGGCCCGGGCCATTGCCGCCGAGAAAACCCGAATCAGGGAGATCCTGGAATTCCGGCAATGTCTGGAGCCCCAGATCGCCCGCCTTGCCGCATCCGCCATCTCCCCTCCCCAGCTGGACCGCCTGAAGATAATCGTGTGCGACCAGCAGAGAAAGCTTCTCGCACACCAGGAGGACCATCTTCTGGACCAGGAGTTTCACAACCTGCTTGCTATGGCCTCGGGAAACAAGGTGATGCAGGAGGTATTCACAACCCTCACCAACCTGCTGGACGAGAGCCGGTCCGAATTTCTCCAGAGCAACACCCGGAGAAGGGTCTCCATCACAGGCCATCTCAAGATCATCGAAGCCTTAGAGAAGCGGGATCCTTCCATGAGCCGACAGGCCATGGAAGCGCACCTCATAGACATTGAACAAACCGTTTTTAGTTAAAGGAGTCTTTTAATGCTGACCGTAATTATCGTCTACCTTATTCTGGGACTTTTTGCCGGAATTCTCTCGGGACTTCTCGGAATCGGCGGTGGACTTGTGATCGTCCCCATGCTGGTCGCAAGCCTGACCTGGCAGAAGATACCCAATGAGTTCATCATGCACCTGGCCCTTGGGACATCCATGGCCACGATCATCTTCACCTCGGTTTCAAGCTTCATGGCCCACCACAAGCGGGGAGCCGTCCACTGGAACATTGTCAAGCGGGTGATCCCGGGAATCCTG
The DNA here is from genome assembly GCA_016342325.1 of Desulfobacterium sp. GTDB lineage: Bacteria > Desulfobacterota > Desulfobacteria > Desulfobacterales > Desulfobacteraceae > Desulforapulum. The sequence goes on from JAEINR010000069.1 coordinate 2,554, forward strand.
ATCGGCACTTTTCTTGGGTCCTGCGTGGCAGCCCGGCTATCAGGCCCCTTCCTGAAGGGGTTCTTTGTGGTGTTTCTCTATTATGTGGCATCCCAGATGCTCACCAACAAAAAGCCCAAAGCGTCCAGGGAAGTTCCGGGAAACGTGGGCATGTTCGGAGTCGGCAACATCATCGGCGGGGTGTCGAGCCTGGTGGGCATCGGCGGAGGATCCCTGTCCGTGCCCTTTATGATGTGGTGCAACGTCCCGGTCCATGAGGCCATCGGCACCTCGGCCGCCATCGGCTTCCCCATCGCCATTGCCGGCACCTTCGGGTACATCTACAACGGCTTCCATGCCGCCGGTCTTCCGGCCTACTCCCTGGGTTATGCCTACCTTCCGGCCCTGGCAGGCATTGTCTCGGCAAGCGTACTCACGGCTCCCCTGGGAGTCCGCCTGGCCCACAGCCTGCCGGTGCCAAAGCTCAAGCGGGTGTTTGCCGTGCTGCTTCTGGTGGTGGCAACCCGGATGCTGATCAGCCTGATATGACGGTGCCAACGCTTACCCGAGATGCAGAAAATTCTGGATGCCGGTAAAGATGATCTGGGCCGCAATGGCCGAGACAAAGAGCCCGGTGACCTTGGGCAGGATCAACAGCCCCTGCTCGCCGATCAGGCGCTTCACACCGGATGAAAGATAGAGAATGCCCCCCACGGTCAGCACCGCACAAAAGAGGGCTGCTCCGATGATGAGCTTTTCCGTGTAAGAGCCGGCTTCGGCGCCGATAACAAGCAAGATCCCGATCACACCCGGCCCCACAGTAATGGGCATGGCCAGGGGAACAACCGCGATATCCCGGTTGTCCCCCTGGCTTTCCGTATCGCCGTTGTCGGCAATCATGGCAAGGGCCGAGAGGAATAAAATGGTGCCGGCACCGATCCTGAAGGCGTCCAGGGTGATCCCGAACAGCTCGAAAATATACTTTCCAAACAGATAAATCACGAACGAACTGATCATCACGGCAACGGTGACCTTGACGGCGATTTTCTTTTTCTTATCATCCCGAACACCCCGGGTCAGGGAGAGAAATGCCGAAAGCACAAAGAACGGGGTGAGAATAAAAAACAGCTTTAAATAGAAATTGATAAATGTCTGTAAGGCCACGATGATGTTCCGTTGATTATAGGGTTGTTGGATATTCCGGCACATATACCCAACAACCCCATAACGGTCAAGGAAATTTTCATCCGAGCCCAATGATTTTAATAATTAGTCCCGCCACAGCCTTCCACCCCCGATCCAGAGAAACTCAGTCATCCCCCTAAAAACAAAAATAAATTGACACACTCTTTCGCGACAGGTAAAAGGAATAGACACCAATCAAAAAAAACAAAACTTTATTTTTCAGTTCTTTTTTAATATTGAAATGCACGACTCCAGGCAAAGCTTACGTAAAATACGTTGCCATACCATTTTATAAAAGGGAGGGCTTTCATTGATCAAGAATTTAACCATCAAGACTAAATTGTGGACCTTAACCATTTTTTTGATTCTGTCCATGCTCATTGCAGGCATCGTCTCGACCGTTCTCATCAACGGCATACTGTACAACGGCCATCGCTTTGCCACGGGAGCTGGATACAGCACCACGATACTGCACAAGGAGATCGATCATCTTAAATGGGCGCTTCAAATAGAAAAACTATTTGTTGAAAATAATAAAACCCTTGAAGCTCAAACGGATCACACCAAATGTGACCTGGGTAAATTTCTCAAAAGCGATGATGCAAAAAAAATATCACAGGTGGATCCTGCGATGGCGGATATTCTTAAAAAAATCGAAGATCCCCATAGAAGACTCCATGACTCCGCTGGGAAAATCAAAGATTTATGGCGCCAAAACCATCATGGATTAAGCCTTGTGCTGTCCCACAGACTCGCAGATCATTTAAAATGGGTGCAAGACATCTCTGCGGCAATAATTAATTCATCTGAAATCAATGTAGAAACAGATCATACAAAATGTAAATTTTCCCAATGGTTAAGTTCCGGAGATGTCAGAACAATCCTGCAGGAATGGCCTGAATTTGCAGCTGTGATAAAAAAAACAAAGTCGCCCCACGAAAAGTTACATGCATCAGCAAGCCTTATCGCCAATGCGCAAACCATGGATGAAAGGAATAAAATATTCACAGAACAAACGGTTCCTGCCTACGAAAGCCTGGATACATTATTTCAGCAGCTTGAAACCCTGGAATTTGAAATCGAAGAAGCCCAGCACAAAGCTGAACAGGTGTTTTACACAGAAACCATACCCGCATTGAAAACCACAGCCTCCCTGCTCGAACAGTTAAGAAATGAAATTGAGACATGTAAGCAAACACTGGGAAAAAACATGGACACCAAGGGTAAGGCAGCTAAAGTATTCCTCGGGATCATCATTACAGTAGCTACAGCCATAGGATTCTTATTCAGTTTCCTGATCATCCGATCGATAACAAGACCGATTGCCCAGGCCGTTGACCTTGCAGACAGCATGGCTAAAGGAGATTTCACTAAAAATCTCGACCTGCAACAAAAAGATGAGGTTGGCCTGCTTGCCGCCTCCTTAAACAATATGTCAACAACGTTAAAAAAAATGATAGGTGATATCGCAACCGGGGTTCAAACCCTGACATCTTCATCCACAGAGCTTTCAGCGATCTCAGACCAGATCACCTCGAACTCGGAACAAACCGCGAAAAAGTCCAATACGGTTGCAGCAGCTGCCGAGGAGATGAGCACCAACATGAACAGTGTGGCAGCGGCAACCGAACAAACCACCACCAATATTCAAATGATCGTTGCGGCATCGGAAGAGATGACAGCAACCATCCAGGAGATTTCAAATCACACGGCCAAGGGAAACACGACCACCCAACAGGCGGTTGCCCAGGCCCATCATGCCTCGGCCAAGATGGACGACCTTGGCAAGGCTTCTGAAGAGATCAGCAAGGTAACGGAAACCATTACGGATATTTCCGAACAAATAAACCTTCTGGCGTTGAATGCTACCATAGAGGCGGCCAGGGCCGGAGAAGCCGGTAGGGGATTTGCGGTGGTGGCGGAAGAGATAAAAGCCCTTGCCCTGCAAACGGCCCAGGCAACAAGTGCGATCAATTCAAAGATTTCAGGCGTCCAGGGTACAACCGCGGAATCGGTGACTGCGATCCAATCCATTGTGACCGTTATAAATGAAATCAACGAGATCGTCACCACGGTTGCTTCTGCCATTGAGGAACAATCGGCAACCACCCAGGAAATCTCAAACAATGTCAGCCAGGCTGCTGCCGGGGTCCAGGAGGTCAACGAGAACGTGAATGAGACCTCCGCCGTTGCCGGACAAGTCACCCAGGATGTTACCGAAGTGAGCCAAGCAGCCGAGGAGATAAATTCAGGTAGTCACCAGGTCAAGGAAAGCGCCTTGGAACTCTCAAAACTTGCCGAAGAGCTGGATCAGATGGTCAAGAAATTCAAGATTTAAAAACAAATGCATGCCACAGCCCATGACCAAGGGCTGTGGCATGCATTGTAATTTCCGCCACGCCGATCAGATCAGGTTCGGCAGGAATGTGGCAATGGAGGGAAATGCGATCATGATGGCCGTTCCCACAAACAGGGCAATGAGAAAGGGAATCACGCCGATGAAGATCTCCTCCAACGGCACCTCCGGGTCAAGCCCCTTGACGATATAGACATTCACCCCCACGGGCGGAGTGATGATGCCCATCTGGGTAATCAGCACGATGATAACCCCAAACCAGATCAGGTCGTAGCCAAGACTTTCCACGATGGGGTAAAAGATCGGAATGGTCAGGGTGATCAGGGCCAGGGCATCGATGAAACAGCCGCCGATCAGATAGATGAAGCAGATAAAGGTGATGATGGCCCATCCGGGCCAGTCCAGGGTCGCCACCAGGTTGGCTCCCTCCATGGGAATCCGTGTCAGGGCGAGGAAATGACCGAAAATGGTTGCGCCGGCCACAAGCATGATCACCATGGCTGAGGTCTTGAGGGTATCGTAGATGGCGTTCTTAAAATTCGGCCAGGAGAGCTTTTTCTGGGCAACGGCAATGACGAGCAGGGAAAACGACCCCACCGCGCCTGCCTTGGTGGGGGTAAAAAACCCAAAGAACATCCCCCCCATGACCACGAAAAACACCACCCCGGTCTCCCAGATTTCCAGCAGAGCAAAGAGCCGTTCCTTAAGGGTGAAGTATTCCCCCCTGGCCCCCTGCTCTGGATACAGGGAACAGTAAACCACAATGGCCACGATAAAAAGCCCGGCAATGAGAAAGGCGGGAAGAATGCCCGCGATAAAAAGCTTGCCAATGGAAATCTGGGTCAAAATGCCGTAGATAATGAGGATGACACTGGGGGGCATGAGCACGCCGATGCCACCGCCCGCCGCCACACAGCCCGTTGCAAGCCGCTGGCCATAGTTGTACCGCTTCATCTCAGGCAGCCCGATGGTGCCCATGGTGGCGGCCGTTGCCGTGGTGGAGCCGCAGATCGCCCCAAAGGCGGTGCAGGCGGCCACGGTGGCCATGGCAAGCCCTCCCCGGACCCGGCCCATGCACCGGTAGGCCACATCGTAAAGCTTTGCACTGACCCCTGAATAATAGGCAATGAACCCCATGAAAACAAAGAGGGGAACCAGGGCAAGACTGTAGGAGGAGAACACGTCATACATGTCCCTGGAAAGCAGGGAAACCGCAGCGGTGAAATTTGTCAGATACCAGTACCCGGCAAATCCCACGATACCCATGGCATAGGCCACGGCAAGCCGGGTAAAAAAGAGCAACAGCAGCACAGCAATGCCGATCAGTCCGACCATTACATACTCATTCATGGCGGCCACCTCCGACAATACCGGCCAGCTGGGCCGCCAACACAAGGGTGAGGACGCCACAGCCAAAGGCCACGGCATAGATCACATAAAAGGTGGGAATCTCCAGGATGGCCGACACCTGGCCGATCCGCTTGAGGTCTTCCCCGTAGTTGCAGCACTCCCAGGTCATGAGCCCGAAAAAGCCGATCAGCAGAACCGACAGGATTGCGTTGTTGATCCTCTTAACTTTTGGAGGAAACTTCATGTAGAGAATATCCACGCCGATGTGGGCTTTGTCCCCATGGGCGGCGGGAAGCACAAAGGCAATGAGAAGGGCCGCCATGAGTGAAACGATCTCTTCGGATCCCAGCACCGGTAATCCAAAAAGATTGCCCACCACATCGGTGCATGTGACAAGCATCATGGCAACCAGCATGATGCCGGACAACATTCTCATAAACCCAGATAACCTGTTAATCATCAATTTTTCCTTATAATACAGTCGGACAATCCCCAAACCCGCAACATTAAACCCTGTTGTCGGGTTGGGAACCGATTTTTAGTGAACGTTTAGAGGTAACTGCTCTCGAACTTGCCCTTGGCGTTATCCTCCAGGCGGTCGTTGAGAAATTCCAGGGCCCCTTTACCGTCAACCCCTCGTTTTTCAGTCTTTTCAAGGTAGGTGTCAAACACCGGGGTTACGGCTTTTTTCCAGCGAAGGGCCTCTTCCGGATCAATGCCGATCATGGAATTACCAAGGCCGAGGGAGAACCCTGCCCCTTCATAATCGCTCTCATCCCAGGCCGCCCCGTGCTTTGCCGCCCACTCACGGTTGATTTCATTGATGGCGGTCTTGGCGTTATCGGACAGGGCGTCCCATTTTCCCTGGTTCATGACCACGAAGAACCCGACCGAATAGGCCGTTGGATAGCAGGCAATGGTGTAATCGGTAACCTCACCCATTTTCCATCCCTTGTTGGTCTCCTCAGGATAAACAGCCCCTTCCACAACGCCCTTTTGAAGGGCCTGGTACACTTCCGGCATGGGCATGGACACCGGGGTGGCCCCCAGGGCCTTGATCATTCCGGCAACCGATCCTGTGGACCGGATTTTCAACCCCTTGAGATCTTCCAGGGTCTTGACCGCCTTCTTCTGTGTATGGATGAATCCGGGTCCATGGGCATGGAGAAACATCATCTTTGTATCAGAGAGCTCAGCCGGGTTGAATTTATCGTAAAGCTCATTGACCACGGCCGTGGCAAACCGTCCGCTGGGGTTACCAAAGGGAAGGTTGATGGCGTCCATCAATGGAAATCGCCCCCGGGTATAGAGGAGACATGACATGCCGATATCGGTCCTGCCGGTCACGACGCCGTCATAGATCTGGGCCGCCTTGACCAACGTATTGCCGCCGAAATAGGAGATCCTGACCTCACCGTTGGTTCGTTTCTCCACCTCCTTGCACCATGACTCGGCAAGTTGGCTCTGGACATGGCTGGGGGGGAAAAAGTTGCTGTAGGTCATGTTGACCCCCTTGGCCGATGCAGTTCCGGAAATGACCGGAAACGCTGCAAGTAAGAAGGCTCCAAGGACAAGGGAGACGATCGATGTTGACACCAGTTTCATACGAAATTCCTCCTCAAGGATTTTTGCCGCAGGCGTTATGCCGTCAGCGATACTACGATTAAATCTTTTTACATATACTGTCGCCACCCGTATGTCCAGTAGCAATTAACAGGCATTCAAATTAAGTAGATGTAAACATTGGGCTTATATAGGAGCGATCAGGATGAAATTTCGTTTCTCGTGCCGAATGATCCTGAGGTCTTCTGTCACGGAGATGTTATACGAGGAAGAGGGTTAGATCGCTTCCTCATCGACTCCGATGAAGGTGAGCGAAATATTTCGCTGGTCAAGAAGGGCCTTGAACTCGCGAATGAAAACGCCCTGGCCGTTGACCAGCTTGAGCGCTTCGATCTGGGGGGCGAGGGTCTCCATGGAGCTGATCTCACCGCCGGAAAACCCGGTGCAGGTCTGGTTGACGCCGCAGCTGGGACTGCCGTCCACCCCGATGACACAAAGGATCTCGTAGCCTGCGCTGTGGAACGCCTGAATCTCGGCAAGGGAGGGTTCGAGTATCCTGCGGCAATGGTTCACATAGCCTGGATTGTCGTACTGCTCCACGGTCATGCCCCAGCGGTTCATGCCAAGATAGGAGGTTTCGGGACAGGGCAGCTGGACAATCCCCGCCCCCTGCTTAAGGTAGGGAAGAATAACCTCCTCCTTGATGCCCGCATAGTTGGCAAGGGGGTGGATCTTTGCATTTGCATTCAAAAGACAGTGACACACGACAATGATCTGTTTGCTTCGTTTCATGGGGTTTTCCTTTTTTCGACGCGGTTGGCCGGGGCGGCAGGCGTGTTTGTATGTAAGCGTTCCAGGAGCTGCGCCGCTGTCCAGGGGGTGGGGGCAAGGCCCAGTTTCTGCCCGAGTTGCCAGACCTGGGGCGGCAGGATGCCTCCCCGGGTCTGGAAGTCCGGATTATTAAACAACTGTTCACAGGTGCCGTCCAGAATAAGGCGTCCCTTCTCCAGCACAAGGATCCGCTCAAAAATGTCGGCACAGAAATCCATGTCGTGGGTGACGGCCACAACGGTTTTTCCCTGGTGCTTCAGTTCGTCTAGGATGGAAGTGATCCGTTGCTTGCCGGCAAGGTCCTGGCCCATGGTGGGCTCGTCAAGGACCAGGAGGCCGGTGTCCATGGCAAGCACCGAGGCAAGGCAGAGCATCTTTTTTTTGGCAAGGGACAGATCCAGGGGATTGACTTTCTCCATGTTGTTGAGCCCTGTGGCGGCAATGGCGTTTTCAACATTTTTTTTGATCTTTGCGGAAGGAAATCCAAGGTGCTTGGGTCCCCAGGCAATCTCCTGCTCCACCGACCGGCAGAAGATCTGGTCGTCCGGGTTCTGGAACACGAATCCGACCGTTTGGGCGAGCACGGCCACGGAAACCCCGACGGTGTCGAGGCCGCAAGTTAGAATCCTTCCTTTGTGGGGGTGCAACAGGCCGTTCATGTGCTTTACCAGGGTGGTCTTGCCGGCCCCGTTCCTGCCTACGATGGCCACGGCCTCACCCGGCTGGATGGATAGGGAGACCTCGTTGAGCACGGTTTGTCCGGAAAATTGATGGGAAAGGGAGGTGATTTCAACCGAGGGAACCATTTGAGAATCCTTTTTCAACGCCGTCAAGACTGATGGGCAGGGTGTCGCCGTGGAAGAGGCCCATGGTCCGGGCCTGTCTTGCAATGGTGGTGACCCTGGGCACTTCCACCCCGTAGTCACCCATTGCTCGAGAGGTGAGAACGGACCTGGGCGAGCCCGTGTCAACCACCTTTCCCTGGTCAAGGACCACAATGGTATCCGCAAGGTTTGTGAGATGGGCCATGGTCTGCACGGCCATGACAATGGTGACGCCCCGAAGGTTCACCTTTTTAATAAGCTTTAGAATCTCCCTGGCTCCGACAGGATCCAGCTGGGAGGCGGGTTCATCCAGGACAAGGAGTTCGGGTTCCATGACCAGAATGGATGCAAGGGCGACCCGCTGGGCCTGGCCCCCGGACAGGGTAGACGGGTCTCTGTCCTCGATCCCTTTGATCTCCACCAGGGCCATCACCTCCTCGATCCTTGTTTCCATGGTCTGCCGATCGATTCCCAGGTTCTCCATGCCAAAGGCCAGCTCTTCGGCCACGGTAAATTTTGCACCGGAGAACTGGTTGAAGGGATTATCAAACACAAAACCGGGCCTGACGCGATCCGGGCCTTTACCGATGGTGACCCGGCCGGTCAATTCACCGCCAAAGACCCGGGGGATCAGTCCGGCAACCACACGGCAAAGGGTGCTTCTGCCGGCACCGTCGCAGCCCATGATCACGGTAAATTCGCCCGGTTCGATCCTGAGATCAACAGCGTCAAGGGCGGGAGCGTCCCCCAGGGGATAGGTATAGGAGAGGTTCTCTATATCAACAAAAGCCATAACCGCCCTCCTGCTGCAAAGACAACCACCGCAACACATATCCAGCGCACCAGGGGTTCTGCCCTGCCCTCTTTTTGAAAGGTGAACCGGCTCCTGGCACCGGTGGCGTTAAACGCCCTGACATCAAGGGCCGCCGCCCGCATTTCCGCATCTGCCAGGGTGGCGTAGAGAAGGGGGATCAACAGGGGAAAAAGCGCCCGAATCCTGACCCAAAGGTTGCCCTGGGTCTCAAGTCCCCTGGACCGCTGGGCATCAAGAATGGATGCGGCCCGCTGCCTCAGCCTGGGGATGAGGGTCAAAGCGGCAAGGATCATGTAGCAAAGATATGGGTGAAGCCCATTGTGGGCCAAGTCGTCCATCAGTCGGGACGGTTGGGTGGTCATGAGAAGGGTCGCCAGGACCGACATCATCACCAGCACCCGGGTGCCGATCCCCCATGCGGTCAAGAGGCCCTCGCCATTGATTGCAATGGAGAGGACGAGGATCTCTTTTCCCTGGGGAACGGGAATGAGAAATCCGTAGATGACGAACAGAAAAAAGAGAAAGGGAGCCATGCCCTTTAACAGAAAAAGACAAAGGTCGTTAAAGACCTTTCCCAATGCCGCCATGGGCACCACAAGACCCAGAAAGATAACAAGGGGAGCGACCGGCCCCGGCAGGAGGAATGCCAGGGCGATGAAGGTGGCGGCCACCGTAAACTTTGTAAAAGGAGCGACCCGGTCGTGGAGCCTGCTCCTCCTTGGCCGGTACAATGGCTGGGGCGAAGACTCACCCATCAGTGGGCGATCTTGGCGGCCATGGGAAACTTTGAAAGGTAACGTTGGGACATTCCCCGCACCACGGCAAAGGCCATCAACACCGTGGGAATCTTGTCCACCGGCTCCACCATCAGGTTCTTGTAAAACGCGGCGGAACCGATCTTGACACCGGATTTAACGAGGATGGCCGTGATGAGTGAGGCACCGCTGCCCTCGACACCACCATAGACATAGACCACAATGGGGGTGGCAACAAAGGGAGTGGTAAGGGCCACGACAAGGCCTGCCATAGCAGCCTGCCACCAGGTTGAGAAGAACCCGCAACGGGCACACACCCCCGCAACAAATCCGATCCATGCCGCCACAGGGATGAAAGGAAGGGCTGAGGGAGAAAAGAGTCCCCACACCAGGTTGGAGAGGGCGCCGGTGAGAGCCCCGGCCAAGGGACCGCAGGTGATGGCGACAAGGACCGTTCCCATGCAGTCCATATACACGGGAAGCTTCAGGAGACTCACCATCTGTCCCACTGTGATGTTGAGGGCAATGGCCACCGGGATCAAGGCGATTGTTATCATGCTGAACTCTTTTTTCATGGGCTTCTTCTCCTTTATCTATTGATGATGCTGCCAAAAAAGTAATTGAGTCCTATCGAAATCACCAGGAACGGTCAAAACGATAATTTCGATGGACTTTTAAAACTTCATTGAAAATATCTATTCAACAAATCAGGAGAAATCGGTTCACGTCACCGGTTTTCCCGCCTGAATGAACCTGGCAAGATAACGGGTGGACATCCGCTGGACCACGACAAAGGCGATCATTGCTGCAATGGCCTTGTCAGCCGCCTCCACCATGAGATTTTCCAGAAAAGCCACAGAGGCCATCCCAGCAAGGGATATTCCCAGGATCTCCCGGATAAGGGCAAATCCCGTGGCATTTAGATTGCCATACACATGGGCGGCAATGGGAGCGGTGAAAAAGGGAATGGTAAGGCCCACCATGAGCCCTGCGGCGCCGGCCCTGTACCAGGTTGACAACCCATTATGACGGGCCAGGATCCCAAAGGCAAATCCCAACCAGGCGGCCACGGGAAAGAACTGGGCGGCATAGGGGGAGAACATGCCCCAGACTATGGTTGATACGATCCCGGTAAGTGCCCCTGCCCAGGGCCCGCAAAGAAGGGCAACAAGAATGGTTCCAATGGAATCCAGGTAAACGGGCAGGCCCAGGAAATCGGCGGCCTGTCCGGCGGCAATATTGACAACCATGGCAACCGGAATCAAGGCGATTGCAACGGCGGTGAAATTTTCTTTAATTGGGATCATACGCTCCTCTATCTCCTATATAGTGGTTAAACGGAGCAGAAGAGTAACGGGAAGATGGACCCGCGTCAACAGGATTTCCGGCAAATCCGACTGAAACGTTTATATTGCATTAAAAGATTCATGAACCGATCCAATGAACCGGCCCTAGGCGACGCTTGGATAAACCGAGACCAGACGGTCTCCCAGCATCCCTGCAACCCTCTTGAAAAAGAGTGCCTCACTCTGGGGAACCTTTGCAATTCCCTCAAGAAAAACATCTTTCCCAACCTTTACCATCTTTGTCGGCTCAACACAGGTCGCCTTGGCCGAATAGAGTTCCCTGCCGAGCAGGGTGGACCAGCCGATCACCTGGCCGGGCTCCTTTGCGATGTAGACGATGGGTCCCTCGTCTCCGATGGTGAGTTTGATTCGCCCCTTGATCAGGATGTAGAAATGATCTGCCGTATCTCCTGATTCAAAGAGGACCGTTCCTTCGTCATAATTTTTCTTCTCGGTTTCATCCATGACCTGTTTTACAAAATTACTATCCATACCCCAGAAAAGGTCTCCCTGTTTTAACTGCATAAAATCCCCCTTCTCAGTCTGGATCTGCCGGATAGTTAAAAACGTTCAATGAGATTGAAAGGCAAGAATGGAGGGCTTAAACACGGGTAACTTGAATGCGCCTCCTTGAATTTCATTATAGAGAATCGCCTCACTATGTCAAGGGATAATAGCGAGTTAGTAATGGGCCTAAGCCTTGGCACGCTCTTCCACCTTCCCGGGTGTCCACAAAAAAGACTTGCAAAAAAGAGTGAATCAACGGAAACATAGAAGGTTCGATAAGATGGCAGACATTTATGTATTGCACGACACCCAAAACCCTTTAGAACAAAAGAAATCAAAGATGAAACAACAGATATATCTGATAGATGGAAGCGCCTATTTGTACCGTGCCTTCCACGCCATACGAAGCCTGTCCACATCAGCGGGGATGCCCACCAATGCGATCTTTGGGTTTACCCGGATCCTCCTGAAACTTCTCAAGGAGAAACAGCCCGAACATGTGGCCGTGTTCTTTGATGTCAAAGGCCCCACCTTCCGCCACGACATGTTCGAGGAGTACAAGGCCAACCGACCGCCCATGCCCGATGAGCTGAGACTGCAGATCCCCTATATCAAGGAGGTGGTCAAGGCCCTCAATATCCCCATCGTGGAAAAAACAGGGTTTGAAGCGGACGACCTCATCGGCACCTATGCCCGCATTGCCGAAGAACAGGGATTTGAAGTGATCATGGTAACCGGGGACAAGGATTTCATGCAGCTTGTCACCGACAATGCCGTGGTCTGGGACCCCATGAAAGACGAGATCATCGACACGGAGGCGATTTTCAACAAACTCGGCCTCACCCCGATCCAGGTGATCGACATGCTGGGCCTTTCCGGAGACACTGCCGACAACATCCCCGGCGTTCCCGGGGTCGGACCCAAGACAGCCCAGAAGCTCCTGGTTGAACACGGGAACGTGGAGGGCATCTACGAAAATCTTGAAACCCTCCGCTCAAAAAAGAGCCTCTACGCAAAACTGTCCGACAACCGGGAGCAGGCGTTCCTGAGCCGGGACCTTGTGATCATAGACAAGAACGTTGAAGTTGACACCTCCCTGGAAGCGTTCAAGATCTCCCCCTTTGACGATGAGCGCCTGGCGGAAATTTTCAAGGAGCTTGAGTTCAACACCCTCTACCAGGAGTTCAGAAAGAAACAGGCGCCCGTGGAGAAAGCCTATGTCCTGGTGACAGAGATGGACAAACTCAAAGCCCTGGTAACAGACCTTGAAAAGGCGGGCATCTTCAGCATCGACACTGAAACCACCTCAAAGCACCCCATGCGCGCCAACCTTGTGGGCATCTCGGTGGCATACAAGGAACACCAGGCGTTTTACATTCCCGTGGGCCACACCAGCAGTGGAGATCAGCCCGATCGCGCCCAGGTGCTTGAAATCTTCAGGCCCCTGCTTGAAAACCCGGAAATCAAAAAGATAGGCCAAAACATCAAATACGACTATATCGTATTTGCAAGGCACGGCGTTGAAATGCAGGGTCTCTGGTTCGACACCATGATCGCCTCCCACCTCCTGAATCCCGCCCAGCGGGGGCACAGCCTGGATAAGATCGCCATGGATCTTCTGGACCACAAGACCATCAAATACGAAGAGGTGACAGGAAAGGGAAAGGCCCAGATAGGATTTGAAGAGGTGGAGATCGAGATGGCCCTGGACTACGCAGCTGAGGATGCCGACATCACCTTCCTTTGCTACACCATCCTGGAGAAACGACTCCGGGAGGCGGAGCTTCTCTCCCTGATGAACGATGTTGAAATGCCCCTTGTAACGGTTCTTGCGACCATGGAGATGAACGGCATCAAGGTGGATACCGACGAACTGATCTCCCTTTCCAAGGCCTTTGACCAGGAGCTTGAGACCCTTGAAGCCGATATCCATGGCCTGGCAGGGGAAGCGTTCAACATCAACTCCTCAAAGCAGCTCGGCGTCATCCTGTTTGAAAAGCTCCTGCTGCCGGTAAAGAAAAAAACCAAGAAAAAAACCGGGTACTCCACGGATGTGGAGGTGCTGACCCAGCTGGCAGAGCTCCATGAACTGCCCGAGAAGGTTTTGAGGTACAGGTCCATTGGAAAGCTCAAGTCCACCTATTCCGACGCCCTCCAGGAGCTTGTCCATCCGGAGACCGGCAGGATTCACACCTCGTTCAACCAGGCAATCACCGCCACGGGAAGGCTGTCGAGTTCGGATCCCAACCTCCAGAACATCCCCATCAGGACGGAAGAAGGGAAAAAAATCAGGGCCGCGTTCGTACCCAAAGAAGGGCATACCCTGATTGCGGCGGATTACTCCCAGATCGAGCTGAGGATCCTTGCCCACTGCGCCGACGACGAGATTCTCATCGAAGCGTTCACCAATGACGAAGATATCCATACAAGGACGGCCGCAGAAGTGTTCCAGACATTCCCGGAGTTCATCACCACGGATCTCCGGCGCCAGGCAAAGGCGATCAACTTCGGTATTATTTACGGAATGAGCGCGTTCAGGCTCGCAAAGGAGCTGGACATCTCAAGAAAGATGGCACAGACCTATATCGACTCCTACTTTGCACGGTATGCAGGGGTGAAACGTTTCATTGACGAAACCATTGAAAAGGCAAGGGAAACCTCCGAAGTGACCACCCTGCTTGGAAGGAAACGACGCCTGAGCGACATCAACTCCTCCAATACCAACCTGAAAAATTTTGCAGAACGGGCAGCCATGAACACACCGATCCAGGGCAGTGCCGCCGACCTGATCAAACTTGCCATGATCCACATGGCCAGACTCCTGACCGAGAAGAAGCTCAAGTCAAAGATGCTCCTCTCCGTCCATGATGAGATCATCTTTGAGACGCCCCATGAAGAAAAGGAGGAGCTCATGGCCCTTGCCAAGGCGACCATGGAGAGCGTGTTTGACCTGAAGGTCCCCCTGAAGGTAAACATCGACGCAGGAGAGAACTGGGCCCAGGCCCATTAGCTTCTTAGCTCTGACTTTCGTGTTCGTTTGACAAGAGAATCAGAAAAGTTTTTTGGCCCTGGCTTGTCCATACGAAAGATCGGTTATTCTTCCTTGGCGGAGGCTTTTTCCACACTGTTTTTGACCGTCTCTTCGATGGTTGCGTGTATGTCCCTGAAGGATTCATGCACGCTTGCAGGAGAGAGCCTTCCCAGCTCAATAAACTTCACCACTATTTCTTTGGTTGCCCGTAGTATTTGTTCATCCATTGATTTCATGGGTGAGGAAATATCACACAAGGGTTGACAAGGTCAATGGCTGTCAATTATTTTGTTGCCATGTTTATTAAAATGATTATATTCGGTTCCTTGCTGAACCAACCAATAACCCCTAACGTCGTTAAGGACAAATCCTGAATGGATAATTTAGAGGCCACAGATCACGAGGGGATCGACCGCATCTCCTGCAACGGAAAAGAGATAATTTTAATCGGCACGGCCCATGTCTCCAAAGAGAGTGCCAAGCTTGTCACCGATGTGATCGAGAACGAACGTCCGGATACCGTGTGCGTAGAGCTCTGTGCCACTCGGCTTCGATCCATCAGGAACAAGGAAGAGTGGCGCAACATGGACATCGTCAAGGTGATCCGGGAGAAAAAGGCCCTGTTGCTGCTCATGAACCTCATGCTTGCGTCGTTCCAGAAACGAATCGCAACCAAGTTCGATATCAAACCGGGCCAGGAGATGATCAATGCGGTTGAGGCCGCCGAAAAGATTGAAGCGTTAATTGTTCCGGCCGACCGTGATATCCAGACCACCCTCACCCGGGTGTGGCGGAGCATGGGATTGTGGAAAAAGCTTAAGCTGATCTTCCAGCTGGTGTTCTCCCTTGGCAACTCCGACGAGATCACCGAGGAGGAGATCGAAGAGATGAAGCAGGAGGATATGCTCAAGACCCTGCTCTCTGACATGAAACGCTCCCATCCGGTCCTGGAGAAGGTCCTCATCGACGAACGGGACCAGTTCCTTGCCGAAACCATTCGAACGTCCCCCGGCGAAACCATCGTGGCCGTGGTCGGCGCAGGCCATGCCCCGGGCATCAAACGCTACATGGCAAACAATACCCCCATAGACCTGGATGAACTGTCCCAGATCCCCAAGGCCGGGAATTTTGGAAAAATCATGAAGTGGCTCATCCCATTGGCCATCGTGGTCCTGTTTGCCGCAGGGTTTTTCATGAAAGGAAAGGGCGTGGGAACCGACATGATCTGGCTATGGATCGCAGCCAACGGCATTTTTGCAGGCTTAGGCGCCCTTGTGGCCCTGGCCCACCCCTATACCATCATCACCTCCATCCTTGCCGCTCCCCTGACCTCCCTCAACCCCATGATCGCCGCAGGATGGGTCTCCGGCCTTGTGGAGGCGATCTCGAGAAAGCCCAAGGTAAAAGATCTTGAATCCATCCCGGAGGATATCCTCTCGGTCCGGGGATTCTGGCGCAACAACGTCACCCGGATTCTTCTTGTGGTCGTGTTCACCAACCTTGGCAGCACCATCGGCACCATGACCGCCATCCCGCTCATGCTAAAAGTGATGAATTAAAAAACAACGACAATAAGCTAAGCCTGACCCCAATTTACGTGGAGTCAGGCTTTTCTGTTCCTGGGGGCGGTCAAACGAAATTACACCCACTGGCCCCGCCTCAGCCGGGGTCAGGCTTTTCTTATTGCTTGAAACGCGAGACCCCACAAAATAATGCAATAAGGAAAGCCTGACCCCATTGGTTCAATGCCCCATCGCTTCCAGTAAAAGGCAATAAACTAAGCCTGACCCCGTTTACTCCGCAAACAACGACAACAAGCTAGGCCTGACCCCGATCGTTTGCAAAGCGCTGGATGCACGCAGGATAGAGCTCCCACTCAAGGGCAAGCCCCTTTTTCTTTACGATCTCAAGGGTATCGTTCTCCTCGATCTCGAACGCCTTCTGGCCGAGGATGGGACCGGTGTCTTCCCCGTAATCGATAAAATGGACCGTGCACCCGCCCACCTTACACCCGTACCTGAAGGTGTCTCCGTAGCCGTCTGTTCCAGGAAACGCCGGCAGAAGGGCCGGATGGATATTCATGATCTTCCTGTGGTCGGTGTTGATGCGGTCGATGAAATAGGGGGTCAGGGTGCGCATGTACCCTGCCAGGATCAAGAGATCCACATCATAGGGAAGAATCCTGTCCAGGAGGGCCCGCTCTGCAATGGCCCTGGAGGTCAGGAATCTTTCTATTTTTTCATTCCCTGCGGATTCCGGCAGAAGATTCTGCTTTGCCCGGATCTCCGCCATGTCAAAATCATCGGGAACCACCACGCCATCGGGATCGCTCTTCACCTGTTGAATGATGGCCCGATAATCCACCACAAAGGTGTCGATCCCTGCCCGTTCCGCCCGTTCAAGCCCTTTAACCCCGGGGGTGTCCGATCCGGTAAACACGATCTGTGCATCTATTCGTTCCTGGGCACAGGCATCGATGATAGCCTGCAGATTTGTACCGCCCCCTGAGATAAGGGCGCCGGCCTTTATTTTCTTACCCATATTGATTCCTCCTTTTTTTTGGGTGATAATGCGAAAGTCGTACCCGGATGTCAAGCAAAAGGAGCGGGACATCGTATTGACAAAGCTATTTTAAGAACATATATTTACCAGACGTTTTGAATCAACCCAAACATAAAGGAACAAACCCATGACAAGCATTTTTGAAATAGATGACGACGCTTTTGAGAAGGATGTATTGGGCTCGGATAAGCCTGTAGTGGTAGATTTCTGGGCCCCATGGTGTGGTCCCTGCAGGGCGATCACCCCGATTATTGAAGAGCTTGAAAAGACCTACGGCGAGACCATCAAGTTTGTCAAAGTGAATGTGGATGAAAACCCGGTCACCCCTAGCAAGTACGGAATCAAGGCCATCCCTACCCTCATCTTTTTCAAGGATGGTGAGATTGCAGATCAGATAACCGGCATGGTGGCAAAGGCAAAACTCGAAGAGACCATCAAAGCCCTTTAACAGGCTTTGTAGACATCTGCAAAAAAGGAGAACGTGTCCATGCCAGAGACCGATTATGATATCGTCATCGTTGGTGCGGGGCCTGCAGGGTTAACTGCGGGAATCTATGCCGCCCGGGCAAGAATGAACGTCTTGCTTGTGGAAAAGGCGGCACCAGGAGGCCAGATCATCATCACTGACTGGGTCGAGAACTATCCCGGGTTCCCAGAGGGAATCAGCGGGTACGACCTTGGGGAAAAGATGCTGACCCAGGCAAAGAACCTGGGGCTTGAGATATCCACCGAAGAAGTGACCGCCATGGAGCTGTCACCCACCATAAAGACCCTACGTCTGGGTGAGAAAACCCTCACGGCAAAGAGCATCATCATTGCCTCCGGGGCCTCGCCCAAAAAACTCAACGTGGGAGAAGAGAAATTCATGGGCAAGGGCGTTTCCTTCTGCGCCACCTGTGACGCCCCGTTCTTTAGGGACAAGGCCGTTGTTGCCGTTGGTGGCGGAGATACAGCCGTACAGGAAGCGATCTTCCTGACCAAGTTTGTCAGCAAGGTTTATCTTGTCCACAGACGGGACGAGCTCAGGGCCACAAAGATTCTCCAGGAAAGAGCGTTCAGCAACGACAAAATCGAATTTGTCTGGGACTCGGTGGTCACAGGCATGGACGGTTTCTTCGGCGTTGAGAACGTTCATGTAAAGAATGTTAAAACCGATGAGGCAAAAACGTTCAAAGCGGACGGCTGCTTTATCTGGATCGGTACCGTGCCCAACACGGATTTTCTCACCAACTCCCTGGAGCTTGATGAGTGGGGATTCATAAAAGCGGACAAGCACATGGAGACCTCGGTTCCCGGTGTCTTTGCTGTGGGTGACGTGAGAGACACGCCGTTACGGCAAATCGCCACAGCCGTTGGAGATGCTGCAATTGCAGCGCTTGCGGCCGAGCATTTTATCGAGAATTTTGCCGGATGAAAAAAATAACCCCTGTTATTTTATTGGTACTTCTCTTCTCTGTCTCCGGCTGCGCCTGGTTCCAGGACAAAAACGAAATGGAGAAGAGTGCCCAAGAGCTGGTACAAGAAGGATCCTCCCAGTTCAGGGACCGGGACTTCAAGGATGCCATCCACTCGTTCACCACCCTGAAAGACTGGTATCCGTTCAGCAAATACGCCATCCTGGCGGAGCTGAAGATTGCCGATGCCCACTATGAGCTGGAAGAATACGAGGAGGCGATCTTTGCCTACCAAGAGTTTGAGAGCCTCCATCCGAAGAACGAGGCCATCCCCTACGTGATTTACCGTACAGGGCTCTGCTGGTTCGATAGGATCGACACCGTAGACCGGGATCAGAAAAGCTCAAGAAAAGCCCAGGCCGAATTCAGTCGGTTGGTGGAGCGATTCCCTGACACCCCCCAGGCAGCCAAGGCCGCTAAGCACATTGAACACTGCATCTCAAGCCTTGCCGGCCATGAACTCTACGTTGCCCAGTTCTATTTCAAGGCAAAACAGTACAAGGCGGCCCAGAAACGGTTTGAATACCTGTTTGCGAACTATCCCGACACCAAGGAGGGAAAGGAAGCGCTAACCCATATTGCCCTGTGCCAACAGATGATTGACCAGGCTGAAACAGACAAATAATAGAACGGTTATACCTAACCTGGACAAGCCAGACCAAAGAGGTCCTCTGTTTTTTTTTGCCAAAATAACACGACACCCAGGGCTAAGCGGCTAAATTATCTTTACAACATCAACCATTTGATGTATTAGACATTGTTTCAGGTTATATGCTAATTTTTTGTCTTTAAGGAGAAAAGATATGTCAAAAGAATGTAAGATATGCGGTAAAAAACCCATGGTTGGAAACAACGTCAGCCATGCACATAACATCAACAAGAGAAGGTTTAACCCCAACCTTCAGCGGGTCAGGGCCCTTTTCAACGGCCAGGTAAAAAAGATCGACGTATGCACAAGCTGCATCAAAGCCGGTAAAGTTGTTAAAGCACCCGTCTCAACCTATGAGGGCGCTGCCAAAGAGGCTTAGGCCTAATCGTTTGGCACCATCCGCTTGACATCCTTGACCTGTTTTACCTTTCTGATCTCAGTCATGATTTTGCGGAGTCGATCGGTACTTTCGACGGAGATGGTAAAATAGGAACTCACTGCGCTGTACTCGGATGTCTCGGTGCGGGCATTGATGATATTCGCCTTGTTCTTGGTGATCGTCGATGCCACATCGGCTAGAAGACCGAACCTGTCGGTGGAGCGAACCCTGATTAATGCAGGGTAAGACTCTGTGTAGTCACCGCTCCACTCAACTTCAATTTGCCTTTCAGGGGTCATCTTCTGGGCGTTGAGACAGTTCTTTCGATGAACAGTAACCCCTTGCCCCTGGGTAATGTACCCGATTATGGGATCCCCGGGCAAGGGGTTGCAGCATTTTGAAAACCGGACCAGGATATCGTCCACCCCTTTTACAATCACCCCGTCCTTACTCTTCCGCCGCATTTTCGAACGAACAAGCCTATCCAGCAGGGAAGGATCCTTGTGTTCAACCTCCATATCAGGGTGGGCCTTATTAAGGATCTGCAGCGGGGTGATCTTACCGTATCCCACATGGGCGATCAGGTCCTCCACATTCTTGAACCCATAGGTGTCAGCCACCTTCATGATCTCGCCTGATTTCACCAGGGCGTTGAAATTCAAACTCTTTTTCCGGAACTGCTTTTCACACATCTCCCGGCCCAGGGAGTAACTACGCTCCTTTTCCCGGGTCCTGATCCACTGGCGGATCTTTGTCCTGGCCTTGACCGTCTTCACAAAATTGAGCCAGTCGGCACTGGGATGGGACCCCGTGGTGGTAAAGATATCCACGGTGTTTCCGGTCTCAAGCCGCTGGGTCAAGGTAACGAGCTTGCCGTTCACCTTGGCGCCCGTGCACTGTTCCCCCACCTCGGTGTGAATCATATAAGCGAAATCCACCGGGGTTGCCCCGCTGGGAAGGGTCTTGATATCACCGTTGGGGGTAAACACGTAGATCTCGTCCGGATAGAGGTCGATCCTGACGTTCTCCAGGAACTCGTCCGGGTCGCTGAAGTTTGCCTGGTTCTCCACAAGATTTCGTATCCAGGCAAGGGCCTCGCCGGTCTTTTCATCAAAGCTCGCCCCCTCCTTGTAACTCCAATGGGCCGCAATGCCGGACTCGGCAATCCGGTTCATCTCAAAGGTTCGAATCTGGATCTCAACCCGGTCCCCCACAGGACCGATCACCGTGGTGTGGAGGGACTGGTACATGTTGGGCTTGGGTACCCCGATATAATCCTTAAACTTATAGGAAATGGGTTTCCACATGGAATGAATGAGCCCCATCACCTCATAGCAACGGGGAACAGTATCAAGAACGATCCTGAAGGCGACGATGTCATAGAGTTCGTCAAAATCCAGGTTCTGGGACATCATCTTGTGGTAGATGCTGTAGTACTGCTTGTACCGCCCCTTTACCTCGGCTTCGATGTTTGCCCCCCCAAGCTTCTCCTTGAGCCTTGTGTTGACCGTGGAAATATAGCTTTCCCTGTCATCCTTTGCCTTGTTCACCAGCAGGTCTATCTGAGCATACTCTTCGGGATGGGTGTAGAAAAAGGCGATATCCTCCAGTTCCTGCTTGATCCAGAAGATGCCGAGGCGGGCGGCAATGGGGGAGTAGATATCCAGCGTCTCCTGGGCGATCATCCGCTGTTTCTCCGGACTCTTGTGAAACTTGAGGGTTCTCATGTTGTGGAGGCGGTCGGCAAGCTTGATAAGAACAACCCGGATATCGTCCGCCATGGCCAGGATCATCTTCCGCAGACTCTCGGCCTGCTGGGCCGCCTTGGTGGAAAAGGTGAGCTTGGAGATCTTGGTAACCCCGGAGACGATGTGGGCAATGCCCGGGCCGAACATCTCCAGGATATCCTCCTTTGTTGCATGGGTGTCCTCGATAACGTCATGGAGCAGTGCCGCAGCAATGCTTTCCACGTCCAGCCGCATGTCGGCAAGTATGGCGGCCACCTCAAGGGGATGGGAGAGGTAGGGCTCGCCGGAAAGGCGCATTTGGCCGGCATGAACCCGGGCCGAATAGATATAGGCCCGGTCAATGACGTCAAGGTCTGCTTCTGGATTGTACTCCACGATCTTGTCGAGGATATCGGTTATTCTTATCATCTTATCTTCTTACCTGATCAATAGGACTTTGAAAAAAGCACCCGCCGGCCACTGGCGTTGCCACAGCAGATACAACTGCCCTGCTCTGTCTTTGAGTCAAATGGAATGCAGCGAATGGTCACGGAGAGATCCTCCTTGATCTTGGCCTCACATTCTCCCGAACCGCACCAGTGGGCCATGGCAAAGCCGCCGTGGATGACGTTCTCTCCGGGTGACTTAAAATACGCTTTAAATCCATCGGTGTCATCAATCTCAACGGTGTTGGCCTTCCTAAAGGCAAGGGCCCGGTTGAACAGGGTGTCCTGGATCTCGTCCAGCACTTGATCAATGGTGTTGATGAACTCCTCCCGCTTTAAACCGACCTTGTCCCTGGGGGTCATATCCCTGCGGCCAAGGAACACGGAGTCGTTGGCCATATCCCTGGGCCCGATCTCAGCCCGCAGGGGAATGCCCTTCTTGATCCATTCCCAGGCCCTGGCGCCACCGGTATCCCGGTCGTCGATCTCAACCCGGATCTTGCTACCGTGGTACATGCGGTTTTCCAGGGCATCGGCAAGGCTTTGGGTGTAGTCCATGATCTTCCGCCGCTCCTCCTCTTTCCGAACAATGGGAAGCAACACCACGTGGGCCGAAGCGACCCTGGGAGGCATGATGACACCGTCGTCGTCTGCATGGGTCATGATCATGCCGCCGATCATCCGGGTTGAAGTTCCCCAGGAAGTTGTCCAGGCAAACTCCTCTTTTTTGTCGGCATTCTGGAACTTGATATCCGAGCTCTTGGCAAAATTCTGGCCGAGAAAATGGGAAGTGCCAGCCTGGAGAGCCTTTCTGTCCTGCATCATGGCCTCGATGCAGGTGGTGTCAACGGCTCCCGGGAATCGTTCCGAAGCGGTTTTCCGGCCCCGGATCACAGGTATGGCAAGGTTTTCCTCCACAAATTTCGTGTATACGTCGAGCATCATCATGGTGCGGTCCCTGGCCTCGGCCTCTGTGGCGTGGGCCGTGTGCCCCTCCTGCCAGAGAAACTCGGTGGTCCGAAGAAAGATCCGGGTCCGCATCTCCCAGCGCACCACGTTGGCCCACTGGTTGAGGAGAATGGGAAGATCCCGGTAGCTCGTGGTCCACCTGGACATGGACTCTCCGATGATGGTCTCGGAGGTGGGACGGACCACCAGGGGTTCGGCCAGTTTTCCAGCCGGAACAAGTCCGCCGTCCTCGCCTGCCTCAAGCCTGTGGTGGGTGACAACGGCACACTCCTTGGCAAAGCCTTCCACATGTTCGGCCTCTTTTTCCAGGTAGCTCAATGGGATGAACAGGGGAAAGTAGGCATTTTTAACACCGGTATCCTTGAACATCACATCCATCTGACTCATGATGTTTTCCCACAGGGCATAGCCCCAGGGTTTAATAACCATGCAACCTCTTACCGGCGATTTTTCTGCCATTTCAGAGGCTTTGACCACCTCCTGGTACCACTTTGGATAATCTTCCTCCCGGGTGGGAGAGATTGCGCTTTTTGCCTGTTTCCCCATCTAAATTCCTCCGAATTAATTTTGTAAATTTTCTATTTCTTTTAGCAGGACATCCACAAGGCTGTCCTGATCTATTTTTCTAATGACCTTACCCTTTTTAAATAGGATGCCCACACCGTCACCGCCTGCAATGCCGATATCGGCCTCCTTTGCCTCGCCCGGGCCGTTAACGACACATCCCATGATGGCCACCTTTATGGTAAGGGGGCAATCCAGCAGGGCCTGTTCCACCTGTTCGGCCACGGTGAAAAGATCGATGCGACAGCGTCCGCAGGTGGGACAGGAGATGAGCTCGGGTCCCCGGTGACGAATGTCCAGGGCCCTCAGTATTTCCCAGGCTGTTCTCACCTCTTCCACGGGATCCCGGGTGAGACTCACCCGTATGGTGTCGCCGATGCCTTCACTGAGAAGCATGCCAATGCCGATGGCCGATTTGGTGATTCCGGCAATAAGACCGCCGGCTTCGGTCACCCCCACATGGAGGGGAACGTCTGTTTTCGATGCAATGAGCCGATAGGCCTCAACGGTGCGTTGAACATCGGACGCCTTCAGGGACACCTTGATATCGTGAAAATCAAGGTCTTCCAGTATTTCGATATTTTTAAGGGCACTCTCTGCCATGGCCTGGGGCGTTGCGCCCAGCCGGTCCACAATATCCTTTTCAAGGGAGCCTGCATTCACGCCCACCCGGATGGAAACGCCCTTGGACCGTGCGCAGTTTGCGACTTCCATGATCTTGCGGCGCTCACCGATGTTGCCGGGATTGATCCTGAGGGCGTCCGCCCCCGCCTCCATGGCGGCAATGGCGAGCCTGTAGTCAAAATGGATATCCGCTATCAGGGGAATGGCGATCTCCCGCCGAATGGCAGCAACGGCCTGGGCGGCCTCCATGTCCGGAACAGCGACCCTGACGATTTCACACCCGGCCTTGGTAAGCCGTTGAATCTGGGCCACTGTAGCCGCCACATCCTCTGTCCGGGTATTGGTCATGGACTGTACCGCCACCGGCGAATTGCTTCCAATGGTCACATTCCCCACGCTTATCATGCGGGTCTCTCTTCTCTCTTGAACCAGGGACATCCCCAAAAACTCTCCTTGACGTCAAATTTTATCGATCAGGCCAAAAAAAATAACGGTGAGGGCGGCGCACTAGGCATCACTCCGTACCGTTACCCCTATATATACAAACTGCTAAAGCGTTCTGTTGCCGACAAAGAATAACACCTAAAACACCCGATGGCAAACCCTTTGAAACGCCGGAGCCCCACAAGAACCCAAGGCTGCATTCGTATTAATCGAATACCATACTAATGATTTAATATTCAAGGAAATTGTAGAGGCCAGGATCTTTGCCAGCAAGGCGTATCATTGCAAATTGCACTTGTAGAAACTTGGATTCCCTGATAGGGTAACCTCCGGATTCCAATGCATACAGGGGTGGAGATTGAACACAAAAAAAAAAGATGTCATTAGAGTAGAGTCGCTCTACAAAAAATTTGGTCAGATGGAAGTGCTCAAAGGGATATCCATGGAAGCGGGAGAGGGAGATGTCATCGCCCTCATCGGGTCCAGCGGTTCCGGAAAGAGCACCTTTCTTCGTTGCATGAACCTTCTTGAGATTCCCTCCGCAGGCGATATCTTCGTGGGGGGCGAGCAGATCAAACTTAAACAAAATCGCCAGGGGCTGATGGTGCCCCAGGACCGCAAACAGGTGGACAGAATCAGAACCCGCCTTGCCATGGTGTTCCAGCACTTCAATCTCTGGTCCCACATGACCGTGCTTGAAAACATCATTGAGGCGCCGGTGCATGTACTCAAGCGCCCGAAACAAGAGGCAAAGGAGATGGCCATGGCCCTCCTTGAAAAGGTCGGCATTGCCCATCGCGCAGACTACTTCCCCTCCCAGCTTTCCGGCGGACAGCAGCAACGGGCAGCCATTGCAAGGGCCCTTGCCATGGAGCCCGACGTACTTCTCTTTGACGAACCCACGTCAGCACTTGACCCCGAACTTGTGGGCGAGGTGCTCAGGGTGATGCAGGACCTTGTCAAGGAGGGACGAACCATGATCGTTGCCACCCACGAGATGGGTTTTGCAAGGGAGGTCTCGTCCAAGGTGGTTTTCCTTGACAAAGGGGTCATCGAAGCCCAGGGCTCTCCCGACTATATCTTTGGCTCACCGGACTCTGAACGGTGCAGGCAATTTTTGGCAAATCTTATATAGGTTCTTCGCTTTGATTTTCGTATTATTTTGGCAAGAGATCAGAAAAACGCTTTGGTTCTGGCTTGTCCAGGTTAGGTTATACCCGTTTATTGTTATTTTTAACCGTTAAGGAGAAAAAATGAAAAAATCGCTAATCGTATCTGTTGTCCTAGGTCTTGCGCTGGTTGCCGGCACAGCCTTTGCCGGTAACATCACAAAGGTTCGTATCGGTACAGAGGGTGCCTACCCTCCCTTCAACTATGTGGATAAAAACGGCGACCTCCAGGGGTTTGACGTGGACATTGCAAAGGCCATCTGCAAGGCGGCCGGCGTTGAATGCGAATTTGTCATGCAGGACTGGGACGGCCTTATCCCCGGTCTTTTAGCCAAGAAATTCGATGCCATCATCGCCTCCATGTCCATCACCCAGGAGCGTCTAAAAAAGGTCGATTTCACCAAAAAATACTACCTGACCCCGGCAAAGTTCGCCTGCAAAAAAGGGTTCAAGGTTGAGATCACCCCCGAAGGACTCAAGGGATTGAACGTTGGCGTGCAGCGGGGCACCATCCATGACAACTTTGTCAGGGACAAGTTCGGCAAAACCGTAAAGATCAAGTCCTACGCCACCCTGGACGAGGCCAACATGGATCTTATCTCCGGACGGATCGACCTTGTATTTGCCGATAGTGTGGCCCTCTCCGACGGATTGCTCAAGTCTGAAGCAGGCAAGGACTATGATTTCATCGGCCCCGGCTTCACCGACCAGAAATGGTTTGGCGAGGGCATCGGCATTGCCGTCAGAAAAGGCAGCCCGGATCTTGTCTCCCTCCTGAACAAGGCCATCCTGGACATCCGTGCCAATGGCGACTACCAGAAGGTCAATGCAAAACACTTTGATTTTGACGTATACGGCGATTAGTAGATAACCCTAAACAGGAAGCCGGCATCCCCGGGCTTCCTGTTTTTTTTTAGCCTTTTTTTAGGATGACACATTGTGTTTACTCTTCAAGGATATGGCCCGCTTCTTCTCAAGGGTGCCAAACTTACCATTATCGTCGGAGCCGGGGCCATGGTCATCGCGATTCTGCTCGGGCTTGCGGCAGCGCTGTGCAAACTCTCCCGGTTCAAAATTCCAGCCATGCTGGCAGAGGTATACACAACGGTCATCCGGGGAATTCCGGAACTGGTGCTGATTCTTCTTGTCTACTACGGTGCCCCCACCCTGATCCAGGACTTTGCCACATTTTTGGGAAAAGAGATCTATGTTGAGATCAAGCCCATGGCCGCCGGTATCCTCACAATCGGATTCATCTACGGCGCCTTTGCCACCGAGGTATTCAGGGGCGCGTTCCTGGCAGTGCCCAAGGGACAGATCGAGGCGGCCCATGCCTGCGGCATGGGACCGGTCCTCACCTTCAGGCGGATCCTGCTGCCCCAGATGTGGCGGTTTGCCATCCCGGGGTTGGGTAACGTCTGGATGGTCCTGATCAAGGCAACGGCACTGGTATCGGTTATCCAGCTCCCGGAACTGATGCGGAACACCGATCTTGCAGCAAGAAACATTCACAAACCCTTTACCTGCTACTTTGCGGCCTCTCTTCTATATCTTGCCATCACGATCTTCTCCCTGGTGTTTCAGCAATGGGCGGAAAAGAAGGCCAACCGAGGCGTGAGGAGAGAAAGTTAACCATGGAAACCGCTATCATCATCGAAAGCCTGCCGAAATTTTTAGACGGCACCCTTGTGACCCTTCAGATCACCGTCCTGAGCGTCATCCTGGGCTTTATCCTGTCTGTCCCCCTCTCCATCATGCGGGTGTCAAAGAACCCCTTTATCAAAACCCCGGTCTACTGCTTCAACTTCTACTTCCGGGGCACCCCGCTTCTGGTCCAAATTTTCCTCATCTACTACGGGAGCGGTCAGTTTCAGTCCTTCCTGACCGATGTGGGATTGTGGCAGTTTTTCAGGGAGGCCTACTTCTGCGCCGTGCTTTCCCTGACCCTCAACACCGCCGCCTACACCTCCGAAATCTTCCGGGGCGGCATCCAAGGTGTCCCCGTGGGTGAAATCGAGGCAGCCCGGGCCTGCGGCATGTCAGGCACCCTGCTCTACCGGCGGATCATCATGCCGGCGGCCCTGCGGATCGCCTGGCCGGCCTACACCAATGAGGTGGTATTTCTCCTCCAGGCATCGTCCCTGGTCTCCATCATCACCCTCATGGATATCACCGGGGTTGCACGGGTGGTATCGGCACGCTCCTTTGCCTTTTACGAACTATTTCTTACCGCCGCAGGCATCTACCTGGTTCTGGTGTACGGTGTCATCTTTGTTTTCAAGCGGGTGGAAAAACGAATTACGGCCCACCTGAACCCGAGTATGCTGACATCCTGATCCTTTCCGGGAATGGCGAGCCGATTTAACGATCTGGGATAGAGATTCCGAATGCGGTCTCTATCCCTTAATGATCATCTCTATTCAATAACGGCGATCAGATCATCCTCTTCCACCTCATCCCCCTCCTTCAGCTTCACCTGGACAATGGTTCCGTCACAGGGCGCAAACACCGGGGTCTCCATCTTCATGGCCTCGATCAACAGGATCTCATCATCCTCTTCAACCACGGTTCCTTCTTTGATATGAAGCTTTACAATCTTTCCTGCAAGGGGTGCAAGTATCTCTTCGGACATGGTCTATCTCCTTGTTTCTAATTATATGTAGGGATCGTTTTTCCACCATCGAATAGTTCAGTTTTGTTGTCAAGGCATTTTTACCGGAAGCCGGCAGACCCGGCCCCATGTTGCCATCATCCTTTGAAAACGGGCCAATAGGAATGCACATGGGGTGTTAGGGGATGGTCTGCCGATTTGGAGACTTCATATAGGAATAAATTTCCAAATTGTCCAAGCAATGAAAAGTCCGGCACATATCCATTTGTTGCCATGGGATATCGCCCTTGAACAGCATCAATTGAGCTGAGATCGGAAACAACAAGATAACGGATGAATTGGGCTGGAAAAGATAAGACCATATCAAATTCATATTCGTAGGGAAGCACAAATCTTTGGGGGTCATTTACAATAAAAACCAATGGGTAATTCACGGTATCATCCAGGAGGATTTTCCCATTGGGGTGAAGTTCATCAATCAGATTTCGATAATTATCAAGATTGCCGTTTGTTTCATTCCCCAGGAGAAATTCTGCAAAGATTTTCTCCTCTGATGATGGATGATGAAACGGCAGCCAGAAACTCATACAGAGGGAAACACCCATGGAACAGGTGAATAATGCAGAAAAAATCGTTCCCTTGAGCTGGTCGTGGAGATGAATACGAATGGAAACGGCAGAAACCACAAAAATGAGAAAAAAGAACTGGTTAAGCTCTACAAAGTTTGTAAACAGCTGAATATAGAGAAGGAAAAATGGGGCAATAAGGATTGATCCGGTGACACACTCTATCGTTTTCATAAATTTGGGAGAAATGATCATCCAGACAATGAAAAGATAATAGGGCAGCAGCAGAAAAGCGTTCTCGTAACAGAGGCGAAAACTTGTGAGCAGAGCGCCATAGGCCGTCTGGGAATGGATCATTTTCTCCGGAAAAGACAGCAGCGGCTCAAGGGCTGAACTCCAGTAGGAGATAAAGTGAAAGGGATCTCCCAGAAAGAGCCAGTTCAGATAACACCAGGATACAGCAAAGAATACCACGGGAAACAAACCGGTAAAGACAATGGACAAACCCATCAAGGGTTTGTCACAAAAGGCGTTGCACACCAGGCTGAAGGTAAA
Source organism: Desulfobacterium sp. (assembly GCA_016342325.1). Classification (GTDB taxonomy): domain Bacteria; phylum Desulfobacterota; class Desulfobacteria; order Desulfobacterales; family Desulfobacteraceae; genus Desulforapulum. The sequence continues at coordinate 31,814 of JAEINR010000069.1, forward strand.
AATAAAGATGAGTAGAACCGCCTGAAATTCAGTGAGAAAAACCAGTGCGGAAAGCAGGCCGAACATAAAAAGGTTATAGGAAATACCCTGTTGGCAATAGAGATAAAGATGATGATAAATCAGAAGAAGCAATCCGATCAAAAGAGCGGTTGGCATTTGCTGACTGAATGTAAAAAGAGACAACGGAGAAAGGGCGACATACAAAAAGAGAAAAATAAAAAGAGACCGGGAGATCTTCTTCTCCTGATGGACACGGTATAACGCCATCATCATCGAGGTCGCAATAATGCTGCCGACAATGGCAGACGCAACAAAGGGATTTCTTATCAGTAAAGTGAAAAAATGAGGCAATGGCGGGTTTGCAAACCCCATATTCTCTAAACGCGGCGGGTTGCCATGGTATGTCAAGAGAGACTTTTCGCCAAGGTACAATAGTATTTTTGACGCAAACCCCTGTTGATAGAGATAATAATTCAACAGGGTGAATCCCCCGGAAAGCAGCAGGCAGATCAATACCGGAAACCCATAGTCCACTATCGGGTATGTTGCCCGCCGTTCATTTGACAACCTTGCTGATTCCATGCTGTGTTTTTTCCCAGTAAAAGGGTTTGCGGAAGAGCTGCCATAACGCTTTATAAGCGGCAACGGAATGCCCAAAGAGCCAATACAATGGATTAAGCATGGCATAGGGGAGGAGCGCGTACAGCCCTCTTCTGTAAACAGCCATCATGTTGAGGTAAATGCCCATGAAATTCCCCACAAGAAGATTAAATAATCCCACATAAAGAATGACCGGGGGAATGTATGGATCCAGGGCCGTTGACTGTGTGATAATCCAAAAGACGAACAACCCCCAGACGATGGGTGTCATAAGGAACAATAATGGGGTGCCCCCGATAAAAAGCTGAAATGAGAGCCAGTTGACCAACCCGATGCTTCCCAGGGTCTTGACCGGATTACGGTTATGCACAAGAAATGTCTGCATATACCCTATAGTGGACCCAGGTTTTAAGACAGCAGTTTAAGTTGTGCATAACGAATCCATCCGCCTAAGGTTTGAACAA
>JAEINR010000070.1 GCA_016342325.1 Desulfobacterium sp.
AATTTGATAACAGATGGATTTTTAAATCAATTATTCTGAGGGGTTGTTTTCTTCCAACCGCCATTTGCGGTCATAGCAAAATTTTACCCTAAAATGAGCTGTTTTTTTTGAAAAGCGTGCCACATTTTTCTATGACAACCTACCAACAAGCGTTTCCGTCTTTTAAAGACAAATAGAAGGTGATGATATGCAAAGCAAACGTGGTGGATACAGAGGGAAGCCAAAACCAAAGTTACCTCCACATCTCAAGCGCGTTCGTGTGAATGTTCGCATCCAAAAATGGATGCTTGACCAATTAAAAGCAAAAGGAGAAGTCGGAATTGTTTTGGAAGAAATTTTAAAAAATGCAGGTTTTAAATATTCTGGTACCAGAAATGATTAACGATTTAGTTTTTAAACGCTATCTCGACCGGACAAGATAATTGACGCGAACCGGACAAAGTAATTGACGCGAGACATGTCTGCCTCCCGCTTCGGAGCAAAGGCCCTTGAAGACAGGATCTCCATGGCCCAAACCAAGGGCCTGCCCCAAGGGCTGTATGAGACCACCGACTACCGGGGGGAACGTGTTCTGCAGGCGTACTGGAAAGTGGAAGGCTTCCCGTGGTATGTAATGGCGGACCAGGATATGGCTGAAATCCTGAACCGTATCCAAAAAGTGGGAAGGGATGCCTTATTTTACGGGATACTTACTGCCCTGATCGTTTTCTGTCTGGCCTTCATGGTGTCCACGGGGATCGTGAATATCCTAAAATCCAAATACCGGTATGAAAAAGAACTCGAGTTTCAGGTTATCCAAAAAGAAAAACTGGCCTCCCTCGGGCTTCTGACCTCAGGACTTGCCCATGAACTCAATACCCCCCTTGCCAATGCTCTTTTGTATACTCAGATTGCCAAGGAAGAGCTGGAAGAGCCTGAAATCAAGCTTAAGACCGTGCAAGATCGGCTCTCAACCGTTGTGGGCGAGATTCACCAAGGCAGCATGATTATCCGGAATCTGCTGGACTTTTCCCGCCACTCCCGACATGACGGGGATAAAACCGATGTAAACGAAACATTGGAAAAGCTGATGAAGATTGCAGGATCCCATTGTGAATCCAATAGAATAGCGGTGAAGATGAAGCTGCAAAAGGGGATGCCCAAAATTATTGGCGATGCCAGTACCATCCAGGCGATCTTGACCAATTTGGTATCCAATGCCGTTGAAGCTATGCCTGACGGCGGCAATTTAAGCTTTAAAACTCGGTATGTGAAAGTGCTTAAAAAAGTAAAAATAGAAATTCGGGATACAGGTCCCGGCATTTCCAAACAGGTGATGGCTAAAATATTCACGCCGTTTTTTACCACCAAACAACAGGGAAGCGGAACAGGACTTGGGCTGTTTATCAGCCATGAAATGGTCAGGAAACTGGGAGGAGATTTAAGGGTCGTAAGTTCCACCCATGCAGAAGCCGTTAAAACCGGAACTCTTTTCACGGTTGAGTTCCCTGTTGAATAAGATATGATCCATGATCAGGAGGCCTTCATGAATAGATATCGGATTTTGATTGTGGAAGATGACCCGAAAATGAACCAGGGGCTCTTACATATTCTTTTAAAGCAGGGATACACAGCCGAGTCGGTTGATACCGGGGAAAAAGCATTGGCAAAAATAAAGGCGACCAAGTATGACCTTTTGATCACCGATCTGAAACTTCCCGGAATTGACGGAATGGAATTGCTCAGGGCAGTCAAAGCGTATGCCCCTGATATTCTTATGCTCATGATTACGGCATACGGCACGGTGGATACAGCCGTGGCCGCCATGAAACAAGGGGCTGAAGATTATATTTTAAAGCCCTTTGACATGGAAGAGTTTAGGCTTGTGGTAAAAAAGACCCTGGAAAAGCGAGCTCTTTTTCTCCAAAATCTCCAACTCCAGCGCCAACTTAAAAAAAAGTATGCCTTTGATAATATTATCGGTACCAGCGAAACCATGATGACGGTCTTTAAAACCATCAACAATGTCAAGGACTCAAAAACCACGGTTCTTATCCGCGGAGAGACCGGAACCGGGAAAGAACTTGTTGCAAGGGCCATCCACTTCAACAGCGACAAGGCATTAAAACCGTATCTGCCGGTCAATTGTGCCGCTCTGAACGAAAATCTTTTGGCAAGCGAATTGTTCGGACATTCAAAGGGAGCATTCACCGGTGCGGTATCCGATAAGCAGGGACTTTTTGAGGCCGCCCACGGCGGTACTATTTTTTTGGATGAAATCGGGGATATCGGCAAAGGTCTCCAACAGACCTTTCTTCGGGCATTGGAAAGCGGGGAGATACAGCCGGTAGGCTCCTTTAAGCGAAAAAAAGTGGCGGTCAGAATAATTGCGGCAACCCACAAGAATCTTGAGACCATGGTGGCCGAGGGGACCTTTCGAAAAGACCTTTACTACCGTCTCAATGTGGTGATGATCGACCTGCCGCCATTAAGGGAACGCAAAGGTGACATCGCCTTATTAGCCCATCATTTTTTACAACAGTATGCCGCCCAAAACAAAAAGCCGATTGAGCGAATTTCCAAAGAGGTCCTGACTCTTTTGGACGCCTATGAGTGGCCGGGAAATGTAAGGGAATTGGAAAATATCATTGAAAGAGCAACCCTTTTTGAGCAGAGCGGTGACATTACTAAAGCCAGTCTTCCCGAAACGCTTCTGCACTCATCTACCCGGCTGGAGTGCAAGATAATGGGCCAGGACATCAAATCCCTTGAACAATTAAGCCGGAACCATATTGAAAAAGTATTAGAACTGACCGGGAACAATAAGACCCAGACGGCTAGACTGCTGAAGATTGACCGCTCCACACTCTGGCGTATCATGAACCGCCTTAATATCAGTTAAGGAATGAATATTTAATTGATTTCATTTTTGTGTCTTTGTGATACTCGGCACTTGTTGAACCCTCCTTTTTTTATCTGCGTTAGTGCAATATGCAACACTTGTTGCATATTGCACCGAATTTGTTTTCCATCACTTTATCCCTAAATTGTGAACATTCATTGTTTACAGCGGGTTACCTTCTGCACTCGCAGATGGCATGCTCCTTGCTCAAATAAACGCTGATAATGGCAGTCCTGGATGGTATATGCGCTTATTGTACCGGTTTAAATCGTACCGGTGCAATTTTGTCGCTTGGTGACAATTGAGGAGGAATAACAATTAGGAGATAAAAAAATGGAGACTATGAGCTTTGGAAATTTAAGAGACTGGGACCAGGTCCTGAAAAAGCTGGAGCATCTGATAAAGGTCGGCCAACTTGAAAAATGGCAGCACGAACTGATCCGCCTGCTCCGCTTTGATCAGAACTGGAGACTTCGGGAGGAAGCCATCGTGTCGCTGGTTTTCATTAAAAGTCCAAGTTTGGATCTGGCAAAAGAAGTTTTTTCAATCGTTAAACGAAAAGATCTTTACTACGATGTCAGGATCCTCGCGGTTGACGGTCTTTCCAAATTGATGGTCCGGATCGTAGATAACCAGGAACTTGACAGGGACGAGATCAACCTTTTTTTTCACAATACCATCAATGGGTTGGAAGAATATCTTGAGGCTCCGGAACCGCCCATATTCCATGATGCCTTGAATACATCTTTGAGCCAACTCAGGCAAGTTGAAAAAGCTGCCTGAAATTCATTCAGGTAGTATTCTCTCCCATGTGATGTGCAAGGCAATGAACCGGTGCCTTTTCAGGGTATTTGTTCCTGAGAAACGACCGGCTGGGGAACTGGCCGGTCGATCCAATGACAGACCAGAAAACACAATGCGCATCGGATGCTATGCCAAAGTCTACAAAAGTGATATGTTGACAAATTCAAACCAGGGGGCAAGCTGGCGAGATGGAGCAGAAACCCAATTGGAATATGGAAAAAAATCAAACTGACCAGAGAAACAAAAAACACAGGTTGTCTAATGAGAAACAAAAAAGTGCAATTTCAAATCCATGGTCTGCTCAAACTGAAAACAGTAGGTGACTACCTCAACCTGGTGGACAAAAAGATCAAATTAATATTCAAGAAAAAAGATCCTGTACTGAACACCAAATTTTTCTTCAACGCTGATGTTGCTGACTTGTCGGATACAGGGACCCATCTGATATTAAAAAACGTGCATATCAAAAGGTATATCTTCTTTTCAACACATATCAAGAAATGTATTGTGCCGATAGACAATATCTCGACAATCCAGATTTTGGGGAAATAAGTGACGGTATTTTTTCAAGTACGGGTATGGAGGATTACATATGGAGAAACGTATCGTTCGGATTGAAGACAACCTTTGGAGAATTCGGACAGAGGATGGAGAAGGAACATCAAAAAGTGTGTCATACCTAGGGGAAGCGGAAAACATCTACAGAAGATTGACCCAACACCTGAAGGAGAAAGATTTCTGGCATGAGGCAATTGTATTCATCAGCAAGGATGATAACCTGAACAAGGCCCACATCAAGTACCTGGAACATCGGATCATCTATTTTCCAGCCCTTCTACGGCAGCAGCCATCGTCATGGGAAGAACCGCCAACGGACTGATAGAATGGAAAACCAAGGATGGCAAAACTCTGAAAACAATTGAGAATGAATAAGCTCTCAATCATAGAAACAAAAAAAGCCCCAGGGAGATTTTCCCGAGAGCCTTGAGTTTAATGGTGCGCCTGGTAGGACTCGAACCTCGACCTACGAATTAGAAATCCGTTGCTCTATCCAGCTGAGCTACAGGCGCAAACAAAGGTGGCTCATATCAAATCAATCCTATTATGTCCTATCTATTTATTCCCTCTACACGGAGGACAAAGCAAAGGCCGGCCGGATTCAAGCTGCCAGGCACGGTACTTTTAAACACTGGGATCCCCTCCCTCGTTGACCATATCTTGAAACCAGTCTTCATGACCGTAATAGGACTCCAGGCAATCCGGACACATGGAGTGGGAAAACCGAGCATGGGAATGGGTTTCCACATATTGCTCCACCTGTTGCCAGAATCCTTTATCATCCCTGATTTTTTTACACCCGGAACAGATGGGAATGATGCCCTTAAGCTGACGAATCTCGGCCACGGCCTTTTCTAGTTCATGATTTCTGGAAACCACACGTTTATGTAAAAAAGAGACTTCATTCCAGCGACGCATGGCAAAGACGAACAGGGCAAAAGACATAAATACGGAAGCGGTGACCAGCTCATCCAGTTCCAGGTCTTCATATTTGCGGGTTAAGTCCACCAGTTTTTCCAGAATATCGTACTCACCAGCCAGCAAGAACACAACCAGGGTCATCAGAGCCACGATAACTGCGTCCCTGGCACCTCTTGAATTTAATAAAATGGGGGCCACGCTTATGCAATCTCCTCTGCTATCAAATTTATATCAAGTGCTTCACTCGCTTCCACAAGGTGAATGGATGAATGTCAACAGCCAATCCAATCTTTGAAGCAAAGTGCAATAAGCTTGCCAAACCTTGAGATACGTTAAAGAATCCTTCGTGACAGGGAATTATGAAACAGGGGGGCAGATTAAAGGGGACCATGTCCCGGAATTCAAAACGAAAAGCCTCCTTTGTCCTGGAAATCCGGACTGAGAAAAAAAGAAAGGCTCACTTGTAATCGGCAAGGGAAATTCCGTGTTTTTGTAAAAAGTGGTAAAGCCGGGATTTGGAAAGCCCCGAACGTATGCAGGCCTGGGCCGGATTCCCCTTGGCCTGGGTGCAGATCTCAGTAAAATAGTGTTTTTCACCGGTTGTCAAAAGCTGATCTTTGAAATCCTTATAAGAGGCTGATAAATTAGTTTCAACGTTTTGCATACCGGGATTGTCCTGAACGGGCCCTGGGACGGCCTGGGTCGTAGAGGCGCTGGTACGGGCAATCTGGGAGCGAATTTTAACGGGCAGGTGTTGAGGAAACAGAATCGGTTGTTCACCCGCGGAAACCATGGCGCTGTCCAGGGTATTGAATAAATCACGGATATTTCCGGGCCAGTCATAGGCATTAATGGCCTCAAAAAAGTCAGGAGAAAATCCCTTGGTCAGAATGCCGGAAGTTTCGCATTTTTTGGTTACATAGTACATGGACAGCTCCGAGATATCGTTTAACCGCTCCCTAAGGGGCGGTGATATGATGGAAAAGGCGCGGATCCGGTATAAAAGGTCTTCACGAAAATGGCCCTCTTTCACTCTTTTTTCCATATCCCTGTTAGAGGCTGAAACAAGCCTGAAATCACTTTCTTTTTCTTTTGTACTGCCCAAGGGACGATACCGGTGTTCCTGAAGCACCCTCAGGAAGGCCGTCTGGATAGCCAGGGGAAGTTCTCCTATTTCATCCAGAAACAGGGTGCCCTGATTGGCCTGTTCGATGAGTCCGATCTGTTTTTTATCCGCTCCTGTAAAAACCCCCTTTTCATGGCCGTAAAGCAGACCTTCCACAAGGTTTTCGGGTATGGCACCACAATCCACAACAATAAACGCGCCTTTGCTCCGGCTGCTGTTGTCGTGAATGGCTCTGGCCAGCAGTTCCTTACCTGTTCCGGTTTCCCCCTGGATCAAAATGCTGACGTCTGTTTGGGCGGCCTGGCCCACCAGCTCCAGACATGACACGAGTTGGGGACTGCTGCCGATGATTTCTTTCCGTTTTAACGAAAGCCGGGACCGGGCTTGATTTTTTTCCTTGCGAAATTCCAGGGCCCGGAGGAGCGGCAGGGTAATGGCTTCTACTGACGCAGGTTTTTGAACATAGTCCCAAGCCCCCCATTTAATGGCCAGTTCAGCACCGTCCGGGGAGCCGGACCCGGTAATAATGATCACCTCAGGGGAATGGGCCAGGGCCTGGAATCGGGGGATTGCTTCAATACCATTGCCGTCGGGCAACTGAACATCCAGCATTATCACATCAAATTCCCTCTGGTTAGCCATTTCCTCTCCGTGGGACAGGGTCAGGGCAAACGCCGAATGATGGCCCAGGCGGCTTACCCGCCTTGATAGGACATCGCAGAACACGCGGTCGTCATCGATGATCAATACATTGGCCATTTTATTTTCCTTTTGACTCAGGGGTATCTAAAATCCAACGAATTTCCGCTGCGATTTTGGCTTTTATAACGGGTTTATAAACGATTGCTTTTATCCCTATCTGCCGGGCCAATCGAATTGTCAGTCGGTCGCCGAATCCCGTACACAGAATAATATGGGTATGGGGATTCAAGGCAAACATTTTCTCGGAAAGTGAAATCCCCCCCATATGGGGCATTTGATTATCCGTCACCACCAGGTCAAACCGGTCCGGATTTTCGGAAAACAGATCCCAGGCTTCCCGGCTGTCCAATACCCCTGTAACCCGGTATCCAAGACGTTTGAGCATCCGTGATATGGATTCGATGATCAGGGGTTCGTCATCCACGAGAAGAATATGTTCATTCCCACCGTTGATATCCATATCCATCGGCAGGTTTTGAGCGACTTCATCCTTGGCCCGGGGCAGGTAAATTGAGACCACGGTACCCCTTCCTGGCATGCTTTCAACACGAATTTCGCCTCCGTGTTTTGTTACGATTCCGTGAACCACTGCCAACCCCAGGCCGGTGCCCTCCCCCCTGACCTTGGTTGAAAAGAAAGGATCAAACACCTTGTCCAGGATATCGGGGGGAATCCCATGGCCTGAATCACACACCTTAAGGATCAGGAATGCCCCCGGGGTCAAACCGGGTAAGGTGGAAAGGTCATTCCGGTTAAGGGTTGCCTCTTCCATGGAGATTAACAGGTCACCCCCCCGGGGGGTCATGGCATGAACCGCATTTGAGCACAGATTCATCAGTATCTGGTGGATTTGTGCAGGACTTGACATGACCATGGCCTTTTCAGGCAGGAATCGGGTTTTTATCTCAATGGTTCTGGGCACGGTTGACCGAAGCAGGCGGACCACTTCCTTGGCCATCACCTTAAGGTCAACCGACTGCATGTCCTGGTCTTTTTGCTGGCTGAACAATAATATTTGTTCGACAAGATCCTTGGCCCTGTAGCCGGACAGGGCAATCTGGTCGATATAATATTTTAAAGGGTCTGCCTTTCCCACGTCTTCCTGGGCAAGTTCGGCAAGGCCGATGATACCCGCCAGGATGTTGTTGAAATCGTGGGCCACACCGCCTGCAAGTGTACCGATGGCTTCAAGTTTATGGGCCTGCAAAAGCTGGGCTTCCAGTTTCGCATTCTCTTTTTCCGCGGCTTTTTTATCCGTGATATCCCGGCCTTCGGCACAGATAAAAATGACCTCGCCCTCATCATTGAAAATCGGACGCAGGGAGGTATCAATGGTTCTGGGGGCGCCGTTTTTTGTCAAATTTGCCGTCTCGAACCGGAGGAACTCACCGGCCACTGACTTTGAAAACGTATTTATAGCGCGGTCTCTTTTTTCTGGGGAGTCTTTCCACCAAAGGGTTTCCCACATGGTTTTTCCGATGAGAAAAGACTCGTCCACCTCAGCAAATTCAGTGGATGCCCGGTTCACGGCAATAAATTTTCCGTCAGTGGAAAACAGCGCCATGAGCTGATAGGTCTGGTCAAAAACGGCCCTCAATAGGGTTTCTCTTTCCACAAGCGCCTCTTCTGCACGTTTGCGGACCACGGTTTCCCATGCAAACCTGGCCAGTTGACCGACCGTGTCCATATCCATTTCATCATAGTCAAAACTTTTATTTCCAAGCCCCAGGAGCGCTTCAACCTTTCCATTTCGAATGATGGGAATGATCAGGAAGCGTGCCAGGGGGGGATGGCCATTGGGTAACACGGATTCAGGAATGGATTGCGGGTAATTATTTCGAATCACAGGCCGGCAGCCTTTAATGCACTCAGTCCAAATGTCTTGGTCGGATATGGGGAAATGGGGCTGGACAATGTCAGACTTGCACAAACGCCGGGTATTTGTTGACCAGCCCTGCCTGGAGATGACACTCTGGTCTTGATCTAAAAAATGGAAAAAACCGACCTTGCTGTGGGTCAGCGCCTCGGCCTCGTCAATGATTTTTTGTAAAAGCTGTGGCACGGTGTGGCCGGCGGTATAGTCCACAAGCCTTAACTGGGCGGCCGTAAGACCGTCCTGATATTTCCGTTGGGTGATATTCCTGATGATGCCCTCTATCCCGAGGATTTTACCCTGGGAATTTTTAAACAACCGGGCATTGGTTGAAGACCACCATATGGATCCGTTCCGGTGACGAAGCCGGGTTTGAAAATCGGTTATTTTTCCTTTACGCTTAAGTTCAGCAATGAACCGCTCTCTATCTTCCGGGTTCACGTAAAAATCAGCTGTTTTCATGCCGATACCCTCTTCCTGGCGGTATCCGAACAAAGGCAAGGTCGCCTTTGACACAAAGAGAATATTCCCGTTAAGATCTGTTTTATACAGGAGGTCGGGCATTTTTTCCATCAGGCTCCAGTAATTTTCTTCACCTTCCCTTAGTATCAGGTCTCCTAATACACGCTTTTTTTCGGTGAGAATAAAGCCGGACAACAGCATGCTTGAAAACGGAAAAAAAATCGACACTATTATTACAATGGTATAAAAAGAAGAGCCCCAATGGTCAATGGGAAGGGCTGGGATCCAAGCCAGGGCATTCAGGGTAACCAGAATGGCAAAAGCCAGAATATGATAATACCGAATTTCATCCAATTTTTTTTTGAACCCGTAATAGACCGCAACGCCTATAGCTGCACCGGTGAGAACGGCGCCCACTCCGGCCAGGGTTCCAGCCCCGCCCAGCCAAATCCGGTACAGACAGGTAATGAAGACAGCGGGTATTGCCGCCAGGAAGCCGCCACATAGCCCTGCCATGGGAACAAGGACCAATCGGCTGTCCAGGATCACACCCGGTTCGATTTCAACACAGAGCGCCATGCCGATAAGGGCCATACCCCCGAATAAAAATCCGAGGGCCAGGTGGCGCATTGCCTGACTAAGGCGTCTGAGCGAGGGATAGACAATATGATACAGCAATAACAGGGACAGAATAACCGCAAGGTTATCTCCCAACCCTCTCATAACCGCAAGGTTATCTGCCAATCCTTTTATAAGTACGATGTAATCAATCATATGTCAGCCACGACCACTTTTCTTAGATTCGGTATTTTTTTTAGAAGAAATATCGCAGCGTAACCTACATTACAATTTCCGGAAAATCAAATTTAAAATTGTGTCCATGGGTAAATCGTCCAGGACGATTCTTGCTTTTCAGGACAACGACCGGATAGAACATAAAGATTGTCCTCAATTCCAGGAACGCGGGACAAAAAGCCATGGCTTCCCTTGGCCAGTTCGCCGTTCATGGATCCACCAAATGCATTGTTTCATTATTCCATCCACATTTCCAGATCCTGTTGGTAATCTGTTATCAGGCTCACATATCATTATATTTTCAGGATCTTACTACGCTTTCATTTTATAATAGAAGCCACCCGACCATTAAAACCGGCAACCAAGACATGGAATTAAACGCAGATGGCATCATCCTTGCTATTTAGCCCCTATACAAAAAAAACACAAATGCAAAATATAGAATAAATCAAACACGATTTAGAGGAGTTTTTAAAGATGAAATCATTGAGTATTGCCAATAAAGTCTGGGCCTGTCTTGGCATCCTGATTCTGGGGTATCTTGTCTCCATGGTGGCAGGGTTTTACCTTGGGCTGAGGACCGAGACCCAGGTTCAGGTGACCTCAGATGAATTATTTCCTGCAACCATGCATGCCAATTCAGCCCAGACCGCATTTGAAAAGCAGATGAAAGGATATACGGATGCCATTTTAATGGGGGAGGCCTCCATTTTCTCCATGACCCAAGAAAAATCGGACGAAATCCGTATCAACCTGGAGGCCATTATCAAAATGCCGGCCATTGAACCCAATCAAAAGACGGATATGACAGAGACCCTGGAACAATTGAGTGAATTCACCCAAACAGCCCAGAAATACTACGGGGCCATCAGCCGGGGGGATGCCGAAATGGATGATGCCCAAATGGGTGCCCTGGCCAAACAGTCCGGAGAAATTAAAGAAAGGCTGACCCAGTATAAAATTGATTTATCCAAAAAACTAAAATCAAATCTGGCACAGATCTCGGAATCTTCCAAGGGCCAGCGCATGATGAACGTCTGGCTCTTTATAGGTGTGGTTACCATTTCCATGGGGTGTGTCTGGATTATCATCAAACGATCCATCAACCGGCCAATCCGTAATACAGTAACCATGCTCAGGGATATAGCCGAAGGGGAAGGAGATTTAACCCGACGCATAGAGGTCTTCGGCAATGACGAAATGGGGGATGTGGCAAAATGGTTTAACGTTTTTGTTGAAAACCTCCAGTCCATCATCACGGAATTTGCCCGGAATGCTGAATTCCTGAACAAGGCATCAGATAACCTTGTCGGGTTGGCAGAACACATGACCCGGGAAGCGATAGACCTTTCATGCAAATCCGAAACCGTATCTTCATCCACCCAAGAAATGAGCGACACACTTGCCGGTGCCGCGGTGTCCATGGAAGAAACCACCAACAACACGGCCATGGTCGCTGCTGCCGCCGAAGAGATGAACGCTACCATTACAGATATTGCCGGCAATACCAGCCAGGCCAAAAGCATTTCCAATACAGCCGTTGACCAGGCCAGGCAGGCATCCGAGAAAATGAAGGGCTTGTTTGCATCCGTCCAATCCGTGAGCATGGTGACCGAAACCATCACCGATATTTCAGACCAGATCAATCTGCTGGCCCTCAATGCCACCATCGAAGCCGCCCGGGCCGGAGACGCCGGTAAAGGTTTTGCTGTTGTAGCCCATGAAATAAAGGAATTGGCCAAGCAGACCTCGACTTCCAGTGCGGCCATCAAAACCCAGATTATGGCGGTCCAGGAAAGTGCCACAGATACGGTGTCGGAAATAGACAAGATCACCGAGGTAATGACCACCATTAACGATAATATCGATACCATTGCCGTGGCCGTGGAAGAGCAATCGGTTACCACCCGGGATATTGCTGCAAATATTTCCCAGGCATCCATGGGTATTCTGGATGTCAACGAGAACGTCAATCGCTCCGCATCCACGGCCAATACCATGAGTTCCACCATTACGGATGTGGCCAATTCCGGTAGCGAGATTTCCGGAAGCAGCGAACAGGTGGCACTCAGCGCCCAAGACTTAAAACAAGTGGCCGAACAGCTCAATGAGGTGGTCGGCCGATTTAAAATCCAGTAACCCCCATATTAAAAAACGAAGGAGAAAAAAATGAAACAGCCAAAACTCAGGTTATTGTTGATCGGGCTGGTGTTGCTGATGGCAATTCCACTGATCGGTTCCCTGGCCACAGCCGGTACGGTGAAAATAATCACAAATGCCTCCAATTCTGTTGAAACCGTTGATGACAATCTGGTCAAGAATATTTTTCTTGGTAAAAAAAAGAACTGGCCAAACGGGGACCATGCCCAATTCGTGGTCCTTAGTTCAGGAGAGACCCATAAATCATTTTTGCAGACATATGTTAAAAAAAGCAGTGCCCAATTCAAAAACTATTGGAAAAAGCAAGTATTTACGGGCAAAGGCAAAAATCCGAAATCCTTTGCATCCGAAGGCGAAATTGTGACCTATGTGACAAACACCCCCGGAACCATAGGGTATGTATCTGCAGGCACCGATATTGGCGATGCTAAAGTATTAAGTGAGAAATAGGAGAAATGTTGAACATGAAAAGAATAATGATAATGGTTTTTGTCTGTTGTGTGCTGGTATGTTCCGGTCTGTTTTCCGGTTCGGCCCTTGCCCTGGAAGCCGGTGGCGTTGATATCCACGGATTTGTATCCCAGGGATTCATTTTCAGTGAAGATTATGAATACCTGACTAACAATTCCAAGAAGGGAAGTTTTGAGTATAATGAAATTGGAATTAACTTCAGTAAAGACCTCTCAGACCGCCTCCGCCTGGGAATTCAGCTTTTCTCACGGGACCTGGGGGATGTGGGAAACAATAAAATCACCATTGACTGGGCCTATGGAGATTACCGTGTGAAAGACTGGCTGGGTATCCGGGCTGGGCGCATAAAACTGCCCCTGGGGTTCTATAATGAAACCCGGGATATAGACATGCTCAGAACCAACGTTGTCATGCCCCAGTCCGTTTATGGTGATTTGCTCAGGGACACCGTTATTGCCGCCAACGGTGTTGGCATATACGGAAATATTAATCTGTACACCATGGGCAGCCTGGACTACCAGTTGGTTGCAGGTTCCATGAATATCGATAACGAAAACGGGTTTGAAAAATACTTCACTGCCCGTTCCAAAGGTGTCTTTATCATTAACGGCCGTTCAGACTCCGATATTACCTATGCCGGCGGGCTCAGATGGAATACGCCTCTGGAAGGGATGACCCTGGGGGCGTCCGCCATATCAAACACCATTGACAGCCCCATAAAGCTCGGCGGCGTCTTGGAAGCGAAGAACTCGGCGGACAATTTCATATACACGGTGGGCGCGGAATACATTTGGGAAGATCTGACGATTGCCGCCGAATATCAGCAATATAAAATCGATTATACCGTGACCTCTGCCATGGGTACAAGCGAGGGAACGGGAACTTCAGAAGGGTACTATATCTCCACCGCCTACCGGTTCACCGACTTCTTCTCCCTGGGCGCTTATTATTCGATCTTTTATCCCGACGATAAAGATAAAGACGGTAACACTTTCGTGTTTGCAAGCGATGCCTGGGAAAAAGATCTGGCCTTGTCCCTCCGTTTCGATATCAACGATTTCACTACATTAAAGGTCGAGGGACACCATGTTGACGGCACGGCAAAGGTAAACGCCATTGACAACCCCATCCGCAGCGACGATAAATTCTTGTATGGTGTGGCCAAGGTGACTTTCAGTTTTTAGCATCTGCCCCCCTGGCGAAGTAATATTCATTGACGTCGTCTTCCGGCTGCCTGTGTACAAGAGACCGGTAGCCGGAAGTTCCTTCGTCAACACAGAAAACAGCCTGCCCCATATGAGGAATTAGTAAATGGGTATTGATTACGACATTCAAATATTAGTTGTTGATGATTCCAGAATGATGCGATCCTTGATCAGAAGGTATCTTATCAACAGTGGTTTTCCCAATATCGACCAGGCTGCAGACGGCCGGGAGGGCATAACCATGATGCAAAAAAAGAGTTATGATTTGATAACCCTGGATGTTGTTATGCCTGGAATGGACGGAATGGAATTCCTGGCCACCGTCAGGCAATTTGACCATTTTGATGATGTGATGGTCATGATGGTGACGGTGACAGCTGACCGGAAACTGATTTTAAACCTCATTGAGATGGGTGCCAATGAATACATTCTTAAACCCTTCAGCAACGATACCTTCACCCAAAAGGTATGCTATCTCATGGAAAACAGGCACAGGACCAAAGAAGACATCCTGGCGGACCTTGAGGAGGAAGAAGCGGATTGCGAATTGCTGATGGCCCAGGAACCCCTCCCCCTCTCCGTCAAGAAAACACCGGCGGAAGCCCAGGGGGATCAACCCGCGCCATTTTGCAGCGAGTGTGGGATTAAATCCAAGGAAAAATCAAATTTTTGTTATAACTGTGGTTCTTCCCTTGTGGTGAAGGCCTAGTTCTGCCGATGGCATTGTTTTATTATTCCACCCCCGATTTCCAGCCCTTGTTTTTAGTCCGTTCGAAACAATCGATATACCCTCTTTTTTAAAATCCAGTAATCCCCATAAAATAAAGGAGAAAAAAATGTACAAACGAAAACTCAGGTTAATGTTGACCCGGTTGATTCTGGTTACGGCAATTCCACTGCTCTGTTCCCAAGCAACAGCCGGTGGTGTGAAAGTAATTACGAATCCCTCCACCTCGGTTGAAACCGTTGATGACAATTTGGTCAAGAATATTTTTCTTGGTAAAAAAAAGACCTGGCCAAACGGTGACCATGCTCAATTCGTGATCCTTAGTTCAGGAGACACCCATAAGTCCTTTTTACAGACATATGTCAAAAAAAGCAGCGCCCAGTTCAAAAACTATTGAAAAAAACAGGTATTTACCGGCAAAGGCAAAAACCCGAAATCCTTTGCATCCGAAGGCGAGATTCTGGCCTATGTGACCCAAAACCCCGGAACCATCGGATATGTATCGGCAGGCACCGACATTGCCGGTGCTAAAGTAATTAGTGAGAAATAGGAGAAATGTTGAAAATGAAAAATAGAATGATAATGGTTTTTGTCTGTTGTGTGCTGGCATGTTCCGGCCTGTTTTCCGGTTCCGCCCTGGCCCTGGAAGCCGGTGGCGTTGATATTCACGGATTCGTGTCCCAGGGATTTATTTTCAGTGAAGATTATGAATACCTGACTAACAATTCCAAGAACGGAAGTTTTGAGTACAATGAAATTGGAATTAACTTCAGTAAAGACCTCTCAGACCGCCTTCGCCTGGGCATTCAGCTTTTCTCACGGGATCTGGGGGATGTAGGCAACAATAAGGTCACCGTTGATTGGGCCTATGGGGATTATCGTGTGAAAGACTGGTTGGGTATCCGGGCCGGGCGCATCAAACTGCCCCTGGGGTTTTACAATGAAACCCGGGATATAGACATGCTCAGAACCAACGTTGTCATGCCCCAGTCCATTTATGCAGATTTACTCAGGGATACCGTTATTGCTGCAAACGGTGTCGGATTATACGGAAATATAGATCTTTACGCCATGGGCAGCCTGGACTACCAGTTGGTCGCAGGCTCCATGAATATCGAGAACGAAAACGGGTTTGAAAAATTTTTCAATGTCAGTTACAAAGGTATGTTTGTCATAGACGGCCATTCTGATTCAGAGATTACCTATGCCGGCGGGCTCAGATGGAATACCCCCTTGGACGGATTGAGCCTGGGAGTGTCCGCCCTGACCAATACCGTTGACAGTCCCGTATTGATCGGCGGGGCTTTGAAGGGGAAGAACTCCACGGACAATACCGCGTATACCGTGGGCGTTGAATACCTATGGGAAGATCTGACGGTTGCTGCCGAATATCAACAGTATCAAGTCGAATATACCCTGACCTCGCCCATGGGCTCAGCAAAGGGAGATCAGACGACCGAAGGGTATTATCTGTCTGCCGCCTACCGGTTCACCGACCTATTCTCCCTGGGCGCCTACTATTCGGTCCTCTATATTGACAAGGACGATAAGAGCGGAGACAATTTTGCGTTTGCAAACGATGCCTGGGAAAAAGATCTGGCCTTGTCCCTCCGTTTCGATATCAACGATTACACCGCATTCAAGGTTGAGGGACACCATGTTGATGGTACGGCAAGGGTAAATGCCACTGACAACCCCATCCGCAGCGAAGATAAATTCCTATATGGCGTGGCCAAGGTGACCTTCAGTTTTTAGCATCTGCCCTCCATCCAAGTAAAGTGCCTTAAAGTCTTTTTCCGGCTGTCTGTGTCTGCGGAGACCGACAGCCGGAATATCCTTATGTTCACCTCTACCAATGCCACCCCCACTTCCTTTACCAGGAGTCCCACTTCAGCCCTGGACTCCAAGCCCCACCAGCGCCCGCGAGACCCCATGAAACCGTTTCTTACGCAACCGCCATCTTGGAGCACGTTTCAGGTGGACGATTTATCGTTTATACTTTTGTTGACAAAAAGCACCGGGTACCTTTCCTAATGATAAAATATTGAGAGGGTGGGTGAGCTCTTCCTATCCCTTGTATAGGCGGTGACTGCCTAAAGAGATAGGGAAATTATTGTCATCCCGGGGACGAAGTCATTCGGTTATTGACAAGTTGGCGTGAAAAAGAGAAATTAAAGAAGTGTTCGTTAAGGTGCTCTGCCTAGGGAGCGGCCAGGATTTTCATATTTTTAGAACATTTTCAGTATCGACAGGTTTCCCCAAGAGCCGTAAGCCCCATTGGGCATGAGAAAAAACAAAGATGAACAGAGCGTTAAAAAATAAAGATAAAAAGCCGGTTAAAAAAACGATCCTGATTCTCGGGGCGTTATCGATGGCTGTGTTCATGCTCATCATGGTCCTAAGCGTGAAGGCCCGGCATGCCATGACCGAAAAGATAACGGACAGGGCAGACACCACGCTGTTGTTCTCCTTCCAGGTCACCGAGGATTTTTATGTCCGGTATACCATACTGTTTAAGGCATTATCCGGTATGGAAAGGGTAAGGGCCCATGAACATGAATCCGTGACCGGAATGCTTACCCGTATGAACGACCAGTTTCCGGAACTGGTGAACATTGCTGCCGTGGACCGTGCCGGTAAATTCTTCGCTTCGGCCAGAGCGTTCGACCCGGAGCGTGCCCCTTCCATCAGCCACCTGGATTTTTTCAAAAAGCTTTCCAGGGGCGATGAGAGAGCGGTCATGAATCCCCATGTGGGTCCCATCAGCAAGGTCAAGGTAACGGGCGTCGTTGTGCCCATCGTCGATAACCAAGGCCGTTTTGACGGCCTTATCGGCTCTTCCATCCGGTTCTCGGCCCTTACGGATCTCTGGGAAAAAAAACTTGCTACCCCCGCCGGAGTTGACTTTGTCGCCGTTGATGCGAGGGGGATCATTCAGTTCACATCCCGGGCGCTTAAAGCGCATACGGGCAAGAGTGTGGATTCGGTTTCCTTTCTTGCACCTGCAGGTTCCGGCATGGTGCGTGTGATTGATGGACAATCATATTATATCGCACAAAAATACTCTCCTACCAGTACTCTCACCCTTTATGTGATTGCGCAACTGAAGGTATCTCCGGTTGATTTTATACGTGAAAACAAGATGTTGATGTTCTTGAATCTGCTTCTTTTGATGGTGCTGCTGCTGTTCATGGTGCATACCCGCAAATCAGCCAAACTGATGGCCGACATATCCGCCAGCGAGCGGAAATTCCACCGCCTTATGGATTCACTGCCCTCTATCCTGATCAGGGTGGATCACAATGGAAAAATACTGCACTGGAATAGCGTGGCGGAAAAGGCATCGCACCTGACGGAACAGGCTGCAAGGGGGATGTCGGTTGACCGGGTGTTCGGGCAACTCAAAGGAAGGATGGGTCTCATTGAAGAGGCATTGGAGAACAGAACGACCCGGAACGCTTTCAAGATCAAGAGAGAAATTAGCAACCACACGGTATATGAAGATATTTTCATTCACCCCCAGCTATATACAGAAGAGCCCGGCGCCGTTATACGAATAGAAGATGTGACGGAAAGGGTGAAGATGGAGGAGATCATGGTGAAAACGGAAAAAATCATGACCGTCGGTGGAATGGCTGCGGGAATGGCCCATGAGATCAACAACCCCCTTTCCGCGGTACTTCAAAATGCCCAGGTTCTTGAAAATCGCATGTTGAAAAATTCCGAGGTCAATAATAGGGCAGCAGCGGCAGCCGGAACTGATTTTGCGCTGATCCGGCAATACATGACCGGACGCAGGTTTCCCGATATGATCCGATCCATACGAAAATCCGCCGAGCGGGCAGCCGGAATTGTCTACAATATGCTCGATTTCAGCTATCAGAAAAGTCGCGGACTCAGCGGCTTTGATCTGAATCACCTTGTGGAAACATCCATCGACCTTGCAGGCAAGGAGTATGATCTGAAGAAAAGATACTCTTTCAAAAGTATTCACATATCAAGGTCATTCACCAAAGACCTGCCCCAAGTCATCTGCAACAGTACGGAAATAGAGCAGGTGATCATTAACCTGTTGAAGAATGCCGCCCAAGCCTTTTACGAGGCAAAGATCACCGAAGCCGCCATTGGGCTTGCGACCCGGCAGGAAGGTGATCTCGCGGTGATCGAGGTAAGGGACAACGGCCCCGGAATGGAAGAGGACGTGCAGAAAAAAATATTCGATCCGTTTTTCACCACCAAGGCACCGGGTATCGGTACCGGGCTCGGTCTGTCCGTGTCCTATTATATCATCACCCAGAAGCATGGCGGAAAAATAGCGGTCGTCTCGTCCCCTGGCAAAGGAACCTGCTTTACCATCAAAATCCCCTTTGATCCCGTAGACATAGAGGATGGGACCAACGCCCCATGAACTTCCGGGATAGGCAGGAATGTCTACGGGTCTGTCTGACTCCGAAATTTGAGAAAACAGTAACAGTCACTGATAGTAATAAACATGTCGTTGAGGAAAGGAGGAACAAGCCATGAAACAGTTATGGACGATTATTTGCTACGTCGTTATTGTCTGGAGCAGCACAACAAATGGTTTCTGTGGAACTGTTGACACAACCGATATCGGAGAAGGTTTTTCAGGTATAAAATGGGGCACAGACATTAAAGATCTGCAAACGTTTGAAAAAGCATATACAAAAGATAATGTTGATTTTTATCTAAACCCTGACAAAGCGTACTCCCTTGAGAAGGGTACCCCCGTGACTGTTCTTTATGGTTTTTCCGCCAATAAGCTTTTTGCCGTGTACATCGACCTTGAAACCATGGAGATATATGGCAAGGTAAATCGCTACATCCGTAAAAAATACGGAGACTTTCCAGACAAGTCCTACTCTTCAAAGACAAATCAGGTCATAAAAAAATGGAAGTATAAAGATGTTAAGATCAAACTGAAGCTGAACAATGAGTCGTTACAAATGAAGCTTGCAATCTACTACCTTCCGCTGTCTCTCCAGGTCAGTGAAGAGATGCAGGAAACATTCCCAAAAACCAGGGTTGAGTTTCTTCCCACCCTTAAGACAAAGAAAAAACCAAAGCAACTTTTTCCCCTGTTGTCGTTTTAAAACAATGGATGATTCCTGCACAGATTTCTCCAATGGCTCCGACATCCATCGCAACACAGGGGGCCTCCTGGCAAAGGATTTTGGACGACTGAATAAGGGTGAGGCGGACAAGATTGTTACAAACTAAAGGTAAAAAATTAAGCTTTGGGACTACCCTGATCTCAATATTTGTCATTCTTATTGTAGTGACAGCAGGACTGATTGGCTATATCTCTTTTCGTAATGGAGAGAAAGCAGCTAAAAACATGGCCAATCAAATTCAAAATTCGATTCAATATCGTATTGAGCAAGACCTGAACAATTTTTTAGCAAAGCCCCACGCATTCAATCAAATTAATGCCGATGCAATCCGAAGTGGTCTGGTCGGCCCACGGGATTTGGTTGACTTGCGAATGCAGTTTCTTCATCAGATTAAGGCTGTTGACTCGATGATATCATGCGCCTTTGGGTCGGAAGCAGGCGATTTTACCTCCGCCGGACGCCGAAGCGAAGGAGGCTTTGATACGGCAATGGCTGATAAGAGGCTGGACAACAATTATTATGTTTCCCTGCTGGATGAACAGGGCGATCCTGCTGAAGTTATCAAGGTGGTGGAAGATTATCATCCACGTCCACGCCCCTGGTATCAAGCAGCGATTAAGGCAAACGGTCCGACCTGGAGTCCTGTTTATGTTTGGGCGTCCCAAAGAAATATCGGCATCTCGGCGGTGCAGCCGGTTTACCATAACACTGGAGAGTTGTTGGGGGTGCAATTATCGGCATTATCATTGGAAGATATCGGGCAATTTTTACAAAATATCAGTGTTGAAAACACCGTGCAAATCTTCATCATTGAGCGGTCTGGTTTGTTGGTGGCATCGTCCATGTCAGTGTCGTTGTTACAAGAGAATGTGAACGAGTCCGAAGTTCGGTTGCAGCGAGTGTCAGCCATCCACAGTACAAATCCTTTAATTCGGGAAACGACGAACTATCTGAACGAGCAATTTACAGGTATTGATCATATTTCAAATAAACAGCGGATGGAAATTGAGGTTGAAGGGGTGAGATATTTTTCAAGCGTTACCCCCTTTGCTGATGAACATGGTTTAGATTGGCTGATTATCATTGATATTCCAGAATCGATTTTAATGGGTGCAGTGGAAGCGAATGCTCGCTCTACAATATTCCTAGGATTGAGTATCCTGGCCGGGACACTTATTTTGGGTATAGGACTAACCCGGAGGATAACGCGCCCGATTATCTATTTGACAAACTCGCTTAAAAGCTTCGCCAATGGTGAACTGGATACGTTTGTCGATATGGACAGGTCAGATGAAATCGGGGAGTTGGCAGCGGGCTTTAACAAAATGGCCAAACAAATAAAGGATTCTTTTGAGATTATTGAAAAAAAAGTGCAGGAGCGCACAGCTGCATTATCAGAGGCAAACATAGCTTTACAGGACAGTGAGAATAGATACCGCAGTCTTTCCGATGCAGCGTTTGAGGGGATCGTTATTACTGCAAAAGGCAAAATCCTTGAGGCCAATGATACATTTTGCGAAATGCTCGGCTACCAATCCTCAGAGCTTGTTGATAAAGCGGCCACCGATCTTGTCCCTCTTGAAAAAAGGGAATATGTGAATAGTAAAATGCAGTACGGTTTTGAACAACCTTATGAGTCAAGCTTTTTAAGAAAAGACGGTTCCACTTTCCCTGCAGAAGTTCATGCCAAGATGTTTCTATATAAGGGGCAGTTGGTCAGGGTTTCGGCAATTCGTGATATTTCAGAGCATAAGAAGGCTAAGGAAGAACGGGAAAAAATCATTAACGAACTTCAGATGACATTAGCAGAAGTCAATACATTAAGAGGCATAATACCGATCTGTGCATCCTGTAAAAAAATACGTGATGATAAAGGGTACTGGAATCAAGTGGAAACATACATCGAAAAATTTTTTGATGCTAGGTTTTCCCATGGAATGTGTGAAGAATGTGAAGAAAAGTATTATGGCGATCAGGAGTGGTTTAAAAAAGTTAAAAGAAACCGAAAAAAAGAGTAAAAACCATCCCCATGGCCCCAACACTTGCCACAGGCAACCCAGCGAGGTTTTCCACGGTCTCCGTTCTTCCATGGGTTGACCTGGCCGGGGTTGGACTGCTCCTCTTCAAACACGAAGGCATAACCGGTTAATACTTTTGACTTCAAACGTCTTTGAAATCAACGGCCACTAACTGGTTTCGACCCATTTCCTTTGCTTTGTACATCATCTTATCCGCCGCCATGACGATCTCCATGGGAGATTCACACTCGGTCTTCGGGTAAATGGTGGCAGCCCCCAGGCTGATGGTGACGCGATCTGAAACAGGTGAAAATTCATGGATGATATTCAGGTCTTCCACTGCTTGTTTCATGGCAAGACCAACCGTTTCAGCCCCTTTTGAATCCGCATCCGACAGAATAACCACAAATTCTTCACCACCGTACCGGGCAATAAAGTCATAGGGTCTGTTCAAACATTTTTGAAGGGCCTTGACCACTTTCTTAAGACAGGTGTCGCCAATCGCATGGCCGTAGTTGTCGTTGTACTGCTTGAACTGATCCACATCCATGAGGATCACCGACAGGGGGTATTGGTATCTGCGGGCGCGTTTAAACTCCTGGACGATCATTTCATCCAGTTTACGGCGATTCGGAATATTCGTGAGCCCGTCCAGGGAGGCGAGCTGCTCCAACATATCGGTCTTTACCTTCAGATTGATATGGGCTTGAACCCTGGCTTTCACGATGGGGGGGTGAAATGGTTTGGTGATGTAGTCCACGGCACCGAGCCTGAACCCCTTGGTTTCATCCATGACTTCGGAAACCGCGGTTACAAAAATCACCGGAATATTCCGGGTGTTGTCGTTCTCCTTCAGCTGTCGGCAGACCTCATACCCGTCGATTCCCGGCATTATGATATCCAAAAGAATGAGGTCCGGTCGGTGCTCTTTTGAAGCCGCCACTTCCAGGGCTCTTGCCCCATTGGTTGCAGAGACGATCTTGTACTCATCTTTTAAGGTTTCCATGAGAATTTTAATGTTATCCGGTGTATCATCCACAATAAGCAGGGTATGCATCTCTTCTCGATCCATCATGTTAAAGCGACTCCTTATTCAGCACTTTCGATTTGCTGAATTATTTCAGACAGGGTGTTTGATGCGTTATCAGTATCAAAATTGTCCACCTGTTCTTTTAATCTTTTATAGTGTTCACCCATGGGCGATGCCCCGATCAGGGGGGCCAGTGCCCCTATCGTATCCATGGCAGCGATCAGATCGGATTCCAAAAGGTCTGCAAGGTCCTTGAGAAGCGGCAATGCCGTTTTAAAATCCACCGCATCATCCGGACCCAGTCTGTGATCCGTTTCTTCCGGATGCCCGTCATCAAGCTGTGGGAGACCTTCCATGACAACCTTGATCGTGTCACCAAACGCCTGGGACAGCCCATTGAATTCTTCTGCTTTTCCCTGGAGAATACTCGATTCCAGGGCACTTGCCGAGGTATAAACATGGGTGGCACCGAGGTTGCCCCCCACCCCCTTGACTGTGTGCACCAGACGCCCGGCGGTTTCATAATTTCTCATTTTCAGTTCCCGGACGACCTCTGCTGCAACATCGGCATATTTCTCCCTGAAACTCCGGAGGAGATCCCTGTAAAGTTTTCTGTTACCCGCCACCCTTTTAAGACCCGCATCCATGTCTATGCCGGGAATGCTCTCCGGTAAAATCACCACATCCCCAAGGGAGGCAGGGGCTTTTTCAGGACGTGCCAGTGCATCCGTTTTAATGATGCGATCTTTTTGGGAAATCCACTTGATCAGTTTAGCGTAGAGATCCGGTGGGTCGATGGGTTTGGGAATATAATCGTTCATGCCGGCCTGGAGACATCTTTCCCGTTCTCCCACCATGGCGTGGGCAGTCATGGCAATGATCGGTATATCCACCTTCATCTCCCGCAACCTGCGGGTGGCTTCATATCCGTCCATTTTCGGCATCTGAATATCCATGAAAATGATCTGAAAATCCGCTTTATCAACAGCGGTAAGACTCTCCTCGCCGTTGTTTGCAACCGTTACGTCAACGTCTGCCTGCTTTAAAAGTTCCATGGCGACCTGCTGGTTGATCTCATTGTCTTCCACCAATAGGATATTGGCATGTCCCAGGGCCTTGAGAGCAGTCAGTTCATCACGTTGAGGTTCCATGGGCCCGGATAGTGTAGCCCCCTGCTTGTTCACCACATCCATAATCACATCAAAGATCATGGATGCATTTACCGGCTTGATAAGAAACCCGTCGGCCCCCACATCCTTTGCCTGTTCCATGACTTCCTGGCGACCATAGGCCGTGGCCAGAATGATGGATGGTTTGACGGCTGCCAGTTGTACATCCCGGTTGATCTCCCGGGTGGCCTCGATCCCGTCCATTCCTGGCATCTTCCAATCCATCAGAACGATATCGTAGGGCCTGTTTTCCTTTGCGGCCACCCGGAGTTCCGATATCGCCTCCTTGGCAGACGCTGCCTGGGAGACCGATGTGTAGGTGATCAGCATATCCTCGAATATGGTCCTGGAGGTTGGGTTGTCATCCACGATGAGAATTTTCAGTTTGCTGAAATTCTCCGGTAGTTTCCGGACCTTCTCTTTTTTATCGGTCTGGAGTCCAAGGCTCGCCGTAAAGGTGAAGGTGCTTCCCTTGCCGGATTCACTTTCCACAAAGATCTTTCCACCCATCATTTCCGTCAGGCGTTTGCAAATGGTCAATCCAAGTCCAGTTCCCCCGTATTTTCGAGTGGTGGACGAGTCCGCCTGGGTAAACCGCTGGAACAGGCCATCTTGTTCCTCTTTTGAAAGCCCAATTCCTGAATCCTCAATTGAAAATTTCAGCATGGTTTGGCTTGAGTCTGCTGCCGGCGCTTCGTCAGCCATCTCTATTCTGATTACAATTTCGCCTGAATCTGTGAATTTCACGGCATTGGAGCTCAGGTTCACCAGAACCTGGCCGAGCCTTAAGGGGTCTCCCACAAGAAAATTCGGCACCTTGTGGTCGACGCTGATCAGAAACTCCACATCCTTTTCATGGGCCTTGATGCTCACAGTGTTCGACAGGGAGGTTAAGACCTCGTCCAGGCTGAAAGCCACATACTCCATCTGGAGTTTTCCCGCCTCAATCTTGGAGAAATCCAGGATATCGTTGATGATCCGAAGCAGGGAGTGGGACGAGGTTTCAATGCTCTTCATGTAATCGTACTGCTTTCCGGTCAGCTTCGTATTCAGGATCAGGTAGGTCAGCCCGATAATGGCATTCATGGGCGTGCGTATCTCATGACTCATATTGGCCAGGAAATCACTTTTGGTTTGAGTGGCTGCTTCGGCCGCCTCTTTTTCTATTCTCAAGGCTTCGGTTCGTTTTCTTTCGGAAATATCCTCCAGGGCGCCTTCGAAAAACAGAAGATTATTTGAATTGTCGAATTTTCTCCGGGCATTGATGGAAACATCGATCATTGATCCATCCTTGCGATAGATCTTCGTCTCAAACCCCTTGACAATTTTGTGGGTTTCGAGGATTTTTTTAAGATTTTCACGGTCAGTTGCATCCACATAGAGTTGCGCCTCCATGTTCGTGATACCGGTGAGGGCATCTTCGACGGTATCGTATCCCAGAATCTGGGCAAAGGCGGGATTGGCCGTCAGCAACTCCCCTGCCGGGGTCGTCTGAAAGATCCCTTCCATGGCATTTTCAAAGATTCCCCGGTAATTCTGCTCCGCCTTGGTCAAGTGAATATTTTTTTCCTGGATCTCCTGGATTTTTCCACGGACCGCATCCCGCATATGGGCAAAACTGACGGCCAGGCTGCCCAGCTCGTCCTTTCCGGTCACGCTGATCTCCTGGTTCAGGTTTCCATTGGCAATCTCAGATGCCGCCCGGGTAAGCTCCAGAATCGGGCGCGTCAAACGGGTAACAAGGAACCAGGAAATCAGGATCACACCCAGTACGATGGACAGGGAAAGCCAGGCCAGCACCTTAATGGTTTCCTTGATTTTCAAGGTTGTTGCCGCCTGGGGAATCTTCACGGAAATATACCCCACACGTTTCTCCCCATAGAAAAGAGGCGAAAGCAGGGAGTCATAACCGGTGCCGTTCAGGTCCGCCAGTTTAAGAATTCGCTCCCTGGAAAAGGCCGTTTTTTCCAGGAGCAGGTCAGGCATGTGAACCCCGCCTGCGCCAAAGGTTCCAGATACGTCGTAGAGGGAAAATTTCACCCCCATTTCATCATCCAATACGTTTAAATCAAGCCCCAATCGCTTTTCAAAAACAAAAGTGCCGATATGGGTGGATGTGCTGTTCTCTGAATCTTCCAGGGCATATTCAGACTGGACAACAAGGAACAGTTCACCCGCTTTAATGACCAGGGCAGAATCCGCTGTTGGGGTATGGACAGGGGGAAAAAGTCCCGGGTCTTCAATCTTTTTTCTGCCAAAGTTCAGGCGCTGAAAATGATTTCCGGATTCCACCTGCACGAGGCCTCCAAGTGCTTTGCTGTAATAAAGGGCAAGTTGCTCATCCCCTTTTAACAACGGCGCAAAATAAAACCCGAACCGATCCAGCACCCCGTTTTTTATGAGCAGTTCATCATATTTACCAAAGGTTCCGGCAAAGGAAAGGCCGATTTCGAGATCCCACCCCATGCGGGCGGTCTGCAAGGTCTGAATGGCCAGGTTTTTTTCATTGGAAAAGATGCGAAACTGTTTGTCCACAGCAGCAGGAATTTCTGTAAAATGTCTCTCAAAACTGTTGAGTGCCGTCTGAAGTCTTT
The DNA here is from genome assembly GCA_016342325.1 of Desulfobacterium sp. Lineage (GTDB taxonomy): Bacteria > Desulfobacterota > Desulfobacteria > Desulfobacterales > Desulfobacteraceae > Desulforapulum. Next base: position 26,629 of record JAEINR010000070.1, read on the forward strand.
TTTGATTGTCCCTTTTGGTCTGTGAAATGTTGAGCAGGGATGAGCCGGTGGCTGAAATAATGGAGGTTACCACGACAATAAAGATTGTATATAAAACGGCTTTAGTTCGTAAGGTCTGTTTCATTGGTATATTGGGGGATGAATGCGTTTCGAGATCGCGTATTGCAGTCATGCCCCCTTGTCCTGTTTCAATTCCGGATTAAAAATTAAATTCCATCTTATCTTGGATAGGCATTGGGGAGGGCAGCCCAAGCCCGATAGGCCTTTCGTTGCTCATTTTCACCAATGGCCTGGGTCAACCGGTTCCACCTGGCTGCAACCGTATCCAACGCCTGCTGTGGGGTGGCCTCACCCCTGAAAGCGGCTGTCAACCCTTCCGTCAAGGCAAGTTCATATCGGTTAATCTGAATCAGGGAAAGATCAAGGAGTCCCCTTTTCCCACTGCTTATTTCCTGGAGAAGGTCCAGGTATTCCGGGGCATTGGGCCACCTGTTCCGGTAGGCGGGACTTTTAAAATGGCTGACCCGGTAGGGATCCCTCAGGCTGTAGGGGATCTGAACCCGCTCAAGGCTGATTTTTCTGCTGGTAAGCCATTGAATAAATAGATAGGCGGCCTCCTTTTGAGTGCTATGGGCAGATATGGAGAGTCCGAATCCAGCGGACAGCCCCGAATATCCGCCCGGGGTGATGGCGTAGCCCACCTTGCCTGCAACCTTGCTCTTTGGCACCCAGGACAATTGTTCCGTATCCAGTCCATATCCTTCAGACCATCTGCCCAGGGGGGGCCAAAATTCAGTCATGGCGATTTTGCCGCCTATAAAGGCACTTAATACCTCCATGAAGCCCCATTTGTCAGCGCCCGGGGGCATCAGTTGCTGGCGGTTAACCATCTCCTCCAAGGTCTTGACACCGATCTTACTGTTGATGGCAGTCTTCATGGATTTTGCATCAAAAAAACGGCCCCCGTTGGTTCTGAAACGTTCTTCAAAGAAATAAAAGGAGAGGCTGTCATGGATCATGGCAGTGCCGTATAGGTTTGGCGCATAGCTATCCGAAAAAAAACCGGCTATCTCATCAAAGGATTTCCACGTTTCCGGGGGAGCGAGTTCATACCCGTATTTTGCCTTGAATTTCCGCTTATTTCCAGGATCTTCAAACAGATCCCTCCGGTAGTACAGGGATATGACATCTCCGTCATCCGGGATGGAATAGACTTTACCATCCCAGGACATCCAGTTTTGCCTGAAGGCCTGGGCAATATCATCGAGTTCAGCACGGTATCCATACCTGTCCAGGTATGGATCCAGGGGCGCGATGGCACCGATTCTAACACAGTCTATAAGACGGTTGGGAACGATGTTGAATATGTCATACCTGCCCGATTTTTCAAAAGATTCGGTTTCTATGGCTGGATACGTCTCACCGATCATCAGCTGAACGACATTGATTTTAATCCCGGTCAATTGTTCCCACAAGGGAGCTGAATAGAGTAGCACCTCCTGGGCCATAAGTCCTTTATTCCAGGTGACATTAAGGGTGAGCCCCCTGTATTTCTGGGCAGCCTGAACCGCCTTATCCGCCATGTTACCCCATGAAAGGACAGGCGAAATCAAAAGACTCAGAAACAGGCAAAGAAAACCGCCGATGATCGTTTTTTGAAATTTCATAATCCCTTTAACTTGGTCTTTAATTTGCACCCATAACCCTTACGCTTAAACATGGACACACCTTATCATTGAGTTGTCACAAAGTCAAAAAGCATGACACGTACAGCAAGGGAACATCTATGCCAGGGACGCCACCGTTCCCCAGACCGCTTCAATGGCCCGGGCAACACCGCATCGGTTGTTCGAACAAACCGTTCTGAACCGGGATTTAAGATCCGTGGGGGCATTGTCCACGACAAATCCGTGCCCTGCCCAGTCCAGGAGATCCTGGTCATTGTAATCGTTGCCCAGGGCAACCACATTGGCTGGATCCACGCCCAGACGCGTCCCAAGCCAGGAAGCCGCCTGGCTCTTGGACACGAACCGGGGAAAGACCTCTATCCACACAGACCGGTGATCCAGGGGAGAGGTGGCCTTGATAACGCTGAAACCGGGAAGCAACCGCCGTGCCTTTGTAACAACGCCCAAGGCCTCGTTCTTTGGAACAATGGCAAGCACCTGGGTGGCCCTGCCAAATCCGTTGATTTTCCCTGACCCCATGGCCGAAGCACACTGTCTGTAGAGTTCGATCCGGGACCAGAAATCGGGGTTGGATCGCCCATGGGAACGGAACACAAACTCCCGGGTGCGGGGAATTGCTTTATGAACCATGTAGTCCAGGCCCTGGCCCTCGAAATAGGTGGTGATGCGGTCAACATCGCCCTGGCCCAGGGAGTACTGTCGGATCAGGTTTGCCTGGGGAAACGCCATAATGCCAGCCCCGGTGGAGAAAATAACATAATCTACGGGCAGGACCCTGCCAGGGCCCATGAACCCCAGTTCTTCCATGATCTCCTTAAAGGAGTCCCAGGAGCGCCCCGTGGCAACAACCCGGGTGATCCCCCTTTTGCCCAACGCCCCAAGGGCGCTGATATCGGCATCGGCCAGCTGTTTGTCATCCCTGAGCAGGGTGCCGTCAAGATCGGTGATGAACATTCCGGGAATCATGAAGCCACGACCTTTATGTGCCAAGGCTCGAACCGGACCCCCAAACGGTTGCCCCGGGTGTAACGCAGCTTCACATACCCTGTGTCAACCAGGCTCGAATAAACCCGGGTGGTGGTGAACCTTTCCGTGAAATTGGCAATGCCGAACCCAATCTTGCCCACGTCGAAATCCCCGACCCCGTGATAGGAGTATCCGGGCGGTGCCAGGGACCTTGAGGCAAGGGAGAGGTTTCCTTCATGGGCCTGGGCCTTGGACAGGAACAGGAGCATCTGCTTGACAATTCCCCGCAATCCGGAGGTGAGCACGGCGTCCTTGCCCACATCGGCCTTGATTTTTTTATAGGTCGCAAGGGGGGTTCCCCTGTACAGGCAATTCCCGGTCCCCGGGATCTTAACGATATTTTTCAAACGGATGGTGTCCGTGATCCTTAAAAGCTTTTTCTCGCCCAGGAACCCGTAGATGGAGGCATCCTCATAAAAGAGTCTCTCCATAAACGCCACCTCTGCGGGGGTAAAGGCGCCAATGGAAGAATAGGCTGCGGCGTTGGACACGGCATCGTCAAACCCCATCAAGGAGAAGTTGCCGTACCCCATGGTGCGTCGAACCCGCTTCAGCCGTGCCACCACGGACGCGAGAACCGGCAGGTCCCCGGAATCCAGGAACACATCCATCTCATGGGTCTCGTTGATACCCAGGCGCCCGGGAAGGTTATCCCTGGCGGCCAGATCACAATTCGAGTCCTTGGGCAAGGCCAGGGCCCGGGCAAACGCCGGAGGACAAAATCCCGAGGCTGCCGCCAGGATCGTTCCTGCTATGAATTCTCTTCTGTTCATGACAGACCTTTGATAACCGTTTTTTCAATCGGAATCAACATTATTTAACACTTGAACTATTTTCAGCAACAGGTAATATAACGATTATTATCCCCGCTTGCATACGAATTCTTCGACATCCAGGACACTTTTATGTTTACGGACGTTACCGTCATCAACAAATAAAAAGGAGACAAGGATGAAATACAGGATCGCGTTTCTTGCTGCCGGCATTCTGGCAGGTTTCGTTTTGAGCAGCCAGTACCATGGCTCCCAACAAAAACAAGTTGTCGCCGGAGGGGAAAAAATTGATGCGTCCCATTCCCGGGCCACGGGTTTGGAAAAACCCGCGTCAACACCTGTGCACCGCCTTGAGAAAGCCGGTCCATTGGGAACAGAAACCGAACCGGATGCAAAGATGCCTGGAAATGATTTTGTAGATCCGCTGGTGCTGGCAGATAGGTTTCCCGGCAACATTGCACTTCCCCCGGTAACAGCGGAAGCCAGGGAACGCAAAAAGCGGGAACGGAGTGAAAGAAACCTGGAATTTGGAAAAATCGTTGCAAACAAATCCACAGAACAAGAGATCCTGGCCTATTACGATCACCAGCGCCAGCTGTCTGAAGACAGCAAACAGATCCTTGAATTTGTCCTGGCTAGGTACGGGGATCGGTTCAGTGAAAAAAATATCAAAAAACACGAATTCATGCTTGCCCAGTTTAAAAAGAAGCTTGAGTACATCCCCGTGAAGGAATCCGAAGCCATTGCAAGACTGAGAACCAGGGCAGAAGAGTAAATTTAGATTTCGCCGGGCGCCCTACCGCCTGCAGGGCGCACCGGCGAATTTAAGTTTTTGCTACCTTACGGATCAGATCATCTCCATCAACAGATCAAGCAACTCCCACCCCCAGTAGGGCTTTGTCAGTTCATCAGGATCCGGCGTCTCATAATATTGCATGGCTCCCATGTTAACATTACTGTCCAAAAGCGCTTCCACATAACTTCCCATATCCATGCCGGTTCCGGTGATGTCCGTGTCGTCAAAGGAGAGGACACAGGTGCAGTGGCTCTCATTAAACGGTCGGTAATAGGGAATAAAATAGCCCATATTATTATTACTGGCATAGAGGTCATCGTACATATCGAGCAGGTATTCCTGGTCTTCTGCCCAGTATTGATGGATTTCGTCTGTAGTTATGCCGCCATGGAAACCTTCGTAGGAGTACCCGGAATAGATCGCATCCATGGTGAACTGGGTATGGGCCAGCCTGTCCCCGGGGTATGTATTGGACAACGCAGTGTTAAGGGTTCCGAAATTGTCACGATCAAACCAGCTGAAAAAATCTTCCCCCAGCGCATCAAGCACGGTGTCAGCGTTCCAGGCACTTCTTATCTTTTGATGAAGTGGTGAGGATTGGTCTGGCGCACCATCGGCCGTGTAGTATATAGGGCCTGAATCGTTCAGCAGGACCGCGTTTTCAACCCGATTCCCCAGCGCCTCGCGGATGAAATGGTAATTTAAAAAAGCGCCTGCCCCGCCGGCGCTGCATCCGGTGACCATCAAGTTAGGAATGGTATCAAAGGACTCGCTGTAGGGTCCGTTCTTCATCCAGTTCAGCACGCCCTGCACATTGTTGTATCCTGCATGGTGCCAGGGAAACGTCCCTTCCTCCCCTGGGATATCGTATTCCATATCGTTGTTACCGATATGTATGTCACCGGTGCAGTAAGGAATAAAAACAATGTTCCAGTCTTTGGTGGGAACGCTGTCCCAGGGATGGACCCGGAAAACAAACGGCGACATCAGGGCGGGGATTGAAAACCCCTCCATGTAATCATCCGGAATTCCGTTGGGATTTGCCGCCCCCCGGATGCCTTCCTGGCCTGAACAGCTGGGATAGTCCCAGCATGCGCCGCCGGCCTCAAAATAGATGAGAACATTTTTTGAGGTCATGGACGGATTCACGAAAAATTTGTAGGGCGTTCCGTTACCGCACTGGCATCCGTCGTCGGTTACCGTAACGAGATTCCACTTGTAATACTGCATATCTTCATCGCACCCAGCAAGCAAAAAAGGCACAAAAAAGGTAAATGTTCGGCTTAGTCATTCATGCTGTAAAATCTGATTGTTCTTCAAATCAAAAAACTACGGGACACGAACC
>JAEINR010000003.1 GCA_016342325.1 Desulfobacterium sp.
GTTAAAACACCGGGCTTGTCCAACAACCGGATAAGATCGTGGTTCGTTCCTCACACGATCTATCCTTATTCGTTAGACATGATCTCAGCCAGGTGCAGCACCTTGAGATCCTTGCCCTGGCGTTCAGCGCCTCCCCGGAGCTGCATGATGCAGCCCGGGCATTCCGTTACAAGGGTATCGCACCCGGATTTTTCAATGTCCGTCAGTTTATTGTTCAGGATTTCCCGGGACACGGTGGGAAAATTCATGGAAAAACTGCCGCCAAAGCCGCAGCAGGTTTGTTCCTCTTGGGTTTCTACATAGTTGAATCCCGATTTTTGGATGAGTTCTTTAGGCGCTTCTTCCATGCCCATGCCCCGGCAGAGGTGGCAGGGGGAGTGCCAGGCGGTTTTCTTGTCCGTCTTGGGTTCTCCCTGGCTTTTGATGCCTGCAACCTTTTCCAGGAACATGGAAAAGGTGAGGACCTTGCCGGCAAATTCTTCGGCATCCGTGGGGGCGGTCTCCTTTAAAAGATCGGGCACCCCTTTTTTCAGGTGGGAGGCGCAGGAGGCGCACAGGGAGACGATGTAATCCGCATCACACGTCTTGAACGCCTCAACGTTTTGTAACGCCACATCCTTTGCCGCCTCCTTTTCTCCCATCATCAGGGCGGGAAGACCACAGCAGGACTGCTCCATGGGAAATTCCACCGAAGCCCCGGCCTTGACAAGCACGTCAAGTCCGGCCTTGAGCTGTTCGGGGTAGACAAAATCCTGGGCACATCCGCCAAAGATCGCCACCTTGAACTTGGGTTTCTCCGCCCGGGTCTTGAGGCGCTTCCATTCTTCCCTGAAGGGGTGTTTTGCAATGGCGGGCAGGGTCCGGTAGTTGTGATCCTTGGAAAAGATCATGGGCAGGTGGCGAAGATAGGGGGTACCGCCGGTCACTGGCCGTTGAACGGCCTGGGCCGACCGGAGCAGGGTGTGGAAAAGCTTCCGGTTCTTGAGCACCTTGCCCACCAGCAGGCTTTTGAGGGGGTGGCCCTGCTCGTCCTGGATCCTTGTGTGGACCTCCTTGATCAGCTTGGGAAGGTTGATGCCGCCGGCGCACACGGTTTTGCAGGCCCCGCAGTTGGTGCAGTTCTGCACCAGATGCTTTGCCTTGTCCGCCCCATGGAAAAAGTAGGTGGTGATGAGGCCGATGGCGCCGATGTAGACATAACCGAGCCTGTGCCCCCCGACCATGCGGTATACCGGACAGACGTTGGCGCAGGCACCGCAGCGCACGCAGCTGAGGATCTGGGAGAATTCGGGATCCTTGGCCATGGCCCTGCGGCCGTTGTCCAGGAACACCACATGCATCTCCCGTGTCTTTTTCGGGGTAATGGTGCACTCGGAGGGGCCGGTGATCCAGGTGACATAGGAGGTTATTTTCTGGCCCGTGGCATTCCTGGGAAGGATCTGGTTGACGGTCAGGGCGTCGGCCATGGAGGGGATGAGCTTGTCAAGGCCCACCAGGGCCACATGGACCCGGGGGAGGGTGGTCACAAGCCTGGCATTGCCTTCGTTGGTGACAAGTCCCAGGGTGGCGGTGTCGGCCACGGCATAGTTGGCGCCGGTGATGCCCATGTCCGCCTGGATGAACTTCTGACGAAGCTCGCTCCGTGCCACCTTGACCAGGGATTCGATCTCCGTGGGTTGGTTTTTCCCTGTGACGTCGGAGAAAAGGTCCGCCACCTGGTGTCGGGAGAGGTGGATGGCCGGCATGACCATGTGGGAGGGGCCTTCGTGCCTGAGCTGGATGATCCACTCCCCGAGATCGGTCTCGGTCACCTCATAGTCCCGGTTCTCCAGAAAGGTGTTCAGGTGGGTCTCTTCGGCTGTCATTGACTTGGACTTGACAATGGTCTTTGACCCGGTATTCCGGGCGATGTCTGCAATGATCTCGTTGGCTTTTTCTGCCGTTTCCGCCAGGTGCACCTTGACGCCCATGGTTTCAGCCCGTGACTTGAAGTCGTTGAACAATCGGTCGTTGTCCCGGGTGGCTGCCGTCTTGATTTCAGCCACCTGCTTTACCAGGCCGTCCAGGTCCATGCCGGCAAAGGCGTTGATCCTGCCGGTGCGGTAGGCCACGGCAAAGTTGTCCATTGCCGTTCTCAGGAAGTCGTCTTCAAGGGCTGTGTCGATGCGATCTTTGTATTCGTTGAATGTTTCGTTTTGTGTCATTTTACTTCTCCAGCAACATGATGTGAAGTTCCAGGGGACCGTGGACCCCGATGGCCAGGACGCGCTCGATATCCGCTGTCCTGCTGGGACCCGTGATAAACGCCGTGTAGGAGGACGGGTTTGTCGTGAGCGCCCTGATCTTGTCCGCCATGTCAAGGGCACAAGCGCCTATGTCCGACATCTTGACAACGGCCACATGGATATCGCTCACCATGGTGGCCAGGCGCAGATCCTCGGAATTTGAGCTGACCACCAGTGTTCCTGTCTCTGCAATGCCGAGATCTGCCCGGGTGAAACCGATAGCGATTCCGTTGGCATGGTCCCGTAGCCGCTCCTTGATCAGGGTGACGCCCTTGTCTTTGGCCAGGCCCTGAAACCGGGCGAACTCGGATTCTTCAAACTCCGGGGCCGCAATCATCGATTGTTCGGAATTCGTGGCGGACTTACAAAGGTCCAGGGTCGACTGGAATGCTTCTTCAAGGGAGTTGACCCGGTGGATGCGGGCCGACGCGGCTGTTGCCGTTTCAATGAATTGGTCAGTAACGCTTGTGTTGTTCAATGGCTCACCTGTTGTTGTTTAAGGTTGTCATGAAAACATGTTGCTGTTTCAATGGTAATACCAATGTGTGATAAAGAAGATGGCGCGCTTTGTCAAGGAAAAACATTTAAAATTATTTGAGGTTTTATTGTAATGATGACAAGATGTTTGATTGAATAGGGCGGTAAGGTTATTGGTGTTCGGTTCTCCGTCGGATGGGTCATACCATTGTTGTATTGGTGGACTTAATTGACTGTGATGGAATGGTATTACCATTGATGGGGTTGCCCGGGTGGCCTTCGTCAAGTATGGACCTGTTCCCGTGATTGAGTTTGCAGTTCCTGTTGACGTGGGGGGCTTTCTTCTTATAATAGTGGGTGGACATCCTGCCTTGGGTTAAGGACTTTAATACAAAACGCCCTTTGCAGGAATAAATCAGGAATGGAAACGGGTTGAAACGGCCAGGCCAGGCCCTTGATCCAGGAAAATATAATCAACCCGGATAAGGACCGCAGATGAAATAAGCTATTTCGTTTAGCTTATAAAATTTGCGGTCCTAAGATAACAGGAGTTTGATAGGATGGTTGGAATGAAAGCGCTGGCAATCCGTGTAAATGAACTTGAAGAGCAGCTTGTGATCTGCATTCGCTGCGGCATGTGCCAGGCGGTTTGCCCTTTGTTTGAGCAGACCCGAAAAGAGGCTGATGTGGCAAGGGGAAAGCTTGCTTTGCTGGACGGCCTGACAAAGAACATGTTTGAGAATGCCCAGGGGGTGACCGAACGGCTCAACCGCTGTCTGCTGTGCGGCTCCTGTGCGGCAAACTGCCCCAGCGGCGTCAATGCCCTGGAGATCTTCATCCGGGCAAGGGCCATTCTCACCGAGTTTCAGGGGCTCTCTCCATTAAAAAAAGCCGTGTTCAGGGGCGTGCTGGCAAAGCCCGCCACCTTCGACCGGATCACCGGGTGGGCGGGCCGTTTCCAGGGGCTCTTCACCAGAAAGGATGACAACCCCCAGGGTACCTCCTGTGCCCGGGTGATCTCTCCGTTGCTCAAGGACCGGCACTTCTTGCCCATGGTACCCAAGCCCTTCCACAACGCCGTTCCCAAGCTTAATACGGACCCCGGCAGATCCGGCTTAAAGGTGGCCTTTTTCACCGGTTGCCTGGTGGACAAGATTTTTCCCGGCATCGGCTTTGCCACCCTGGAGGTGCTTGATCATTACGGGGTGGGTGTCTACATCCCGGAAACCTTGGGATGCTGCGGCATTCCGGCCCTTGCCTCCGGAGATACCAAAACCTTTGAGGCCCTGGTTGCCCATAATTTCGAACAGTTGAGGCGGGAGCGGGTTGATGCCATTGTCACGGCCTGTGCCACCTGCACCTCCACCGTCAAAAAACTCTGGCCGACCTTATACCGACCCAAGGCCAGCAGTTTGACCCGGTATCTCCAGGAGCTTTCCGAAAAGACCATGGATATCAACGACTTCCTGGTGAACCGAATCGGGCTTGACCCGGAAATGCCGGTAGAGGAGGGTGGTCAAGTGACCTACCACGATCCCTGCCACCTCAAGAAGTCCCTTGGGGTGACCGAGGAGCCGAGAAAGCTCCTTGGCGCTTCCGGTAAAACCGTGGTGGAGATGGCGGGGGCGGACAAGTGTTGCGGCATGGGTGGCAGTTTTAACCTGTTTCATTATGACATCTCTTCACAAATCGGGAATTTGAAGCAGCAGGCCATTGTGGATACGGGGTGTTCAACCGTGGCAACCGGCTGTCCCGCCTGCATGATGCAGATCTCCGACATGCTTGCCAAAAACGGGGTTGAGATGAATGTAAAACATCCCATCGAGATCTATGCCGAGGCGTTGAAGCAACGCACTTAACGATGTTTGCACTTGAATTGACACCCAGGAATGGGCTCAATTGCCTAGGCGAGGCGCTAAAAACAATCACCAGAATGCGAGAAATATGACTTTACCTATAAAACCAATAAAACCCAAGCGGATATCGGACCTGGTGTTTGATCAGATCAGGGAGCTCATCTTTAAGGGGACGCTCAAGCCGGGCCAGAAACTCATGCCGGAGCGGGAACTTGCCGAGGCCATGTCCGTGAGCAGGACAACCATCAGGGATGCCATCCAGCGCCTCGCGGCCATGGGGATGATTGTCCAGAAACAGGGCCAGGGAACCTTTGTTAAAACCTATGATGGCAGCATGGAGAATAATCCCTTTGCCAAGGCCATGAGGGTCCAGGACGCATCCATAGAGGATCTTCTCGAGGTGAGGATGGGGCTTGAGTGCAATGCTGCGGCCCTTGCTGCCCAGCGGGCCGATGGTGCTGATCTTGCCGCCATGGAGCAGAGTATTCAAGAGATGAAGCAGGAGATCGCCTCGGGCAGGCTCGGTACCGAGGCGGACGTCTCGTTTCATATGGCCGTTGCCTACGGGGCCAAGAATCCCCTCCAGGTGATCATTATGCACAACTTCCATGATTACCTCTCCCACGGTATCCGGGAGAGCCTTGCTTTTTTGTATGAAGATATGGCAAACATCGAGCAGATCTTTCTCCAGCATGGGAGTATTGTGGCTGCCATCAAGGGTCGGGATCCCCATAAAGCATACATGGAAATGAAAAAGCACATCACCTTTGTTCTGGATTGTTATAAGGCAAGATAGGGGGAGCCCCTTTTTAAACCAATCCACGTTACTATTCAAGCACGCCAAGGAAATATATGAAATACCATACCGTATCAACATCAAAATCAGGCCATGGCGCCGTTTTTACCAATGCCAAGGATGCCAAAGAGTACCAGAAGAATCATTTGGGGAGCGCTTATCAGGTCTTTGACCGGATGCCCGGGAAAATACCTCCCCTGGGCGCTGTTGAGCTGGAAAAGCCCGTTGCCATAGAAAAGCGTGTCGGGGCACCGTCAGAGGGTATCCAGATTTACACGGATGGGTCTGCCTTGAACAACCCGGGTCCGGGAGGGTATGGGGTTATCTTGATGATAGACGGTGAATACACCGAACTGGCCCAGGGGTACCAGCATACCACCAATAATCGAATGGAGATGATGGCTGTCATAACGGCATTGGAGGGGATCGAGGGGGCTGACAGGAAAAGATCCATCGTGGTTCACAGTGATTCCCAGTATACCATCAATGGCATCACCAAGGGATGGGCAAAGAACTGGCGAAGAAAGGGGTGGAAGAAAGCCGATGGCAAGCCGGCCCTGAACCCTGATTTGTGGAAACGGATGCTTGAGATCGCCGAAGAATTGCCCAAATTGAGCTTTAAGTGGGTCAAGGGGCATGCAGGTGACCCCCTCAACGAAAGGGCCGATGAGCTGGCAAATGGTGCCGCCCAGGGGGTAGATGGCATGCGGGTGGATGAGGGATACGTGAACTGATGGGATCTTCCCCCTTTAGGTTACAACCTCTATCACTCTATATCCCGGGATAAGAGCCTCGCAATAGGGGGGGGGTCAGCCTTTGTTTACTGAATCTTAATCTCAAAGGTATTGAGTAATGTTAATGCTTCCGGTAAAGAGAATTCCGCTTTTCTTATATTGTTTTTAAGTGGGTCGATATTGTAGTTGATGCACTTTGTTAAATTTGCCTTAAATAGATTTGTGTTGTGGAAGAGTGATCCTGAAAAATCCGATTGGGACAGGTCGGTTTCGGACAGGTCTGTATTTACAAAATCACATTCGATTACAGCGGATTTGTATAGAAAGCATTTTTTAAGGCAGAGATCAGAAAAAATGCAGCTTTTTACATTGCACTCTTTTATGGAAAAATCGATCATGAGTGTGTCGCATTTTGTGAAATCGATGCCCATTATTTTGCAATTGGTAAACGTGACACCTCTGATTTGTGTCTTACGCATTTGGGATAAAGAAAAATTGCAATTAAAAAATGAGCAGTCCTCGAAAAGGCATGATTCAAAATTGGTATATGAAAAATTGCAATTTTGAAACTCGCAGTTGAAAAAAAGTTTGTTTGTAAGCTTCTGATCTTCTAAGCTTACATTTTTAAAAACGGCATCCTGGAATTCGTTTGAGTTGCCAAATGATTTCATTGGTATCCTGCCAAGAAGTGAACGAAGTCTATGGAAACAAAAAAGCCCCCTGGAAAGGGGGCTCTCGTATTACTTGGTAGCGATGCAGGGAATCGAACCCCGGACACCACGGATATGAGCCGTGTGCTCTAACCATCTGAGCTACATCGCCATGCAATCTGTCTCAAAAACAGCGTCGTTATAGTCGATCGGGCTTTCCGTGTCAACTAAAAAATCATCTATGCTGCTTTTCGGCCCTTTTTCTGCGAGCGCTTCAACTTTTGCCGATTAGTACCCCGAGTCTGGACCCCATGTCAAGGCATGATTTCGGCACTCCTGCAAATTTGGCCTAAAAATGCGAGACCCTATATTATACGTTACCATGTACGTTTCCCCCCCCCCCATGCCCATCGTTTAGCCTCCTACAGGTGATTGAAGGGGTCCCAGGCATCGTTCTTTTGTCCTTGGCATCAGTCTGCCGTGTTACCCTGCGGAGGATTCAATGGGGATCTCCGTTGCCCTGGTCGACACCTTCTGTCCCCGGCAATTTACCGAATCAACTTGCTAACTTTAACGTAATAGTTGGCGAGTGGTGAATCCTCTGTATTTCACTAATGCCAACGGTCTTCACTGATTTTCCCAATATTATTCTTGACTCCTCGATTTTCACTTGCTAAGTTTGGGTGTTTATTTCAACAATACTTAACGACTCTCAAGGAGGCCATCCCATCATGAGCAACGGCAACGTGAACCACCCCAAGAAGGGCAGTCAGATAGCAGTGGAACCCATAAAGGCCATGAAGGATATCAAGGCAATCAAAAAGCTCCTCAGCGACAAGCCACGGGACCTGTGCCTGTTCACCCTGGGAATTAATACAAACCTCAGGGCAATCGACCTACTGAACATAAAGGTGGGGCTGGTGGCCTCCCTTGAGCCTGGGGACGAGTTTACGCTGAAGGAGCGGAAAACCTGCAAGGCGAGACGGATTACAATCAATAGGGCTGTCCATGAAACCATCCAGGGGCTATTCAAGGTTACAGCCTATGAATCCGGTGATTACCTTTTTCGGTCTCAGCGAGGAGCCGTGTTGACCGTTCCTTCATTGTCCAGGCTGGTTAAAATGTGGTGCAAGATGATCCATCTCAAGGGCAATTATGCGAGCCACACGCTCCGTAAAACCTGGGGGTATCACCAACGAGTATCCTTCAATGTCGGCATACCTGAGCTTATGGTGTGCTTCAATCATAGCAGCCAAAGGCAAACACTGGATTATCTTTGCATCCAGCCCGAAGAAATCAAAAACGTTTATCTCAATGAACTGTAAATGGCCGGGAGGGGATGATTTGAATCCCTGTCTCCTTCTGTCCGCAAAAGCTACACTGTAGAATCCATTCTAACGGCCTTTCGGCTCCTGTCCTACATTGTGGCCTCCATTAAGTGAAACTCCTCTTAAAACGAGTGTTTCGGCCCGTGCTTCCTCACCTCCCATGAATCCGATTTAAGGGGGACCGTTTGCGTTCCTGCGAGTTATCCCCATGGGCCACCAGCTTGTAACAGTCAGCGATGTCAACACCCCGGTAACCACCAGCTTGAAGATAGCGGAGACGTTCGGAAAACGACACGACAATGTGATGCGAAATATTGCGACCATCCTCCGGCAATCCAAGGGCCTTAAAGGAGGACGCCTCAATTTTGAGGAGTCTAACTATCTGAACAGACAAGAAAAATCCCAACCCATGTTCGAAATGGACCGTGACGCATTCATGCTGGTTGTCATGGGATTTACCGGGGAAACCGATGATGCCATTTACAGGGAGTGGAGCGAATGCACAGGCAATTCATGTCCTAATATCCCCCCTGATACCCGAGATACAAGCCGAGCTTCTTAAGATCCAGGCAGAGGCCGAGGGGCTTATTCGAGGTGTTTTTTTGCCTAATAAAACAGAGAGTTAGTGGAGGGGACAGTATATAGAGGAAAAGCAGCATTTTTCCATCACATCATATACCAACGGGAAAGCCGCCAGGATCATGGGATTCGGCGGCTTTCCTTGTTTTAGGGATAGGAGACCAAAGATGTTTAGCAACAATTACCGGGAGATTGACCCGTCAGTCCCTGATGGACTTATTGAACGGATGGTCGACTATGGGTTCGTGGTAGCACATCCCAAGAAGCCACGGTGGATAAAGGCGACTCCGAAGCTGGAGACGTCTGTAATCAAAGGAATAGGGAGAGAAGTACGTAAATCGAGAATAGACACCATAGCCATTTATCAGGGCTATCCGGTGATGAACTATGTAAGGCGAGACCCATCGTGCTGCATAATGTGTTGGACGAGTCCATGAAGGTGGCTGTCTTGGAAGCACTATGCGATGAGATGGGCATGAAGCCAGGGCGCAACGGGGTTAATCTAAGGAATCTGGAGGTGCTCTGCGCCAATCTGAGAGATGGAAGGGTAAGGTCTATGAGCCGCCGCAAAAAATATTGGTCGGGCATTCCGAGCGAATACAACCCGGTGGGAGTCAGTTATAAAATGGTTCCGTGCGTGGATCAGATGGAGGCACATGGATATCTCGAACAGCGCAAAGGCTTCCAAGATCCCAGGACGGGTAAGGGTTTCAACACGAGGTTGATGGCGACACCTAAGCTCATGGAGGCCATGGAGGGGGTCACGGTATGCAAACACCCCGATGCTCCACTGTTGATCCTCAAGGATGCCGAAAAAAGAATGGTCAGCTACCAGGAGACAGGAAACACCAGGGCCATGAAGGCGCAACTAAGGAGATATAATAAACTCCTTGCTGATACCGTTGTGGAGCTTGGAGGTGCCGTTCTCGGGCCGGGTGATAAATTTGTGTATCGGGTATTCAATCAAGGCAAATGGTCCCTTGGAGGCCGATTCTATGGCGCTGCATGGCACACCTGTGAAAAGGAGCTGAGAGACACCATCCTCATCAACGGTGAACCCACGGTTGAACCGGATTATAGCAGTTTACATCCTTGTATAATGTACGCCCTGGCCAGATTGAAGATGCCTGGTGGGGATATGTACGACCTCCCCGGCATCGAAGACCGAAAATATGGAAAGATTGCGCTGCTGATAATGGTCAATGCTGAGAACCGGAAGGCCGCAACAGGCGCATTTAACGAGAAATTCAAGGCTGATTCCGACAGGCCCAAGGCAGCGGAAGTGTTCGCCAAGATTCTCGATAAACACCCACCGGAGATCCAGAACATGTTCTTTAGTGGAATAGGTCTGAAGCTCCAGGGGCTGGACAGTAGGCTTGCCGACACCATCATTGATAAATTAACCAGGGAGGACATTCCGAGTCTATCGGTGCATGATTCATTCCGAGTGCAGGAGAAACACGGAGGACGGCTGATAGAGCTTATGAATTTGACGTTCCGGGATCAATGGGGAGACCAAGTCACACCGCCCAAAGTCCACTGAAGCCCGAAACAGATAGTAAGAGAGAGATAAGATAGAGAGAAATACCGTAGGACAGACAGAAGATAACAGAAAGTAATAATCTTAAGAGACCATTAGTTACCATTACTGATACCTGAAACGATCAAAAACGCCCAAGACTCCCGTCAATAAGGCCTTTCAGGAAATGCCAAAATCCATTTTTCATCCAAACATTTAATCAAGTGGGGCCATTGGGGCACCCATATCCCGAGGTAACGTTGTAACAATCACCTCATTACAACGCAACACTACTGATATTACAACGCAACAAGGAAAATATAATGAATTCAACACAAAGAGTAGCAGCGCACCGGGAACGACAGAAGGCAGAAGGTGTCAAGACCGTGTCTATTACCATGACAACCGAGACTCATCAGGCCCTGAAGGAGGCCAGGGCGACCACCAGCAAGACTTATCAGACAATAGTCGAGGAGGCGTTGCGGTCCCCACTCATCAGCGAGGATCACATGGAATTTCTTCATGCAAGGGCGGACCAGGCCGGAGAACCCGTCAAGGATGTCCTGAGCGGGATCATCCAGGGAGCCTGGGATGAACTCAAGGGACGTTTGGAAGATCCGCTGGAGCCTAAGGACGAGTTCGACCCAAGCAACTTTTGAGTAACAACGTAACATTACTATGATTACAACGTAACACAATGAATAGGACGGAGAGGACCATGAGGGACTGCACATCCCACAAGGTTTTCTCCTCCACCCTTTTTGTTTCTATGTACCAGTACGGGTCTGGTTGGTGTCTGTTTGTATCTGTCTTTTTCGTTGCTATTCAGGAACGTGATGGTTCCCCCTTGACAGCCTTCTCCGGGGACGGTGTATGCTCAACCTGTTTAGGATCTTGGGTGGTCCCATCAGTGGCATCCCCAGCGATTTGGCGAGAATCTTTCAATTCCTTGAGAATCTGGGCTATATCGTTGAGGGCCTGGATGGTTTTGTCTGCCTGCTTGTCATAGGTGGCCTGAGAGGCCAGGAGAGATTTATCAATGGCATTCGAGATATCATTCAGCGCCTGGAGGGTAATTAGATTTTTTTGGTGCTCATAGGCGGCCTGGGTTGTCTGGACGGAGTACTTGATGGAGGCAATTTGTTCTGGATTGATTGTCACAGGGGTCTGGAGTTGCTTATATCCGATACCGATGGAAACGAGTAGGGTTAAAAAAGATATCCCCACGGCAGCGAAAGCGGTACAAATTGCAATCTTGGACGCTTTACGGGCTTCTTGGAGAGATCGATGTGCAACCAAAAGGGAATGGTATTCACCCTTCATTACATGTGCTTGGCTGTATTTTTTAGCCTTGGGGTTGATAAGAACAAAGGCTTCTTTTATCCATGACTGAAGGAAATCCCAATGGAAAGCGTGATTGCCTTCAGTAGCGATCCCTCTTTTGCGTGCCCAGCCTTCAAACCCGTCATGCCCAATCGCCATTAGCCCTGCTTCTTCGCCATATTCCAGAAGCTCAATAAACTTGATTGGCTTATCCATAAATGTCTCCTCTCGTATTGAATGCAAGGTTAACCCCGTATGGGTCTGTACAACCATATGGCGCATTAATCAATCTCCACACTGCAATTATGGTCCGGGTGGTATCCTCCATTGAGGCCAGATTTGTGAGACCTCATGTCTTTACATGGGATCCGTTACGGCCTTCCCCCGTGATGGCATCGTCCACCTTGAGACCTTTACAGTTCCGGCATAACCCACTTGGAACCCGTCAGATGACCTTGGACTACGGAGTAGACCAGGTGCTTATTACCCATGGTGGTTGACAAGCTGAGAATAATGCGGTTTAAAGTGGAGGGTATCAAATGCTTCCATATGGAAACACCCCCTCCTATAGTTTTTAATATTTATAATACGGAGGAGTAGTTATGAAAACGATTGAAATTACTGACAAACAGTATGAACGTCTTGTTTCGCATGTCAATGACCATGAATTACCCGACTCGGTTACCATCGAAAGAATCCTAAATTCTTATGAGGAACATAAGGGTGGTAATGGCCCGTCTGTTGTGTTAAAAACCGAAGATCCTCAAGTTGTGATTCCCTCTGCATGTAAGCAGAATGAACGTTTTCAGCCTACAATGAGAAGAATAATGCAGCCCGTTAAGTTTGTTTTTTTCCCTGACAATGAAGAGACCTTCAAACAGAGTTTGCTCAAGAAAAGAAAGGCTTATATTCGAATTTATAAAGCCGATGGTAGTGTGGTGGACGAAATGTGGAATGCTTTAAGAATCACTAAAGCATCTAAGATAAAATCGTGTCTGCGCACTAAGTTTGGGAAATGGGGAATAACAGGTATTGTTAAAGTTGTGGCTTCAACAAATCCAGACGATTTATCATAGAATCTGATTGAGGATCTGCGAGGTCTTTTATCGTTCAGTATGGCCTCGCAGATCCCCATGACGTTCTTTACAATCCAGGCCGAACCCACTTAGACCCCCTCAGATGTCCCAGGTCCACCCCGTAATCAAGCTTCAGAACGGCCTCATCATACAGCACCCTGACCGAATAACGCTTCCCGTATCGGCCCATGGTCTCCCCCTGCAAAGCATGGCCCGTCAGTTCATCGATCAGTGTCTCATTGATGAGTTGCTGTTTCAGGTTGTCGGTCAAGGTGTGCCGAAAGGAATGGAAGACCAGCAGCTTATCATCGAGGCCGCATTTTTTCTTGAACGTGCCAAACCACTTGGATGCCTGATGGGCGTAGCTGCCGTTCCGGTATAGCAGTTCCGGGAACAGGCGTGTCTCCCCCTTTGCCTTGATGTGGTCGACGTAACCCTTGAAATTAAGCTCGTCTGTGACAAACGGGTGTAAGGGTATGGCTCTGTGTGATGCGGCGTTTTTGAGGCTTATAGTGCGGTCTGAGGGGTCTTCCTGCAAGACAAGGCTCAGGATACCGTCAATGGTCTGGATATCCTTGATTCTTAATTGGCAAAGCTCGTTGATCCGTGCGCCCGTGTAGAGGCCCAAGATAGGTAACCAGAACTGAAAAGGTTTCTTATGGGTGTCCTCAAGATATCCGGGGGTCTGGAACATTTTGGTCAGATTGTCCGGGCTGAAGGCGTGGCGCTGTTCGTCTGGCCTCTTCTGCTTATTGTTTTTTATCTTCATGCCGTCAGCATAGTTGGTGGACATGTAACCTTGTCCCATGCACCATTTGAAAAATGCTCCCAGGGTTATAATATACCCGTTGATCGATGATGTGCTAAGGGTGTCTATGCCCTGATCCTTGGCAATGCTGATAACCTCATCAATACTCTTGCCGTTGAAGACTTTCTTCTTGTTCATGCCGGACGGGATGTCCTGAAGAGTTTTCTTGAGATCCCGGATGGTGCCGTGGTCAATGGAATCAATCGGGGTGTCGTCTCCCATGATTTGCAACAGGATGGTGAATTGGCCTGTATATTTCTTGATTGACTTTGGCTTCCAAAGGTCGGCACCTGTGCTTTCATCGACCCATTCATCGACCAGGGCTTTGATTGTGGGGCCTTTGGGAGGCTCAGGAGCAAGGGGCATGGTGGTGGCCACGGTAGGCGGCATGGCGGCGGCAACAGGTGGTTGTTCGTCTAAGTAGTCTCCCCGCTCTCTCTTCTGCTTGATGTCATAGATATGGGCCTCAGCCTTGAAAAATTCATGACACAGCTTTTTATATTCGAACGATTCCTTGTCGGCCTTTATGCCTTTGGCTGTGAGAAGGTTGTCGACAGACTCCTCCACAAACGCAATGTTTTTGGTGGCACGATGTTGCTGCATAAGTACTCTCGTCATGCCAAGGATTTTTACGTGGTCCTTGTGGTATTCAGGATCAAAGGGGGTATCGTCCATAATGCGTGCTTTTTCGTCCTCTTCCAGGGCATTCCGGTGGTACTGATTGGTTATATCATTTATCTGTTCAGCCTGTAACTGCGCCATGTTTTCGCCTTTACGTAGGGTCCTAATTAACATTTGCACCTGTCCTGCTATCATCCTTGACCTGGATTTTGCAAGACCTAATTCACGGGTGCGGAGGGAGAATTTGATTTCCGATTTGCCCACGAGGGGCTTGATATCACGGGGGATTTGGTATCGGAAGTAGTGGCCGGACGGCTTGGAAATTACGTAGGTGGCTGCCAAAATAAAAAAGCTCCTTCATCTGTGTTAGTACCATTGATTAGTACCGCGCAGAAAAAAAGAGCCTTAATTGCATCTAAGTATCTGAAATAATTAGATTTGGTAGCGATGCAGGGAATCGAACCCCGGACACCACGGATATGAGCCGTGTGCTCTAACCATCTGAGCTACATCGCCGTAAAAACCACGACTATATAGCACCGAGAATAACGATCTGTCAACAACTAAATCAATTTTCCTGATTTTTTCTTTCAAAGCCGGCCACATTTACCGTGAAATTCTCAAGATTGTCGGGCAGATCCGAGAACACGATCATGAACGGGACCGCTCGGCCCGGTTCGATGTTGATGTTGGATTGATTGTTTCCCGTTATCTTTGCAAACTGGGTGTCCATGGTTGTCATTTCAAGGGTTTTTAGCTGATCCTCGGGAATGAGGTTGCCACAGTATACGGTTTTCTCCCTTGCCTTGACCTTCTCCTTGGTGATGAGGGTTCCCTTGATTTTGATGTGGCTGCAGAGCGCCTCCGAGGTGTTTACCACCCTGCCGGTGATGACAAAGAGGGTGCCAGCGGATGTGTTTGTTACGAATCGGCCAGTGACGCTCTTTTTCTCAGGGGCGAGCCGTATGGGCGGGGCTGGAGGGGGGGGAGGGGCCAGGTAGTCGCTCAAAAAGGGAACCTTGATGGTTGAGAGGTAGGGGATCTCAATTCCATACATGATGCAGGCGCTGTAGCCGCCAAGGGCCATAATGGCCAGCAATAGAATGACCAGCACGGGTTTTCCGATCTTTATCGGCTTCTTAAAGTCCTCGTCAATGCCGTAATCAAGGGGAGGTGGTGTTTCAATCTCTACCTTCTCTGTGGGGGCTTGCTCTTCGGTAAGGGGGGCTGTGTCTTGCTTTTCCCCTGGGGCCTCAAGTTCGACGGTTTCTTCCGTGTCTGGCTCCGGAACATCGGTGGCTCTGGGACGATCGGTTTCTGGTTCCGGGAGTTCTTCCTGCCCTTGAAACGCTTCCTGTTCTTCAAGCATCTCGTCAAATTCGGCGAGATCGAGTTCTTCGTCCGGTTCTGCAGTCTCGGCCATTGGCTCGATGACGTCCGGTTCCTGGGGGTCCAGGTCCAGGTTCAGATCCAGATCCACGTCGAGTTCGAGGTTAAACTCTGAATCATCTGCCGCGGTTTTATCCGCACCAGGCGTTTCCAGTGTTGAGAGGTCTAACTCGTCGTCTTCCAATTCAAACTCGAGTTCTTCATATAATTCAAGGTCTTCATCCTGTTCAGGGTCTGCCAGGCCGGCGTCGTCGATGGGTTCGAAATCGTCCCCAAGGTCGAGTTCAAGGTCTGGTTCTGTGTCGGTTGGTGCCTCCTCAAGGTCGAGCTCGAGATCGTCCCCAAGGTCGAATTCAAGGTCGAGTTCATCCGGTTCCTGTGCTTCCTCAAGATCGAGTTCAAGGTCTGGTTCTGTGTCGGTTGGCGTCTCCTCAAGGTCGAGTTCGAGATCGTCCCCAAGGTCGAATTCAAGGTCGAGTTCATCCGGTTCCTGTGCTTCCTTAAGATCGAGTTCAAGGCCTGGTTCTGTGTCGGTTGGTGTCTCCCCAAGGTCGAGTTCGAGATCGTCCCCAAGGTCGAATTCAAAGTCGAGTCCATCCGGTTCCTGCGCTTCCTCAAGATCGAGTTCAAGGTCGGGTTCCGTGGCGGTTGGTTTCTCCCCAAGGTCGAGTTCACCCGGTTCGAGCGCGTCGTCAAAGTCATCATCGAGCCGGAATTCTTCTAATTCCTCGGTTTCGTCAAGACCAAGGTCTTGATCAAGCTGGAGATCATCCGGCTCCATGGCTTCCTTGCTGTCATCACCAAGATCAAGGGAGGGGATGGAAGGGGCAAGGGGGTAGGCTATAAACACGTGTTTGCACTGGCTGCAGCGAACCTTGGACCCCTCTTTATTCAGAAGGGATTCGTCAAGATTGAACCGTATTGAGCACTTTTCACAGGTGATAACCATGGTTTTCCCCTTGTTTGCTATAGTTTCAGATCAAAGATTGCTGGAAGGTTTCTATAGAGTTCGTTGTAGTCGAGTCCGTAGCCGACAATGAATCCCTTTTCAAGTGTGAAGCATGAGTACGCCACATCGATTTCTGTTTCCCGGCGTTCATGCTTGTTGATCAGGGTGCATATTTTTATGGATGCAGGGTTCAGGGTGTTGATATATTTCAGGAGTGCAGAAAGCGTATTTCCCGTATCAACAATGTCTTCAACCAACAGAACATCCTTGCCCTCAAGGTTTATGTCGGGTTTTTTGGTGAATGTTATCTCTCCTGTTGACGATGTCCCAGAGTAACTGGATGCACCGATCAGGTCAATCTCATGGTCAATGGTGATTTCTCTTGTCAGGTCGGCAAGAAAAATAAAGGCGCCTTTGAGGACTCCGGCAAGTACGAGTTTTTTACCCTCGTAATCAGCGGATATCCGGCGACCTGTCTTTTGTACCTGGGTTTTTATCTCTTTTTGGGAGATCATTGGGATAAGTTGTGTCATAGATTGATTTATAATCCGGTTTGAGCCATTTTTTCAACTAATTTTTTCTGATCGTCATCCAACTGCCTGGGCATTTCGACCTGGATTTCAACAAAGAGATCACCACAGCTCCCTCCACTTATCTGGGGGATGCCTTGGCCGGCAAGACGCATCTTTGCCTTGTGCCTTGTTCCCTGGGGGATATTGAGGCTGATGTTTTTTTCCAGGGGCGTTTTGATTTCGATCTTTGTTCCCAGCAGGGCCTGGGTTAGTTTTATTTCCTTTGTCGTGTAGATGTCGTTGCCGTCGATTCTAAATCCCGGGGTGACCATGGGTCTTGACTTGATGAATAGATCACCGGACTGGCCACCATAGGGGCTGGCCTCTCCCTTGCCGGAAACCCGGATTTTTTTGCCCTGGGTCATTCCCTTGGGAATCTTGACGTTGATGGTGTCGGTGGTGTTGCCCCGGTTGATGTTGATGGTCTTGCTTGTGCCTGTGATCATCTCTTCCAGGGTCAGGGCAGCTTCATATTCAAGGTCGTTTCCCTTCATCTGCCGGGCCCTTCCCTGGCGGCCACCCATGCCTTGGCCAAATGGGTTGCCACCCATTCCGCCCCTGCCGCCACATCCACCGCCACCGCCAAAGCCGAACTCCCTAAGGATGTCGCCAACGTCGAAGTTGCTGAAGATGTCCTCCTGGGAGAATCGCTGCTGGAAATCCGCGGATCCGTAAGTGTCGTACTGGTGGCGTTTCTCCTTGTCGCTCAAAACGGCGTAGGCCTCGCTGATCTCGTTGAATTTTGCCTCAAAGGCCTTGTTGCCGTTGGCCTTGTCTGGGTGATATTTCAGTGCTAATTTTCGATAGGCTTTTTTGATTTCAACGTCAGAGGCTGTTTTGTCGACGCCGAGCATTTTATAATAATCGGTTTCTGGCATTCTTTAGTTGTTCCTTTGTTAAAAATTGGTGTCCCGGTATCTATGGTATAGAAAATAATTAACATCCCATCAAAGTCAAGTGGCTGACCGACGCTCCATTGCCGTTATGGCAACCATGACCACCGACAGGGCGGCAGGGGTCATGCCGTCTATTCTCGACGCCTGACCAAGGGAGTCGGGCATTACATTGGCAAGCTTCTCCTTTAGCTCATTGGATAGCCCATGGATCGATCTAAAGTCGATGTTTTTAGGGATCTTGATCCGTTCCATATCTTTGAACTTCTTGATTTCGTTGAGCTGGCGGGCGATATATCCCTCGTACTTGAGTTCAATTTCCACCTGCTGGCGTACCCTTGGTGACACCGGAGGCTGTGGTGGGGAAAAGAGGTCCACCGCCGAGTAGTCGATACCGGCCCGCTTGAGAAGCTGGTCAAGCTTCAGCCCGGTGGTGATGGGGCTTGACCCGGCAGCCGTGAGCCAGTCATTGGTATGGGTGTCGGGTTTGATGATAACGTTTCGTATCCGTGAGATCTCACCTGCGGTGCACGCTTTGATCTCCTTGGCCCGGGCAAGGGTTGCATCGTCCACCAGGCCAAGTTCATGCCCCTTTTGTGCAAGCCTTAGGTCTGCGTTATCTTCCCTGAGCATCAGTCTGTACTCGGCCCTGGAGGTGAACATCCTGTAGGGCTCGTTGGTTCCCCGGGTCACAAGGTCGTCGATCATCACACCCATGTACGCTTCCGAGCGGTCCAGGATGAAGGGTTTGCGCTTTTGGATCATGCAGGCGGCGTTGATTCCCGCCCACAATCCTTGGGCAGCGGCTTCTTCATAACCGGAGGTGCCGTTGATCTGACCGGACAGGAAGAGTCCCTTGACCCGTTTTGTCTCCAGGGTCGGATTGAGTTCCAGGGGGTTGATGTAGTCGTATTCGATGGCATAGGCGGGCCGCATGATCTCGGCCTGCTCAAGTCCTTTGACCGATCGAACGAACGCAATCTGGATCTCCACGGGAAGGGAGTTGCCAAGGCCGGAGGCGTAGATCTCTTCGGTGGCAAGGCCCTCGTGCTCAAGGATGATCTGGTGTCGCTCCCGTTCCGGGAACTTGACGATTTTGTCTTCAAAAGAGGGACAGTACCGGGCGGACTTGCCGATGATGCTGCCACTGTAAAGGGCCGAGTGCTTTAGGTTGCGCTCCACAAGGTCGTGGGTTTGTTTGTTGGTATGTCCGATATAACTTGGCAACATGGGGGTTGTGACCGATTCCGTGGAATAGGAGAAAGGGGTCGGCTTTGGGTCGGACTCCTGGCGGGCGAATTGGGAAAAATCGATGGTTGCCCGGGCAAGTCTCGGAGGGGTGCCGGTCTTCATTCTGCCCAGGGTAAACCCTGCCTTGGCAAGGGAGGCGGCAAGACCAATGGATGAAAACTCACCCGCCCTTCCTGCATTGATCCTGGAAGCGCCGATGTGAACCACCCCCTTGAGAAAGGTGCCCGTGGCAAGGACCACCGCGTCTGCAGAATAACCGAATCCGGTTCCTTCGACGATGCCGACCACCCGGTTGTCCTCGATGATCAACTCTTCCACCATCATCTGCTTGAAATCGAGTCCTGGGGTGGTCTCTATGATCGATTTCATGGCCTGCTGATACTGGACCTTGTCGTTCTGGGTCCGGGTCGAGTGGACGGCCGGGCCTTTTCGCGTGTTCAGAGTATGGTACTGGATGGCCGAGGCATCGGATACCTTCGCCATCTGGCCCCCCAGGGCATCAACCTCCTTGACAAGCTGGCCCTTTGCCATGCCGCCGATGGAGGGGCTGCAAGGCATGGCTGCGACCTTGTCGAGATCAATGGCGGCAAGGAGCGTTTGGCAACCCATGTTGGCTGCGGCAATGGCTGCTTCACAGCCGGCATGGCCAGCTCCCACAACAATGACGTCATATTTTTTTCTGTATAATTTCATGGGAATGTAATATATATCCGGTTTCCGCCTGGGTCAAGACAAGAAGAGATCAGGCGACAACAAAGGGACTATTTTTAGATGAGTATTGAGCGGCGTTATTCAGACTACAACAAATATCTTCGATCAATCTACGGACAGCGGGTCCAGAAGATCACCGTGGATACGGGCTTAGGATGCCCCAACCGGGACGGAACCCTTGCCTCGGGGGGGTGTATTTACTGCAACAGCAGGGGATCCGGGTCAGGGCTTTTCAATAAGGGGCTGTCCATCAATGAGCAGATTGAGATGGGCCGAAGGGCCATGATACGGCGCTACAAGGCGAGCAAATTCCTTGTTTACTTTCAGTCCTATACCAATACCTATACCAGTTGTGACAACATGAAGCGGATGTACGACGAGGCCCTTTCTGTTCCCGGAATGGTCGGCATGGCCATCGGCACCCGGTCCGACTGTGTTGATGAAGAAAAACTCGACCTCATTGCCGCCTATGCCAGGGAATATCTCGTCTGGGTGGAGTATGGGTTGCAGTCGGTCCACGATTCAACCTTGAAGCGTATCAACCGGGGTCACGATTTTGAAAGTTTTAAGACGGCGGCTGCCTTGTCCCGGGAAAGGGGAATCAATGTGTGCGCCCATGTGATCCTGGGGCTGCCCGGGGAGGACCGTGCCATGATGCTTGAAACCGCCAGGGTGCTGGGAGAACTCGGCATTGATGGGGTGAAGCTTCACCTGCTCTATGTCGTCAAGGGCACCCCCCTTGAAGTGATGTGGAAAAATGGAGCGTATCATTGCCTTGAACAACGGGAGTATGTGGACATTTTATGCGATTTCCTGGAGCTTCTTCCCAAGTCGGTGATCATCCAGCGGGTTACCGGGGATCCCCATCCTGAAGAGCTTGCGGCGCCCGCCTGGTCCATGGAGAGAAACGAAACGTTTAAGATGATCCAGGAGACCATGGCGTCAAGGGATTCGTTCCAGGGAAAACGGTTTTCAAAATAGAGGCTTTTGCCTCCTAGGTCATGGGGCCATTGGGTCTATTTTGTTTTTTGGTGATCCTTGGGGTGGTAAAGACGGTGAGCCTTATTGAGAATTTGGAAAATGGTCCGAGGGCCAGTCCATGAAGGTGCCGTCTTTTTTCCTTACGACAATGAGGCATTCCACCGTGTCGAGCTGGTTGACGAGTCGGACGCCTTTTTCCGGGGGCATCACCATCAGGGCGGTTGCCAGTCCGTCTGCAAAGGTGCAGTTTGTTGCAATCACCGAAGCACTCACCACGCCCGTGTCAACCGGATATCCCGTGGTGGGATCGATGATGTGGGAATAGGATTTGTTGTCGATGGTGACAAAATTTCTGTAATCTCCGCTTGTGGCAAGGGCCATGTCTTTGAGCTGGATCGACCGGTGCAGGCTGCCGACGGCGGTGCCTTTTTCAGGCCTTGAGATGCCCACGGTCCAGGGCAGGTTGCCGGGTTTGGTGCCCCTGGCATAAACCTCTCCCCCGATTTCAACAATAAAACGCGAAACGCCGGTTTCCTCGATCAGCCGGGCCACGGCATCCACCCCGAAGCCCTTGGCAATGGAGCCCAAGTCCAGGGTGACCGAGGCCACCTTTTTTTGAAGGGCGTTTTCAAGGATATCGATCTTATTAAATCCGGTCTGAGCCAGCAGGCCGTCGATCTGGTCCGGGGCGGGCAGTTGGGTGATCGCCCCTTTTGTGCCAAAACCCCAGAAATCCACCAGGGGTTTCAGGGTGCCGTCCCAGGCCCCGCCCGTCAGGCCATGGAGTTGATTTGCCTGGCCAATCACCCATGCAAAATCAGGGGAAATGGGGAATAGCGCATTTTTTTTGGACCTGTTGAACAGCGAGATCTCGCTTGTGGGTGAGAAGATGGACATGCTTTTGTTGACCATGGCAAGTCTTGAATCGATGCGTTTTTTCAACAGGCCGGCATCAACGCTTCTGTCTCCCATCACCGTGACGGCATAGGTCGTTCCCATGGTAAAGCCGGTGAGTTTGTGTTTTTTAAGGGCGCTGGCTTCAACCGAAGGACCTTCTGCCAGAAGCGTCAGGGCGGACAGAAACACAAGGGAGAATACTATCTTTTTAAAATGGGTCATGGAATTATTTATCTTTGTGACGGGGTCCATAAATTAGGAAGGCAGAGGACCTGAAACAACAGGTCCTCTGCCTTCTTGTCCCGGTTAGGAGGGTTACCAGGAGTTCATCATGTTAATGCCCATGAATTTTACTACTTCGTCCTGGAACTGTTTTGATCTGAAACTCACCACCTGGAGCAAATATTTCATTATCTTGAAGCCGATGGCAGTGTCGCTCTCCATGAGGTTGTTCAACGCGGTTCTGTTGATCTTTACCACGGCGCATTTCCTTGAGGTGCAAAAGGCGGAGAGCCGCATTTTGTACGGCGATATGAAGCAGGACCAGCCGAACACCTGGGATTCGGGAATCACGTGGTCATGGGAGCTGATGGTGGAATCGTCCGTGGGGCGCGTTGCCATGGGCATTTCAAATCTCAGGTCAACCTTTCCCTGGGTGACGATCCACATGTGCCTTGCGGGTTCACCCTCAGCAAACAGCCGTTCATCCCGCTGGAACTCCTCTTCGGAGCAAAGCTCCTGAATTTTTACCAGCTCCTCGTCGGTGAAATCCTTAAATATCTCAATGCTTTCGAGTGTTTCAAGACTTGTCATGGTGTTACCTCCTTTTGAAAACAGCTGTTATGCGGTTTTGATGTCAGGGTTGTAACAGAGCCTGCAGCAGCTGAGACATCGGTTTGCCTCTTTGAGTGCCTGGTCCTCGGGAAGCACAAGATCCACCTCCACAAAAGAATCGAGCCGGCTGTCAACCGTGAGTTCCGGCATTTTTGCCCGTTTCCTGGGGGTGATGCCCTTGACCGTGGTGAAAATGGACTCTTTGATTCGTCGATGCTGGAGGGAATCTACCACGGGTTCTACCTTCTCGCCCTTGAGAAAGAGATCAATGGATCTGGCTGCCCTTCGTCCGCCTCCGATTGCGTCAACGACCAGGGAGGGACCTGTTGCGGCATCCCCTGCCGTAAACACGTAGGGAATAGTGGATTGAAGGGTCTCGGGGTCGTTTTCAATGGTGTTCCACCGGGTGAGCTCCAGCTCCGCCATCCTGGGATGGGGATCCTGCTTAAAACTGGCTTCCGGGGACTGGCCGATGGCCGTGACAATGGTGTCTACCTCAAGAAGGGTCTCTGAGCCTTCGATGGGCTCGGGCCTGCGACGGCCTGAGGCATCGGGTTCGCCAAGCTGCATCTGAAGGTATTCCAGATGGGTGACATGGCCGTCATCGTTGCCGACCACCTTTGTGGGAGCGGCAAGGAAAACAAATTCAACGCCCTCTTCCTCGGAGGCGACAATCTCAACCTCGTTGGCCGGCATCTCTTTTCGGGTTCGTCTGTAGACCATGTAGACCTTTTCAAGACCAAGTCTGAGCATGGTCCTTGCACAGTCCACCGCCGTGTTGCCACCGCCGATGACGGCTGCGGTTTTTCCAAGATCCAGCACTTCACCGCCAGCTCTTCTGGAAAGCATGTCGATACCGGTAAAGCATCCTTCAAGGTCTTCTCCGGGGATGCCCAGTTCATAATCCTTCCAGGCGCCGACACCGAGGAATACCGCGCTGTAGCCAGCCGCCATCAGGGAGCCAAGGCCAAAGTCCACACCGAATTTTACGTGGTTATAGCTCTTGATGCCAAGGTTGAGGATGCCCTCGATCTCCCAGTCCAGTACATCGTCCGGCAGTCGGTACTCTGGGATACCGTAGCGGATCATTCCACCCAGTTTCGGCATGCTCTCGAAGATGGAGACCTCATGGCCTATCCGTCTCAGAAAATAGGCACAGGAGAGGCCCGAGGGACCGGAGCCTACAACGGCCACCTTTTTACCGGTATCCGGTGCGCACTTGATGGGGATTCTGGCACCTGAGAACATCTCATAGTCGGCAACGAATCGCTTGAGTTGGTTGATGGAAACCGGCTCATCTTCAATGCCTCTGCGGCATTCGGATTCACAGGGATGGGGGCATACGCGGCCGCAGGAGAGCAGCAGCGGGTTTCGCATGCGGATGGTCTGGACCGCCCCCAGGTAATCGCCGCGTTTGATCTGGTTGATGTACATGGGGATGTTTATTTCGGCAGGGCAGGTCTGGGCGCAGGGGGCCAGGGGGTCGTGTTTCTGGTTGAACTTGAGCAGTTTTTCAGACATGCTCTTGACCTCGATGATGTCCTTGGGGCATGCCTTCTGGCAGGCGCCGCAGCCCACACACTTGTTGTCGTCCACAACCGGATGTCCGTGACTGCCCATGGTAACAGCGCCGAACTTGCACGACTTGACACAGTCACCCAGTCCGATGCATCCAATGTGGCAGTCGCGCATTCCACCAAATACTACGGACATGGCCTTGCAGGAGGTGACGCCCATGTAGTGGTATTTATCTGTGGCCCGGGTACCGCCTTCACACATGTTGTATGCCTGATGGGGCTCAGCAGTTCCGGGATCCATGCCCATGACGGCGGCAACATTGGAAATGCCTTCCGGGCTGGAGATTACGCATACGCTTGGCGGTGCCTTACCGGTGACAACGGCTTCGGCAGCGGCACTGCATCCGGCATAGCCGCATCCGCCGCAGTTGGCTGCGGCAAGATTCTCCTCCACCAGCGCAATTCGGGGATCTTCATAAACATAAAATATCTTGGAGGCAAAGCTGAGGACGATACCGCAAGCTCCGCCAAGGCCTAACATGAACAATAGTGCTTCCGTCATAATGACCTCGTCGTATCAAAGGTTTTTTTATATTATATACCATATGATGCTTTAAATCTAAACCATCCCTTTGAATGCATAGAACGAAAGGGCGATTATTCCTGCGGTCACAAGGCCCAGGGATGTATCCTGTAGTGGTTGGGGTACCCGTGCGATGTTGATTCTCTCCCTAAGGCCTGCAAAAAGCACCAGGGCAAGGCCGAATCCGATGGCGTAGGTGAAGGACGCTACCACGGCCTGGAGAAAGGTGTACTCCTCCTTGATGTTGATGAGGCAGGCGCCCATGACCGCACAGTTGGTCGTGATCAGGGGCAGGAAGATGCCAAGGCCTGCGTAGAGGCCCGGGATGCTCTTTTTAAGGAACATCTCAACAAACTGCACCAGGGAAGCGATGACCAGGATAAAGGAAAGGGTTCGCAGAAATTCGATGTTCAACGGTTTCAAAAGATAGGTGTCGGTCATCCAGGTGATGATCCCGGCCATGACCAGTACGAACACAACGGCCATGCTCATACCCACGGCTGTCTCCATCTTCTTGGAGGTGCCGAGGAAGGGGCAGTTGCCGAGGAACTGGGCAAGGAGAATGTTGTTTACAAATATGCAGCTTATGGCAAGAACAAAAAAGTCAGTCATTGCAAGGCTCCTTATTTTTTACCTATGAGGTTCATCATGCAGAGCATGAGCCCAAGGCAGACAAAGGCGCCAGGCGCCTGAACCATGAAGGTGAAGGGTTGAAAATCGGGCCCGAACAGGGGGGTTCCGAGGATGGTTCCGGCTCCCAGGCTCTCCCGGACAGCGCCCAGGGCGCCAAGGGACAGGGTGAATCCGATGCCCATGCCAAGTCCGTCGGCAATGGCCATGTGGGGTGCGTTTTTTCCTGCAAACGCTTCGGACCGGCCCAGCACGAGGCAGTTAACAACGATGAGGGGGATGAAGATGCCGAGTTTGAGAAACAGCTCGTAGACATAGGCCTGCATCAACAGTTCCACGATGGTTACAAAGGTAGCGATGATGACGATGTAACAGGCGATCCTCACCTTTGCGGGAATGATATTTCTCAACAGACTGACAAGGAAATTTGAGCAGATAAGTACAAAGGTCGTTGCCAGCCCCATTCCGATTCCGTTTTCAACACTCTGTGTTACCGCAAGCACAGGGCAGAGCCCCAGGACCAGTTTGAACGGGGGGAGCTCGGCCCAGAGCCCTTTTGTGAATTCTTTTGCTATGGATTGAGCCATGACTATTGTCTCCTAATTGGCCAAGTTTGTGATCTGGTTGGTGATCTCAGGTTTCAGCTTTACATAGAGCTCCTGGGCCTTTGTTGCCGCGATGCAGACCCCCTTGGAGGTGATGGTGGCGCCGGACAGGGCGTCAATGGCGCCGTCGTCACTCTTGACTGAAAAACCGTTTTCAAGGGACTGGCCTTCGAACTGGGCGGCAAAGGAGGGATCATCCTTGGCCCTGGAACCTACCCCGGGTGTTTCGCTGTGGGTGGTTACCCTTACGCCGATGATGGTGTCGGTCTCAAGGTCAATGCCGACCATGAGGCCGATGGCGCCTTCAAACCCCTTACCCTTTGTCTCAAAGGCGACGGACGTGGCTTTTCCGTCCTGTTTGCCTACGAAAAAGGTGTCTTCAACACCGTCGGTGGTGAGTTTGAAACGATCCTGGAGCGGATCATTGGAAACGTCGCTGAGGATGGCCTTGATGGCTGGCGCTTTCTGAAACTTGAGAACCTGGTTTTCAATTTGATCCTGTGTGCTGCTTCTGACCGTGGCAAGCAAGCCGCCTGAAAAAGCGCTTAGAACCGTCAGAACAACAACCATGCTTATCATTTCACGCATTGTTCACACCCTTTCCCAGAGCTTGGGGCCTGATTCTGTCGATGAGGGGGTTAATAAGGTTTATCAAGAGAATCGCAAACACGGTGCCATCCGCATAGGAACCGACGTTTCTGATGAGAATTGTCATCACCCCGCCCATGGCTCCGTAGATGATCATGGCTGTCAGGTTAACCGGCGAAGATGAATTTTCCGGTGCAAGGAAAAACGCGCCCAGGAGGGTATACCCGGTAAACAGGTGGAACAGGGGAGAGGCGTAGAGATCCGGATTGACGAGCCTGAAAAGGAAGGCGGTGATCAGTATGCCGGCCACGTAGGACAGGGATATTTCCCATCTGATGTAGCCTCTTAATATAAGGTAGATGCCGCCAAGGATGATGCCTGCCCCAAATACGGTGCCGATGGAACCCACCTGGTTTCCCATGGCCAATTCCTTAATCTGGAACAGGTCCATGGCGGCAACGCCCTGGTGTTTGAGGGCGCCCAGGGGGGCCAGGGCGGTGAAACCGAATTCATAGTTGAGCAGGGCTGCGTCAAAGTCAAAAATCGCATTCCACGAGACCAGGAGCACCGAAATACCGACCACTGCGGGATTAAAGGGGTTTCCTCCGATACCGCCGTAAATCATCTTACCCATCACAACGGCTATCAATGTTCCGATGAGGACAATCCACCAGGGGGCTGTCGCCGGAAGCATCATACCGACAAGCAGGCCGATGGCTGCTGAATCGTAGTCGGCGATGGTGATTTCCCGTTTTGAGATGAAATTAAAGGCAAGCTCCCATAGCATGGCCGTGGATACTGCCAGGGCGAGGACGCCAAGGGCTGGCGCACCAAATTTGAGAATACCGAAAATCGCTGCAGGCAGTGCTGCCAGGATGATATTCTGGTTCAGTGTTGTTACGGTGTCGCCATCATGCCAGAACGGGGCGTGGGATACGGTATATTTGTTCTGTTTATGCATTGTTTGCCTCCGTTTCCAGTTCTATCAGCTGGTGTTTTCCAAGTTGAATGTATTGAAACAGAGGAATTCTTGCGGTACAGACATAACTGCACAGTCCGCATTCAATGCAGGACTGAAGGTCAAAATTGTCGGCAGCCTCTTCATACAAGTCCGCTTCAAGGTATCGAACCAGCAGGTTGACAGGTACATTGGCAGGGCAGACCCGGACACATTTTCCGCAGTTGATGCAGGGGTAGTCGGATACATAGGGAATCGCATCCCTGTCCTGGATCTGGACGGTATCCGTGTCCGGTCCCACCGGATGGTAGAGGGTGTAGGCGGCGTGTCCCATCATGGGACCACCGACAATGATTCTGTCCCGCTCATTGGTCTGGAGTTTGAACTGCTTGAAAATTCTGTGGAGGGGAGTTCCGATAACTGCTTTTACCCGGTGCCGGGTTCCATCCTTGGCGATAACCGTGAGGACTTTTTCGAAAACAGGTTCTTTTTGAGCATAGGCCTTGGCCAGGGAGATGACCGCCTCAATGCTCATGAAGGTGACCCCTTGATCTTCACAGGTGGCGCCTGGAACCGGTATGATTTCCAGGTGGTCCTGCATGATCATCTGGGGCAGGGCCTTGGGGTAGACCTGGGAGATCTTAAAGACCTGTACCCCTTCTGCCGACAGATCATCGCTTGCGTTCTCGGGCACGGTGATGGCGATCTTTGCGACCCCGGTCATCTGCCTGAGAATCTGTATACCGCGTTTGATCTCTTCTTTTGATGTCGCCAGCAGGTACTGCCGGGTGGTGGACATGAGGTCTGAATCGGTTCCCTCGATCACCAGGGTGTTGATTTTGCAGTCCGGGTCGGTGAAGCGAGACAGGGGTGGGGCGCCGGGCAGGGAGCGGAGAAAACTGTCAGCGGATTTGAGGTTGGGTGTGTCAGCTATTTCTGCAAATCCGTTGGATGGGGTGTCTTTCTCATCCCGTTCGACGATGAAGTAAGTAGCAATGGTGCCGAAGTCTCCTGTGTAGGAGGCGATGGAGGTTATGGTACCGGAAACGGGTGATACGGCGTACTCGGTGCTCTCTTTGTAGAGAAAGAGTCGCTCTCCCCTTTTGACCGTGTCTCCCTTTTTTATGAGGGTTTCCCGGGTGCTGTCCAAGGGCTCATGGAGCAGGAGCACTAATCTTGGGGGGATTGGAATTGTTTCCGGTTTCTTGGGATCAGGTTCGACTTGATCGCACAAGAGCCTGGGGCCAGTTAATTTGATAAATGATCTCTTAATCATAACAAACCTTTATCTGGTAATGATGAATCATGCGTGGAGTCGGTGAAACAGCGGTCAGGCCGGGTTATCGACTAGATCGCATGACATGAGTTACACTCCACGGGGCCGGCGCCTGCATCTTCGTGACATCCCTTGCACTGGGCATGGAATGCGTCTGCCCTGCCGGGCATGTCCTCGTCACCGGTGGCTTCATGGCACTCGCTGCAGTTGTAAACCTCATCATCCTCGATATTGTGGTGACAATCCACACAAGATAGATCATAGTCAGACTTGTGGGTCATGTGACCGAACAAAACCTTCCCAGCGGCATTTTGAAACATGAGCCGGACGGGTTCCTCCGGTGCTGGTGGGGGGAATGAGGCATAGCAGACAATGCCGGTGATCAGAAGTACGCTCGCAAGGAGCAGGGTAATCTTTAGGTCTTTCTTCAGGGTCATGTTGTTTTGCCCTCATCGTCTAAAAATCGTTAGTAAAAATCGAACGACAAAACGAAAAAAAAACTTTGATTCATTTATCGCAGAACCAGCCAAGTTACAAGCAAAAATTAAATTTTTTTAATGAATACCCATTAATGGCGGGGGTCAGGAATCCTTTTTCCTAGAAATTCTGATAAGGAACGGCTTGAATTCCTTGTTGTTGGAGAGGCTGTTGCTTATTCTCCTTATAATGACAAAGGCCAGGGCAAAGCATGTAAGGCCTGCCAAAAGGGAGGTGATGGATGGGTCTGTTCCGAATCGGGGGGCAAGGGTCTGGCCGGTGGCCGCCCCTGCAATGAGAAGGATGATCGGAAAAATGTAGAGCATGAAGGTCAGTTTGAGCAGGGGGGCGGTATTGAACCCGATAACAACACGATCTCCTTTTTTGGCGTTTATCGTGTTGCTCAGCTGGACAATCTGTTCTTTGCTCTTGTCGTTTGATTCGCATGAGTCGCACGCGTCACATGACTCACATGACTTGGATCGTACTGTCTTTACCCATGCCGTTGATCTGTTGGTGCCGGTGATGATACCTTCTTCTGTAAACATAGATTGGATCTTTCAATTCTAAAATTAAAATTCGATGAAAACCGTAGCGGATTTCAGGCTCAAGTGTGTTCAGGCATAAAGGTTTATGCCCATGGATCTCTTTTTCTGTACATAGCTCCGTTCGAGTCGCAGGCGTTCCTGCTGGTACTCTGTTTCTAATTGCTGTTTTCTTGCGTCGTGCTTCTGTTTCAGTACCTCCTGTTTGCCGACATGCTCCCTTTGAAGCGTTCGGGCTTTTTGTGAAAGCTCAAGGTCGTAGCTCGATTGCTGGGTCTCTTTTTCATCTTTTTGCGGGTCAGGGGAGGTGAGAGGGGGTATTGACCGCATCTTGCCGTACCTTTGGTTCTGTAATGCTTCCATGCCGGAGACTACGGTCGGCATTGTTCCCTCCTCCTTGCTCTACGGCGACCGAGGTCAGGCTACCAGGTCGACGATTCTTGTGGTACCCTGATCCTGCCCTGGGGCTTGGTTGCTGGGTGGTGGTGACTCAGAGGCCAGCGGTGGTTCCTGGGATGCCTGCTCTGCCCTAAGCGCTTCCCGCCCCTGGTCGGTGATGGAAACCTGGAACGCCTGGCTTGAAAGATCTGAATCCCTTTGGTTCGTGGATGGATCCGGGGGCTGCTCTTTTACCGGGGGGGGTGCAGGCCTTGTCGCCTCAAGGTTTTGTGTCTGAGAATAATGATTTGAGCCGGATACGCTATTGATTGTCATTATTAACCTCCCGAGTTCTTGGTTGCTTCATCTATATAGAGAATATACCGTTGAAATTGCCAAAGTCAAATTTTTTATTTTTTATGTTGACAAGGGGGGCGGGTCGGGGTATAAGTCTCGAGTCTTTCGGGAACGAGAGGCGTTCTGCTCCCCAGTAGCTCAGTTGGCAGAGCGAGTGGCTGTTAACCACTTTGTCCGCGGTTCAAATCCGTGCTGGGGAGCCATTAAAAAGATAACTCATTAAGGGTTTGAATATTGACGGGCCTTGGGGCAAAACTCCAGGGCCCTGATAGATTAGAAGTTCTGCTCCCCAGTAGCTCAGTTGGCAGAGCGAGTGGCTGTTAACCACTTTGTCCGCGGTTCAAATCCGTGCTGGGGAGCCACTAAAAAGATAGCTCGTTAAGCGTTTGAATAATGCAGGGCCTTGGGGCTAAGTCCCAAGGCCCTGCTGTATTTCAGGCTTATTCCCTTGACAGCAAGCCTTGTTTCAGAATATCCTTCCACCCATGACCACTATAAAGATGAAACTTTAAATCTCAACCTCCCCTCAACCGTGGATGAGATCATGGAAACTCCCAGGAGCCCGCAACTTGGATCTTAAAAACAGCAGCAAGATTCTAACCATTGACGATGAAGCCTATATTCGAAACAGCATACGGAACTACCTGGAAGACTACGGCTTTCAGGTTGTTGAGGCTGACACCGGACAAGAGGGGATCGATGTTTTTGACAGGGAGGAACCGGATCTGGTCCTTCTGGACCTCAGGATGCCTGAAATGGACGGTTTGCAGGTTCTGAAAATTCTCCGAAAACGGTCTCCGGAAACGCCCCTTATCGTGGCATCCGGTACGGGCAATATTTCGGCCGTGGTCGAGGCGCTTCACTTGGGTGCGTGGGACTATATCTTGAAACCTGTCCAGGATATGACCGTTCTGTTCCATTCGGTGACAAAATGTCTCAAGGAGAGCCGCCTTCAGAAGGAGAACAAGGAATACCAGGATCGTCTGGAAGATCTGGTGCGGGAGAGGACCCGGAAGCTTGAGGCGAGTGAGCAGGAGTATAAGGCCGTTTTCGAGTGCACCGGCACCGCCACCGCCATACTGGAAAACGACCAGACCATTTCCATGGTAAACAGCAGGTTTGAGGCGTTGACGGGATCGCCGCGGCAACAGATTATTGGCCGGAAAAAATGGTCGGATTTTGTCGCTCCTGCTGATCTGGAAAAGATGAAACGCTACCATGAACAGCGTAGAAACAAAGAAAATAAATTCTCGCCACCGGAACAGTACGAGTTTATGTTTGTCAGAACCAATGGTGAGGAACGCTGTATCCTGGTGGATGTGGGTGTGATACCCGGCTCGGATCGATCCGTTGCCTCGCTCCTGGACATCACCAAAAGAAAACAGGCGGAACAGCACGGGAAGAGTCTGGAAAAGCAGCTCAGAAAATCCCAGAAGATGGAGGCCATCGGTACCCTTGCCGGTGGCATCGCCCACGACCTGAACAACATCCTGAGTCCGGTGCTCGGTTACGCCGATATGATTATGAGAGCCTCGGACCCCGGAGGAACGACCTTTGCGCGGAGTGAGAAAATTCAAAAAGCCGCCCTTCGTGCAGCAGACCTGGTCAGCCAGATCCTGTCATTCAGCCGCAGGGACGAGGAGGGAAAGCGGGCTGTGAAGATCCATCCCGTTGTCAACGAGGTCGTCAGGTTGCTGAGGGGAACCATTCCTTCCACCATCAGGATCATCGATCGGATCGACAGGACTTGCGGCCTTGTGGAGGCCGATCCCACCCAGATTCACCAGGTGATCATGAATCTGTGCACCAATGCCTACCACGCCATGGAGGCGACGGGGGGAGAGCTTGTGGTGTCGTTGGACCCGGTTGAGATCCCTGGGGAGGGATCTGCTGATCACCCGGGGCTTGCACCTGGACATTTCCTCTGTCTCCGTGTCGAGGATACCGGATGCGGTATGCCTGAAGCGCTTCTGGAGAGGATTTTTGATCCCTACTATACAACCAAGGAGGAGGGAAAGGGAACCGGGCTTGGGCTTTCCACCGTCTATAGTATCGTTAAGAGCTACCAGGGGGAGATCAACGTCAAGAGCACCCCGGGACAGGGATCCTGTTTTGCGGTGATGCTTCCCGTGGTTGAGATGGTGCCCGGGAGTGAGACCATGAAGCAGCACGGTGACGCTTCCGGACAGGCGCATGGCGAGCGACTCGTTGTGGTGGATGATGACAGGGAAATTGCCGACATGTGTAAGGAGGGATTTGAGGCCCTTGGTTACGCGGTGTCTGTTTTCTACTCCCCTGTCGACGCGCTGGATTACTTTAAAAAGAACCAGGGGAACATCGATCTTGTGGTCACCGACCAGACCATGCTTCATATGACCGGGTTTGAGCTTGCCCGGGAGATGCTCTCCATCCGGGGGGACATCCCCGTGATCCTCTGCAGTGGCTACTCCGGAGAAGTCAATGAAACCATCGTCGTGGATGCGGGGATCCGGCGGTTTATCATGAAACCCGTTACGGTGGATGACCTGTCAAGGGAGATCCAGCAGGTGCTGAAGGTTGAAGATCGCTGATCATTTAGTCTCGTCGGGTAAAGGAGAGATCATGCCTGAAAAAACGGTAAATGTTCTTGTGTTGGACGATGAGGAAAGCATTCGTCACAGCATTGCCGCCTATTTTGAAGATGAGGGATTTACCGTGTTTGAGGCGGCCAGCGGGGAGGATGCCCTGGAACTGTTGGAATCCAGGCGTGTGGATGCGGCCATTGTCGATATCAGGCTTCCGGGAATGGACGGCAACACCTTCATGACCAAGGCCTGTAAAATAGATTCAACCATTCGGTTTGTGGTGCATACGGGCTCTGCGGATTATGTGCTGCCTGACTCCTTGAAGTCCGCTGGAGTGCGTGTCGAGGCAGTTTTTATCAAACCTGTTCACGACTTGAATGTCCTGATCACGGCTTTAAAGCCTCTCTAGTTCCCAGGAGAACGCCATGGATGATAACACTGGTATTAAAATTTTGACCATTGATGATGAACCCTATATCAGGGACAGCGTTAAGAGTTTCCTGGAGGACTACGGCTTTGAGGTGATCGAGGCTGGAGACGGTCGCCAGGGGCTTGAGGCGTTTCAACGACAAAAGCCCGATCTTGTGCTGTGCGACCTTCGAATGCCTGAAATGGACGGGTTGGAGGTGCTGGGGGCCGTCACCGAGCGCTCTCCTGAAACGCCGATCATCGTTGTCTCCGGCGCTGGAAACATCGGGGACACCGTGCAGGCCTTGCGGCTTGGGGCATGGGACTACATCATCAAACCCATCCAGGACATGAACGTGCTCTACCATTCGGTGAACAAGGGGCTTGAACGGGCCCGGTTCATCCGGGATAAGAATAAGTATCAGAAGGATCTGGAAAACGCCAATACCCAGTTGCAAGCTTCCCTGGACGACCTTAAGCGAACCCGGGACCAATTGGTTCAGTCCGAGAAGATGGCGGCTTTGGGAGGGCTTGTTGCAGGGGTCGCCCACGAGATCAACACCCCCATTGGGGTCGGCGTGACCGCAGCATCGTTTCTGCAGACAAAGACAGAGGAGCTTCAGAAACTCTACCACGAAGACGAGCTGAAACGAAGCAACCTTGAAGTCTATCTTTCCACCATTGATGAGGTGGCCCGGTCGATTTTAATCAATATGGAGCGCGCAGCCGAATTGATCTCAAGCTTCAAGCAAGTGGCCGTAGACCAGTCCAGTGAAGAGAAGCGATTTTTCAATCTTGAGGAGTATATCGGCGAGGTGCTGTTGAGCCTCAGGCCCAGGTACAAGAAAACCGGCCATGGGATCGAAGTTAACTGTTCCAGTGATCTGGAGATCTTTTCCTATCCCGGTGCCTATTCCCAGATTGTGGGCAATCTTGTGATCAACTCCCTGGTCCACGGGTTTGAGGGGGTGGAAAACGGGAAGATGATTTTCGATATCAGCCGGGAAGATAAGACGGTTGTGTTTGTCTACAGGGACACGGGCGTGGGCATGACCGAAGAGCAGATCTCAAAGGTGTTTGATCCTTTTTATACGACCAAGCGGGGTAAGGGGGGGACAGGGCTTGGCATGTCCATCGTCTTCAACCTCGTGACCCAGACCCTTGAAGGGTCTATCACGTGTAAGAGTACCCAGGGCAAGGGTGTTGAATTTACCATGACGTTACCGGTCTGAGAACGATATAACCGTGCAAATACAAACCACATCCAAATGGTATCTCCATCCTGTTTTCATCTTTGCCTGCTCCATTCTTGCTCTCGCAGGCTCCCTTGTCATCACCGTCTCCTGGTACATGGAGATCACTGCGGCCCTCGAGGTTATCATCAAGAAGTTCCATCTCGATCCGGGCCAGATTTTTCCCTCAAAGAGCGGGATGATCTTCCTGGTCCTGACCCTGCTTGT
The DNA here is from genome assembly GCA_016342325.1 of Desulfobacterium sp. GTDB lineage: Bacteria > Desulfobacterota > Desulfobacteria > Desulfobacterales > Desulfobacteraceae > Desulforapulum. Next base: position 34,876 of record JAEINR010000003.1, read on the forward strand.
CACCGTGGTCATGGCCGGAATCCTTCTGGCTTTCATCTACTACCAGCGTACGGTAAGGCTATTCAGGCTCCAGCATAATTTTATTTACAACTTCACCCATGAGCTCAAGACGCCGGTCACCTCTCTGAAGATATATCTTGAAACCTTCATGCGTCATACCCTGGAGCCCAAGGATATCCGGAAATATTCCGGATACATGCTGGAAGATGTGAGCCGCCTCATCGAAAATATCAACTCCATCCTCAACCTTGCCAGGATCGAGAGCCGCAGCTACGGGGCTGAACTGACACGGGTGGACCTGGTCGAGGTGACCCGGAACTTTTGCGACAAGAACCAGACCCTGTTTCGCAATCTTGCCATCACCATCACCAACCCCGAGAATCGACGGTTTGTTTATCCGGTCAACCTGCTTTTGTTTGAGATGCTCCTGATGAATATCCTCTCCAACGCGGAAAAGTACAACAACGGTGGAAAACCCGCCGTGGAGATCGTGTTCAATCTCCACAAGCAGCGGCTTTCCATCGAGTTCTCCGACAACGGCATTGGGATTGAGCCGGCAGAGATTAAGAAAATTTTCAGAAAATTCTACCAGACTGGCAGGCAGGAGGAGACCAACGTCAAGGGCAGCGGTCTGGGCCTCTATCTGGTATTCAGCATTGCAAAGATACACGGATGGAGGGTTTCTGCCAAGAGTCGGGGTAAGGGAGAAGGGGCCACCTTCATCCTCACCTCGCCCCGGGAGGATTTTGGCGATATCAATGGGAGAAATTTATGGAAGATGCTGAAAAAAAGCGCATCCTGGTAGTCGAGGATGAAGCGCACATAGCCGAAGGGATTAAGCTTAATCTCACCATGCAGGGATACGGGGTGAGGATCGCCGCGGACGGGATCGCAGGCCTTGACCAGTGGCGGCACTGGCACCCTGACCTGATCATCCTCGATATCATGCTGCCCATGATCGACGGGTTGTCTGTCTTGAGAAGCATCCGCAATGAGGATGAAAAGTTGCCCGTGCTCATCCTCTCTGCCAAGGGCACTGCCGAAGACAGGGTGCAGGGACTGCGCTGCGGCGTGGACGACTACCTTGCCAAACCCTTTGACCTGGATGAGTTCCTTTTACGGGTTGAACGGCTCCTTGCCAGAAAATCGTGGTATGTTGAGGATAGTCCCCCCCCGGGACCTGAGGAGCCTCCCTTTCCCGGGGAAACCTACAGGTTCGGTGATAACCTGGTCAACTTCACCACCTGCCAGGCAGAATCCATGGCCGGGACCATCACCCTGACCGAGCAGGAGATCAAGCTGCTCAAGGTGTTCATTGCAAACCGGGGCAAGCCCGTGGCCCGGGAGAAGCTTCTGGAGGCCGGCTGGGGGTACTCCGGCACCACCACCACCCGGACCGTTGACAATTTCATGGTGAGATTCAGAAAGTATTTTGAAAAAAACTCGAAAAAGCCTGTTTATTTCAAGAGCCGCCGTTCAGTGGGATACATCTTTGACCATTAGCCATGGATTTTTCCGGTTACCAGACTGAGGGAGTAGCGGGTGCCAATGGTCGTTGTGAGGATCGATACAGGGGCTTCCACGCCATGGTGCAAAATTTGGCCGTCAATCACTTCCACCTTGTAAAGGCTTTCATTAAATCCCTTTTTGATGTACTTTAAAAAAGCCTCCTTGATTGTCCAGTGTTTGAAAATATCCTGGGCCATGGTCCCCATGGAGGCCAGCTCGTTTTGGGTAAAAGCGGTTTTCATGAACGAGCTGTCGGGTGTCTTCCCGATCTCTTCGATGTCAAGACCGATGTCTATCCCCTCCCTTGTGGTGAGGCCGACGGCAGCATAGTCGCCCGAGTGGGAGATGGAGATCCTGAACCCGGGAAGACCTTTTATAAAAGGTGCACCTTCGTCCTGGTGCATGACCGTGATTTCGGTTATGGGCGTATCGTTGTTCAGGGCCCTTTGCACCATGGTCTTGACAAGAAACCGTCCGGCCATCCATTCGACCTGTTTCTTGAGGCTCCTGAACCTGTTCACCATCTCAATCTCCCCGGGGGAGAGAAAAACGGTCCGGAAATCTTCTTTTTTAAACAATCGGTTTCTTTTTACCTGGAAATTATGCCAACCGTTTTCTGCCATAAGGCAGTGGTTGAGAAACGAGGAGATGCTGTGGTAACAGATCCTGGTTCCGGGTTCAGGTTCAAAGCAGTTGCAGGATAGTCTCTCTTTATCTTCCATGGTGTCGTCCTGGGGTGTCTGTTGGTTGTTTTTAGCTTCTTCGCTCTGATTTTACGTTGCTTTGGCAAGAGAATCAGAACTTTTGGGTTCTGGTTTGTCCGGGTTCGAATGGAGGGGTTATGACCTCTGTAATAAAAAATAATAGCATAACATAGGTGCTGATCAACCTTAAGTCAACTGGCTTGTTCCCACGACGTGTCTGTTCGGAATGTTTTTTAACCCAAAGAGGCAAACCCATGACCGTAAGAGCAAAATTGATATCCCTGGGGCTGTTGAGCCTCCTTGCGACCAGCATCCTTTTCGGGGTGAGCTGGTACTCCATGTCAGCCAAAGCCCGCCTTGATAACGATCTTGAAACCCTTGCCACCATGAACCTTGCCATGTTCAAGGCCATTGTCCGGGAAAAGGAGTTTTTCATTGATCATGATCTTGAAAACACCCGCCGGGCGGAAGAACATTTTGACACCATCCGGGAATCCATTCACCGGGTGAAGCAGGGGCTGTTTTTTGACCGTGAAGAGGTGGATTCCCTTGCCAAAACCGTTGATAACTATCGAATCGCCCTTTTATCCCTGTTTGATGTGGAGATCAAGGTTCAGGGGATTCTCAAGGAGATCGAACAACAGGTTGCAACGTTCAACACCGGGTTCATGGAGCGCAATGCCTCCCCCGGGGACCCGCTCAATGCCGGTCAATCCTCTCCTGGTGTAAAGGTCTGGGAAATCCTTGAAAAACAGGGGGTGGTCCTGGTGAGCAAGACCGTTGGGAGCGTTAACCGGGATCTCATGGTCAACCAGGACATGATGGGTTTTTATAAGACTACCAAGGCCGTGTTTGAAATTCTGGACAAGGTGAAGGCGATCGCAGGCCCCCTGAAGATCCGTCTTACAGCCGAGGGGCGGGAAGATCTCCATGGAGACATCGATCGGTTCATCCAAACGGCTGAATTTTTGCCGGGGCAGGTCCGGGCCCTGATTAACCTTTGGCCCGGACGGTCAAAGCTGCTGGTCAACCTTGACGATTCAAGAAAAAAGATGGTGGGATACCTCAACCTGATCTCAAAAAACGCCAGGGCCCAGGAAAAGAAGCAGGAGCGGATGCTGTTTTGGGTCAACCTTGCCGTGTTTGGCATGGTCGTCCTGATCCTTGTGATCGGGGGCTCCCTGACACTGGCCGCAGTTCTGGATCCCATCCAGAAAGCGGCCCTAGGATTAAAAAATATTGCCCAGGGCAAGGGGGATCTGACCCAGAGTCTTGCGGTGGGTGCGGATGACGAGATCGGGGCCCTTGCCACTTGGTTCAATGCATTTATCCGGAAGCTGAGGGAGCTTGTGACCCGGATCAGCGACAATGTCCGGGTGCTGGGGGGCGCTTCTTCAGATCTGCTATCCATCTCCCGGCAGCTGGAAGAGCGGGCGTCGGGCATGGACCGCCAGGCCGTGACAACGGTGGGTCTCATACAGAAGACCCTGGGCAGGTTCAAGGCCATGGGTGCATCCACCGCCGAGGTGAGTGTCAGGATCGACTCGGTGGCCCTGTCGTCGGCCACGGTTTGCCGGAAACTTGACAACAGCAGGACGGCGGTGGACAGTCTCTCCTCAGCCGTGACATCCCTGGCCTGTGCCATGGAAGAGATTTACGCGACCCTGAATGAGGTGACCGCCAACGCATCCCACGGATCCACCATCACCTCTGACGCCGCAACAAAGGCAGAGGATACCAACGCCATCGTCACCGTCATGGGCACCTCGGCAGCCGAGATCGGGGACGTGATCGACCTGATCCAGGACATCGCCTTTCAGACCAATTTGCTTGCCCTGAACGCTTCCATCGAAGCTGCCGGGGCAGGGGAGGCGGGCAGGGGGTTTGCCGTGGTGGCCAACGAGGTAAAGGCCCTTTCCAAGCAGACTTCAAAGGCCAGCCGGGATATCAGGGCCAAGGTTAAATTCATGCAGACCAGCACCAACACCGCGGTGACGGCCATCCAGGCCATTGCTGCGGTTGTCCGGGAAGTGGACGTGATCATGGGATCCATTGCCACGGCCGTTGAAGAGCAGACAAAAACAGTCAATGACATTTCCAAAACTATTTCAAAGACGGCCGGGGATTCGGAAACCGTGGCGGAAAACATGGAGGAGCTGGTCCGGTTCGAGGCAGAGGTGAGCCGGGCAGTGGGCGAGGTGGCCCAGGCGTCCAAAGCCATTGCTCAGCAACTGGCCAAGGCGTCCGACGACAGTGACCAGGTCCTGAAGACCATGGAGACCCTGAGCCTTGATGTGGAGAGCACGGCCCAGAGTGCCGAGAGCACCAAACGGCAGGCAGGGGATCTTTCCGTGATTGCCAGAAACCTTGAAACCGTGATGGAGGAGTTCAAAATCTGACACGCATCAGCAGGAGGAGGACGAAACCGGTGATGGGGGATAACAACGGTTCAGACACAAGGGGATGGCAGGTTGTCCGGTTCACCATCGACGACCTTTCCATGGGGATCGACATCCTGGGGGTCAGGGAGGTGACCGTCATTGCCAGGATCACCCCGGTCCAGCAGGCGCCTTCCTTTGTCAGGGGACTGATCAATTTAAGGGGGCAGACGGTGACGGTGGTGGACCTTGGCGTGAAACTGGGCAGGCCCGGGAGAACTGTGGGCGAACAGGCCCACGTCATTGTCCTGAAACAAGCCCATGTGGGGATACTGATTGACACCATCGGGGAGATCGTTCCTGTGGCCGGAGGGATCGAGCCTGTCCCTTCCACCATGGGTTTTGTTGAAAACGATGCCATTGAAGGTGTTGTCAACCTGGAACATGATCCAGTGCTCATTGTTTCCCCGGAGGGATTCCTGGATTCCATGGTAACGAACTCCAGGGGGGAAAAAGCGTGACCATGGGCAACTCCCAGAATTTGACTCCGGGCTTTGCCAGGGAGTTTATTGCCGATATACGGGACGACCTGGAGGTGTTGGAACCGGATCTTCTGGCCATGGAGGCGTTGGGGAGTAATGTCGGCTGTGACCTTGTCAACAACGCCTTCAGGGCCGTTCACAGTATCAAGGGGGGAGCCGGGTTCGCCGGGCTTACCCACCTTGGCGACCTTGCCAACTCCATGGAAAACGTCCTCACGGCGTTGAGGGAAAAGAAACTTTCCCTGGTTTTTCCTGTGCCGGATGTCCTGCTGGCCGGGCTGGACAGGATGAAAACCCTGGTGGCGGCCCTGGATTCCGACACCCAGCCCTCCCATGAAAGGGAGAAACTGGCTTTGGAAGCCTTGATTTCATCCCCTGACGGCACTGTGTACCATGGGCGCTGTGGCCCTTTCCTGGCGGACCGGCTGGGACGTATGCTGGATCCGGGCGTTCTCAAGAAGGCCGTGTCCCAGGGAAAGCTGATCTATGCCGTTGAATTCGATCCCCAACAGGATTTTTTGGAGAAAAACCGGAGGGTTCGGGAGCTGTTAACAGATATCGAGAGCATCGGAGAACTTGTTTTTGCCGATTTTGACCCAACCCTGGCACCCGGGACTCTTGGCCCGGGACAAGGACCCCTTACGGCGGTGGTTGCCACCATCCTGGATCCTGATTTCCTGGCCCAGGTGCTTGAGGTGGAATCCAGCCGGATCATCCCCCTTGACCCGGACGCCATGGAATTCCCTGAACCCTCTCCCCAAGTGCCACCTGGGTCAGAGCACCCGGAAGCTTCGGGGGCGGGCATGGCCATGTCTCCTTTACCCAATGGTTTGCCCCAGGAGGTACCCGCCACAACCATCCGGGTCAATGTGGAACTGATCTCCCGGTTGATGAACCTTGCAGGCGAACTTGTGCTGACCCGCAATCAGTTTCGATCCCTGGTGGAGAGGATCGCCGTGCAGGATGCCGGGGTCAACCAGGTGATGCAGTCCCTTAACACGGTGACATCCCTGATCCAGGAAGATATCATGCGGTTGCGGATGCAACCCTTTGGCAACCTTGTTTCAAGGTTCAGGAGGATCGTCCGGGACCTTTCAAATAGCCTTGGCAAACGGGTGGATCTCCTGGTGGAGGGCGGGGAAGTGGAGCTGGACAAGCGCGTGTTGGAGGGGCTTGCCAACCCCTTTACCCATTTGGTGAGAAATTTTGTCGACCACGGCATTGAAACGCCCGATTCCCGGAAACGGGCAGGCAAGCCAACCAATGGAACCATCCTGATAAGGGTGGGTCAGCAGGGTGGCCAGGTCCATATCTCTATCCAGGACGACGGCCGGGGCATCGATCCCGATACCATTGGTGCCGTTGCCGTTGACAAAGGGCTTGTCACCCGGGAGAGTGTGTTCTCCATGACGGACAAGGAGAAGATCAACCTGGTGTTCAAACCCGGTGTATCAACCGCTGAGACCATCACCGACCTGTCCGGGCGGGGAGTGGGAATGGATGTGGTCAAGACCAATATCGAGAACCTCAAGGGGCGGATCGAGATCGAGTCGACCCCGGGCCGGGGCACCCGGGTGCAAATCACCATTCCCCTGACCCTTGCCATTGTTTCCGCCCTGATCGTTGGCACCGGCGGGCTTAGGTTCGCCATTCCCCATATGCAGATGCAGGAGGTTTTCCATCTAAAGCCGGGGGAGCTTCAAACTTGCGTGGAGCGGGTTGGCGGTTTTGATGTGCTGGGTTTCAGGGGAGGGCTGCTGCCGGTGGTGAGGCTCAGGACACTTCTTGGAATAGAGACCCTTTTTTTTGATTCCATAACCCGGGAGGAACGGAGGGAGCGCAGGTTCTCCATTTCCGGTCCCAGGAGAGGACAGGATCGGCGCAAGCAGGCCGGGGGGGGCATTTTTGTGATCGTGCTCAAACAGGGTATCAATCGCTTCGGGTTGCTTGTGGAAGAGATGTTCGACACCGAGGAGATCGTTGTCACCCCCCTGGGGCCGGGGCTTTCAACCTGTGTTTGTTTCAGCGGATCTACGTTTAACGGTGATAGTGGGGTGATCATGATCCTGGATGCCCCTGGCATGGCAGACCAAGCACGTCTGGGATTTGGGGCGGTGGCCCGGGAGGAAAAGCGGCGCAGGGGCGGAAAGCTTGGAGAGGAAAAGCAAGGGCTCTGCCCTGTCAACCTTATGCTTTTCTCCTTTGCCCCGGATGACTATTTTGTGGTACCACTGGCGTCCCTGGCACGGCTTGACGTGATCCGGCCCACGGATATCCACACGGTAGGGCAACAACGGTTCATGGACCACAAGGGGACAACCACGACCCTTTTTTTTCTGGATGAAATCATCCCGGTTGCCCCCTGTGAGCCCAGTGGCGGTCCGGTGGGCGTGATCTTTCCCAGGGGGCTCGGTGTCAGCGCAGGCATTGTGGTGGGAATGGTCATGGATACCGTGGCGTTTTGTGAAAGTATGAACACCGACCCGGTCTCTCCCGACGGAATTCGGGGCACGGCCTTTATCGGTAACAGACGGGTGCGGTTCCTGGACATGGAGCACATTTCAAAGCGGATGGAAACACTGGTAGAAACAGCGGGTTCAATGATTGGAGAAGAGGAATGATTATGGGGAGCGGGGCATGTGATGTCAAAAAGGGAAATAAGGAAAGTCTGATCCCAATAAGGAGGCGTAGATGAAGTTTCTTGTTGTGGATGACAAGGCATCTGTTCGTTCGACCATGGTGGATATTCTGGCCGGACTTGGATTCAACGATGTGACGGAGGCCGTGGACGGCAGTGATGCCTGGTTTAAGCTAAAGGCGGAGTTTGAAGGGGTGAAGCCTGAGACGTTCGATCTGATCATCTCCGACATGGAGATGCCCGCGATGACGGGGCTGGATCTGTTAAAGGCCGTGAGGGGGGATCGGAACCTGAAGGAGACCCCCTTTATCATGGTAACGAGCATCAATACCAAAGAGACGATTATTGCCAGCATGAAGCTCGGGATCAAGGCTTACATCATCAAGCCCTTTACCAAGGAATCCGTGGCGGCCAAACTGGTGCAGGCAGGTTTTTTAAAGAAGACGGATTGACCGGGTATGGTGGGCCTGGCCCCATGACCAGGTCCGTTTTTTTACTCCGGAAACGATTGGCCGTATGTCTTCCGGGATTTTTATCCCAGAAAGGACTGGCCATAGGTTTTCCAGATGTCCAGGGCAATGCGCAGGGGTTTCATCATGGGAACCGTGTAGGTATGAAGTTTTTTTTCGGCCATGTAGGCCCTGCAGCGGTCCACATAGGGTGAGAATCCCCGTGGGGAAATGATCAGGGGTTTGGTTAACTCATCCCGTAATTCCACAAGACGTTCCGGCAGGTATTCAGAGAGTAACGGCACCTGGAGGTAGATGGCGGCAATGATCACATCCGTGTGGGGATCTTTATCCACGATGCGGATGGATTCCAGGAGTCTTTCATCGCCACAGTTGCCAAAGAGATCAATGGGATTATTCCCCACATTTTTCAAAATTTTATCGCTGATCGCTTTCTGTTCAGGCTTCAGGTCTTTTTCAATCAAGTCCTGCATTCGTTTTCTGGTTTCAGGGACAAACTCGGCCAGGCGCATGCCTTCTTCCGTGACCTGGTCTGCGATTAAAATACCGGCCCCGCCGCCAACACTGACCACGGCAATGCGTTTGCCGTCTGTTTTGGGTTGGCTGGTGAGGATGGAAATAACATTGACCAGGATTTTCGGATCCTCTGTCAGCTCCTCCACCAGATAAAAACCGGCTTGCTGACAACAGGCTTTAAAGGCTTCATGGCTGCCGGCAAGGGAGGCCGTGTGGGAAAGGGCCGCTTCCGCCCCCCCGCCCATTCCGCCCTTGATGATCAGGACAGGCTTTTTGCGGGCAACGGCTTTTCCCACTTTCATCAGTTTCAGGCCGTCGGCCACCCCCTCCAGGTAAATGGCGATGATTTTTATTTTCGGATCATCCCCCATGTGGGCCAGAATTTCCGGAACGCCCACACTGCCGGCATTTCCAATGGAGACCCATTTGCCGAGATTTTGGTTGTCCGCACCGAACATTTCAAGAAGTTCAAGGCCGATTCCGCCGCTTTGGGAGATCACGCCGACACAATTGGATGTTGCCGCAGGTACGGACCGTTGAACCGGTATGTAGTTGGTGTTGAGCCCGGAGAAGTTGTCAATCACTCCCATGCAGTTGGGGCCGATAAATGCGACCTTGTAGGTTTCACTGAGACGGATAAGTTTATCTTCAAGATCTTTCCGGCCCATTTCGGCAAAACCGTCGCTGAATATGATGGCCCCTTTTCCCCCCAGTTTGCAGAAATCCTCAAAGATGGCGACCGTTCTTTCGGAACTGACGGCAAACACACAGACTTCCGGTACTTCAGGCAGAGCGGAAAGAGAGGGATAACAGGTGAGCCCGTGTATTGTCTTCAGTTTGGGATGCACCGGATAGAGATGTTTGATGCCCATGCAGTTTTTCAGTATCACGCCGCCCTGGGTGCCTGGCCGGGACGCACCGATGACAGCAACTGATTGGGCGTTGAAAATGGCATTGACACTATCGCGTTTCCAGTCTCTGACATCCATGGACATTGGGGCCACAACATTCGTATCCCGGATCAGCCTGGCGTCCACAACGGCGTATCCGTTTTCATAGGCAATGACCGGATTCAGGTCCAGTTCACAGATGTCCGGATTTTCGGCCATGAGCCTTGACACATTGATGACCAACTCAATAATGCTGTCCCGGTCATATTGCTGTCCCCGGAATCCGTCAAGCACTTTTCCCGCCCGTGTGTTTGACAGCATCCGTTCCACATCTTTTACGGATAACACACCGATGCCCATGGCCGCATCGGAATACAATTCCACAAAAATGCCGCCCAGGCCGATCATGGTGATGGGACCGAATCCGGGATCCTGTTTCGCCCCAACAAGAAGTTCAAATCCTTTGTCTGCCATTTTCTGGATCAGCAGCCCTTCTTTCTCTTCCCTGGAAAACCCCTTGATTTTTTTTTCAATGGTCAGACAGGCCGCTTCCAACTGGGTTGGGTCTTTAATGTCCAAAAAGACCACCCCTTGGTCGGATTTGTGGATAATCTTTTTTGAAACAGGCTTTACCACTACCGGATAGGTTATTTCATCGGCAGCCTTGACCGCATCTGCTGTGTCATACACCTGTCTGCCTTGGGCCTGTATATTATATTTTTGCAATAACTCGGCACTTTCTTCAAAGTTTATCTGCTGTTTATCCATGGTCGTCCTTAACTTTATATAACGGCGTTTATATTATAATTTCAATTATCAGGGTCGGTTTTTAACCTGGGTATTATTCTGAGTGTTTGAAATGCTGATGGACTATAGTGCCGGTGAAATGACATGATGCCATCCTGACCCTTATTAGTAGGTAGCGGTATCAATTGATTTGACCAGAGCAATAACAAGGTTTTTTTATGTGATGTGTATACCTCATGCTTAACGAATAAATTTTAAAAGAAATTTTGTTGAAAATAATATACTTATATCTCGTATAAAAATCAAAGAATATTCCGGCAATTACTTCCCTAGGCTGAATGTTGTAGGAATTCCACGGTTGAGCAGTTCAATTCTTTTCCAAAGAGTGCTTTTCTGCCGAATTTACCGATCCTGGTTTTAAAATGCCCCTGGTCCTGGTATGGTCAGGGGGCGGATACAGAACCGTTGAGAAAATAAGTACGGTGCAGTTAATCAGGCCATCCCGATCCATGACCGGGGATGGCTGCAAATCCGGAGGCAATATGAATTCCCAAGACATTTTCAAACATGCCCTGACCTATGAAAAAAAGATCCGGGATCTATACCGATCTGCCGTGGAAACCATTGACGACAAACGGGGAAAAGCCATTTTTAAGGCCCTGGCCGATGATGAACAATCCCATGTTGATTTTCTGGAATACAGCCTGGATCTGCTGGCATCGGCCAAGGAGATTGATATCGAAAAGCTCGGGTCCGCTATTCCCGTGCCGGTTGAAGACCATATCAAACAGATGAAAGAAAAGATTCCTGAACAGATGCTGGGGGATGTCAAGCGGGTTCTGAATGCGGCCCTGGTCCTTGAGATCGAAACCAGTAAATTTTATAAAAAAGCCTGTGGGGATTCCCAGGGAAGGATCAAGGAGATCCTTGAAAAATTTTATGAGATTGAACAGCGTCATGTGGCGGTGGTCCAGATTGAACTGGACCAGGCCACCGGCAGCGGTTTCTGGTTTGGTTTTATGGAAAAGGATATGGAAGATTAACAAGGGGTAAAGAGTGACCTGCCGGGGGGGATGTATGCCCGCAAGCCCCCCGGGAAATCAACGTTAGGACCCTAGGCTCTCAGATCCTGGCCGCCAGCATGGTGCCCTGGTTGATGGCCCTTTTGGCATCCAGTTCCGATGCCAGGTCCGCACCACCGATTACATGCACGGGCATGGACGTTATTTGATCGGCCAGTTCCCGCTTGGATTGCTGACCTGCGCAGATGACGACATTGTCCACCCCAAGAACCAGGGGGTTACCATCCTTCAGCAGGTGTAAGCCCTGGTCATCAATCTTTTGGTATTCGCAGGAGGAGAACATCTGCACCCCCCTTCTGGCAAGGTCCGTGCGATGGATCCAACCGGTGGTTTTGCCAAGTCCGGCGCCCACTTTCGTGGCCTTACGCTGTAAGAGCCAGACCTCCCGAGGGGAGGGCTTAAACTTCGGAGATATGCCCTCCACGCCCCCCCTGGCTGCAAGGGACATATCGATCCCCCACTCGGTCATGAAGGCGAAGATATTCTGGCTGGTGGACTGCCCCTGGTGGGTCAATACTTCACAGATATCGAAGCCGATACCGCCGGCGCCGATGACCGCGACCTTTCTGCCCACTTTTGCACCGTTCATCACATCGAGATAGGTCAAAACCTTGGGATGGTCTATCCCCTCGATGGCCGGTTTCCGGGGGAGGATGCCGGTGGCTATAACCGCCTGATCAAAATTTTCCTTTTCCAGTAGTTCCCGGGTGACATGGGTGTTGAGCCTGAGTGTCACCCCTGTGAGTTCGACCTGGCGGCTGTAATACCGAATGGTTTCATGGAACTCCTCCTTGCCGGGGATTCGCTTGGCAATATTAAACTGACCGCCGATTTCCCGGGCGGCGTCAAACAGGGTAACCCTGTGCCCGCGACCGGCAGCCGTTGTGGCAAAGGCCATGCCGGCGGGACCGGATCCCACCACTGCGATTCTTTGGGGTTCCGGTGCAGTTTTAATCAACAGTTCGGTTTCCTGGCAGGCCCGGGGATTGACCAGGCAACTGGTTAATTTCCCGACAAAGATATGATCCAGGCAGGCCTGGTTGCAACCGATGCAGGTGTTTATTTCGTCCGTACGCTGTTCCGCTGCCTTGCGGACAAATTCCGGGTCGGCCAGGAACGGACGGGCCATGGATACCATATCGGCATCCCCCCGGGTCAGTACCTGCTCGGCTACCCCGGGCATGTTGATCCGGTTGGAGGTGATGGTGGGAATGGTCAGGGCGTCCCTGACCATGGCCGTGACCCAGGTAAATCCGGCCCGGGGCACCCGGGTGGCGATGGTGGGTATCCGGGCCTCATGCCAGCCGATCCCGGTGTTGATAAGGGTGGCCCCGGCTGCCTCAACCGCCTTTCCCAGGGTGATCACCTCATCCAACGAACTGCCCCCTTCCACAAGATCCAGCATGGACAAGCGGTAGATGATGATAAAATCAGTCCCCACGGCTTCTCTCACCCGGCGAACCACTTCCTTGGGGAACCGGATCCGATTGTCATATTCCCCTCCCCAGCGGTCCTCCCTGTGGTTGGTGCGCCGGGCGATAAACTGGTTGATCAGATACCCCTCCGATCCCATGATCTCAACCCCGTCGTAACCGGCGTTCTTTGCCAGTGATGCGCACCGGACAAAATCCCGGATCTGCTCCTCGATCTCTTCCTCGGTTAGCGCCTTGGGCGGAAACGGACTGATGGGGGACTGGACAGCCGAAGGCGCCACCGCCTCGGGATTAAAGGCATAACGGCCCGTGTGGAGAATCTGCATGCAGATTTTTCCATGGGCATTATGGACGGCATCGGTGACCACGCGATGGTTGGCCACATCCTCAGCTGACGCCATCAATGCCGCGTCGGCATGAACTGCGCCCTCCCGGTTGGGACCAATCCCCCCCGTTACGATCAGGCCCACGCCACCACGGGCACGCTCGGCATAAAACGCTGCCATCCTTTTAAAACCGTCCGGGGCCTCTTCCAATCCCAGGTGCATGGACCCCATCAGGACGCGATTTTTAAGGGTGGTAAATCCCAGGTCAAGGGGTGCCAGCAGAAGTGGAAACGATGGATGTTGCGCATTTGGGTTCATGGTGTTTGGGCCTTTTTTTTAAAATTAAATGTCCAGGTTAGGATAAAGGGCAGGAGAGGACTCCTGCCTTTTTATACGATATGCAACGATTCCCTTTTTGAGACATTATCTGCGTCTTACGGACCTTACAGCGATTCCAGCCAAAAGCATACCGATAAATGCCGTCAATGGCGCGGCCATGCCGGAGGGCGTTGTTATGGTGTTGATAAAACAGCTGCTGGTGTCGGAGGCCTCAGAAGAAGACGTCCCTGGAGCAAACACGGTCAGGTGATCTACAAAGAAGGTCACCTGGCCAATGGGGTTCTCGTATAGAATATTGGCTGTCGGAACCGTATCTCCAGTCCCGCTTTCAATCAAGGAAACGGCATCCGCATAGTAAATAAATGCTTTTGGGGCGGCAAAATCCCCCGTCGTGATCACCGTTGTATCAAAGGGAATGGTGATTTCGATTCGGCTGATTTCACCTGTCTCCAGGGGGAGACCTGTGTCATTGTCGATGGCGTTGATCTCCACGTACATCCCGGGGGTACCGTTGCTGTATTTACTGGTGTCGGTTTTGACAATGGTATTAATCTCCAGGGTTGCGGATTTTGCCAGGCCATTGACCGGTACGGTCACTTCAACCGTATCGTAATTATCCTTATCCGCGCCATTATTGAATTTGCCGCCTGGGATGGATACGGATTTCCGGGTAGCGGACGAGGGTTCATTCTTTCTGTAGGTGAACGCCTGGTTACGGATGTAAACCGTATCGCTTCCCGGTTTGACGAGAAGAACAAAATCATTGTTAACCATGGTAAAAGAGACAACCCCGTCATTGAATGCGGTCAGTATTTCACCCGCCTCTTCAGCATCATACACTTTCACATCTTCGGCACCGGTCAGTGGCCCGGAGCCATTGTCCGCTTTGATGGATACCCGCACGATTCCATCCGCCGGCGCACCCACGGTAATGGCCAGTGGTGTTTCCCGGTACAGTGTCAACGTGGTACTTTCAGCCCCTTCGTCCCACAGATCGGGGACCTCAACCATATCCTTGACATAGTACCCGTCCTTGGACGCAAAGGCCTTCCATCCGGTACTTGAAGCCTCTACCGGTAACGTGATGCTGTAGTTGGATTCCTCGTTTGTATCTGTTGGGCTTTCATAGGTATTTTTGTCTGCATTAAAAACCGTCACCAGGGCATCGGTCACAAGGGCACCCGCCTGGTCCACCACGTTTCCTTTAATGACAAATTGACCTTCTTTTTTCAACCCAACGGTTACCTCTGTCTTGTCCCTAGGGGTTGTCTGCTCTATGGCCCCATTGCCCTCGTCACCGGTGTTGTCGATAACAGCCGAGCCGACGTTAAGCGACTTGGCTGCAAAAACAGTTTGTCCACCCCCCAGGCTGATGAACAACCCTATAATGGGTATGACAAAAATCTTGAATATCTTCATAAGATTACTTCCTCTCTATATTAATTTGGATTTCTATTTGTTTTTGAATTGCCCGTAGATCATTCGTCTTCCGTGGAAAGCCTTGTTTTAGGGGGGCAGTTCTTCGGATGATTTAGGCGGGAGGAGGGGGCCTTTTATAGAATGTGGACGTGTAAACAGAGTGAACCTGGCCCGGTCGAATGGAACACGCCTTAAAAAGGGTTGCCTCCGGAAGACCTGCGGCCAGGGGGAATAGTCCCATCAGGAAGATTGAAGAAAATT
The DNA here is from genome assembly GCA_016342325.1 of Desulfobacterium sp. Lineage (GTDB taxonomy): Bacteria > Desulfobacterota > Desulfobacteria > Desulfobacterales > Desulfobacteraceae > Desulforapulum. The sequence goes on from JAEINR010000003.1 coordinate 50,130, forward strand.
TCTTTTTAGAACTTTTCACAAACACCTTTAAGCGTTTTGCACTCACATTCTTTACCGGAACGAAATTATAAGATAACCGTGAACAAGTTATTCGATAGCACATTCTTTCAGAATATTCACCCTGTTTCAATACTCGGGATGACAGTGTCTATCCCTAGGCCACCGGCAGCCCGTCGTCATGTGCGAATTCACCGGAGGGGCCTTGGCTGGCCGGGGGGTAAAATCCGGATAAATAGATCTTTGGTTGATACTTTCTTCGGCTCGCTGTTATGATCAATTTCAATTTGAAGGATCGGTGGACGTTTTGAAGGGTCGGTGGGCGTTCTCTGATGAACGGTTGCCCCCGGGTAAAGGAGGAATGAATTTTATGCAGGGAATCGTTTTTGTCTATGATCCTGTGGCGGCTGGGAAAAATGATTGTTTTACCGTGAAACTCGAGGAGAGGAGATGGAACGGGAAACGGTGGTGTTCCCAAAGCGTTGACCAGATTTTTACCGTGTCGGATCTCAAGCGTTTCGGCAGCCGCATGGTGGATAAAAACCTGTTTGCCGCGGCCTTCCGGAGTGAATCGGAATTCCGGAGTGCCGAAGCGCGCTTTTTTTCCGGAGACGAGGAGTTTACCCGGCTTCGGATTTCCACAGTCGAGGTTCCGGAATTTATAAAAAACGCCGCAAAATCAAAGTCGCTCTGTGACAGTAACGGTTCTCCTTTCGGATTCAAGGTGATCCGGGATGCCATGCCCGGTGTGGCACTGGCGGAGGCAGATGGAGAATTTGCGGTCTCTGTGACGTTGAAGGGCAAAAGGATGTCCCTTGCGGACTATGTGCTTCCAGGGCCGCATATGGCGGCGGTGTTCGGAAAAACCGTGATCACCCTGAAAACCGGTTTTCCCGGGGATTTTTTCAAGCGGTTTCCCTGTGGAAAGCGGTTTCCTGTCCAAGATTATGATCGGGTGGTGGATCTTCTTGCCGGCTTTTCCGATCACATCGCAATTCTTCTTCCGGACAGGAAGGAGATGCGGGTGATTCGTCCCGAGGACCTGGAACCGGTGCTCTCCTTTGATGGGGATCTGCGGTTTGCTGATCTGGGATTTAATTATCCCGGGGGGATTCATGTCTCGAAAACGGAAACCCGTGAAACCATATTTGACCGTGAAAAACACCTGGAGCTCCACAGAAACCCGGCCCAAGAGGCGTATTATAAAAAGGTTCTGCAGGAAGCAGGCGCCGCCTTCCGGGGCGCATCCCGGGGGGACTGGTTCTTTTCGTCCATGGGGTTGGAATCGGTGCTCAGGGTGTTGGAAGGTCAGGGCTTTCAGCTCTTGGTGGAAGGAAAACCCTTGCGCACGGATGCCAAAATCTCCTGGCGCCTGTCGGTTATGGAAGACATGATTTGTGTGGGCGGAGAGATCTCCTTTGGAAAGAACCGGACCGATTTTGAAGGGTTGTTTGACGGTTTTCTGTGCGGACAGTTCTGGTTTGAGCTTCCGGACGGTTCCTGCGGCTTCATGGGAAAAGCCGTGGGAGAGGTGCTGAAGAACCTTGAAGCTCGGGGGGATTTCAAGGATGATGCGGTTCTGTTCAGCCGGTTTGACTTTGCCCATGTGGCAGAGGTGATGGCCGGTGCTGGCCATGTGACCCGGGATGCCGGATTCTTGGATCTGAATAATTTTGGGGATGCCCGGCAACATGATGACCCCTTTAAACTATCTGCCGGCCTTGAAACCATTTTAAGACCGTATCAGAAGCTGGGGACAGGCTGGCTTTACGGACTGAAAAAAAGAGGGCTTTGCGGCATCCTGGCAGATGATATGGGATTGGGGAAAACCCTCCAGGTCCTGGCCTTTCTCAAAGGGCTTAAAGACGCCGGTGAGACAGGCCCTTCACTTCTGATCGTTCCGAAGACCTTGATCTGGAACTGGGAGTCGGAGATCCTTAAATTCACACCGGATCTCGATTTCAGGCTGCATACCGGCGTTGACAGAACCCGGGATAAGAAAAAACTCACGGGCTGTGATCTGGTGATCACGTCCTATGCCCTTGTTCTGAAGGACGCGGATCTGTTTAAAAGCATCTTCTGGAACAACCTTATCCTGGACGAGGCCCAGGCCATCAAGAATCCGGATGCCCGGACAACCCGGGAGATTAAAAAACTGGGTGCCGATTTCAGGCTGTCCCTTTCCGGGACCCCGGTGGAGAATCGCCCACTGGATCTCTGGAGCCAGTTTGATTTTCTTATGCCCGGATTCCTTGGCACCCGGGACGGGTTTCAAGATCTTTATGAAACCGGGAAAAGCCCGGATGCCCTCAAGACCCTGGTGCACCCTTTTTTGCTCCGAAGGCTGAAAAGCCAGGTATGCAGGGAACTGCCGCCTAAAACAGAGGAGATCCTTTATTGTGATTTTGAAGATGAACAGAAAGCGCTTTACGACAAGGTGCTTGGCAAGGAGCGGAACCGGCTTTTCCATGGCAAGGCCGGGGATAACGAGGGGGCAGAATCCGGAGCGATCCATATCCTTACGGCACTGTTGAGGCTTCGCCAGATCGCCTGCCATCCGGCCCTGTCCGGGGAAGATATTCCAGGGGATATTTCAAGCGGAAAACTGTCACGGGTGTTGGCCACCGCCCTTGAAATCATTGAAGGCGGGTATAAAATTCTGGTGTTCTCCCAGTTTACAGGACACCTGAAAAAAGTGCGGGAATGCTTTGATGGTGCGGAAATCCCGAGCTTTTATCTGGACGGCAGTACAACAGACCGGAAAACCGTGATTGACGATTTCAAGTCCAGCAAAGGCCCCTGCGTGTTTTTTATTTCCCTGAAGGCCGGCGGTGTGGGGCTGAACCTGACGGAAGCCGGATATGTGTTTCTCCTGGATCCCTGGTGGAATCCTTCGGCGGAAAATCAGGCTGTGGACCGGAGTCACCGGATCGGCCAGGATAGTCCTGTCACCGTTTACCGATTTATCACCAAGGGGTCCATCGAAGAGAAGGTGGCGCTGTTACAGAAGAAAAAAACCGCCATGGTTCAGGCGGTTGTCGGGGATGGGGATGGGGCAGTTCCCTTTACCGAAGCGGAACTGGCGGATCTCCTTGGTTGATCATGTCCAGGGCCATGGCGGGCGGCGCTCTCCAGGGCGGTCTGTTTCCCGGATTGGCGGCCGACGATCTGGCCGTTGCAGATCCACAGCGCCATGGGGGCGCTCTCCATGGCGCTGTGGAATACGCTGTTATTCTACGGAATAACCCGGAATAAAATCAGGTTCCCTGACCGTTTTCATGGAGATGGCCTCCTCGGGACAAACCGTTGCACATTGACCGCATCCCAGGCATTTTTCTTCGTTCACTTCAGCGATGCCGTCTTTGTTCATGGCAATCGCTCCAAACCAGCACCGTTCTTCACACAGGCCGCAGGCGGAACATTTGTCGTCCGCAATGGCCGGACTGTAACGGCTTGGATCACAAAGGGAGACACCGTTTGCCACCAGCATGGAGAAAGACTGACAGCAACACCCGCAGCAATTGCAGATGAACCCGCCGATATCGGCTTTATTCATGGTGACGTGGACAAGGCCCGCCGCCTGGGCGCTTTCTATGATTTCAAGGGCTTCCGCCTGGGTTACTTCGCGACCGGATCCCCTTTCAATGGTGTATTCCGCCCCCCGGTTCACTTGAAGACACACCTCCAAGGGGGCGTCGCATTTACCCATGGTCAGTCTGCACGTGCATTTGGTGACCGCTAATCGATCGGCTTTCTCGATGGTTTGCCTTACGTCTTCCGTGGTAAGCACTTTCACCTTTCCCGTGTCAATGGATTTATTGACGGGAATAACCCGGGTAAACGGCTTGGGTATGAATTGCTCTATCAACGGTGCCAGCTTCGGCCATTCCTCCTCCATATACTGTTTCCACAGACCGTAAAAAGCCTTGGGAGCTCCGGGCCAGACAATGCTTGCATCATGGAACTGGGCAATATGAGCCGGAGCCCTAAAGGTTTCAACCCCGTCTTTCATTCTTTTAAACGCCAGTCCTTTGTGAAATAGATCGGCAAGGTCCGACGCGATTTCTTTTTCACTACGGTCCAATTTCACCGCTAACGAATTTTTGGTTCCAGGCAAAGAGATCAAAAGTGCAGCCTGTTCTGCATTGATCATGAATTCAAGTATCCGGGGGATCCAAATCGAATCTTCATGGAACATATTCGCGGCAAATTGTTGATAGGGTGATTTCTCGGTCATGGTGATCATTCTCCAAAAATTAGTAAATGTAAATACTGCACTTGAGCATGAAATCGGTCGATCTGTGGCCTTTTGTAATCTCTACCTGATCAGCTTTCCATTTCAGCAGCGTGTCTATTTGCTTTTTCTATATTTGGGTCATGTTTCTTCTCAGATGGTCCAGCGTTATCCCTGGATCCAGGCTGTGGCATAAAGGTTCCGGGTAAAATTTTAAGACCGAACAAACTCAAACAGCAGAGCATAATCGTGATCATCAGCAGCCTTGAGAGCTTCAATGTACTTTTGTCTGGTTTTTCCGGATTTTGCCAGATTAGTGCCTTGTCCCCAGGAGAAAATATCCACATTGAATATTTTCTCCAGGATCAGGTCAGCCATATATCTTGAATGCCTGCCATTGCCATTCGAAAATGGATGAATAAAAACAAGCTTGTGATGAAACCTTGCTGCAAACTCATCCGGAGGATATGTGTTGAATTCTATCCATGCGTTTGCATCATCGCATAGTGTTTGCAACTCCACCTCAATCAAGCGGGGCGGGACCCCGATATTTTTGTCGGTCTTCCGGAATTTGCCGGCCCAGGACCAGACGTTTGAAAACATCTTTTTGTGCACATCACAAATAAACTTGGGATCCAAGCTATTTCTTTTTTTCAGTTTGCTTCCCCAGGTCATGGCTTCTTTGATGTTTTCGGCCTCCCAGAAGTCTAATTCCCCCCTGGTTGATATATGCGTCAGCAAAAGTCCCTGAAGTTCATCGTAATCAAGCGGAGTTGCATCTTTTTCGTATTCGATCATGACTTGTTATTTTTGTCCCACAAAGATGACGGAGAATCTAAGATATCATCCACAATACTTTTAAATATGCTTTCACGGTTTTTCTCCTCAAGATTCTGACCTTCCAAGTTCATGGTATGCATGATCCTGTTGAGTTTTTTTCGCGCTTTGGATGTGGCCTGTTTCTTTACCGTATCTTCTAAGCTTGACCGGGGGACAAATCCATATACAAACACGCAATCGAGTTCGTCTGCTACCCGCTGCATGGTTTTTATCGTAAGGCTGCCTGTGAGTTCGTCCTGCTCTATCCTGGGAATCCTGGAGCTATGCACGCCAAGGCGGCCCGCCAATTGACGCATATTCATCCCAAGCGCATCCCGGATCGCACGAATCCATCCCCGCGCCGGTCTGTTAACCGAAGAAAGGACTGAAAACTGCTTTAAGGTCTTGTCCGATTGCTCTCTAATTAGTTTTTGCTGTTCTTTTCGTTTCATATCAATACATATATATAAGTGGTTACGGTTAATTTATTTATATATACATATGCAAAACGTGGTTGTCAAACTATATATATATAATGGTTGTTTGCCTTTTATTACCAAATGTTTCAATCCTCAATTGTCCGAATCCTAACCGTTTTCGTTCACCCGTTGAACAACCAGTGGTTGTAAATTCATCTCGATTCGTTTGGAATAACGAGTTGACTGGTTAGTGATTTGTATTTTTGACAACTGGATGGCGGGACTGACCCAATTCTGCCTGTTTCCTTGGCGGTCACAGCTTAGCCTCTTAGCTCTGATTTTCGTGTTTTTTTGGCAAGAGAATCAGAAAAACGCTTTGGTTCTGGCTTGTCCAGGTTAGGGGTCTCCTGGAACTTGAGGGTTCCCTGGTAGTGGCGGGTGCCGGTGTATCCCCCTTGCCCGCGTCCAGCCTGTCCGCGATATAGTGGGCAAGCTTTGCGGCCGTGTTGAGATTCCTGAGTTTCAGATCCTCGGGCACCGTGAGTCCGAACTTGGCAGAGACCTTTGCAAAGATCTCCACCTGTTTTACCGTGTCAATGCCCAGATCCGCCTCAAGGTCAAGATCCGCATTAAGCATGTCAGTGGTGTCGCCAGTCTGCTCGGCAATGTAAAGACAGCACCTTCTACCGGATCAGGTTTCCTTTTCCTCTCCACGCATCTCTTCTGCAGTTCAGAACAACATGGAAGTGTTGGGGATCAAGGAGGAAAAGGGATGGGGGCTAAAATGAAGGGATTTTGTGGGCTGAGTGCAAAAAACGTAACCGAAGATGAAAAAAAGGTAACTTTTTCGGGGATTGTTTTGAGTGCCTGTCTTTTAATTGTTTTAGATAACAAGTGATTATGAATTTGGCACGCTCTTTGCTTTCGCTTAGGGCGTAAACGCGAATCCATGGAAGGAAAAACGGATTTTCAAGGTGGTTCTTTTTGTAAAAAACAAAAACGAAACTATAGGATAATTACTCTCAAAGGAGAAACCAACATGATAACAAACAGGGAACGGACATATTCCAGTGCTGCCTTCCAGATGGAAAATCCGGGAATTTTTTATCAATTCAAGTTGTGGAAAACCCCCTCAGAACCGATGTTCGGCCTTGTGAAAAAAGGCTCCAGGGCCCTGGCATCCATTAACGCCGGAGACATTCTTACCATGACCTATTATTTTCAGGATAAAACCATGCCAACCGAAAGGCGGGTCACCCGGGTCAAGTCCATTACCGACGGCAATGACCTGGGGTATAAAGATCACTTTGTGATTGCCTTGGACCTTGATTCCATTGAAAACTGATAGGATGCGGTATGAACCCATTTTTAATGGAAACAGTGACATCGGTGTGGAGGGCAGGCATGGAGACCCATGCCCGCCGGGGTGAGGATGACCACCTGCTAATGAATCATCCCCACATCAATTCAATCAGGCCGGGGAGGGAACGCCATAGGTGACCCTGTGGTCGATCCGGTCTTCCTGGGCCAGCTTGTTGAGCTTGACCATCTTAAAGTCGATGACCTCTACAAAGAGGTTGCCCTCCTTGTCCACAAGCTGGAGCTGGTAGGTGTTGGTTTCCTTATCAGAGGCGGTCTTTGTGGTCAGGCAGTAGTACTCCTGGTCCTTTTCCGGCTTCTGGTAAAACTTCATGGTCTTGATGTCATAGGGCAGCACTGTCTGGGACGAGGTAAAGAACTCGAATAAACCGCCTGTCTGGAACATGGCATCCACCAACACCACTGGGGACTGGAGGTTGGGCTCGGTCACGCCCGTGAAGAACTCCTTTTGGCTGGCATCTTTGACCGTGGTCACCAGGGTGGTTTCGTCAAAGGAGTTGACGTCCGTGATGGTGTTGAACAGTCCGTCCATGAACAGTCGTCTTGGGTGGTATACGATCTCCCCAAGCGTGCCGTCCACCTTGACCGGGTTGAACTCGGGGAGTTCCACACGCTTGTTCCCAAGCGGGGACTCCTGGAACTTGAGGGTTCCCTGGTAGTGGCGGGTGGGATCCCCCATCACCACACCCTTGGGGTTCTTGAACCGGGAGGTGATGGTGCAGTCGAACAGCCCGTCTGCCTTGCGGTTACCCGTGACTTCCAGTTCCTTTGGCCGTCCCTTGAGGATCTTAATGCCGTAGGGGATGGAAAAGTCGGAGAGTTCCGTAAGCATCTCCTGGTCCCCGGCAAGGGCGGTTGCCGCTTCGGCCAGGGTTTCAATGCCCGTGGCCCCGAGAAACACCGGCACATCTTCCATGGCGTGGTCCAGGAGGAACAGATCCCGCTTCAGATCCAGGGTCCTTCTGAACTCGATCCTTGCGTCATCCTTTGACACCATGTCATCGAGGAAGGGGAAGGCTGGGTTGTTGGGCTCGCCCAGGAGACCGTCCCGGTCAAAGCTGTAGTCAAGGCCTGAGATAATCACTTCTACCTCGGTTCTGTCCAGAAGATCCGCCATAAAGAACCCGATGCCCTGGTCCAGGGGCAGGAATTCGAGCCCCCGCTCTTTTAGTACCGTGATCACCGTGGGGTTGGTGGCCATGCCCGCGCCTGACCAGGCAGTCCAGTCATATACCTTGAAGTTTCGTTCTGGGAAGAGTTGCTGCTGCCGTAGCGCCATCTTGGCGATGAGGTCGTTGGCCGCAGTATAGTCTGCCTGGCCTTCGTTGCCGAATCGTGCCGTCACCGAAGAGAAGGTGCAGAAGAAACCATACTCCCTGGATGCCATGGCTGACAGGAGGTTGAGCATTCCCTTGACCTTGACATCCACCACCCGCTGGAAGGCGTTGAGCTCTTTCTTGGGGATGAACTGGCTCATCTCAAGGCCGGCTGCGTGGATGACACCGTGGATGGTGTCATGGCTTGCCACGGCCTTGTTGACCGCATCCGGGTCAGTCACGTCGGCGGCATGGTAGGTCACATGGACCCCCAGGGATCTTAAGGCGTCGATGTTGGCTGCGGATTCCCGCATGTTCACGATCCTGTCCACCCGTTTGCGGATCTCCAGGGGACGGCCCTTGGGCATCTCTTTCTTGACCAGGGCCATGATGCCGGCTTGGTCGAGATCCGTTGCCAGGAAGGCATCGTCCATACCGAAGATGTCGCTGCTGCCCAGGATTACAAGATCGGTTTTATAGGTTTTGACGACCTGTTTGAGGATCTCAAAGGTGATGCCCCTTGCGCCGCCGGTGACAAGCAGGGTGGTGTTTTTTTCGATCATGGGTGCCTTTGTTTCCGGCACCTGCTGATCCATGGTCAGGACATACCGTTTTCCGTCCCTGTATCCCACTTCGCACCGGTCACAGTCCGAGCTCAGCTCGTCTATGAAGGTGGCAATGGTTTTTTCCACGTCTGCTCCATGGGACTCGGCCGTGAAATCAACGATCTTGACCCGGGTTTGGGCCATCTCCTTGGTCACGGTCTTCAGCAGGCCGGACAGGCCTGCAAAGCCCGGATGGATCCTGCCGCAATTCTTGCCGTAGGGAAAGACAATGGAGTCAAACCCCAGGCTTGCGATGAGGGAGCCTGGCTGGCCGAGCTTGTCATACAGCCCCTTTATGAGGACAAACATGGATGTGACGGCGGTGTTGACATAGGTAGCATCCATTGCCGTGTCGGAAAAGTAGTGGTCCAGATGGGCAAAGTGGAGAAGACCGTTGATCTTTTTGTGCCGGGTCTTCAACTGCTTGACGCAGGCTTCGACGCTGGCCGTATCGCCCAGGTTCACCGTGGTGTCGGCTTTTTTTCCGGCACCGAGGGTGATCACCTTTCCTTTTTGGGCCTTGATGGCCTGGATCGCCGTGTCGGCAAATCCGTGGCTGTCAAGGGTGACCACAAAGGTCTTGTTGCTGAAGGGGTTGGCCTTGGGTTCGGCAACCGGGGTTTCTTTTATCCCCATCACCATGCGTTTGACCAGGGAGAGGGGATCGGCTGCTGCCGGGGTATTCACTGGGTTCTCAACCGGTGCGATCGGTGCGACCGGTGCGGATTTTCCGTTCTTTGGGGCGGGTGCGCCGGTATCCAGCCTGCCTGCGATATAGTGGGCAAGCTTTGCGGCGGTGTTGAGATCCCTGAGTTTCAGATCCTCGGGCACCGTGAGTCCGAACTTGGCAGAGACCTTTGCAAAGATCTCCACCTGTTTTACCGTGTCAATGCCCAGATCCGCCTCAAGGTCGAGATCTGCATCCAGCATGTCGGTGGTGTAGCCGGTCTGCTCGGCAATGATCTCCTGGATGGTGGTCACAGGGCCTGCCGGCTCATAGGTCCCTTTCTCTTTCGAGTTTTTTTTGTCACCGCCACCCTTGGGCGGGGTGTCGTTGTCGTCCGGTCCTGCCATGGTGTCCAGGTAGTCGGCAAGCTTCGCAATGGTGTTGAGATCCCGAAGTTTCAGGTCTTCAGGCACGGTCAGCCCGAAATGGGTGGACGCCTTTGCAAAGATCTCCACCTGTTTCACCGTGTCGATGCCCAGATCCGCCTCAAGGTCGAGATCCGCCTCTAACATGTCGGTGGTGTACCCGGTCTGCTCGGCAATGATCTCCTTTACCGTGTCCATGGTCTTGGAACCCGCTGGTGGGGCCGCTGGAACAACCGGAGCAGCTGCTGGTGCGGTTGGGGTGTCGCTTGTGGTCACCGTGGTGCTGAAGTAGGCACCCAGCTTGGCAATGGTGTTGAGATCTCTTAACTTCAGGTCTTCAGGCACGGCCAGTCCGAAATGGGTGGCCGCCTTTGCAAAGATCTCCACCTGTTTTACCGTGTCAATGCCCAGATCCGCCTCAAGATCGAGATCGTCCTCGAGCATGTCGGTGGTGTACCCGGTCTGCTCTGCAATGATCTGTTTGATGGCGTCATCCATTGCGGCATCGCCAGCGCCATCGTCGGCACCAGGGGCGTCTTTCGCAATGGCCGTCACGCCGGCCTTCTGGCCCACGTAGGCTGCAAGCTTTGCAATGGTGTTGAGATCCCGGAGTTTCAGGTCCTCGGGCACGGAAAAACCGAACTTACCTGCTGTCCTTGCAAAGATCTCCACCTGTTTTACCGTGTCAATGCCCAGATCCGCCTCAAGGTCGAGATCGTCCTCAAGCATGTCGGTGGTGTAACCGGTCTGCTCGGCAATGATCTCCTTGATGATGGAAAGGGGCCCTGGTCCGGCTTGGCTCGGTAGGGCCGGTGCTGCCAGGGGAGGCGCAATGGCTTCCACCTGGGGTGCTGTAACTTCCAGGACCTTGGGAACCGGGTTTGTCTCGCCATCCACCACACAGAGGGTGTTGTCGATGATCTTGAGCTCCGGGGTGTCGGTTTCGCTGATACGCTGGAGCCATCCAAGGTAAGCCGCGTTGTTCTCAAATTCATTCTCCTGGATGCGTTTGATGAACACAAAGGCAAAATGGGATCCGAATCCCGCGGCCAGGTGAAGCCCGTATTCGGCATCAATGGCGCCGGTGTTGGTGAAGTTGAGATCCTTGAAGTGATCGGGTATGTTCTTCAGGTTGGCAATGGGCGGGGCCTTGCGCTTCTGAAGGGCCTTGACCAGCACCACATCCTCCACCGCAGCCCCCAGGGTATGACCGGTGAAGCCCTTGGTGTTGGAGATGGCGACCTTGCTCAGATGGTCCTTGAAGGTGGTCCTGAGGGCCGTTACCTCGGCATCGGCACTGCCGCCCCTGGCCGGGGTGTAGGTCTCGTGGGACATGAACAACAGCTTGTCCGCATAGTCCTCAACCTTGAGGCCGTGGCGCTTTTCCACGATATCGACGAATCGCTTCATCTCGTGGGACATGTGGGGCACGTCGATGTTAAAGGTGTGATAGGCGCTGTTGGCCATGTGGGTTCCCAGGATCTCGGCCTGGCCGTTCATTCCCCTGGCCTTGACCGTTGACTCCCGCTCCACGATGAGGCCCACGGCCCCGCTGCCGAGGATGGTGCCGTTGCGCTCCGCATCAAAGGGTTTGGCTGCCTCGGAGACCCGTTTCTTTACGGTGGCGGCACCCAGGGCAAGAAAGCCCGTGCCCACCCACTGGTTCTGGGCCGATGAGGTGGCGTTCTCGCCGCCTACTACGATGACCCGCTTGCAGCGGCCCACCCGGATCCAGTCCTCGGCAATGCCCATGGCCTGGGTGGTGGATGCGCAGGCGCTGGATACCAGGGTGTTGGGTCCCTTAGCCCGGATGATCTGGGCAAGGTGGGCCGCCCCCAGGGGACAGTGGTTGGAAAGGAAGTTCCGGTCAAACTTGTAGGGCCCGAGATCACTTCGTTTCCGTGACTTGATCTTGAAGAACCAGTCGGTGATCTCCTCCTTGACGGCAATGTCCTGGATTTTTTCCATGAGGTAGTAGTAGATGTTCTCAAATTCCTCATAGGGTTTCAGGTAGAGCCGGTCGTAGAGGTATTTTTCCATCTCGTTGATCAAGGTCTCGCTGTTGGGAAAGAGCGATGTGATGATAACGCCGGTATCGTCCTGCATCTCCTTGGGCAGGGCAAATCCGTCCGGGATCATCCGGGTGCCGGTGGAGGCCTTTTTATACTGCATCACAAGGGGGATGCCAGCATCCTTGAGGGCTTCGATACCTGCAGCAACGGCCAGGGACATGCTGATGTCGTACTGGGCCTTGATGCCGTACTCGTCGGTGAGGTCAAAGTAGCCCAGCTGGCCTGCAAGGTGGATCACATCCTCGGTGCGGGTGATCTCCACGAACCGTGCATTGCCGTCGGGCTGTTTAAAGAGCCGGGTGATGTTCTTGTCCGTGATTCGCTTCTGGTCTTCCAGATCCAGGGGCTCGATAAAGTTGGTCCCGGCGAGGATCTGGTCGAAGTTGTCCGCGGCAAAAACCCGCTTTGCCTTGCCAGGAAGTCCCACGGACACGCCTGAGATCACGATGGGTTCGGTGGTGAAGTCAAACCGTTCCACGGCCTCGATGGCGGTGTTTCGCTTTTGGCGAAGGAACTCGTCATGGAGAAGCTTGTCCGTGATATCCTGGTTCTTCATCTTAAATGCGGCAAAATCATCATCCGTGGAAATCCGGGTCGATTTTTCATCCCGTGCAAGGACAGCTACCGTGGAGGGTGCATTCGTGGTCTCTGGCAGGGCGGGTTTTCTCGTGAAGATGCTGTTGAATGATTTAAGATGGTTGCGGCACTCCTTAAAGCTTTCCACCTCGCCTTTTTTGGCATCAACGGTGACGGCCGTCTGGTACTCGGCAATGTTGATGTTCTTCAAAAGGTTGGTGAGCAGCCGGGACGGGCCGATCTCGATGAAGTGGGTCTTGCCTGCGGAATAGACAGACTCAATGGACCGGATGAACTCCACCGGGTTGGTGATCTGCTTTGCAAGGAGATCCTTGACCGCCCGCCGGTTCTCGGGGTAGGGCGTTGCCGTGACATTGGAGATCACCCGTCCGAAGCGGGTTTCGTTGAATGTGATGGTGTCAAGAAAGTCCCTCAGTTCCTGGGCCGCCTCGCTGAACAGCGGGGTGTGGAAGGCGCCTGAGAGGTTGAGCTTCTTGTACACCACATGGTTCTCGGACAGATAGGAGCAAAAGTTCTTGATGGCTTCGGCATTTCCCGAAACCGCGGTCTGGTTCTCGCTGTTCTTGTTGGTGATGTAGATGTCGGAAAGAAAGGACTTCCGGATGAAGCTGGCTGTCTCTTTTTCGTTCCTGAACACCACCATGATCTTGCCCGGATGTTTCAGGCTTGCCTGCTTCATGAGCTCCGATCGTTTGATGATCAGCCGCATGGCAGGGTCAAAGTTGAGCATGCCGCTGCAGAAAAGGGCGGTGTACTCTCCGACACTGTGGCCGATGAAGAGATCCGGGCTGAATCCCTGGGCGCTGAGCCGCTCAAACAGGGCGGCCGACGACAGGAACACGGCCGGCTGGGTGTTTTCCGTGAGGTTCAGCCGTTCGTCATTTCCGAACATGATCTCAAGCAGGGAGTAGCCCCGCTCCTTGACAAAGATCGCCTCCCCCTGGTCCATGAAGGCCCGGATCACGGAATCCTTGTCATAGAGGTCCTTCATCATGCCGGGGCGCTGGGCGCCCTGGCCGGAAAGAAGGGCCACCATGCGTTGCTTTTTGCCGTCTCCGTCCGCCGAGTAGGAGACCGTGGTTTCTGTGGCAGGCGTCTGGAAGTTCTCCTGGGCCGCGGTGGAAACCGCTGTGCCGTTGAACTTTCGTTCCCCGGTCAGGGCGGCGGGCAGGGTGGTGATGAGCATGTGGCAGTGATTGCCGCCGATGCCGTTGACATTGGAGGCGATCTTCATGGGCCTGTTTTTGCCCACCGGGGTCAACCCGGCACAGTGCTTGAGGATCGTGCTGTCCTTCATGGTGGAGTTTTCTGCTGAATAGTTGAAATCCGGCAGCACGGTTCGTTTCTGGTTCATCAGTGCAAGCTTTGCCAGGGCAACGGCTGGGTTGGCCGCCTTGAAATAGCCGAACTGGGGCTTGACGTTTCCGCAATAGACCGGGTGGTTGAAGCATTTTTCCGCCACCTGTTTTTCGATCATGTCCCCAAGGACGTTGGAAAAGGCGAACAGGTCCAGGTGGTCGACATCCTTTTTCCGGGTGTTGTTTTTCTGGTAGCACTCGTTGATGGTTTTTACAAAGGTGGTTTCAGAGGGTGCCAGAAGGTGGTCCGGAGCACTGGACTTGATGGCGATCTGGTTGAGCTCAGCCAGGATGGTCATTCCGGCCTCTTTGGCCTTCTTATATGTGGTGAGCACGTGGATGGCAGCGCCCTCGCCCATGACGTAGCCGTCGGCCCGCTGGTCAAAGAAGTTGCACTCGTTATCCGACAAAAGGCCCAGGCGTTTGAAGGCCATGAGCACCGCAGGATAGAGATTGGCGTCCACGCCCCCTGCCAGGACATAGTCAAGGTCCTTGAACAACAGGTTCCTGGCCCCGTTTCTGAGGGCGATCACCGAAGACGCACAGGAGGCGTCCACCACATAGTTGGCGCCGTTAAGCCCAAAGTGGTTGGCGATCCTGCCCGAAATGATGTTGGACAAAAGTCCGGGGGTGGTGTCTTCGTTGTTCTCGGGAATCCGGGCGCGGATGGCGTCGATAAGTTCCCCTGCAACAGCGTCGGCCTTTCCTTCTGCCAATCCCTGGGTCTGTTGGATGATCTCCCTTACCAGGTTTTTCCTGACCCTGAGGATGTTCTTGTTCTGTCGCTCTCCAGGGATGGTGCCGAGGATGACCCCGGTACGGTTGCCCTCTGTAAGGTACTTGCCAAGGCCGGATGTTTCGATGGCCTCGTCTGCTGCATCCAGACCATAGAGCTGGCCCGGCTCCAGGGAGCGAACCGTCTTCGGGGGGGTCCGGTATTTGGCGTTGTTGAACTTGAAATCCTTGATCACTCCCGCTTTTACCATGGGAAGGTGGTAGATGGATTTTTTGTCAAAGGCGGCATAGGCGTCGTTGGAAAAACGTTCCTCAGGGATGGGAGAAAGCTGTTTCTCTCCGGTTTCCAGGTGTTGCCAGAACTCCTGGGTGTTTTTTGCCCCGGGCATGCAGACACCGAGGCCGGCCACAACGATTCTGTCATCGTTGAAGTCGTAGTCCGTGTCCGTGAAGATGGTTCTTTCTACGGGGGTATAATCCTTGCGATACTCCTCCACAACCATGTGGTAGTTGATGCCTCCGAATCCGTAGGCGCTGATACCGGCCTTTCGGGTGGCGTTGTTCTCCGGCAGCCAGGGGCGTTGCTCTTCCAGGATGTAGAGGGCGCTGTCCGAGAGATCGTGGTTATGGGAGAGCTTCTCAAATTGGCCGTTGGGGGGCAGGATGCCGTTCTTGACCGCCATGATCGCCTTGGCTAGGCCTGCGGCCCCGGCGCCGCCCAGGAGATGGCCGATCTGGGACTTGACCGAACTGATGCCGGCCTTTGTATCTCCGTAGATCATCTTCAGGGTGCTGAGTTCTGCCTGGTCGCCCATGATGGTGCTGGTGCCGTGGGCCTCGATAAAGCCGATGTCAGCGGGGGTGATGTCTGATTTCATCTTTTCAAAGCAGCGTTCCAGGGCCAATGCCTGGCCCTGGATCTTGGGGGCGGCAATGGACTTGCCCTTGCCGTCGGAACTGGATCCGATGGCCTTGATCACGCCCAGGACGGTGTCACCGTCCCGGAGGGCATCCTTCATCCGCTTGAGAACAAAGGAGGCGGCACCCTCGCCCAGGACAAAGCCGTCGGCCCGCTCATCAAAGGGGTAGGACCCCTTGGCGGAAAGGGCGCCCATCTTGCAGAAGCCGACAAAGGATTCCGGTGTAAGGTGGGTGTTGACCCCGCCCACGATCACCTGGTCCACCTCGCCTGCGAGGAGTTCTCCCTGGGCCGCCTCAATGGCGGTGAAGGAGGAGGCGCAGGCAGCGTCAACAATATAGTTGGGGCCTCTTACGCCCAAGTGCCTTGCAACCCTGGAGGCTTCGATATTGAGCAGCATGCCGTGGATCGGGTCATAGCCCGGGTTGTCTCCCTCAATCCCTTTCCGGAGCTGGGCAATGATTTTTTCCTTTTCCGGGTCAGTGAGGGCGGTATAGCTTTCCGTCTTTTCCAGCATGGCAATCACTTCGGGAAAGTGGTACTTGAATTGGAGATCGTTGCCAAGCTCGTTGCCCAGGCACGTGGCAACGATGACCGCGGTGCGTTCGGGATCGTTTACCCGAAGCTGGTTGTCTTCACCGAGATAACCCGCATCCGTTACTGCCTGGTAGGTGGCTTCCAGGAGCATCTGCTGGCTTCTGGAGAGTCTTGCCGCCTTTTCTTCGGTGTAGCCGAACCGCTCGCCGTCAAATTTGTAGTCATCCACAAGGCCGGCCATGAGGGTGTAGCTCTTGTCCTCGGCGGACTTGTCAGGATCAAAGTAGAGGTCGTGGCGCATGCGGGTGTCGGGGATTTCCTGGATGGCGTACCGTTTCTCAAGGATCGACTCCCACAGCTGATCCGGGGAGCTGGCTCCCGGCAGGATGCATCCCATGCCGATGACGGCGATTTCGTCGTTGATGCTGTTGTGGTCGGAGGAGAAGATCTCCAGGGCCCCGAGATTCCTGAACAGGGTCTCTTTATCGTTGAACAGGGTTGAGTGGATGTCGTCAATGGAGATCGGGGCGTTGAAAAAAGCCAGGCTGTCCCCCACAAGAAAGTTGCCCAGCTCCTTGTGCTTCTCTCCTTCAAAATAAGTGAAGTTTTCCACGCCCGGGTTCTTGAAATCCGGCAGAAACCCTTTGGCGCCGATGAGCAGGGAGCCGATGTTTCGTTTCTCAAAGGAGCGCTTCCGTTTCACCAGGGGCTCGCGGTTTCGGATCATCTCCTTTTCGGTCTTGATCATCATCCGGGCAAACTCGGTGGGGGCGGTTCTGGAAGCCAGGCCAACGCTCCCGCCGATCACCATGGTATCGTTCTCTTTTGAGATGATCTCCTGGTACTGCGCTTTGATGCTTCCGGTCTCGACAATTTCCTTGGAAAAGAGATAGGCGCTTCCCACCTGGATACCGATTTTGGTTCCCTTGGCCGCAAGGATGGATGAGAGACCTGAGATGAACCAGGATCCGAATGCGGTTGAGATGCCGCCGGCAAACACAAGGCTTTGGCTTGATATGTCCATCTCTTTGGAATTGATCAGTTTGGACACGGCCGCTTCCCACAGGACAAGGCTTGACAGGGAGCCGATGTGACCGCCGGCCTCCTTGCCCTCAAGGATGAACCGGGTGCAGCCGTTCTTTTCCGCACTTTCCAGCATGGATAGGGACGGGGTGTGGAGATAGGTCTTGGTTCCCGCCTTTTCAAGCTCCTGGGCCTGGGAGGCGATGCCCCCTGCAAACAGGGCAAAGGGAACCTTGTATTGTTTGACCATGGCCAGATGCTTTTCAACGGCCGGATTAAAGGCCTCGATGCCGACCAGGCCTGCGCCAAAGGTTTTTACCTTTCCATGGGCGCCCTTGAGCATGGCATCGGCAAGGGGGGCGGGAAGGCTTCCCACTGCAAAGAAGGGCAGGGCGCCGGCTTCAAGCACCTGGGCGGCAAAATCGGCATTGTCGCTGATGTTTGCCATGGGGCCCTGGATCAGGGGCAGGGCCGTGCCGTGCTCCTTGGCAAGGGCCGTACCCGGGCGAATGGGATCATGGCTGTCAACCTGTTTGAGGCTCTCTCCGATGGTGGTGAAGAAGGTTGAGATCATCTCTTCAAGATCCGTGGAAACAGATGCGAAATCCTTGGCAAATATGGCGTCCTGGCCTAGGAAGAAGAGGCTCTGGACCGGCGTGGCGTCCGTGTCCCCAAGGGATGTGATCTTTTTGGATATCTCCTGATAGATGGTCCGGCCGGCATCTTTGCCTTCGCCAAGAACGATGGCCTCTTCCTTGAGATCCTTGGCCACCTTTGTACCGAGCTTTGCAAACACCCTGTATCTTGTGTGGTTGTCAACGATGATCTCCAGGGAGTCGCCTTCGTCTACCGAGGAAAGAAGCTTTTTGAAGTTGTCCGAAAGCGGGCTCTCGTTGCTGAGCCACAACTGGCTGTCCAGGACCACGGCGCTTGCCCCTGCGGCAAACATGCCTGCGGCCGTGTACCGGCCCACACCACCGTGGATCACGATGGGAAGGACGCTGTTTTGAAGATACCATTGCATGAGGATAAAGGCGGAGTAATTGGAGACCCTTCCCCCCGCCTCGTTTCCCTTAAGAATCAGACCATGGGGTTCCACCGCCTCGATGGCATCGGTCATGTCAATGTCCCTGACCTCGAGGATGATCTTTGTTTCTGAAAATCCGTCAAGATCAACCGGTGTCTCCCCCTTGCCAAGGGGGATGACCACACAGTTAAGATTGGGGGCGTTCAGGGCCTTGAGCCCCTCAAGGAGGGTCTCGTCCGGGCTCACCAGCCGCACGCCAAAGAGAATGTCGGTCATGGCAAGGGTTTTTACCCGGTTAAGGATTTCCGTGTTTGAAAGAAATTCACTGTCAAATACGGGGAGGGCTCCGGCCCTGAACGCCCTGGAAAAGAAGTCCAGGTTAAAGACCTTGGACGGATTGTAGACCATTAACGGGAGTCTAGAATTGAAAAGTCTTGTTATCATAGCAATGTATCTCCATTATATGTCGCTTTAAATGAGGCACTCCGTAAAAAATGGGGTGTTCCCTCTTGCTTGCGTGTTCTTTATTTTTGGGATCCAGGACAAAGGCATGGATCAATCGGGGCTTTCCACCCCTGGGTGTAATAATGTTGCAACTTAATACAACTATTGTGCCAAGCTGACTTAAAATAAACATTGTCCCGAAATCAAAGGGGTTTCTTTGGGGTTGCCTTGTCTCCTTTGGTGTGATAGCTGTGGGAGGGTATACATAT
Source organism: Desulfobacterium sp. (assembly GCA_016342325.1). Lineage (GTDB taxonomy): Bacteria > Desulfobacterota > Desulfobacteria > Desulfobacterales > Desulfobacteraceae > Desulforapulum. The sequence goes on from JAEINR010000003.1 coordinate 68,973, forward strand.
AATGGACATGGCGTGTGCAATTTGTGCATGGGACGGAGGAAGTGTGAAAAAAGAGAGATTGAGCAGTGAAGAGCGGGGGTTTTTCAGGATGGTCTACCATGCCGCCTTTGCCAACCCGTTCAGCGAGCTGAGGGAAAAGCTGGATCGTAAGATTGCGGGCCATTTTCCGGGACTTTCCAAGAGCGAGAGCGGTGACCGGTACATCCGGGAGATAGACATGCGGATCCGTCGCCTGGAGAAGGAGGGCAGGGGGCATCTTGACTCCTTCAGCGGCCAGGACAGGAGCATTATCAAGATTGTGTTTCTGTTTGATCTGTTTTACAAGTTCCGGGACCGGTTTGACCGGCTCATCGTGGATCAGATCAAGGCCGGGGATGAATCTGTACCTGTTGTGTTTGCAGACGAGGCCATGGCCATTATCCGAAGACGGGGGATTCCGGAAGAGACCATCCTCCACTATTTTGCCTTTTCCTACCAGCTGAGGCGGGCTTTTTTCTTCATCTCCCACTCCCTTGTGGGCAACAGCCAGTGCATGAAGACCCTGCGACGCAATCTGTGGAATAATGTTTTTACCCACAATATCGATCTCTACGACCGGTACCTGTGGAACCGCATGGAGGATTTCTCAACCTTAATCCTGGGGGAGACCGGCACGGGAAAGGGAACTGCGGCCATGGCCATGGGCCGAAGCGGTTATATTCCTTTTGATTTGAAAAAGAGGCGGTTTTCCGTCAGCTTTACCCGGGCCTTCAGCTCGTTGAACCTGTCCCAGTTTCCCGAGGCCCTGCTGGAATCAGAGTTGTTCGGTCACAAAAAAGGGGCGTTTACCGGGGCGGTTGAGGACTACCAGGGTGTGTTTGACCGGTGCAGTCCCCACGGCTCCATTCTGCTGGACGAGATCGGAGAGGTGGCGGACCATGTGCAGGTCAAGCTGCTCCAAGTCCTGCAGGAACGGTTTTTCACCCCGGTGGGAAGCCATTCACAGTCCAGGTTCCAGGGCCGGGTCATTGCTGCAACCAACCGGTCTGTTTCCGCCATCCTCAACGGAGAGGTTTTCAGGGACGATTTTTATTACAGGCTCTGTTCCGACATCATCGAGGTGCCGCCGTTGCGGGAAAGAATCAGCCAGGACCCCACCGAGCTGGACGATCTTTTGGAGTTCACGGTGAAGCGGATGGCCGGTTCCGCCTCCGGGGAGCTGACCACCCGGGTGAAGCGGGTCATCAACAAAGAGCTCGGTCCGGATTACCGCTGGCCCGGAAATGTGAGGGAGCTTGAGCAGTGTGTGAGACGGGTGATGATGCGCAAAAGCTATGAAGGCCGGGAGCAGGCCGGAAAAAAAGATCTTGGGGAGCGGCTTGCCCAGGGCATCAAGGCCGGAAATATGGCGGTTTCATCCTTAATCGCCGGGTATTGCACCCTGCTGTACCGGGAGCACAATACCTATGAACAGGTGGCCAAAAGAACCGGGTTGGACAGGCGAACCGTAAAAAAATATATTGACGGTTTTAAGGATAATGTCGCATAACAGATAGCAAGATTTGGTGTGGCATTGTTGCAAGGGTTGGTTCGCCGGTAGCTCTCCCACGTAACCACTTATAAATGTTTGCACTTGAATTGATACTAATGCACCCGTTATAAAAGAAACGGGATCTATTCATATTCGAAAAGCGATAACTTGAAAGGGTGATATCCATGCTCAATTTTCTTCCAGGGATGTTAAAGGGTGGGCTCTCATTTATACTCTATCTTCTCAACACGGTAATCCTGTGCACCGTCCTGTGTTTTGTGGCCCTTATCAAGTTTATCGTTCGCATCCCCTTGGTTATCCGGGCATGCGACAGGGGGCTGATCACTATCAGCACCCTCTGGATCACCTTTAATTCATTGAATTCAGCCTTGTTTAATCGCATTCAGTGGGATGTCCGGGGGGTGGAGAACCTTGATCCCAAGGGCTGGTACCTGGTGGTTTCCAACCACCAATCCTGGGTCGATATCCTTGTGCTTCAAACGGTGTTCAACAAGAAGATCCCGTTCTTGAAATTCTTTCTGAAAAAAGAACTTATCTGGGTGCCGTTCCTCGGCCTTGCCTGGTGGGCCCTTGATTTTCCCTTCATGCAGCGATACTCAAGGAAGTTTCTGGAAAAGTATCCCCATCTGAAAGGAAAGGATCTCGAGAGCACCCGCAGGGCCTGTGAAAAGTTCAGGACCACGCCGGTGTCGGTGATGAATTTTGTCGAAGGCACACGGTTTTCGGAAAATAAGCACCAGGCCCAGGGATCCGGTTTTAAGCAGCTGTTGAAGCCAAGGGCCGGCGGCGTTGCCTTTGTGCTCGGCGCCATGGGCCACTGTCTTCACAAGGTGGTCAACGTGACCATTGTTTACCCGGACGGGGTCGACAACTTCTGGGGATTTATCTCGGGACGGGTGAGGCACATCATCCTGGATGTGGAAGTGTTGCCGGTGACCGAGGAGATCACCGGGGATTATTTCAACAATACTCGGTTCAAGCAGCATTTTTGTGCCTGGCTCAACGACCTGTGGGAGGATAAGGATCGCAAGATCGAGGAGATCCTCGATGGTAACCGGTCGGGCCGCTCCACCGTCAGTGGGCGGTGACCCGCATCTCCCACCATCCCTTCTCCTTGTCCTGGCCGGGCTGGGTAAACCTGAGTTCCTTGATCTTGGCCCGTTTAAGGGTCTTTTCTATCTTGGTTTCCGAGTGGATTCCTGCCACTGTGGTGCCGGCGGTCAGCACGTTGGTGACATCGATCTCGGCATTCCCCGGGGTCTTCTTGGCCCAATCAACGAGTTGATCCCGCTCCAGGATAAAATTTCCCAGTTTCCCTTTCTCGGTTTTGATGGTCTCTAGGATCTTTTGAAGCCTGTCTTCCAAAAACTCCACGGTTTCAAAGTTACTGTTCAGGTCCTCTTCGGCAGTGGCTGTCTTCTTTTTCAGCTGTTGGAGCCTGATCTTCATCTCCTCCAGTTCCTCCTGATCCTTGGATTTGTCCAGGGCGGCACTCTTGTCCGTGGTTTCCCGCTGGGCCGTCAGCAGGCGATCCTGGATATGGGCTAGATGGGAAGTGGTTTCCTGTTTCTCCTTGAGCTCGAGCTCAAGTTTTTCCTTATCCTCCTTGGAGAGAATAAGGGTCTTTCTACTTTGGGCAATGGCCGATTTGAGCTGTTCCATTTCTTTCTGGATAAAGATGTCCACCCCCACCTTCAACTTGGTGGGTTTTGACCGATCCGTGCCCACGCTCTCCGCATAGATTCCCATTTTGGAGGTGATCTCCGAGGCGATGATCTTGCCCTGGTTGATGATGCAGGCCCCGCTGTTCTCAAGGGTGGATTCAACGATCTCCTTGGTGGTATAGATGTCGCCCATGCAGAGGATTTTTGATTTGTGGATGAACTTTGCCCAGACATTTCCCTTGGCATAGATTACGGCCTCGTTGATGCCGCCGGCAATGCTCAAGTCCCCTTCGGCATGGATGATACCGCCGTCGATCTCCTCGGCCCGGATGCTTTCTCCTGTGACCTTGAAGCCGCTCTGGACGCATCCCTTGATCTTGACGTTTCCCTTGTAGTCGATATGGCCGGTCTCGTAATCCACATTCCCTTTGGCGATAAATTCATCCAGCACGTCCACGATTCCGGACCAGGCGAGTTTCGGCTGGCCGGCGACCTTGGCAACGAGCTTCAACCCATCTTCGGACAGCTTGACTCCTTTGCCGTATTTCATCTTTATATCCTTGGCTGGAGGGAGGGTTGAGACCTCACCGAATACGTTTCTCCCGTCCCGGCCTTCCACAAGGGGTATTTTTTCCGCCAAAATCTCTCCGGCAGGCATCTTTGGAATTTCACCCCTCTCCTTGAAGTCAATGGCTCCCTTTTTATTAATTTTTCCCACCTTGAGGGTGTCGGCTTCAAAAAAGTATTTGATGGAGGCGTCAACCGGTTTCTGGGGTTTGATGCCCGTAGCGATCCTGAAGGGTTTTGTCTTAAAACCACTGGATTTGATGAAGCCGTTGATCAGGGTTTTATCCACAATGCCGAAGACAATGTGTTTTTCCGACAGCATCTCCTCGATCTCCTGGGCGGATATGGTATCGTCAAAGTCATCGGTCTTGGAGATAAATGCGGCAAGGGCATCCTGGGGAAGCATCAGGTTGATTCCGCCCTTCAGGGTTTCCGTGGTATATGAATTGTCAGGTTCTTCGGCTGAGTCCTTTTCCGGGTTTTGGCCGGGCTGCCCTGCCTGTTTCTTCTGGGCCTGGTGGAGCTCCCTCAGGCGGTTTTGCTCCTTGAGAATATAGTCCCGCTGGCGGGTGGTGATCATTCCGGCATCCATCAGTATATCCCCCAACAGCTTGGAGCGTTTGTGCCGGGTCATCTCCTGCTTTTGTTCATCCAGTGCCAGCTTGAGAAGACCGTTGGAGATAAAGCCCTTTTCAATGGCAATGGTGCCGAATTTGACATCCTTGGTCCGGATATCCATGGCTCTGGATGCGGTGACAAGCCGTTTCATGTCAAGGTCTGAAACCAGCTCGTGCTCCAGCAGATACTCAAGAAATGAGCGGTCTGGCTGGCCGGTATTCCTGCTCGCGTTCCAGGCAGTGTCAAGGTCCTTTTGTTCGATGAGACCGTGTTTGAGGGCCAGCTGTCCAATGATGGGGTAGTGATTGTTTCTGTTACCGGATTCTGTCATGGGGCCGGATGCCTTTCGTTAGAAGATTGCCGATAGTATACCTGCAATGATAAAATGTGATTCAACTATAAATTCAAGTCGTGTGCCTGGAAGAATTTTTCCTTTTTTGCTGGAGTTGACCACATAGAGCATGGAAACAGGGAGCAAGGCCAGTAATAATCCAGTTTTCGGGATAATGGTGAATAGCGTCGACAGGGCAAGCGTAAGGGATACGGTCAGCAGAACCCCGAAAATGAGGGTGATGCTCTGTTTCTCTCCAAGAAGAATGGGAAGGGTTTCTTTGCCGGTGATTCTGTCCCCCTGTATCTCCAGGAGGTCAAAAAAGGCGGTCCTTGCAAACACAAGTCCTGTGGAAAAGATCAGCGCCGGCAGGAACCCAAGGCCTGTGGGGTCAGAAACCGCAGGGAGAATGGCGGTGACCGTTCCCCAGGCTGCGGCAATGAGCAGGGTCTTTGAACCCGGAATATCCTTGATCCGCTTGATCCCGGAGGATCCCGGGAGAATTCTCAGGTTGTAGGAGAGCCCCAGCAGGCTCATCACGAACAGAATGGCAAAGGAGAGGGGGCTTGTGAAAATGGTGAGGCAGAGCCCTCCCGCCCCGCTTACCAGGGCAAGAAGAATGAGATAAGGGCGGTTATCCCTGTAAAATCTCGCCCTGTCCGGGTGATTGTATCGGTCCGACTTGATGGTAAACAGATTGTTGATGACCTGCATGGAGAGGATGTAGAGCATGGCCACGGCTGCATGGCTGAGGCTGTTGTCCAATCCCTGTAGCATGGCGCAGGCATAGGTGAGGCAACCGGCCCCCAGGGAGAGCAGAAAGTTGGTCTTGAGAAGAAAGCTCAGCCCGGTCAAGACCACGGATGTCAGGGTGCCGTGTTTTTTTCCAAGGGCGTCCTCAAGGGTTCTGCAGGTCTTGTTGATGATCCAGTTGGGAGTGGACGCTCCGGCCGTGATGGCGATGCTCTCGGCCTTGGAGAGGGTCTCAAGGTCAAGCTCGGAGACATCTTCGATGTGAAAGGCGGGTTTTCCGGAATCCCTTGCTACCTGGGCGAGCCGCTGGGTGTTGCCGCTCTGCTTTCCGCCGATCACCACCACGGCATCGTTGGTTTCGGTAATTCTCCGGGTTTCGGTCTGGCGCTTTTCCGTGGAGTCGCAGATGGTGTCAAACACCTTGTAGTCCGGGTGGTTCTCCCGGGCCCAGGTCTTGACTTTTTCAAAAAGATGGGTGTCCTGGGTTGTCTGGGCAACGATGATCGCTTTGTCATATTCGGGAAGGCCTTGCAGTTCCTCCATGGAGGATGCTGTGACTCCCCGTTCTTCGGAATGGCCCAGAAGCCCTTTGACTTCAGGATGATCACGGTCCCCCAGGATGATGCTTGCGTACCCCTTTTGGGCATGCTTTTTGATGATGGTCTGAACCCGGATTACCCTGGGGCAGGTGGCGTCGATCACCGTGAAACCGGCCTGCTTCAACTGTTCCTGGTCCTGGGGCGGGACGCCGTGGGCCCTGATGAGGATGGTTCCCTCACCTTTCTCCGGGATCTGGTTGATGCTGGGAATGCCTTTCTCTTCCAGCATTTTAAGGATCTGGGGATTATGGATCAGCGGGCCGTAGGTGCAGATGCTCCCCTGGGTGGTGTTGGAGGCGTCCAGCACTATTTCGACTGCACGGCGAACGCCCATGCAGAATCCTGCGGTTCTGGCGATGGTGATCTTCATGAAAGCGTGCTTAACAGTTCCACAAGTCTCTGGAACTCCTCTTTGGTTTTAAATCCTATTTCAAACCGTCCTTTATCCCCCTTGCTTTTGATCTTGACCGTGGAGTTGACCTTTTGGGACAGGGTCGCACAGAGTTTTTTTAACTCCCGGTCCTGGGATGGGGGTGCAGGGGGCGCCGGTTTTTCCTGTTCGGCCTTGATTTGCTGTACCAGCTGTTCCGTTGCCCGGACAGAGAGTGCTTTATCCATCACCTTGAGCCATGCCCTGATCTGGTTGTCTTCAGATCCTGCTCCCAAAATCGCCCGGGCATGTCCGGTGGAGATCTCTTTTTTGGCGAGGCTCTGGCGTATGGCCTCGGGCAGTCCCCTGAGCCTCAGGAAGTTTGCAATGGTGGAGCGGTTTTTTCCGATGCGCTTTGCAACCATTTCCTGGGTGTAGTTGAATTCCGAGATAAGCCGGTGATAGGCCTCGGCTTCCTCCAGGGGGTTGAGGGCCTCCCGCTGGATGTTTTCGATGATGGAGACCTCCAGCATCTGTTCATCCGTAAGGTCCCTGACAAGGGCGGGAACATGGCTGAATTCCGCTTTTTGAGCGGCCCGGAAGCGTCGCTCCCCGGCAATGAGCTCATAGGTGTCGTTCTGTTTCCTGACCAGCACCGGCTGGAGAATCCCCTGTTCCATGATGGAGTCTTTGAGTCTCTCAAGGTCCTCCTCCACAAAGGTGGTACGGGGTTGGAATCTGTTGGGGATGATATCCTCGATCCTGCACATGAAAAAGTCGCTGGGGTTGTCATCCAAGGATTCAAGGTCGGGAATCAGGGCGGATATACCTCTGCCAAGTCCTGTGTTCTTCTTTTTTTTGCTCATCTTTGGAGAAGTTCCTTTGCAAGGTCCAGATAGCTCTTGGAGCCTTTGGAGGCGGGATCGTAAACAATCACCGGCATGCCGAAACTGGGGGCTTCGCCCAGTTTGACGTTCCGGGGTATTTTTGTTTTGAAAATCATCTCTTTAAAATGATTCTCAGCATCTTCGACAACCTGGCGGGCCAGGTTGGTTCTTCGGTCATACATGGTCAAAAGTATTCCTTTTATCTTCAGGCCGGGGTTGAGGGATAGCTTTATCCGTTTGATGGTGGCAAGAAGCTGCCCCAGGCCTTCCAGGGCGAAAAACTCGCTCTGAAGAGGAATGATAACTGAATCGGCCGCCGTGAGTGCGTTCAGAGTCAACAGGCTCAGGGACGGGGGGCAGTCGATGATGACATAGTCGTACGGGTCCTTTACCCCGGCAAGAAGCTTTTTGAGCACCTCCTCCCTTCCTTGGGATGCCATCATTTCAACCTCAAAACCAATCAGATCCACATTGGCAGGAAGTATCTTCAGGTTTTTCACCTGGGTGGAAATGATGAGCTCATGGGGCTCGCTCTCCCGGATGAGACCGTGGTACAGGGAACGAGCAAGGGAGGGCTTGTCTATCCCGGTGGCCGTTGTTGCATTGGCCTGGGGATCACAGTCCACAAGCAGGGTTTTTTTCCCTGAAACGGCAAGGGCAGCGGAAAGATTCACCGCCGTGGTGGTCTTGCCCACGCCCCCTTTCTGGTTGGATATGCAGATGGTTTGTGTCATAGTGATGAACAGATATCACACTTCCGGGGGCAGGGCAAATGCAAATAACGGGCAACTGTGTCGGTTATTCTCAAACCGTTTACGGCATTTCAGGTTTTCCTGACTAAACAGGCTTGAACACAGGTAAAAATCATCATTATTGCCTGTGACCGGGTAAAACGTCCAGGCGTATTCTTCGTGTTCTGGGGCCGTCAAACTCGCAGAAAAAGACTCCCTGCCAGGCCCCGAGAACCAGGGCGCCCTTTTCCACCATAAGGGTCTGGGAGGTTCCCACCAGGGTCGTTTTGACATGGGCTGCGGCGTTTCCTTCCAGATGGCGGTAGTTGTCTTCCCAGGGAACCAGCTTTTTCAGCACGCTGACCATGTCGGTTCGGACATCCGGGTCCCAGGCTTCGTTGATGGTGATCCCGGCCGTGGTGTGCAGGGAAAAAAGATGGACAATGCCGTTCCTGATGCCTGTTTCGGCGACGGCCTGTTTGATTCTGTCGGTTACGTCGATCATTTCGCTTTTCCGGGTTGACTTGACGGTGATCAGCATAGGGATTCCTTGTGATTTTGTGTTGACGGGGGCGGGCTTCTTTATAATGCTGGTCAAATGACGTGATACCAACTCACGTAATATTAATACGTAGCGGTATCAATTGGCCTGACCAGAGCTATAATTGTCCGTTGGATTTAAACATATTAATAAAAAGAGAATTAGGCAAGCCTGACCCCGATTGCTTCTATTGCTTTCCCGGTCAGGTAGGCCTTGGCCGCAAGATTTTGGTACCGGGCCGGAAGCGGTGGTGCTGTCCGGGGTTGAAATCCCAAAGGATATCAAGTATAGAATTGATATGAAACCGTTGAAATCAAAATTGCTATCAACCATAGTTGCAATCGTGCTGGTTGTATTCCTCTCCTTTTCCCAGGCCCTGGCGCTTTCCGTCAAGGAGGAGAAGGAGATGGCTGAAAAATTCATGACCATGATCCGGAAGCAGATGACCCTTATCGACGATCCCCTTGCCTTAAGCCTTGTCAGGGAAATAGGCAAAAGGGTGGTAGCCCAACTGCCGCCCCAGCCCTTTGAATACACCTTTCACATCGTGGACAGCGATCAGTTCAACGCCTTTGCGTCCCCCGGGGCCAACATTTTTGTTAACAGGGGGTTGATCACCTCCCTTGATAATTCAGATGAGCTCGCAGGAATCCTCGGTCATGAATCCGGCCATGCTGCCTGTCGCCATATTTCCCAGATGATCGACAAGTCAAAGCTTGTGAACATCGGCACCCTTGCAGGGGTGCTGGCCGGTGTGCTTGTGGGGGCCAAAGGCGGCGGGGATTCGGCCCAGGCCGTGGTCATGGGTACCCTGGCAACGGGTCAGACAGCCATGCTGGCCTACAGCCGGGAAAACGAGGAGGAGGCGGATCAAAAAGGTCTCGCCTACATAAAAAAGGCAGGGTTTTCTCCGGACGGCCTCCTGACCGGCCTGGAAAAGATCCGGGCCAACGACTGGTACGGTACGGAGAGTATCCCCGGATACCTGAAGACCCATCCCGGTTCCAAGGAGCGGATCATCTACATCCAGTCCTGGCTCCAGGACCACATAAAAGAACCTGTGATCGATAACGGTATCGATCCGAGCCGGTTTGAGATGGTAAAATATCGGCTGGCAGGGCTATACGGGTACGAGGATGCCACGGAAACCATGCTGATGAAAATGCTGAAACAGCAACCGGACAATGCTGCCGTCCATTACGGACTCGCCCTGGTGCTGGTGCGGAAATCGCGGTTGGATCAGGCCCTTTCCCACTTGAAGCAGGGGCTTGCACTGAAGGTGTTTGATCCCTGGCTCCTGATGGAGCTGGGCAGGGTATATGTGTTGAAGGGGGAGCCGGAAAAAGCCCTGGAGGTTCTTCAAGGGCTTGACTCTGTTGCGGATCTAAAGCTTCCCTTTCTCTTTTACCGGGGGAGTGCAAGGCATGACCTGGGCCTGCTGGACAAGGCCAAGGAAGATTTCACGGGGGTGGTCGAGGCCGATTGCACGACCTTTCCAAGGGTTTACTACAACCTGGCAAGCATTGCCGGAAAGGAGGGAAAACAGGGTCTTTCCCACTATTACCTTGGCCTCTACTACCACAAGATAAACGATGGAAAAAATGCCCTGTTTCATCTTGAAAAAAGTCTCCCGGACCTCATCGATTCCGACAGGATCGAGAAGGCCGGGAAGATCATATCCGAGCTTAAAAAACAGAAGAAAATAGTGTTGTTCAAGTCTTAACCCGGACCGGCCAGAACCAAAGCGGTTCTCTGATTTTCCTGCCAAAAGAACACGAAAATCAGAGATAAGAGTTTCGCTTATCAGGCCTTGTCAAACCGTGAAAACTGCATGGTATAAGTGCCCCGGCCCTGGGTGGCGGATCTGAGGGCCGTGGAGTAGCCGAACATCTTTGCCAGGGGAACCGTTGCCGTGACGACCTGCACATCAGCCTTTGGGGTGATGGCTTCGATCTTGCCGCCCCGGGTGTTGAGGTCGGCGATGGCATCCCCCATGTTCTTATCCGTGAGGAACACTTCCACATCCATGATGGGCTCCAGGAGAAACATTCCTGCCTTTTCCAAGGCATTTCTGCAGGCCATGGAGGCGCATACGGAAAAGCCCAGGTCCGAACTCTGGGATTCGTTGAACGATCCGCCGGCAAGAACGATTTCAATGTCAACCACGGGATACCCCCGGAGAAATCCGCTCTCAAGGGCGTCCTTTGCCCCTTTTTCAACGGCTGCAACATATTGTTCCGGAATCTCATCTTCCGGGGCCTCGCAGCGAAAGCTGATCCCGTCTCCCCTTTCCTGGGGATTGAGCTGAAGTGTTACCTCGGCAAAGTGGTGTTTTCCGGAGATCTCCCGGTCAAACACGGCATGGCCTTGGGATTTGACTTCCAGGGCCTCCCGGTAGACAACCTGGGGTTTGCCCACGTTTACTTCGGTCTTAAATTCCCGTTGCATGCGGCTGATGATGATCTCAAGGTGGAGTTCGCCCATGCCGGAGAGGATGGTCTGCCCCGTGTCTTCATCCGTTGTCACGGTAAGGGTGGGATCCTCGATGGTGAATTTCTTCAGCACCTCGTCGAGCTTTTCCTGGTCTGCATGGGTCTTGGGTTCGATGGCGATGGAGATGACCGGTTTGTCAAACTCCATTTTTTCAAGCAGTATGGGCGTTTTTTCAGAGCAGAGCGTCTCTCCTGTGGAGGTGTCCTTGAGCCCGACAATGCCGACGATGTCGCCGGCAGAGGCTGACTCGACCCGTTCCCGCTTGTTGGCGTGCATCTGCAGGATCCTTGAGAGCTTCTCTTTTTTCTTGAGGGCGGGATTGTAGACCTCCGAGCCGGAAACAAGGGTGCCGCTGTAGATCCTTGCAAAGGAGAGCTTTCTTCCTTCGATCATGGAGACCTTGAAGATGAGCGCAGCCAGGGGGGCTGATTTCTGGGCCGGGTACGCGATGGGCTCTTCCGTGTCCGGGTGGATGCCGGGCATGGGCGGAATGTCCACAGGACTTGGTAGAAAAGCTTGTATGGCGTCGAGCAATGGCTGTATGCCCTTGTTCCTCAGGGCTGTTCCGCAGAGCACGGGAACGAGCTTTCTTTCGATGGTGGCCCTTCGGATGGCGTCCGTAAGATCTGCCGGGGGGATGGGTTCCTCTGACAGGTAGAGTTCCATGATCTCGTCGTCCACCTCTGCCACGGTTTCGATCAACTTCTCCCTGAATTCTTCGGCCTCATCCTTCAGGTCCGGGTTGATCTCGTTTGTGGTGAACTCCGCACCCATGGTGTCATCATCCCAGGTGATCTCCTTCATGGTCAGAAGATCGATCACCCCTGTGTAGGTCTCCTCTTTTCCAACCGGAATCTGGATCATCAGGGGATTTGCCTTGAGCCTCTCCTTCATCATTTCAACGACGTTGAAAAAGTCGGCTCCGGTTCTGTCCATCTTGTTGATAAAGGCCATTCTTGGCACTTTGTAGCGGTCGGCCTGGCGCCACACGGTTTCGGATTGGGGCTCCACGCCTCCCACGGCACAGAATACCCCCACGGCGCCGTCCAGTACCCTCAGGGCCCTTTCGACTTCAATGGTGAAATCCACGTGGCCCGGGGTGTCGATGATCTGGATCTGGGAGGTCTTCCACTGGCAGGTGGTAACGGCCGAGGTGATCGTGATCCCCCGGTTTTGTTCATCCTCCATCCAGTCCATGACCGCCTCGCCGTCATGGACCTCTCCTATCTTGTGGGAGCGGCCTGTGTAGTAGAGGATCCGTTCGGTGACCGTTGTTTTGCCCGCATCTATGTGGGCCATGATTCCGATGTTGCGTATCTGCTTAATATTGGTTTTTTTGGTCATGGTTATTTCTGCATGCTTGTTTCGTAAAAGTTAAGATCAAAAGGCCTGGTCAGGGTTTTGGACCGGCACCGGATGAGAATCGTCGCTGGTTTTCCGGTCAGGCTTCAGCATGATGCCATAGCATAAACCTTTAAATTAAAAAAATATTTGATACCGTATTGGTTGAAAAGTGTCAAGAAAATAACCTGTGGGGGATAGTGGGGCTGGTTTTCTTGATGTAAGCGATGGGGTTGGGGTTTTTTATCGAATTCATTGGGTTGGGGTTGTGGCGGCGCTGGCCGCGTTTGTATAATCCTGTAATCCGCTTGACAGGGTTATTTTTTTAAACTAAGGGTATGACTGAGCGCTCGATCAATATTGTGGTTCTAACATTATTTGGAGGAAAACATGGAGGAGAAGGACACAGTACTCGAAGATGCCGACCATGGGCTGTTATTGAAAATGGTTGTGGATTCGTTCAGAAGAACCCTGGTCCACTATGGTCAGTGGTTTGCCCAGGTGGAACATCAGCTTGGTACTGAAAAGGCCATGGATGTAGAAAGCGGGGTGTGGGATGCAACCTTGAAAAACCAGATGGGTCGCCTGGGTAAGACCCTGGGATTTGAGGTGGTCGACGGCGTACCGGCGGCACTCACGGAGATGTCCAGGGAGGATCTTCTGGGCCTTTTGAAAACCATGGGCGTGAACTGGCTTGCCAACGACGGCATCTGGTTCCAGGCTGTTGAGCAGCGGCATGGTATGAACGATGCCAAACGGTGCAACGACACCTGTTGGACCCGCTACTCACCCTATGAGGCAAAAAGAATCAAGGAGGTCCTTGATTTGCCGGAAAACGGCGGTATTCCGGCCCTGAAAAAGGCTCTGAAGTTCCGTATGTACGCCACCCTCAACCGGCAATCCATCGAAGATATCGATGAAAACACCATCATCTTTCGCATGAACGAGTGCCGGGTCCAGGTGGCGCGAAAGCGAAAAGGGCTTGATGATTATCCGTGCAAGTCCGTGGGCCTGGTCGAATACCCCTATTTTGCCGCAGCCATTGATCCAAGGATTACCACCGAATGTATCGGCTGCCCGCCGGACGATCATCCTGAAGATTGGTACTGCGCCTGGAAGTTCACCTTGAACAATCCTTGACCCTAGGAGGTTGCCATGTCCAACAACATTCTTGATTTTTCCATGAACCGTTGTACCAGCGTCAGGGCCATCGATACCACCCGTCTTAAATCCGAGTGTACCCTTCGGGATTCCTTCACCGACGCAAGGGTGGAAATCATCGTTGCCATGCCTGATCTTACCATCTCCAGTGTCACAGGCCATTTCCACCACGCCTGGCTTAGGGAAAGCGATACCCTTGGGCCCGTTTTTGATAAACTTGTCGATGTCAGGGTGGGGCCCGGCATGCTCAAAATCATTAAGGGACTCGTCGGGGAGGCCGAGCACCTGAAAGAGCTCACCTACATGGTGGAGGAGTGCTGCCACGGTGTTATTCTCTCCCTGACGAAAAAGGTGCTGCTCAAGGCCCCGGATGATGAGGCTGCTAAGGCCGATTTCTATTCCAACATGGTGATGGAGAGCATCCGGCTCTACGACCGCTGTGCCGCCTTTGCCAAGGGCACACCGCTGGTGGAAGGCTATGAACGCCGGAATCCTTAAAAAAAGGGGGGAGTTTCATGCTGGAATTTATGCGAAGCAAACGTGTGAGCGTGGCCCGAAAAGATCCGGAAACCTTCTCCATTCAGGCGGAACTGGATGATTCCATCTATAGCCTCGGGCTTTCTCTAAGGGTTCGAATCCGTGACCTGAAATGCCTTTCCATCAAGGGAGAGTGGCGGCGTTGGACCACCCCCGAATGTCCCCGGGCCCTTGGGTTCCTGGACCAGGCAGAGGGGTTCATTCTTGGGCCCGGCATTGAGGATAGAATTCACAAGACCCTGGGCCGAAACGCCTGCCGGCATTTTGCAAACCTGTTGATCGAATGCGCCCAGGTGGCCCAGGCGACCCAAAAGATGGTTCAATGGGAACAGGCAAAGGAAAGCGCACCGGATCTAACCCTCAAGGCGTTCATGGCCGGGAACGGGAGCAAACGCCCGGGGCTGACCGCTGGTGGTGATGGGGTCCCCGATTCCAGGGAAGGTTCAGGGGAAAGACCCGGGATTCAGGTCGTTGAAAACCAGGGACAACCGGTCCCGGTCCCGGAGAAACCGGAACGCAATAACGACAATAAGCTAGGCCTGACCCCTGGGAATGGGTTTATGGTCGATCTTCATATCCACACCTTCCCTGCCTCTGCCTGTGCCTCTGATTCCGCCGGGGCCATGGTTGCAGCAGCAAGGGAGAGGGGACTTGATGCCCTGTGTCTCACCGATCACAACCATGTGTGGCCCCAAAGGGCCGTGGACAGTTTGATGGATCACCTCAATTTCAGGATCTTCAGGGGCAATGAAATCATGACCGACCAGGGAGATATGCTGGTCTTTGGGTTTGACCAGGCCATTGAAACGGTGATCAAGCTCAAGGAGCTTGCCGACCTTGTGGAAAGGGCCAAGGGATTCATGATCGCGGCCCATCCCTTCCGGGGGTTCCTGACCTTTGGTACGGGCCAGCTCGGATTGACCCCCCAAAAGGCCATGGAGAGGGAGATGTTTAACCATGTCCACGCCATGGAGACCCTGAACGGAAAGGTCACCCAAAAGGAGAATCTCCTTGCCGCCCAGGTCGCCGAGGGTTTGGGGCTCCCCTGTACCGGGGGGAGCGATGCCCATGACGTTTCAAGTGTCGGTCGCTACGCAACACGGTTCAATGACGCCCTTGCAAGCGAACAGGCGCTTGTTGAAGCCCTTCGGTCCGGTGCCTGTGCCCCGGTTTCGTTTTTCACCTGACCCTGATCGGACAAGCCGGTACGAAAGAGAAAATTTGATTTTCTTGCTTAACCTGGACAAGCCAGAACCAAAGTGTTTTTCTGATTCTCTTGCCAAGGTAACATAAAAATCAGAGCAAAGAGCCTGAATAGCGCGAAAATCAGCGCTAAGACGCTAATAAATAATGAACAGGAGATTGTTTCCATGGAGACTAAACCTGACTGGGAAAAAACGGTAAGACGGTTGGAGCAGTTGTTGCGGCTCAAATCCTTTCCCGTTGCCTTTAAAATGGCTGAAAACCGGGAGATTCTCGAAACTACCCCCTTTCTTCGCAGGCCGGAAAAGCAGCAGACCCTCTGCCAGATGCTGAACCTTGTGCGTAATTTCGACTGGACCGTGGGAGCGGAATTGAAGGATTTCATGTTTCCCACCTGTCCTTCCATACTGGGGCTCCGGGACCTGCCCGAGACCCACCGGGACGGCACCTTCAGAAGCATTGTCTGGGTTGCCACCAAGGCGGATGGTCGACGGTTTGAAGCGTCGATCCCACGGCTTGAAACCGGAAAGTACCAGGCGGTGCTCATGGCGCCCCTGGTCTACAATCCCTTTGAGCCGGACATCGTGCTGATCTACTGCAACCCGGCCCAGATCATGCTGCTTGTTAATTCTTTGCAGTTCACCGATTACCAGGTGATGGAGTTCTCCTGTGTCGGGGAAAGCTCCTGTTCCGATGCCATTGTCCGCTGTTATGATACCCAGAGACCCTGTGTGGGTATCCCCTGTTATGGAGAACGCCGCTACGGCCATGCCCAGGACGACGAAATGGTTATGGCGCTTCCCGCCAACTTGGTGACAAAGGCCCTTGCCGGGATGGAGGCCCTTTACCGCCGGGGAGTTCGCTACCCCATCAGCTTTGCCGGTGCCGAAGCCGATCCCCTGGATCAGTTTCCGGTCCAATACAAGCGTCTTGATACCATGATGGCAAAGTTGAAGGGAGATGACCGGCAACTGCTTCTTGGGGTGACCGGCGGCATTGGAACGGGCAAGACAACCGTGGCCAACCTGTTGCGGGAAAAGGGTGCGCCCATCATCGATTTTGATCTTCTGGCCCGGGAGGTGGTGGAACCGGGAACCAGAGGGTTTGACGATATTGTCGATTATTTTGGTTCCCAGGTGCTTGATACGGATGGGACCCTGGACCGGAAAAGACTCTCCAAGATCGTATTCGGTGATATGGAGAAGAGGAAAAAGCTTGAGAGTTTTACCCATCCTGCCATCTATGAGGCATTTTTCAGGGAAGTCGATCTTATTGCCCGGGAAGATCCCGGGGCCGTCATTCAGGTGGTGATCCCCCTGTTGGTGGAGTTGAACCTCCAGTATTTGTTTGACAGGCTTCTGGTGGTTTACGTGCCTGAAGAACTCCAGGTCCGTCGGTTGGCCCAACGGGACGGCATCTCCATGGATGAGGCCGCGACGATTCTTAAATCCCAGATTCCCATCGATGAAAAGCGTCAATTTGCCGATTTTGTCGTGGATAACAGCGGAAGCCTGGACGAAACCCGCGAACAGGTGGATGAACTCTGGAGCACCATTGAGAAATATAAAATGGAGGAATAGTAAATCAATTGTTGACGAAAGGCGTGGAAATCTTGTATTCGAATTAGATGTCTTTTCGAGCTGAACTGCTGCGACCTAAGAAAACGACTTAAGAAACTATTGATAAATAGCGCCTGTCGAGGCGCTTTACGATGAACGATATCATATGAATGAATTCAAGAAGAAAAGGACAGGTTGTTATTATGGGAGTAATAGCAGACAAGATCAAGGACCTTGGTGAGCGAGAAAAAAGGATCCTTGGCATGGGGGGCGAAAAAGCCCTTGAAAAGCGACGTGAAAAGGGAAAACTAAATGCCAGGGAGAGATTGGACCTCTTGTTTGACCAGGGGACCTTCCGGGAGGTGGACATGTTTGTCACCCACCGGTGCACCAATTTCGGCATGGAAGAAAAGGAGATCCATGCCGACGGCGTTGTAACCGGCCACGGCAAGATCGACGGCCGCATCGTATTTGCCTATGCCCAGGATTTTACCTCCCGGGCGGGAAGCATGGGCGAGATGCAGGCCAAGAAGATCTGCAAGGTCATGGACATGGCCATGAAGGCTGGCGCCCCCATGGTGGGCATCAACGACTCCGGCGGCGCCCGGATCCAGGAGGGGGTGGATGCCCTGTCCGGATACGGCGAGATCTTTTTCAGAAACGCATCCGCTTCCGGCGTGATTCCCCAGATTTCCGCCATCATGGGTCCCACGGCAGGCGGTGCGGTCTACTCACCGGCCATGACCGACTGGATCTTCATGGTCAAGGACACCAGCTACATGTTCATCACAGGTCCCCAGGTGATCAAGTCCGTGACAGGGGAGGAGATCAGCCAGGAAGACCTGGGCGGCGCCATGACCCACAACGAAAAGAGCGGCGTAGCCCAGTTTGCCTGCGAGTCTGACCAGGACGCCCTGGAAAGAATCCGGCAACTGCTTTCCTACCTTCCTTCTAACAACATGGAAGAGCCGCCGTTCAAGGAAACCGGGGATGATCCCCACCGCATGGCCCCGGAGCTTGACACCCTTATTCCGGATAACCCGAACCAGAGCTACGATATCAAGGATGTGATCACCTCTGTTGTGGACAACGGAGAGTATTTTGAGCCCCACGAATACTTTGCCAAGAATATCGTGATCTGTTTTGCAAGACTCAACGGCCGGGTCATCGGCATCATCGCCAACCAGCCCAACTTCCTTGCAGGATGTCTTGATATCAATGCATCGGACAAGGCCACACGGTTCATCCGGTTTTGTGATTCTTTTAACATTCCCCTGCTCACCATTGCCGACGTACCTGGTTATCTTCCCGGAAGCGATCAGGAGTGGAGCGGCATCATCCGCCACGGGGCCAAGTTACTTTGGTGCTATTCCGAGGCCACGGTGCCGAAACTGTTGCTCATCACCCGTAAGGATTACGGCGGATCCTATATTGCCATGTGCTCAAGGCACCTTGGTGCGGACATGGCCTTTGCATGGCCAAGCGCCCAGATCGCGGTCATGGGAGCCGGAGGAGCGGCCAACATCATCCATGCAAGGGAGATCAAAGGGTCGGACGATCCTGTTGCCAAGCGGGCCGAAAAGATCGAGGAGTATGAAGATCTTTTCTCAAATCCCTATTGCGCAGCCAGCCGGGGATATGTGGATGCAGTGATCCGGCCGGCCGAAACACGGGCCCGCCTGGTGGATGCCCTGGAGGCCATGGGCACCAAGCGCGAGATGAGACCTGCAAAAAAACATGGAAACATTCCGGTATAAGGTGGGGAAATGGATAGAAAAAAGATGGCTGCCGCAACAGCTGCGGTGGTGACCTATATCAAGACCCAGGAAGAGGCCGCAGCTTTTGCTCCGCCCCTGGAGGAGACGCCCATGGCATTGGCCCAGACTGGGCCGCCGGCCGGGGCTGTCAATACCTGGGGCATGGCCGGCAGGGGGGACCAGATGCAGGGTCGTACCCTGATGCAGATGGGTGTTTTTCGATAACATGCAGGCCTGGGGCTGCCGATGCAGCAACGTGATAATGAAAAGCCAATGGCTACAGCATATTGATAGGAGAGTGTAATGAGTGAACATGGCAGAATAAACATGTGTGAGATTAATTGTGAAAAAGAGAGGCCCAAGGCCAAAAAACCCCTGTTGATTGAAGATCTCTCCCTCAGGGACGGTCATCAATCCCTGTTTGCCACAAGGGGAAGAACCGAGGACATGATCCCCGTGGCCGAGCGAATGGACGAGGTGGGGTTCTGGGCCATGGAAGTATGGGGCGGCGCCACCTTTGATACCATGCATCGCTTTCTCAACGAAGATCCCTGGGAGCGGATCAGAACCCTGAAACGCTACGTCAAGAAAACCCCCTTTTCCATGCTGCTCCGGGGCCAGAATCTCGTGGGGTATCGAAACTATGCCGACGATGTGGCCAAGGCGTTTGTCAACAGAGCTGCTGACAACGGCATGGACGTGTTCCGTACCTTTGACGCCCTGAACGATTACCGGAATTTCGAAGCTGTGGCCCCGGTCATCAAAAGCTGCGGCAAACATTTCCAGGGATGTATCTGCTACTCCCTGACCGAGCCAAGGATGGGCGGTACCGTCTACACCCTGGAGTACTATGTCAACAAGGCAAAGGAGCTTGTGGACATGGGGGCGGACAGCATCTGTGTCAAAGACATGGCAGGCCTCATGGCGCCCTACGATGCCTATGCCCTTATCAAGGCCCTCAAGGAGAACGTGGACGTTCCCATCAATCTCCATTCCCACTTCACCTCGGGCATGGCGCCCATGACCCACCTCAAGGCCGTTGAGGCAGGCGTGGATATCCTGGATACCTGCCTGACCCCCTACGCCTACCGAACCTCCCATCCGGCCCTGGAGCCCATGGTGATGTCTTTGATCGGTACGGACCGGGATACGGGTTTTGATATTGAGACCCTGGCCTCCATCAACGAGACCCTGGAGAAGGAGATCCTTCCCAAGTACCGCCATCTGCTGGATGACACCAAGGTGTCGGTGATCGACATCAATGTGCTGCTCCACCAGACCCCGGGGGGAATGCTCTCCAACCTGGTGAACCAGCTCAGGGACATGGACGCCCTTGACCGGATCGGTGAGGTGTATAAGGAGCTTCCCAGGGTGAGAAAGGAGCTGGGGCAGATTCCCCTGGTTACCCCCACAAGCCAGATCGTGGGAACCCAGACCGTCAACAACGTGCTGTTTGACACCCCGGATGAGCGTTATAAGATGATCACGGCCCAGGTCAAGGATCTGTGCTACGGTCTTTATGGAAAGACGGCCGTACCCATTGATGCGGAAGTTCAGAAAAAGGCGCTCAAGGGATATGACCGGGGCGAAGAGCCCATCTCCTGCAGGCCTGCCGAGGTGCTCAAACCCGAGCTTGAGGCGGCCAAAGCTGAGATCAAGGGGCTGGCCGTGGATGAGGATGATCTCATCCTCTACACCCTGTTTCCTGTCACCGGCAAGAAGTTTCTCCAGCGAAAATATGGAAAAGAGGCGGTTCCCGAGAGCATGAAGTCCATTACCCTGGATGATGTGGAACGCCAGGCGGATATCATTAAAAAAGCAAAGGCCGGAGAGCTTGTCGAAAGCAAGCTGAACGGCGAGTCCCCGGAAAAAACAGAGTGCTTAAGAACCTTTAATGTCTTTGTGGATGACGAGTGCTTTGAGGTTGGGGTTGACGAAGTGGGTGGTGCGCCGGTGATCGCCTATGCCCAGCCCGCCCAGGCCGCGCCCCCGGCGGCACCCGGTCAGCCCGTGCCCCTCCAGGGAGGCACGGTTCCACCGCCGCCCCCGGCTCCTGCCGCTTCAGCGCCTGCGCCCAAGGCAGCTCCGGCGACCGCTGCAAAGCCCGCAGCACCGGCAGCAAAGCCAGCAGCAGCAGCCGCTACGGGTGCCCCGGTAACGGCGCCCATGCCCGGCATGATCATCAAATATGAGAAGAATGTGGGTGATGCCGTGAAAAAGGGTGACACCGTTGTGGTGCTCGAGGCCATGAAAATGGAAAACGCCCTGCCGGCTCCGGCTGACGGGGAGATAACGGCTCTTAATTTCGGTTCAGGGGATTCCGTGTCCAAGGGGGATGTCCTTGCTGTAATAGGGTAGATCTTAAAGTGTCGGTCAAATGACGTGATACCAGTCTACCATTATTAATAAGTAGCGGTATCAATTGGTCTGATCAGAGCTATAAGTTGAATATGGAGCGGGCCCGGCATCTTGCCGGGCCCGCTTTTTTTTTGGGGGGGTGCCACTTGCCGGCACTTGGTCTTTGTCACGCACGCTAACGCCTTCCTCCCTCCGCTATAAAAGATGAATCACCCTCCCCAAGAGATCCCGGTGGGGATCAATGGTGATCAATTGTTCCAGGCCCATGGATCCTATCGGGTCAACCTGGAACATGATACTTCCATAAAGTCGTCCGCTTCCGGATAAATTTACTTCCGAATAATTCAAAAATTCGTTCCAAACATCGTTCATTGCGACATGTCTGTATGGGGTTTAAATAGCCTTTAATATTAACGGGTTGTGGTTGGGTTGTGGTTGGGTTGTTCGGCTTTGGTTCCAGGCACCTTAAGGTTTGGAAACATTGGGCTTGATCTTGTTTGGCATTGAATTCAACCTCAATCCATGAAGATTGTCACACTTTCGAACGGATTGATTTTAGATTTTTTGCTGGGCCAAGAAGATTCTCAACGCTTGTTTTTACCGCCGAATATATTGGATATATTCGGTTTAGTTATAATTCAAACTTAGGGGGAATGATGTCTGAGCAGCAAACATTAGGTAATCCGGCAGTCGTAGGGTTAGCAGGATTTGGTCTAACCACAATGATTCTTCAAATTCACAATCTTGGGTTTTGCGGCATCGGACCGGTTCTCGCCCTCGCGTTCGTGTTCGGCGGTGCTGCGCAATTGATCGCAGGTTACCAGGAGTTTAAAGTCGGTAATAATTTCGGATACAGCGCCTTTTGCTCCTATGGGGCCTTTTGGATCTCATTGGGTATTATCTGGCTCCTTAATCATTTTAACATTTATAAGCTCAGCGGTACCGACGTGGGGTGGTTCCTTGTGGTCTGGACCCTTTATACTGCCATCATGTGGATTCCTGCCATGAAAATTCACGGTATGATGGGACTGACCTTTACCCTTCTGCTCATCGGTTTTATCCTCCTGGACCTGGCACATTTCGGATTCCCATGGCTGACCAAGATCGCGGGTGTGGAATTGATATTATGCGCTTTATGTGCCTGGTACATGATGGCCCATGTGATCTATGCCCAGGTCTTTGGCCGGGATGTTCTCCCTGTGGGCAAACCCTGGATTAAGTAGAGAAAAACTGCCTGGGTGGCAGCGATGGCTGCCACCCAGGCATCATAAATACGGTCATTAATAACCATTTTACGCACAATGTAACAGGAGGATATATGAATATCTTAAAAATTGATCACCTGGGAATTGCGGTAAAGAGCATTGAGAACGGTAAAAATTTCTGGTCAGACGTTTTGGGTATGGAATTCGCGGGAACAGAAACCGTGGCGGCCCAGAAGGTGACGACTGCGTTTCTGCCCGTTGGAGAAAGTGAGGTCGAACTCCTCGAATCCACCGCCGACGATGGCCCTGTTGCAAAGTATATTGCGAAAAAAGGGGAAGGCATCCAGCATGTCGCATTCAGGGTGGAAAACATCGAAGATGCCCTTGAAGAACTCAAGGCCAAGGGCATCCGGCTCATTGATGAGACGCCGCGACAGGGAGCTGGGGGGGCAAGGATCGCATTCCTCCATCCCAAGGCGACATCCGGCGTCCTGGTGGAGCTTTGCCAGAGGGATTAGCCAAAAATAACCTGTTTGATTTGTAACCCTTGTTGTCATACGAATTTTACCATTAATCGTGGGGATGACGAATTCCCATCCCGAATGAATAAGGAAATTTCAATGTCACAAAATCCCGATCTAAACACCTGGAAAGAGCTTGCAACAAAAGAACTCAGGGGAAAACCCCTGGAGTCCCTGGAGATCCCCACTCCCGAAGGGATCAAGATCAACCCCCTTTACACTGCCAAAGATCTGGAACGGGTCGAATTCATGGACAACCTGCCCGGGTTTGAACCCTTTGTCCGGGGTCCAAAGGCCACCATGTATGCCGGAAGGCCCTGGACCATCCGCCAGTATGCCGGATTCTCAACGGCCAAGGAGTCCAACGCCTTTTATCGCAAAAACCTTGCCGCAGGCCAGAAGGGGCTCTCCGTGGCATTTGACCTTGCCACCCACAGGGGATACGATTCGGATCATCCCAGGGTTTCCGGCGATGTAGGAAAGGCCGGGGTGGCCGTGGATTCCGTGGAGGACATGAAGATCCTCTTTGACCAGATTCCCCTGGACAAGATGTCGGTGTCCATGACCATGAACGGGGCCGTGCTGCCCATCCTTGCCGGTTATATCGTGGCCGCGGAAGAGCAGGGCGTCAAACCCGAACAGCTTACGGGAACCATCCAGAACGATATCCTCAAGGAGTACCTGACACGGAACACCTACATCTATCCGCCGACCCCCTCCATGCGGATCATTTCAGATATCATCGCGTATTGTTCCGAGAAAATGCCAAAGTACAACACGGTGAGCATCAGCGGCTACCACATGATGGAAGCGGGTGCGGACAGTGTGCTCCAGACGGCATTTACCCTGGCCGACGGCCTTGAGTATGCCAAGGCCGCCATGGGCGCAGGGCTTGACATTGATGCCTTTGCCCCCAGACTTTCCTTCTTTTTTGGCATCGGCATGAACTTTTTCATGGATATCGCCATGCTCAGGGCGGCCCGGTTTCTTTGGGCTGAACTCATGGGGCAATTTAATCCCAAGAATCCCAAATCCAAGATGCTCCGAACCCATTGCCAGACCTCGGGCTGGAGCCTGACCCAGCAGGATCCCTACAACAACATCATCCGCACCACGCTGGAGTGCATGTCCGCCGTCCTTGGCGGCACCCAGAGCCTCCACACAAATAGCTTTGACGAGGCCGTGGGCCTGCCCACCGAGACCTCGGCCAGGATCGCCAGGAACACCCAGATCATCGTCCAGGAGGAGTCCAAGGTGACAAGCGTGGTGGATCCCCTTGGCGGCTCCTACTATGTGGAATCCCTGACCCAGAACATCATTGACGAGGTTCGAAAGATATTAAAGGAGGTCGAAGATCTGGGTGGCATGGCCAAGGCCATTGAGACCGGCATGCCCAAGATGCGCATCGAAGAGGTGGCAGCGAGGCGCCAGGCCCGGATCGACCAAGGCAAGGACGTGATTGTTGGCGTGAACAAATATACCCTGGACGAGGAGATTCCCCTGGATGTGCTTGAGATCTCCGATGATGTTCGGGTGGAACAGATCCAACGGCTCACGACCATCAAGGCGACCCGGGATGACGACAGGGTGAACACGGCTCTTGCGGCTCTTACCAAGGCCGCAGAGGGTGACGCCAACCTTCTGGCTGCAGCCATTGAGGCGGTCAGGGCCCGGGCCACCGTGGGCGAGGTTTCCGATGCCATGGAAAAGGTGTTTGGCCGGTTTGTGGCCACCACCCAGTGCATCTCCGGGGTCTACGCCTCCGAGTGCGGCGATTCCGAGGTCTTGGCATCCATTCGAAAAAGGACCGAAGACTTCGAGAAAACGTCGGGCCGTCGCCCCAGGATCCTCCTGACCAAGATGGGCCAGGACGGCCATGACCGGGGGGTCAAGGTGATTGCCACGGCCTATGCGGATTTTGGCTTTGACGTGGATATAATCCCCATGTTCCAGACCCCGGAAGAGGCGGCCCGCATGGCGGTTGAGAACGATGTCCATGTGGTGGGCGTGTCAAGCCTTGCCGCAGGTCATAAGATCCTGGTTCCCGCCCTGATCGCGGCGCTGAAACAGGAAGGCGCCGGGGATATCCGGGTGGTTGTGGGGGGCATCATTCCGCCCTGTGATTACGATTTTCTCACCGGGGCCGGTGCCGTTGAGATCTTCGGGCCCGGCACCGTTGTAACCGATTCGGCCAACCGGACCCTGAATGCCATTGGCGCGTGAGTGCGCCCATGACTTACACAAATGGGTTTGATCTGAAACAATATGTAGACGGGGTGCTCAAAGGTCAGCGGCGAAGCATTGCCAAGGCCATCACCCTGGTGGAGAGCTCGCTTCCGGAGCACCGGAAGCTTGCCGCAAAGATGATGGAGGGGCTGCTTCCATACACGGGGAAATCCGTGCGCCTGGGCATCACCGGGGTGCCCGGGGTGGGAAAATCCACCTTTGTGGAAAATTTAGGTCTTTTGCTTGTGGAGGATGGGTTCAAGGTTGCCGTGCTTGCGGTGGATCCCTCCAGCAGTAGGAGCGGCGGCAGTATCCTGGGTGACAAGACCCGGATGGAAAGGCTTGCTGCCCATCCTTCCACCTTTATCCGCCCCTCTCCCTCGGGGGAGACCCTGGGGGGGGTGGCGGCAAAGACCCGGGAGACCCTTCTTGTGTGCGAGGCCGCAGGCTATGACGTGGTCCTTGTGGAGACCGTGGGGGTGGGCCAGTCTGAAATCAGCGTGGCCACCATGGTGGATTTTTTCCTTGCCCTCATGATTACCGGCGCCGGGGACGAACTCCAGGGCATTAAAAAAGGAGTGCTCGAGGTGGCCGATGCCATTGCCATCAACAAGTGTGACGGCGATAATATCGACCGGGCGGAAAAGGCGAGGCTGGAATATGAGATCGCCATGCACATCGTCACCCCTGAATCTTCTTCCTGGCGGCCCCCGGTTTGCACCTGTAGTTCAATCATTGAAAACGGCACCCGGAATGTATGGGATACGGTTCTTGAGCATAAAAAAATCATGACCGGGACAGGGGAGTTTGCCCAGCGAAGAAATCGCCAATCCCTCTCCTGGATGTGGGCCCTGGTGGAGGAGGGGCTTAAGGCGAAGTTCAGGCAGAATCGTCGCATTTCAAAGAGAATCCCGGAAATTTCCGGGTCGGTGGAACAGGAGTTGATATCACCCACGGCTGCGGCTGATGAGTTGTTGTCGTATCTATAAACCTATGAAAATGAGGATTGATTATGAAAATACATGAGTACCAGGCAAAGGAGTTGTTCAGGACCTTTGGTGTGCCTGTCCCGGACGGAAGCGTGGCCTTTTCCGTGGAAGAGGCCGTGGAAGTCGCCAAGGGGCTTGGGAGTTATCCTGTCGTAGTCAAGGCCCAGATCCATGCCGGGGGCCGGGGAAAGGGCGGGGGCGTCAAACTTGCCGCATCCGAGGACGAAGCAATGGGTTTTGCCGACGATATCCTTGGCATGACGCTTGTGACCCACCAGACCGGCCCTGAAGGAAGGGTCGTGAATAAGCTGTTGGTGGAAGCGGGCCAGGAGATCGCAACGGAGTTATATCTGAGTCTCCTGGTGGACAGGGCCACGGCCGGTATCGTGATCATGGCCAGCCAGGAAGGGGGTATGGATATTGAAGAGGTTGCGGCCTCAACCCCGGAAAAAATCATCAAGGTGAGGGTCGATCCCCTCACGGGCATCCAGGGCTACCATTTGAGGGAGGTAGGGTTCGGTCTTGGTTTGCCAAAGGCCGCCCTTAGGGAATTTTCAACGCTGCTCAAAAATCTTTACACCCTGTTTGTTAAAAATGACTGCTCCCTTTTGGAGATCAATCCCTTGATTCTTACCAAGGATGACAGGGTTATGGCGTTGGACGCCAAGGTGGATATCGATTCCAACGCCCTGTTTCGCCATAGATCGCTCCTGGATCTCAGGGATCTTGACGAGGAGGATCCCCTGGAGGTGGAGGCTTCCAATTTTAATCTCAACTACATTAACCTTGACGGCAACGTGGGCAACATCGTCAACGGTGCAGGCCTTGCCATGGCCACCATGGATATCATCAAGAACGCAGGGGCTGAACCGGCTAACTTCATGGATGTGGGGGGGGGAGCCACGGCCGAGATGGTGGAGAATGCCTTAAGGATAATCCTCAAGGACGAAAAGGTAAAAGCGGTGCTTATCAACATCTTCGGCGGCATTCTGCGCTGTGACGTTTTTGCCGAGGGCATTGTCGCAGCCGCCCAAAAGGTCGGTATTACCATTCCCGTTGTTGTCCGTATGGAAGGGACCAATGTGGAAAAGGGCAAAGAGATCCTTGCTGTTTCCGGTCTTAACCTGATCAATGCCGTGGACTTAAAGGATGCAGCCGAAAAGGTTGCAGCAGCCATATAAATCATATCGGGCTGAAACTTAAGCAAAAATTCCAGCTTGAGCAAAAGCCCGATCCAGCCATGGGGAGAACGTTTTGAGTATATTTGTGAATAAAGAAACAAGGCTAGTTGTCCAGGGAATCACGGGCAAGGAAGGCCAGTTCCATACAAGGCAGTGCATCGAGTATGGCACCAATGTGGTTGCCGGGGTCACCCCCGGCAAGGGCGGCCAGACCATGGACAAGGTACCGGTATTCAATACGGTCCGGTCTGCGGTTGAGGCAACAGGGGCCAACACGAGCATGATATTTGTTCCCCCGCCGTTCTGTGCCGATGCCATCATGGAGGCGGCGGACAGCGGGGTTGCACTTATCATTGCCATCACCGAGGGCATTCCCGTGCTCGACATGGTGAAAGTGAAGAATTTTTTGGCCACAAAGACCTGTCGGCTTATCGGGCCTAACTGTCCGGGCATCATCACCCCCGGAGAGTGCAAGATCGGCATCATGCCGGGCAAGATCCATTTGGCAGGAGGACCTGTGGGGGTGATTTCCCGGTCAGGAACCCTCACCTACGAGGTGGTGGATCAGCTCACCAAGCTTGGCATTGGCCAGACCACCTGCATCGGTATTGGCGGTGATCCCGTGAACGGTACCAACTTTATTGATGTCCTTGGGGCCTTTGAGAACGATCCCGATACCCAGGCGATTGTCATGGTCGGCGAGATCGGGGGCAACGCAGAAGAGGAGGCCGCCGCCTACATCAAGGCCCATGTGACCAAGCCTGTGGTGGGATTCATCGCAGGGTTGACAGCCCCTCCCGGAAGAACAATGGGCCATGCCGGCGCCATCATCAGCGGCAACAGCGGCACGGGCCAGGCCAAGATCGAAGCCATGGAGCAGAACGGTATTCGGGTCTGCAAGAACCTCGGTACCATTGGAGAAACTTGTAAAGAGTTTTTTTAATATTGGGTATTGAGTAGTGGGTCGGTTCAGAGTTTAACATTATTGCTCTGGTCAGGCCAATTGATACCGATACGTATAAATAATGGCAAGATCGGCATCATGTCATTTGACCGGTACTATAACATATGACGGCAGATGCGCCAACCAGGACGTCTGTCGTCAAGGAGAATAGATGGAACGCTTGATAGTCAACGATGGAATCAAAAAGAGCAAAATCCCGGCACGGCTGGACCTTGCCCAGAGCGGCACCGGCCTTGTGCTCGGGCTGTTCATGTGGGTTCACATGTGCCTGGTGGGAAGTATTGTGCTGGGAAAAGGCTCTTTCAACTTTGTGGCAAAAACCATGGAACTCTCGTTCCTTTCCAGCACGGGACACGGATACCCCTCGGTCGTATTTTTTGCGGTGCTTGGCGTGTTCTCGCTCTTTATCATCCATGCCGCCCTGGGGGTGAGGAAGTTTCCCATCTCCTGGAAGGAGCACACCATCATCCGGTCCCAGATGGGCATGATGAAACACAGTGACACCAACCTCTGGTACTGGCAGGTGGTCACTGGATTTATCATGTTTTTCCTGGGATCCGCTCATCTCTTTATCATGCTCACCCATCCCGGCCAGATCGATCCCTATCTCTCTGCGGATCGGGTATTTTCTTCACACATGTGGCCCCTCTATCTTGTGCTCCTGGTTTGCGTGGAACTCCACGGCACCATCGGGCTCTACAGGCTTTGCATGAAGTGGGGCTGGTTTGGGGGCAAGGATCCGGTTAAGTCCAGAAAAAGGCTTAAGATGCTCAAGAACCGGATCACGATCTTTCTTCTTAGCCTTGGATTGATCGCCCTCCTGGTTTTCTTCATCATCGGATGGCGCCACAGCGACCGTGTGGGAGAGCCCTACAACCTGGGCCACATCACGGTTATAGCCGGGACGGCCCCCGACCTTTCCGTTGTCCCTGGGGAACCGGAAGCCAATGATCACACGATATCAAACGAGGAGTAATCGATGAAAGTCATATATACGGATTCACTTGTCATCGGTGGCGGTCTTGCAGGATTGAGAATCGCCATCGCATCCAGGCAGCGGGGGTATGATACCATTGTCCTCTCCCTCATGCCTGCAAAACGTTCCCATTCGGCAGCGGCCCAGGGCGGCATGCAGGCAAGCCTGGGTGCCAGCATCAAGGGCGAGGGCGATAACGAAGAGGTCCATTTCGAAGACACGGTCAAGGGCAGTGACTGGGGGTGTGACCAGGACGTTGCCAGGATGTTCGTTAACACAGCCCCCAAGGCGATCCGCCAGCTCACGGCCTGGGGCGTTCCCTGGAGCCGGGTCAGAAAAGGCGACCGCCAGGTGGTGATCAACGGCAAGAAGGTGACCATCACCGAGAAGGGCGAGGCCCACGGGCTTATCACCTCCCGGGATTTCGGGGGCACCAAAAAGTGGCGGACCTGCTTCACCAGTGACGGTACCGGCCACACCATGCTCTACGCCATGGACAACAAGGCCATAGAGCTCGGTATCCCCGTCCACGAGAGAAAGGAGGCCATCGCCCTTATCCACGAAGATGGTGTTTGCTACGGTGCCGTTGTAAGGGATCTTGTCACAGGGGAACTCACCGCCTACGTGGCCAAGGCCACCACCATTGCCACCGGCGGTTACGGCCGGCTCTACGCCGTGACCACCAATGCCGTGATCTCCGAGGGCATCGGCACGGCCATCGCCCTTGAGACCGGGGTGGCAACCCTGGGTAACATGGAGGCGGTCCAGTTCCATCCCACGGCCATCGTACCCGTGGGCATCCTCACCACCGAAGGGTGCCGGGGAGACGGGGGCCTGCTCCTGGACAAGGAAGGGTATCGGTTCATGCCGGACTACGAGCCGGACAAGAAAGAGCTTGCCTCACGGGACGTGGTTTCCCGGCGCATGACCGAGCATATGAGAAAGGGCAAGGGCGTTTCGTCACGGTACGGAGACCATCTGTGGCTGGATATCACCTTGCTGGGTAAAGAGCATATCAATAAAAACCTGAGGGAGGTCAAGGAGATCTGCGAATATTTCCTTGGCATCGATCCGGTCAAGGAGTACATCCCGGTAAGGCCCACCCAGCACTACTCCATGGGCGGGGTCAGGACCAAGGCCACGGGTGAGAGCCCGAACCTTAAGGGGCTCTTTTCGGCAGGGGAGGCCGCCTGTTGGGACATGCACGGGTTCAACCGATTGGGGGGGAACTCCGTTGCCGAGACCGTTGTTGCCGGTATGATCGTGGGGGAGTATGTGGCCGATCATTGTGCTTCGACCACCCTCAATATCAATACCGTGCTCATTGAAAAGTTTGTCCGGCGGGAGGAGAATAAGATTTTCAAGCTTTTGAACCGGGAAGCCGGGGAAAATCCCTTTGAGCTCAGGAAGGAGATGCAGGATATCATGATGGACAAGGTGGGCATCTTCAGGAACGGAGATGATCTTGCCCAGGCCGTGGAAGAGCTGAAGAAGCTTAACCAGCGGGCAAAGAATATTGCTTTGAAGAATCGGATTTCCACCTCCAACCCGGAACTTGTTGAGGCGATCCGGGTGCCCAAGATGATTAAACTTGCCCAGTGCGTGGCCTACGGCGCCATGCTCCGGACCGAGAGCCGGGGCGCCCATGCCAGGGAGGATTTTCCTGAAAGGAACGACAAGGACTGGCTCAAGCGGACCCTTACCACCTGGAATTCCGAGGACGCGGATCTGCCCGAGGTCACCTACGAGGAGCTCGACATCATGAAGATGGAGATGCCCCCGGGTTCCAGGGGCTACGGCGTTGACAACACCGTCCATCACCCGGACACGGAAAAGAGGGTGGCCGGGATCGAGGAGATTAAAACAGCCCATCCCGATGCAGACCGCTTTGAGATGCAGGAACTCCTCAATCCCATTGAGATACCGGAAAAATTCAGAGGAAAGAACGAGCGCACAGGGAGGGGGTTTAAATAATGAGTGACCAGGAGAGAACCTTAACGTTTCATATTCTACGATACAACCCCCAGATCAAGGGGGATACGCCCACCATGAAGCGCTACGAGATAAAAGAGGCGCCGGGCATGACCATTTTCATCGCCTTGAACGAGATCCGGGAGAAGCACGATACCTCCATTCAGTTTGATTTCATCTGCCGGGCCGGGATCTGTGGCAGCTGCGCCATGATCATTAATGGCCAGCCCGACCTTGCCTGCCGGACGCTGACCTCCAAGTTCCCGGAGGGGGAGATCAAGCTTTTACCCCTGCCGGGTTTTGAGCTGATCGGGGATCTTTCTGTGAACACGGGCAAATTCATGCGCCAGATGAGTGAGCGGGTGGAGAGCTGGATCCATGACCAAAATGCGGAAAACGTGGATCTGTGCAAGCTTGAGGAGCGCATGGACCCGGACACGGCCGACGAGATCTACGAGCTTGAGCGTTGCGTGGAGTGCGGCTGCTGCGTTTCTGCCTGCGCCACCAAGCGCATGCGGGAAGGATTTCTCAGCGCCGTTGGCTTCATGCGCCTTGCCCGGTACGCCCTGGATCCCAGGGACAAGCGTTCCGACGAGGAGTTCTACGAGATCATGGGTGATGATGACGGGGTGTTCGGGTGCATGACCCTGCTGGGCTGCCAGGATTACTGTCCCAAGGATCTGCCCCACCAGACCCAGATTGCCTACCTGAGGCGTCGGATGGCATTGGTCAAATGACAAGGAGAATGAATGACACAGTTTAATTATAAGCCCATGTTTCCCCTGGGAGCGGATACCACCGAGTACAAACGCATCTCCCGGGAGTATGTCAACATCAAGGCGTTCAACGGAAAGGAGGTCCTGACCGTGGAGCCCCAGGCCCTGACCTTGCTGGCGAATACCGCCTTCAAGGAAGTGGCCCATCTTTACCGTTCCGAACACCTTGGGAAGCTCAGGGGGATCATTGACGATCCGGCGAGCAGCGACAACGACAGGTATATCGCCCTTGAGCTGTTGAAGAACGCTGTGATCTCGGCCGAAATGACCTATCCCATGTGCCAGGATACAGGAACGGCAATCATCATGGGCAAGAAGGGCCAGCAGGTCTGGACCTGGTCCGACGACGAGGAGGAGCTCTCAAAGGGAGCCTTCCAGGCCTATACCGAGAACTATCTGAGATATTCCCAGAACGCCCCCTTCACCATGTACGAGGAGAAGAACACCGGGTGCAACCTGCCTGCCCAGATAGACCTTTTTGCCACCCAGGGAGACGAGTACCGGTTCCTGTTCATGGCAAAGGGCGGCGGCTCAGCCAACAAGACCTTTCTCTACCAGATGACCAAGGCCGTGCTCAACTCCGAGGAGATCCTGCTGGATTTCATGACCGAGAAGATGAAGAGCCTTGGCACGGCGGCCTGTCCGCCCTATTATCTCGCCTTTGTCATCGGCGGCACCTCGGCTGAAGCCAATCTCAAGACGGTGAAACTTGCATCGGCCCGGTATTACGATGGGCTTCCCACGACAGGGGACGACACGGGCCACGCCTTCAGGGACGTAGATCTTGAGAAAAAGGTGCTGGACCGGGCCCATAACCTCGGCCTTGGCGCCCAGTTCGGGGGCAAGCACTTTGCCCTGGATGTCCGGGTGGTTCGGCTGCCCCGCCACGGCGCCTCCTGTCCAGTGGGCATCGGGGTCAGTTGCTCTGCTGACCGACAGATCAAGGCAAAGATCACCCGGGAGGGGATCTTCATCGAAAAGCTTGAGAAGAACCCGTCAAAGTTCCTGCCCCTGGCAGCGCCTGAAATGACAGAGGCTGTCCGGGTGGACCTCAACAAACCCATGGCCGATATCCGGGCCCAGCTGAGCCAGTATCCCGTTGCTACACGGCTGCTGCTTTCCGGCAAGATCATCGTTGCAAGGGATATCGCCCATTCAAAGTTCCAGGAACGCCTGGACAAGGGAGAGGGACTGCCCGATTACATTAAGGATCACATCATCTACTATGCAGGGCCTGCCAAGACCCCGGAAGGCCAGGCCTCGGGATCTTTCGGCCCTACCACGGCCGGCCGCATGGATCCCTATGTCCCCATCTTCCAGGAGCAGGGGGCGTCCATGATCATGCTGGCCAAGGGCAACCGCTCCAAACAGGTGACCGATGCCTGTAAAAAGTTTGGCGGGTTCTATCTCGGATCCCCAGGCGGCCCTGCCGCACGGCTTGGCCGTGACTTCATCAAGAAAGTCGAGCTTGTGGCGTATGAGGAGCTCGGCATGGAAGCGGTCTTCATGATGACGGTGGCGGATTTTCCCGCCTTTATCATCGTGGATGACAAGGGCAACGATTTCTACAGTAATCTCCTTTAACCCATCAACAACCCATTTGACCCGGGGCAGAGCCGTCTGGCTGTGTTCCGGGTTCCTATTTTTCAAGCTCGTTGCCGCCATTGTAACTTGACATCCTGTAATCGTTCGATTACACATACACTATGTATATCATTAAACAAATGCCTGAATTTGATCGTTGGCTCAATCAGTTGCGAGACCGGCCGACGCGAATGCGTTTACTGCGTAGGCTTGAAAAAGCTCAACGCGGGTTGCTGGGGGATGTGATTCCTGTTGGTGATGGTGTTTGTGAGATGAGGGAGTTTTTTGGTCCAGGCTGGCGGATGTACTACATTCAGCGTGGAGAAATGCTGATAATTATGCTTGGTGGTGGAGACAAAAGCACTCAAGCAAAAGATATTGCAGCTGCTAAAGCATTAGCAGCAACGATAGAGGAGTGAAATGTCATGCGTAAGCAGATAAATATCAATGATTTGCCCGAGTTTGATATAGCACAGTATCTCGAAAGCGATGCTGATATTGTTGAGTATTTGAGCCAGGTTCTCGAAGAAGGTGATTCAGGGGAGTTAGCAGCGGCATTAGGGCATATTGCCAAGGCACGTGGTATGACAGAAATCGCTCGCGCCAGCGGCATTAAGCGCGAAGCTTTATACAAGGCCTTACGGTCCAATAGTCATCCTCGGTTCGACACTATACTGCGAGTGTGTAAAGCGCTTGGCGTTAAACTGATAGCTGCTCCTGTTGGTTGATTGAAATGTAAGTTGTAGCTATGGTCAGACCAATTGATACAGCTACTTATTAATGAGGGTAGGTTGGCATCACGTCATTGGTATCTGGACAGCATTGCCTAGGTGCTGCCTTCTCTGCCACCTCCACCGCGCGTGGGTATTTATCCACAATCACCGCTCCTCCCCTAATCTCGGTTTGATATACGACATCGGATGTTGGTCCGGTCCAGATACCGCCTGAAGGGTGGAGCGATCAGGATGGTTATGCCGAAAACAATGCCCATTGGTTGCCCCTGGAGCAGGCTCACCAGGATAAAAGGGCCGGGGACAAATCCCGGATCAATCAAAGCAAGGAGGGGCACGGATACAAGGGCCATTCCAAAGCCTGCTCCACTCTGGAGAAAGGCGCTCAGTCCAATGGCGCCATTGGCGGCAAGGATTTGCCAAAGGTTCAGTTGAGTCTCAATCAAGTCGTGAATCTTTCTTCATTTTGGAAAAATGCTTTCCCGGTTCATATCTGCCTGTATTCAAAAAAAGTAGAACACCATGCCCACCAGGGAGCAGCAGTTCGGGGCTTTGATAACATAAGGTGACAAGCAAAGCAACACGGCTGGCATGGGATTGACCATAAAAGGTTGAGCAGGTGCGATTAAATTTTCAGCTTGTGGATCTTGTATCTTCCGGACAAACCCGTTCCCGTCAAAGTCGAATATTAAAAAGTCATACAGGTATGATCTGACAGTGTCTCCGAGGTTATTTGGGTTGTTTACGAGTGTTTTATTCTTTTTTAAGATTGACTATTACCAAGCATAACCTTAAGAGAGGTTGCTGTGTTGTCGGGAAACCGGTTCCCCACAGGCAAAATAATAATCCTATGTTAAGAATGAGGATATGACATGAACGGCATAAATAAATTAAAACACCTATTTTCAGCACTGCTAATCGTTCTCTTATTGATTCTGCCGGCCATGGCGCAGGATACCTGCAAAGCAACCTATGGCACCCACGGTGCCGTATTCAGGTTGGCCACCGGCAGCCCCGGCGAACTGGGACTGTTAAAAGAACTTGCAGATACATTTAATGCCAAAAACGGCACAACCATGTGCTGGGTCAAGGCAGGATCTGGAAAATCCCTCAAACTGCTAAAGGCCAAACAGGTGGATATCATCATGGTGCATGCCCCGGCTGCCGAGAAGAAAGCGGTGGCTGACGGCTGGGCTGTCAAACGATCCCTGATCGGCTCAAACGAATTTTATATTGTCGGTCCCAAAGACGACCCGGCCGGAATTGCATCGGCGACCTCTGCAGCCGATGCCTATGCAAAGATTGCAAAAGCCAAAGTCAAATTCCTGTCCAGGGGGGATAACTCAGGCACAAACAAAAAAGAACTGCGGATTTGGAAAACAGCAGGCATCGCACCCTCAGGGGACTGGTATCTCGTGACTCGGGATTTCATGATGGCAACTTTGAAAAAAGCTGATGCAGTGAACGGGTATTTTATGACAGATTCCTCCACCTGGGTGGCTGGGAAAAAAGGCCTTAATCATATCAA
Source organism: Desulfobacterium sp. (assembly GCA_016342325.1). Lineage (GTDB taxonomy): Bacteria > Desulfobacterota > Desulfobacteria > Desulfobacterales > Desulfobacteraceae > Desulforapulum. Next base: position 104,626 of record JAEINR010000003.1, read on the forward strand.
GGTCCTGTTTAAAGGTGATCCAATCCTGATCAACACCTACCACGGTCTGTGCCAGCCGGAAGGGGCCACCCCGGCCCAGGCCCATGCTTCAAAATTCATTGATTTTCTAAACTCAGACCAGGCCCAGCGCATCATGGGCGACTATGGTAAACGCCTCTATGGTGAAGCCATGTACAATGATGCGGCCTATGCAAAACAATATGATCATTGAAGCCCTGCCGCAAGGCTTGGCCGGGATTTCATCAAGAAAATCGAGCTCGTGGAGTATGAGGCGCCAGGTATGGACGCGGTCTTCATGATGATGGTGGCGGATTTCCCCGCTTTTATCATTGTGGATGACAAGGGTAACGATTTCTACAGTAATCTCATCTGATTCGTTAACAAACATAGAAACCCGGGACGAAGCCGTTTGCTTTGTCCCGGGTTTTTATGTTTCAGGCTTTGGGTCGCCATTATGGCACTGGGCTCCAATCATTCCAACGGAACTATATGAATCTTCACTCTTTTTTGTCTTTGAAGGGAGGATTCAAGTCTATGAGCCCAGGCTTTTCTCCCGATTACACCACGTTTTCGGATTAATTTACTTCCGGGTAATCCAAGACTTCGTTCCAAGTCTATGTCATTCCGTCATCTTTACGTAAGACTTGAATTGTCTTTGATAATAGTTGGTTATGGTTGTGGGTGGATGGGGCGTCCGGGCTTTGGTTCCAGGCAACTTAAGGTTTTGCAACTTTGGGCTTGATCTTGAATTCATCCTCTATGAATGATGATTCCCATGCATAACCGGATGAGCCTATTTCTATTTTTTCACTAAAACCGTTCTAAAAATAAAGGGGAAACAATGTCTGGAACATTAGCGATTCTTAAAAAAGGCACTATTTTTAGCTCCCTTGCACCGACCGATTTTGAGAGATTGGGAGCACTCATGGAGAAACAGGATATCCAGGAAGGTGAGACCCTTGCAATGAAAAAAGAGAGGGCAACCCGGTTTTTTATCCTGTCATCAGGAACCCTTCTCATCGCCATGGATGACGGCAAATCTGTTGTCATGGACCGTCCCGGCGATTTCATCGGAATGGAACTTCTTTCATCAAAGGGGGAATATATCAACACCGTGATTGCCCTGGAAAACGGCGAAGTACTTGCCATAAAGAGAGACGATTTCCTTGATCTCATCCAGGAAGATTCACTCCTGGCTGAAACCATCATGCACCATTGGAACTCCTTTCTGGAAGAGAACGTTCCCTTTGTGGAGCAGAAGGAGATACCGGGCATGGCGTATCACTACTAAACGGAGGTGAAATTTTGTACGGTTTAGAATCAATCGCAGCAAATAACGGTTGGGCCATTTCGGTCGTGGGAGTATCCATCGTTTTTTCAGGCCTTGTGCTCCTCTCCCTGTCCATCTCCCGGATCCATAAAGTTCTGGACCTCTGGGATAACCGGAACGACATCCGGATTTTCTGTAAGAAACCACAGGAGAGATCGGAACCCGCACTCCTGCCCTTTACCGAAAAAAAGAAGGCGTCGGCACGTCAGTTTCGCCTGTTGGTGAAAACCATGGACGATCCCTTTTCCCTTCACCGGCTCCTCCACCTGGCAGAGATCAGCGGTCTTGAACGTCCCCATTCAAGCCTGTGCCATCTAATTAAAGCCGGGATCATCGAACCGGATCACCAGGGGGACTATTTCTTTAATCGAGAAGCGTTTGACAGATACGCTTCCTAGGCAAAATAACCCAAGCGAGGAGCAAATAGAGGCGGACATATGGAGACTCTTTTTATAGACTTTTTTCAGAACACAGGTTTCTTTTTGTGTGACTATCGTAACATCATCATGATCCTTGTGGGAATGCTCTTTATCTATCTGGGCATTGCAAAGGATTACGAGCCATTGCTGCTGGTTCCCATCGGGTTTGGAATGCTCATGGGAAACATCCCTGTTTTTAAGGGACTTGGGCTTGGCATCTACGAAGATAACAGCGTTCTCCATTACCTATACCTGGGTGTTACCCAGGGGGTTTACCCCCCGTTGATCTTTCTTGGCATCGGTGCCATGACAGATTTCTCCACCCTGCTTGCCCGGCCGATTCTCATGCTGTTGGGCGCTGCGGCCCAGGCAGGTATCTTCATCACCTTTCTGGGTGCCCTGGCCCTGGGGTTCACCCCCCATGAGGCGGCATCCATCGGCATCATCGGCGGGGCAGACGGTCCCACCGCCATCTTTCTCACGGCAAAACTTGCGCCCACACTCATCGGCCCGATTGCCGTTGCAGCCTACTCCTACATGGCCCTAGTTCCGGTTATCCAGCCGCCGATCATGCGGCTTCTGACTTCGAGGAAAGAGCGGCTCATCCGCATGGAGGAGCCCCGGGAAGTGACCAAACGTGAAAAAATACTTTTCCCCATCATCGCATTCCTGCTCTGCTGCTTTCTTGCTCCGGCGGCCCTGCCGCTTCTTGGCATGCTCTGCTTCGGCAACCTCCTCAAGGAAGCTGTTGTAACTGAACGGCTTGCCGTTGCCGCAAGGACATCCATCATCGACTCCGTGACCATACTCCTGGGCGTTACCGTTGGCGCCAGCACCCAGGGAGACGTCTTCCTCACCACCAAGTCCGTTGGTATTTTCTTCCTTGGCGCCCTCTCTTTCTGCATTGCAACGGCCTGCGGCCTTCTCTTTGCAAAATTTCTGAACCTGTTCCTCAAGAGCAAAATCAACCCCCTTTTAGGTGCCGCAGGCGTATCTGCCGTGCCTGATTCAGCAAGGGTGGTCCAGGTGGTGGGCCAGAGGGAGGATCCCACCAATTTTCTTCTCATGCACGCAATGGCACCCAATATCTCGGGCGTCATCGGATCGGCCATCGCTGCCGGTGTTCTCTGGAGCTTTATGTCCTGATCCGGACCTTTATTTAAAACTAAGAATCACATAAGGATTATCAAAAGATGGAAAGATTCAAGAAGGACGTGTTGAACTATCATTGTACCCCGGTCGCCGGCAAGATCCAGGTCATGCCCACCAAACCCTGCCAGACCGCAGAAGATCTCTCCATGGCATATACCCCCGGGGTGGCCCTGCCTGTTCTGGAGATCGCAGCCAATCCGGATACTGCAAGGTTGCACACCAGCCGCCAGAACCTGGTGGCCGTGGTTTCCAACGGTACCGCCATCCTCGGCCTCGGAAACCTCGGTGCCCTGGCAAGCAAGCCGGTCATGGAAGGCAAGGGGGTGTTGTTCAAACGATTTGCCGATGTGGACGTGTTTGACATCGAGCTTGACACGGAAGACCCCAAGAAGATCATAGACATTGTCAAGACCATGGAACCCACCTTTGGCGGCGTCAACCTTGAAGATATCAAGGCCCCTGAATGTTTTGAGATCGAAGAGACCCTCATCGAGCTGTGCAATATCCCTGTTTTCCATGATGACCAGCACGGCACGGCCATCATCTGCGCCGCAGGCCTTGTAAATGCGTTGGAAATCACCGGCAAAAAAGCCGAAGAGATCAAAGTGGTATTCAACGGGGCCGGCGCTGCGGGTATTTCCTGCGCAAAGCTCTTCATCTCCCTTGGCGTCCAATATGAGAACCTTGCCATGTGCGACTCCAAAGGCGTCATTTATAAAGGCCGCAAACAGGGCATGAACAAGTACAAGGAGATCTTTGCCCTGGAGACCGACTTAAGAACCCTTGACCATGTGATGAAAGATGCGGATGTGTTCATCGGCGTGTCCCAGAAGGATGTGGTGACCGCCGACATGCTGCTCTCCATGGCCAAGGACCCCATTGTATTTGCCATGGCCAACCCGGATCCTGAGATCAGCTATGAGCTTGCCATTGCTACCAGGGACGATCTTATCATGGCCACGGGCCGGTCTGATTATCCCAATCAGATCAATAATGTCCTGGGCTTTCCCTACATCTTCCGGGGGGCACTGGATGTGGGGGCCACCAAGATTTCAGAGGGCATGAAACTTGCCGCAGCCAAGGCCCTGGCCGCCCTGGCCAAGGAGCCGGTGCCGGAAGTGGTCAAGGCGGCCTATAACGGCCAGGCGTTTTCCTTTGGCAAGGATTACATTGTTCCCAAACCCTTTGATCCAAGGGTGATCGAATGGGAGTCCGTTGCCGTGGCCAAGGCGGCCATGGAAGAGGGACTTGCCACCATTGTCATCGACGACTGGGATGCCTATGCCGCATCGTTAAGAACCAGAATGGAGAAATTCTGGTGTAAGCCCGAGCGTAACTAATTCTGATATTGGGCTTTAACGACACACATTGTGTTATTGCCCATCCCGATTCTCGGATCAATTTACTTCCGGGCGATCCAATATTTCGTTCCAACATTGGTCATCATGGCATCTTTTAAGGGCGTTGAAATGTCGTTTTATTCCAGCGGATTATGGCTGTTGGTGGGTGGGTGGTTCAGGTTTTGGTTCCAGGCGCCTTAGGGTTTGGAAACATTGGACTTGATCTTGCCAGATATTGAATTCAACCTCCATGGATGACGATGTTCACACTTTTGAACGGACTGAAAAAAGGAGATTTCCGGAACAAAAATACAAATCCAAGCGGGACAAGAGAATGACAGTGCCAGAGGCGGTTATAGCTGTTGTATAAACATCAGTCTTTCAGGGCTGATTTTATGTATTATCATTACTTCAAAAGGTGATTTTATGAAAAAAAATATGCAGACAATTGACGGGAATACTGCGGCAACCCATGTGGCCTATGCCATGAGTGAGGTTGCCGGAATCTATCCCATCACCCCTTCAAGTCCCCTTGGCGAAATTGCAGACTCCTGGGCTGCAAAGGGAAGAAAAAATATTTTCGGCCAGGTGCTCAACATCAAACAGATGCAGTCTGAAGCCGGTGCCGCCGGTGCCGTACACGGATCTCTCTCTGCAGGCGCACTTACAACGACCTTTACTGCCTCCCAGGGCCTTTTGCTCAAGATCCCCAATATGTATAAAATAGCAGGCGAATTGCTTCCCTGTGTTTTTCATGTTACAGCCAGAGCCCTTTCAGCCCATGCCCTGTCCATCTTCGGAGATCACCAGGATGTCATGGCTGCCCGGCAGACAGGATTTGCCATGCTGGCATCCTCTTCTGTTCAGGAAGCCATGGATCTTGCTTTGGTTGCCCATCTTGCAACCCTTGAGGGGCGGGTTCCCTTCATGCATTTCTACGACGGGTTCAGAACCTCCCACGAAATCCAGAAAATAGAGGTTATCGATTATGACGATATGGCCTCCCTGATGAACTGGGACGCCTACCGTGGGTTTAAGGACCGGGCAATGAACCCTGACAATCCCAACACCCGTGGAACTGCCCAGAATCCTGATATTTATTTCCAGGGCCGGGAAGCTGCCAACCTTTTTTATGACAGAATCCCTTCCATCGTAAAGCACTATATGGAGAAGGTCGAAGAATTAACGGGCAGGGCCTACAAGCTGTTCGATTATGTCGGAGATCCCGAGGCGGACCGGATCATCATCAGCATGGGCTCAAGCTGTGAAGCCATTGAGGAGACGGTCACCCGTCTCAACCAGGACGGCGAGCGGGTCGGTCTGGTCAAGGTGCGGCTCTACAGACCCTTTGACGTCCAGGCCATGATGGCGGCCATTCCAGCCACGGCAGAGACGGTTACGGTTCTTGACAGGACCAAGGAACCCGGAAGCATCGGCGATCCCCTTTATATGGATGTGTGTACGGCCTTCATGGAAAAGGGCGAGGGACCCAGGATTATCGGCGGCCGTTACGGACTGGGCTCCAAGGAGTTTAATGCCCCCATGGTCAAGGCGGTATTTGACAACATGAAGTCTGCCGGACCCAAGAACCATTTTACCGTGGGCATCAAGGACGATGTCACCGGCTCCTCCCTGGAGGTGATTCCCGGATTCAACCCCGCACCCGAGGGAACCGTTGGTGCGAAATTCTGGGGCCTGGGATCCGACGGAACCGTTGGTGCCAACCAGAGTGCCATCAAGATCATCGGCGATAACACCGAAAAGTATGCCCAGGGTTATTTCGCCTACGACTCCAAGAAATCGGGCGGTATCACCATTTCCCACCTGCGGTTTGGCGATCTGCCCATCCAGTCCACCTACTTGATTAACCGGGCGGATTTCGTGGCCTGCCATAAATCCAACTATGTCCAAATTTATGACGTTCTTGAGGGTCTCAGGGAGGGGGGAACGTTTCTCTTGAATTCTGCCTGGTCCATGGCGGATATGGAGGCCAATATTCCCGGCGATGTCAAGCGAACAATCCATGACAGGAAGCTGAAGTTCTTCAACGTGGATGCTGTGAAGATCGCAGGCGAGGTGGGACTTGGTAACAGGATCAACATGATCATGCAGACCTGTTTCTTCAAGCTTGCCAATGTGATCCCCTTTGAAAAGGCCATTGAGCTTCTCAAGGCCGATATCAAAAAGACCTACGGCAAGAAGGGCGACAAGATCGTCCAAATGAACATTGATGCCGTTGACAGAACCCTGGATAACCTTGTGGAGATAAGCATCCCTGAATCCTGGGGCGCTGCATCCGGAACCATGGATCAGGCAGAGAATGCAGGCAGCTATGTCGACACTGTTATGCGTCCCATCCTTGCCCAGAAAGGCGATGACCTTCCGGTGAGTGCTTTTTCCCCGGACGGCCTGTTCCCCAACTCAACCAGTAAATACGAGAAGCGCGGGGTTGCCATCAACGTTCCCGAGTGGATCGCCGGGGACTGTATCCAGTGCAATCAGTGTTCCTTTGTCTGTCCCCATGCTGCCATCATTCCCATTGTCGCCAGTGGGAATGAACTCGAGAATGCGCCATCAACCTTCGGGACTGTTGCCGGAAAGGGTAAGGATCTGAAGGATTACAGTTTCAGGATTCAGGTCAACCCCCTGGATTGTCAGGGGTGTGGAAACTGTGCCGACATCTGTCCTGCCAAGGTGCCTGCCCTGGTGATGAAACCCATCGCCACCCAGACTGATGCGGAAATTCCAAACCATAGGTTCTCCCTGACGGTTCCGTTCAAGGAAACCTTGGGTAAACGCCAGAGTGTCAAGGGCAGTCAGTTCTTCCAGCCCCTGCTTGAGTTCTCCGGTGCCTGTGCAGGATGTGGTGAAACCCCCTATGTTAAGGTGCTGACCCAGCTCTTTGGCGAGCGGATGACCGTTGCCAACGCAACAGGATGTACCTCGATTTGGGGTGGCTCCGCTCCCACGGCACCCTACTGCACCAACAGTGACGGCCGGGGACCTGCATGGGCAAGCTCTTTGTTCGAGGATGCCGCCGAATACGGCTACGGCATGATGCTGGCGTTTGATAATCGGAGAAAAACCCTTGCCGCCACGGTCAGGGAAGCCCTTGCTTCCGATATCAACCCGGAGGTGAAGGATAACCTTGAGGGATGGCTTAACGGGATGAACAACGCTGAAGCGTCACAGCTCTACAGCGACAAGCTTCAGCTCCAGTTGAACGGCAATACCGGTAACAACCTCCTTGACGACATATACGGCGACAGGAGTCTGCTTGTCAAGAAATCCCACTGGATCTTTGGCGGCGACGGCTGGGCCTATGATATCGGTTACGGTGGCCTTGATCATGTTCTGGCTTCCGGCGATGATATCAATATCCTGGTGTTGGATACCGAGGTTTACTCCAACACGGGTGGTCAGTCTTCCAAGGCAACGCCCACCGGTGCCATTGCAAAATATGCCGCCTCCGGAAAGAAGATCGGCAAAAAAGATCTCGGCAGGATGGTCATGAATTACGGTTATGTCTATGTGGCATCCATTTCAATGGGAGCCAGCAAACAGCAGACCATGAAGGCACTTGTTGAGGCGGAGAGTTATCCGGGACCCTCCCTGGTGATCTGTTACGCTCCCTGCATCAACCAGGGCATCAGAAAGGGCATGGGCAAGACCCAGCTTGAATCCAAGCTGGCTGTAGAGTCGGGGTTCTGGCCTTTATACAGGTTCAATCCAATGCTTGAGGCAGAAGGGAAAAATCCATTTGTCCTGGATTCAAAAGCGCCCGACGGAACCCTCCAGGCGTTCCTGGCCGGAGAGAATCGTTTTGCAGCCCTTGAAAAGAGCCTTCCGGAAGAGTCAAAACGCTTGCGGGCAAAGATTGAAACGGAAGTCAATGTTCGCTATGCAGCCTTGAAAAAATTCTCAGAGCAGTAGGTCCTTGAGTCTGTTTTTACCCATAAAGGGTGTTGGAAACCAATTGTTTTCAACACCCTTATTGATTTTTTTTATCTTTAGAATTATAGCTCTGGTCAGATCAATTGATACCGCTACTTATTTATAAGCGTGGGTGGGTATCACGTCATTTGACCGGCACTATGGGAGGATCCATGATTGTTGCCGAGAGAAAACCCTTTGACGAGATCAAAAATATGGTGTCGGGCTATAAAAAAGTCCTGACCGTTGGATGTGGTACCTGTGTGGCCGTCTGTCTGGCAGGCGGATCAAAAGAGGTTGAGACCCTGAACGCAGAGCTGAACCTGTCTTTTGGCAAAGATGGGCCCGAATTTGGATCTGATACCGTTGAGCGCCAGTGCGACATGGAGTTCCTTGCAGCGCTTGATGCAACGGTCGGTGGGTATGACGCCCTTATCTCAATGGCCTGCGGTGCAGGCATTCAGTTCCTTGCGGAACGGTTTCCTGACAAACCCGTTTTTCCGGCGGTCAATACTGCGTTCATCGGCGTTAATCTGGATGTGGGATGGTATGAAGAAAAATGCCGGGCCTGTGGCTCCTGTGTGCTTGGGATGACCGGGGGCGTCTGCCCGGTTACCCTGTGCGCCAAAAGCCTTTTTAACGGTCCCTGCGGCGGAACCAACCAGGGAAGTTGCGAGATCAATAAAGATCAGCCCTGTGCCTGGCATCAGATCCATGGGCGTCTGGCTGACCAGGGTCGGCTCGAGCAAATAATCGAGATATCACCCCCCAATGACTGGCGCAACCAGAAACCCAGGAAGGTCATTCAGCCAGGCTATGGGGAGCGTGTTAAGTCCCAGGGACAATGATCAACCGGTTTTGTGAAAATACTTACCATTTTAGGGAGAGATCAATATGAAATCAGGAAGTAACCTAGAGAGAATCCTTAAAGCCGGACACTTCGCTTTTACAGGGGAAGTGGGGCCACCACGGGGAGCAAATGTTGAAGCCCTGCGGGAGAAGGTTGCCCATCTCAAGGGAAACGTGGACATGGCTAATATTACAGATAACCAGACCGCCATGGTTCGAATGTCAAGCTGGGCAGCCGCCATGATCTGCATGGAGGAAGGGGTTGAGCCCAACTTCCAGATGGTGTGCCGGGATCGAAACAGGCTTGCCATGCAGGCCGACATCCTGGGCGTCTATGCCCACGGCATCCGCAACATGCTCTGCCTTTCAGGCGACCACCAGCAGTTTGGCGATCATCCCCAGTCCAAGGGGGTGTTTGATCTCGACTCCATGCAGCTCATCGGCATGGTGAAAAAGATGAGGGATGAGGGCAAATTCCTGGGAGGCGCCGACATCGACGTTCCACCGGAACTTTTCATCGGCGCCGCTGCCAACCCCTTTGCCGAGCCCTTTGAGTGGCGGGTCCACCGCCTGGCAAAAAAGGTTGCCGCAGGTGCGGATTTCATCCAGACCCAGTGTGTGTTCAACATGGAGAGAATCAGGGCGTGGGTGGCCCAGGCCAATGACATGGGCTTGACCGATCGGGTCGCTATCCTTCCCGGCATCACTCCCATGAAGAGCGTGGGTATGGCCAAGTACATGAAGAACAAGGTGCCTGGAATGGACGTTCCCGATGAGATTATCAAGCGTCTCCAGGGCGTTGACAAGAAAAAGGTTGCCGATGAGGGCATCAGGATCGCCTGTGAGCAGATCGAAGAGTTCAAAGAGATGAAGGGTGTTGCAGGGGTTCATCTCATGGCCATCGAGTGGGAACACAAGGTTCCTGAGATTGCAGAACGTGCAGGCGTATTGCCAAGGCCTGAAGTTTAATAATTACAAGGGGAAGGGTAATGGAAAAAAAGGATGTACTCAGGCTTAAAGACATTGTTGGAAAAAAGAATGTAAAGACGGATCCGGCAGACCTCTACGTTTACGGTTCAGACTCCTCGGTTCATTCTGCAAGACCCTGGGTGGTGGTCAGACCGGAAAATACCGAGCAGGTCCAGGAGATCATGGCCTTTGCAAACAAGGAAAAGATTCCCGTGGTCACCCGGGGCGCGGGCTCGGGAATGTGCGGACAGACCGTGCCTGTCAAAGGTGGCATCACCCTGGACATGAAGCGCATGAACAAAATCCTTGAGATCAATCCCTCGGATGTCTTTTGCAGGGTTCAGCCGGGGGTTGTGGATGATGACCTGAACCACGCACTCAAACCCTTTGGCGTCTTTTATCCCCCCACCCCAGCCTCCAGCAGGATCGCCACCATCGGCGGCGAGATCGGCAACAACGCAAGCGGGGTTCGTTCCGTGAAATACGGGGCCACCCGGGACAGCGTCCTTGGCATGAAGGTGGTACTGCCGGACGGAAGCCTTGTCACCCTCGGGGCAAGGACACGGGTTGAGGCCACAGGCTACCAGCTCCACAAGCTCATCGTCGGCTCCGAAGGCACCCTCGGGGTGGTGGTGGAAGCCACCTTGAGCTTTGTACCCATCCCGAAATTCAGGTGCCTTGGCATGGCTAACTTTGACAGGCTTGAGGATGCGGGCGCAGCCATTGCCGACATCATGGCAAGCGGGGTTATACCCTCCATGCTGGAACTGGTTGACAGTGTTGCCATCAAGGCTGTCAACAAAACCATGGATCTGGGGCTGCCCGAGGTTGAGGCGGTGCTGCTCTATGAGGCCGACGCCATGGTAAAGGAAGCCGTGGACCATGAGATCAACGCCATGCAGGAGGTGTGTAAAAAGCACAACGGCGCAGGGCTCACCAGCAGTTACGACCCCAAGGAGCGGGCCAAGATCTTCATGGGCAGGAAAAAACTTTTCCCGGCCCTCTCAAAGTTCAGCGACATTCTCTCAAGCACCTCCCTTGCCGACGACATGGCCGTTCCCTACTCTAAAATGGCTGAAACTGCAAAAAAAATCCATGAGATTGCAGCCCGGAACAATATCATCATGACCGCCTACGGCCATTGTGGTTCCGGCTGCATGCACACCAAGATCCTGATGGAACCCACCCGCCAGGACCAGTGGGAATCGGCCAGAAAAGCCGTTGCCGAAATCTATGAATATGTCCGCTCGGTCAAGGGAACCACGTCGGCGGAGCACGGTATCGGCATCTCAAAGGCATCGGCCTTTAAGGCTGAAAAACACGACAGCCTGGACCTGATGAGAAACATCAAAAAAGCCTTTGATCCCAACAATATTCTTAACCCCGGCAAGCTGATGGATGCCCATGAAGACTGGGTGACAGCAACCGACCTTCGTTATACGATTGCTTGACATTGACCTTGAACGTAAATGGAGTCACACCGATGGAAACACGAACGTTTGAAACAAAATATCTTGATAAATGGAAATCCAACCTGGACAGCTGTATCCGTTGTGGCTATTGCTACGAACACTGCCCGGTTTTCAAAGACACACGATGGGAATCCGACGCCCCAAGGGCCAAAATGATCATGATCTACGGGCTGCTATCGGGCAAGCTCGAGCCCTCCACCTATATTTCCGACAAGCTCTCCTCCTGTTTCTACTGTGGACGCTGTGTTGCCGCCTGTTCAAGCGGCGTGCCCCTGAACGAGATCATCACGGATGCCAAACGGGATTTTCAGGGTACCGAGTTTGAGACCCCCGGCACCACCTCCGTGACCAACACGGACTGCGCCCTCTGCCTTGCCTGCGTCAGGTCCTGTCCCCATGAGGCCAGGGAATTTATAAGCGGCAAGATCTTCACCGACACGGTCAAGTGCCAGAGCTGCGGCCTCTGCGTGGACATCTGCCCCAACCAGGCGGTGGCCACCCTCCTGAGCTACGGCACGGACCGTTCTTCACTCAACCAGGAGGTCGCTACCTTTCTTGACAAGGATAACGCCAAGGCAATCGTGTTCGGTTGCAACTGGTCCTATTTCCCGGATCTGCAATCCTCGGCCATGGATCTGGAAAAGGATCCCGAGTACAAGATTTTGATCAACATGTGCGGTGGCCGGTTGGAAAAACCCCTGCTGCTTGAGCCACTGCTCCAGAACGCCTGGGGCGTCCTTGTGGCCTGCTGCCCGGACGGGGATTGCGAGCACGACGGCAATGTTAAGGCCGCGACCCATGTGGCAGGCCTTCGAGAACTTCTCAAAGAGATGGATATCGCTGAAGACCGAATCCAGCTGGTGCAGATTGCCCATGGTGACAAAACCGGATTCCAGGCCGCAATCGATACGTTCATGGAAACAGTGAACCAACTTGGACCTTTAAACCCCCGATGAGGAAACCACCATGCAGATAAAAGTGCCCTACGGCAAAGAGGGAGAAGAGACCGCAACCATCAGTGACACGCTTGAGACACGCTTTCTCGAAGCTAATGAAGTGGAGATCAAGGCGCCCGGACTGCTCCTTGACCAGGCATTGAACACCCCCATCAGCAGCCCGAGCCTTACGGATTTTTTGGCAGATGCCAGGGATGTTCTGGTCATTGTCAACGATGCCACCCGGCCCACCCCCACCAAACAGGTGATGGACGTCATCTACGATAAACTCGCCCATCTTCCGGTGAAGTACATCATTGCCACGGGCGCCCACAGGGGGCCGAGCCCTGAAGAGTATCTTCAGATTTTTGGGGATCACTATGAAAATATCAAGAATGACATCCTTGTCCATGATGCAAGGAAATCCGAGGATATGGTCTTTCTGGGCAAGAGTTCCAACGGGACCGAGATGTATGTGAACAAGGCCGGGGTCGACGCCCACAAGATCATCATCATCGGATCGGTGGAGCCCCACTACTTTGCCGGCTACACCGGCGGTCGGAAATCCTTTCTGCCGGGAATCGCAGGCTTCAAAACCATCGAGCAGAACCACAAGCTGGCGCTGGTTCCCGAAGCCCGGGCCCTGGCCCTGGAGGGCAACCCGGTCCATGAGGACATGGTGGATGCCCTCTCCGTTGTGAAAAAGGAGATCTTCGCCATCATGACGGTGCTGGACAAGAACCACAGCATCTATGCCGTCACCGCCGGCGATATCCACGACTCCTTTATGGCGGCCATCGACAGTGCCAACGAGGTGTTTGCCGCTCCGATCAAGGAGAAGGCCGACATCGTGGTCTCCGTGGTCAAGTTCCCGGGGGACATCGATCTCTACCAGGCCCAGAAGGGCATCGACAACGCCAAGCTTGCCCTGAAGGAAAACGGCATCCTTATCCTGGTGGCCAAGTGCCGCTGCGGCATTGGCGGCAAGGCCTTTGCCGATCTCCTGGGCAGCTGCGACACCCCCCAGGAGGTGCTGGACACCATTGAAAAAGGGTACAAGCTCGGCTATCACAAGGCCGCCAAGATGGCGGAGATCGGCATCTGGGCCGAGATGTGGGCCGTGACCGATATAGAGCCCGAGGTCATTGAAAAACTTCTGATCCGGCCCTTTGGCTCCCTCCAGGAGGCCTTGGACACGGCCATTGAGACCAAGGGCGATTCCGCAAAGATCCTCTTTCTCATGGACGGCGGCCTGACCGTTCCCATGGTTGATTAAAAAAAGGGGTCAGGTCTACACACGTTCCGTGTAACGTGTGTAGACCTGACCCTGACTATCGTCCGTTCTTGACAAAGGACATCGTTCTGGCATACATCTGTCTCAGGCCGGGTAGTAAAGTGACATAACGATAAACCAAGGGCAGGGAACATGAAGAAAAGGAAAAACTTCGAAGGGTTGCACCGGCTAACCATTAGATCAAAGCTTTTCTGGAGCTATTTTCTTACCATGGTTTTGACCATTTCCCTGGCCGGATGGATCATGTCTTCCGTTATCCGCAATGCCATTGAAACCAGCATTGAAAGCGAATTGTCCAATTCCACCAACACCATCCTGAACCTTGTCGAAAGCACCACAAATGCCTCCATAAAAAACCTGTTGCGGGCGGTTGCCGAAAAAAACCTGGATATTGTCCGGGATTTTCATACCCGGTACAAACAGGGGGAACTGAGTGAACAGGCCGCAAAAAAGCAGGCCCGCCAGGTGTTGCTGAGCCAGACCATCGGCAGTACCGGATATATCTATTGCCTTGACAGCGGGGGAGTGATCAAGGTGCATCCTAACAAGGCATTGGTCGGGGAAAATATCTCAGGATATGCCTTTGTCAGGGAGCAGATGCAGCAAAAAGAGGGGTATATCACATATGAATGGGCCACCCCCGGTGAAAAGCGTCCCAGGAATAAGGCCCTGTACATGGTTCATTTTGTTCCCTGGGACTGGATTATCTCGGTGTCTTCATACCGGGAAGAGTTTATCCAGCTCATCAAAACCAAGGATTTTGAACAAAGTGTGAACGAGTTGCGCTTCGGCAGAACCGGATATGCATATATTATAGACGGCCTGGGGAACTTTGTGGTGCATCCCACCCTCCAGGGCACCAATATCAAGGACCCTGAAAATCTCCATGGCCAGGCGTTTATGCAGGAGATGATCCATAAAAAAAACGGGCGTATTATTTATCGGTGGCAGAATCCCGGGGAAAAAAAGCCCAGGGAAAAACTGGTGATCTACAACCATCTTCCGGAACCGGACTGGATTGTGGCATCTTCCAGCTATCTTGATGAGTTCTATGCACCCCTGGAAACAATCAACTACACGATTATGACGGCTTTTTTCGTGATTTTGATCCTGGCGTTTTTGCTCACCTTTTATCTGGGCAAATCCATAACCACCCCTCTTTACCAGCTTATCAGTCATTTCAAGGTCGACTCCCAGGGGGATTTTTCCCGGCGGTTGACAATTGACAGCGGCGGAGAGATTGGGGAACTGGCTGGCTGTTACAACGACTTCATGGAACGGTTGGAAGGCTATCATCACAAGCTCCTGGATTCAGAAGAAAATTTCAGGGGTATTTTTGAAGGGGCTGTGGAAGGCATATTCAAAGCGACCGCCGACGGGTGCATTGTCACCCTTAACTCTTCATTGGCACTGATGCTGGGGTATGACACGCCGGAAGACCTGATGGCGGCGACCGGCAGCCGGGTGCATCCGCTGTTTGTGGGAAAGGACAGCGCCATGCATCTTTTGGCTGTTCTGAGAAACAGGGGCCACCTCACCCTTTATGAAGCCCGGCTGTACAAGAAGGACCTGACCTGGATCTGGGTGTCTCTGTCCATCCGGGGGATCTGGGAACAGGATACCCTCACCCATGTTGAGGGCTTTGTTAATGATATCTCAGAGCAGAAACGGTTCGGAAAAGAGCTGATGAAACGGCAGACGGAAATTGAAGAGAAAAACATTATCCTGGAAGGGCAGACCGCTGAGTTAAGGCGGCTGAGCGCCATTAAGGATGATTTCCTGGCCATGACCACCCATGAGTTGAGAACCCCGCTCCATGGAATGATCGGCATTGCAGATTCCCTGATTCACGATTCCCAGAACACCTTGTCTTCCGGGGTTAAATTAGACCTTCAAATAATCGTATCCAGTGGAATGCGGCTCTCCAATCTGGTAAATGATCTGCTGGTGGCATCCAAGCTTAAACAAAAAGAAATTAAACTCCATCTCCGCCCCCTTGACATGGGCAAACTTGTGGATCTTGTTCTGGGCATCCATCGGCCGCTGATCCATAAATCCCAGCTGACCCTTGAAAACCATATTCCCTACGAGACCTTAGTTCTGGCGGACGAGGAACGGTTGCAGCAGATTCTCCACAACCTCATCGGCAATGCCGTTAAATTTACCGATGGGGGAAAGATCGTTGTCTCATCTGAAACCGGGAGCCGGGTCGAGGTACGTGTTTCAGATACCGGCATCGGTATTGAAAAAGATAAGATGGAGACAATTTTTCAGCCGTTTGAACAGGGGGATTATTCGGCCACCCGCCAATACCCGGGAACGGGTCTGGGGCTATCCATTGCCCGGCAGTTGGTGCACCTCCACGGCGGGGATCTCCGGGTGGAGAGTGAACCGGGCAGGGGATCGGTCTTCACCTTCACCCTGGCCGTATCACCAGGTCCGCCTGCCGAAAACATCCTACCTCTTGCAAAACCCCTAGACGTTGCCCCGGTACCCGTTGAATTGCCTTCTTTGGAAAAGAAGACGGAAGGGGTTCAGGAGATCGTTGTGGTGGATGATGATCCGGTCAACCTCCATATTGTATCCCGGCAATTGACCATGTCCGGGTACCGGGCCGTTACCTTTACCACAGGTGCCCTGGCCGTGGATTATATCTTGAAAAATAAACCCTGTATGGTTCTGCTGGACCTGATGATGCCGGGGATGGACGGCTTCCGGGTCTGCGAGATTCTTCGGGAAACCTATGGGATGGACGAACTGCCTATTCTCCTGCTCACGGCTAGAAATCAGGTCACGGATCTGGTCCAGGGCTTTGCCGGAGGGGCCAATGATTATCTGACCAAACCGTTTTCAAAAAAAGAACTCATTGCCAGGGTGGAGACGCAATTGCGGTTGATGGCGGCCAAGGACCGCCTGGTCAACCTTCGAAAGTTCATGAACCGCATCGAGACCTATGTGGATACGGATCAGCTCTTCAAGGAGGTCTTTAAGACCATCACCGGGGAACCGCCGTTTCAAAACGGTATACTTCTGTCCAATGAAAAAACCATGGCCACAGCCGGCAATGGGCAGGATTTTGCCCGGACTTTTCCGGATATGGAAGAGAGTGACGGCAATATCTCGGTCATGACGGATATGGACACCCAATGGGTCTCCATCCGGGTCAAGGGCATGGAACGGTATCGAATTGTTCTGCAGCCTGACCGTCCTCCGGCCCGCGAAAATCTTGAATATGTTCGTAATCTCATCGCCCAGGTGCGTATCATCCGCAGGGGGATCACCCGGTTCGCATTTGATCCCAACCTGTCAACAGAGATATATACCATTGGTTCCATGTTACAGCGGATTCAATATATTAAGGCGGCCAAGCAATACTGTGTTGTACACACCGATACCAAGACTGTTGAGCTAAGGCTGTCTCTCAAAGAGATTACGCTGCGGTTCAATGAAGATCAATTGCTCCAGGTCCATCGATCCTATCTGGTCAACCCGGAACATGTTACTTCCATTAAATTGTCCAAAAACAAGGGGATGGATCTCTGTCTTACCCGGGGTCGGGTCCCGGTGGGAGGAAGTTACAAGTCAACGATTCTGAATACCTTTCCCGATCGCGTCCCAACTCAGGACTAATTTACTTCCGAGGAATCCAAGATTCCGTTCCAAACCTCGTTCATTTCGACATCCCTTCACAAGCGTAAAATATCCTTTGATAACAATCTGTTATAGTTAACGGAGACTGAGGTCTCCGGGCTTTAGTTCCAGGTGCCTTCAGGTTTCGAAACATTGGGCTTGATCTAGTCCGGCATTGAATTCAACCTCTATAAATGAAGCGTGTCATACTTTCGAACGGATTGATTTTATTCTTTTTGCTGGTCCATGAAAATTCTCAACGCTTGTTTTTACCGCCGAACATATCGGCTGATTTATAATTAAAAAATTAGCTTCTTAACTCTGATTTTTGTGTTTTTTCGGCACGAGAATTAGAAAAACACTTTGGTTCTGGCTTGTCCAGGTTAGGGGGAATGATGTCTGAACAGTAAACTTGACTGGCACCGGTCGTTGCCACTTCGTATCATACAGATTCACTGCATCTCAATAAATATACATAATCAGGGGTATAGCTTATGTTATGGACGGGATTATCACCAGATGAAGCAAGGACATATATAGAGCAAAAAGACAAATCCAAACGCGACAAGAGAATGACAATGACAGAGGCGGTTCAGACCTTTGTCAAGGATGGCGATAACATTGGTGTCGGCGGCTTTGTAAACAGCCGCCAGCCTGTGGCCATTGCCCACGAAATTATCCGGCAGGGGAGAAAAGACCTTATCCTCTCCTTTCAGTCCGCAGGCCTTGTGCCGGATTATCTGCTCGGGGCAATGGCCCTGAAGCCGGACCATCTATCTGTTCAGCGCATGGAATTCGCCTATTGCGGCCATGAATATGCCGGCACCTCCTCCATGCTGAGATACATGACGGAAAATGAAAAGATCTTTATCGAAGACTGGACCAATTTTAGTATGTCCGCCCGATTCAAGGCCGGTGCCATGGGGGTTCCGTTTCTGCCCATCCGCAGTGGCCTGGGTGGCGATATTGAAAAATGTAACCGTTCCCAGACCATCCAATGTCCGTTTTCCCAGCGGAATATCCTGCTGATACCGGCCTGCCACCCGGATGTGGGTATTCTCCATGTCCAAGAGGCGGATATCTACGGAAACTGCCGGATCAAGGGACAGACCTTTACCTGCCCTGAAATTGCCATGGCCTCCAAAAATGTGATTGTTACCTGTGATAAATTGATAGACCACGAGATCATCGCCATGGATCCCACCCGGACATCCATTCCGTTCTTTGCCGTGGATGCGGTTGTTGAATTGCCCTTCGGGTCCTATCCAACGGTCTGTCACGACATTCATTATTATGACAAAATTCACCTGGAGCATTTCAAGGGCCTGACGGACGCCTTTCGCAAAGGAGACCGGGACAGCCTGGCGGCCTATTACGATGCCTATATCTACGGCGTTGCAGATACGGATCAATTCATTGATAAGATACCGTATAATCAACTGAAATATGCCCGACAGACCGAATCAAGAAATTTGGAATTGCAAACACATTTAACACCGCCGATTGCCTGATACATGGGTTTATTTAACATTAAATTCACAGTTTTCCAGGAGATATTATGACGGATTATGCAACAGACTACTCGCCCGGTGAAATGATCGTAACCGCCGGCGCCAGGCAACTTGAAAACAACAAGGTGATTTTTGCGGGAACCGGATTGCCCATGGTCGGGATCACCCTGGCCCAATTAACAAACGGTCCGGGAATAATTCCCGTATTTGAAGCAGGTGCCGTAGGCCCGACATTGGACCGGGGGCTGCCCCTGTCCGTAGGAGATTCTCGAACCACAAGCCGGGCAAATTTTATCCAGGGGTTAAATTCCGCCTTTGAACTGACCCAGAGGGGCTTTATCGATATCGGCTTTATCGGAGGTGCCGAGATTGATCCCTACGGTAATTTAAATTCAACCATGATTGGAAACTTTCCGGAAAATTATATGAAACCGGTTGTGAGGCTGCCCGGCAGCGGCGGGGCCGGGGATATGTCCTGTTCCTGTACCTATACAATCCTCATTGTTCAGCACGAACTTCGAAGATTTGTGGAAAAACTCCAGTATTGTACCAGCATCGGTCATATGGACGGATCGAAAGATGCCAGGAAAAAAGCCGGATTGCAGGGAAAAGGCCCCAAATGGGTAATCACGACCAAGGCCCTGATGGGGTTTGATGACGAAACCAAACGGATGAAAATCCTGGCAACCATGCCCGGAGAAACCGTGGAAAGCGTACAGGCGGTCACAGGATTTGATCTCATGGTGGACGCGGATGTGTATGAATTCGCTCCGCCTAGCAAAGAGGAGATTCGCCTTATCCGGGACGTCATCGATCCCACCCAGATTTTTTGCAAACGGTGAAAACCGGGGGGTGAATATTACTGATATTTAACCCCCTAAATGTGTACCTGGGAAGAGTAAAGATACATGCGCTGCCGTTGGAATGATTGGAGCCCAGTGCCATATGAATGAAATCAATGAAAAAAAGGACGGGTTGTTATTATGGGAGTAGTTGCAGACAAGATCAAGGACCTTCGTGAAAGGGAAAAAAAGATCCTTGGCATGGGGGGTGAAAAAGCCCTTGCCAAGCGACGTGAAAAGGGCAAACTGAATGCCAGGGAGAGATTGGACCTCTTGTTTGACCAAGGGACCTTCCGGGAGGTGGACATGTTTGTCACCCACCGGTGCACCAATTTCGGTATGGAAGAAAAGGAGATCCCGGCCGATGGCGTTGTAACCGGCCACGGCAAGGTCGGCGGCCGGATCGTATTTGCCTATGCCCAGGATTTTACCTCACGGGCGGGAAGCATGGGGGAGATGCAGGCCAAGAAGATCTGCAAGATCATGGACATGGCCATGAAGGCCGGTGTCCCGGTGGTGGGCATCAACGATTCCGGCGGTGCCAGGATCCAGGAGGGGGTGGATGCCCTGTCCGGGTACGGCGAGATCTTTTTTAGAAACGCATCCGCTTCCGGCGTGATTCCCCAGATTTCCGCCATCATGGGACCCACGGCAGGCGGGGCCGTTTACTCTCCTGCCATGACCGACTGGATTTTCATGGTCAAGGACACCAGTTACATGTTCATCACAGGTCCCCAGGTGATCAAATCCGTGACAGGGGAGGAGATCAGCCAGGAGGACCTGGGCGGCGCCATGACCCACAACGAAAAGAGCGGGGTGGCCCAGTTTGCCTGCGAGTCGGACCAGGACGCCCTTGAAAGAATCAGGCTGCTTCTTTCCTACCTTCCCGCCAACAACATGGAGGAACCGCCGTTCATGGAAACCGGGGACGATCCCCATCGCATGGCCCCGGAGCTTGACACCCTGATCCCGGACAACCCGAATCAGAGCTACGACATCAAGGATGTGATCACCTCCATCGTGGACAACGGGGAGTATTTTGAGCCCCACGAGTACTTTGCCAAGAATATCGTGATCTGTTTTGCAAGGCTCAACGGACGGGTCCTCGGCATCATCGCCAACCAGCCCAACTTCCTTGCAGGGTGTCTTGATATCGACGCATCGGACAAGGCCACCCGGTTCATCCGATTCTGCGATGCCTTCAACATTCCCATGCTCACCATTGCCGACGTACCCGGTTATCTTCCCGGAAGCGACCAGGAGTGGAGCGGCATCATCCGCCACGGTGCCAAGTTACTTTGGTGCTATTCCGAGGCCACGGTGCCAAAGCTTCTGCTCATCACCCGCAAGGATTACGGCGGATCCTACCTTGCCATGTGCTCCAAGCATCTTGGCGCGGACATGGCCTTTGCATGGCCAAGTGCCCAGATCGCAGTGATGGGCGCAGCAGGGGCTGCCAACATCATCCACGCAAGGGAGATCAAGGCCTCGGACGATCCTGTTGCCAAGCGGGCTGAGAAGATCGCGGAGTATGATGAACTCTTCTCAAATCCCTATTGCGCAGCCAATCGGGGGTATGTGGATGCGGTGATCCGGCCGGCCGAGACACGGGCCCGCCTGGTGGATGCCCTGGAAGCCTTGGGCACCAAGCGCGAGATGAGACCTGCAAAAAAACATGGAAACATTCCAGTATAAGGTGGAAAAATGGACAAAAAAAAGATGGCCGCCGCAACAGCCGCGGTGATGACCTGTATAAAGACCCAGGAGGAGGCCGCCTGTTTTGCTCAGTCCCAGGAGCAGAACCCGGGGAAGGTTGGCCTGCTTCCGGCCTTTTGTATGAACACCTGGGGCATGGCAGGCAGGAGTGACCAGATGCAGGGTCGAACCATGATACAGATGGGTGTTTTCAGATAACCGGCAGGTCTGGGCTGCTGATGCAGCAATGTGATAATGAAAAGCCAATGGCTACAGCATATTGATAGGAGAGCGTAATGAGTGAACATGGCAGAATAAACATGTGTGAGATTAATTGTGAAAAAGAGAGGCCCAAGGCCAAAAAACCCTTGTTGATCGAAGATCTTTCCCTCAGGGACGGTCATCAGTCCCTGTTTGCCACAAGGGGAAGAACCGAGGACATGATCCCCGTGGCCGAGCGAATGGACGAGGTGGGGTTCTGGGCCATGGAAGTATGGGGCGGCGCCACCTTTGATACCATGCATCGCTTTCTCAACGAAGATCCCTGGGAGCGGATCAGAACCCTGAAACGCTACGTCAAGAAAACCCCCTTTTCCATGCTGCTCCGGGGCCAGAATCTCGTGGGGTATCGAAACTATGCCGACGATGTGGCCAAGGCGTTTGTCAACAGAGCTGCTGACAACGGCATGGACGTGTTCCGTACCTTTGACGCCCTGAACGATTACCGGAATTTCGAGGCCGTGGCGCCGGTTATAAAAAGTTGCGGCAAACATTTCCAGGGATGCATCTGCTACTCCCTGACCGAGCCGAGGATGGGCGGTACCGTCTACACCCTGGAGTACTATGTCAGCAAGGCAAAGGCCCTTGTGGACATGGGGGCGGACAGCATCTGTGTCAAGGACATGGCCGGCCTCATGGCGCCCTACGATGCCTATGCCCTGATCAAGGCCCTCAAGGATAACGTGGACGTTCCCATCAACCTCCACTCCCACTTCACCTCGGGCATGGCGCCCATGACCCATCTCAAGGCGGTGGAAGCGGGGGTGGATATCCTGGATACCTGCCTGACCCCCTATGCCTACCGAACCTCCCATCCGGCCCTGGAGCCCATGGTGATGTCTTTGATCGGTACGGACCGGGATACGGGTTTTGATATTGAAACCCTGGCCTCCATCAACGAGACCCTGGAGAAGGAGATCCTTCCTAAGTACCGCCATTTGCTGGACGACACCAAGGTGTCGGTGATCGACATCAATGTGCTGCTCCACCAGACCCCGGGGGGAATGCTCTCTAACCTGGTGAACCAGCTCAGGGACATGGACGCCCTTGACCGGATCGGTGAGGTGTATAAAGAGCTTCCCAGGGTGAGAAAGGAGCTGGGCCAGATTCCCCTGGTCACCCCCACAAGCCAGATCGTGGGAACCCAGACCGTCAACAACGTGCTGTTTGACACCCCGGACGAGCGCTATAAGATGATCACGGCCCAGGTCAAGGATCTGTGCTACGGTCTTTACGGAAAGACAGCCGTACCCATTGATCCCCAAGTCCAAGAAAAGGCCCTCAGGGGATATGACCGGGGCGAAGAGCCCATCTCCTGCCGGCCGGCCGAGGTGCTCAAACCCGAGCTTGAGGCGGCCAAAGCTGAGATCAAGGGGCTGGCCGTGGATGAGGATGATCTCATCCTCTACACCCTGTTTCCTGTTACCGGCAAGAAGTTCCTCCAGCAAAAATATGGAAAAGAGGCGGTTCCCGAGAGCATGAAGGCCATCACCATGGATGATGTGGAACGCCAGGCGGATATCCTTAAAAAAGCAAAGGCCGGAGAGCTTGTCGAAAGTAAACTGAACGGCGAGTTCCCGGAAAAAACAGAGTGCTTAAGAACCTTTAATGTCTTTGTGGATGACGCGTGTTTCGAGGTTGGGGTTGACGAGGTGGGCGGTGCGCCCGTCATCGCCTATGCCCAGCCCGCCCAAGCCATGTCCCCGGCGGCAGCCGCACCCGGTCAGCCCGTGCCCCTCCAGGGAAGCACGGTTCCGGCTCCGGCCGCTTCCGCGCCCGCGCCCAAGGCAGCTCCGGCGACCGCTGCAAAGTCTCCAGCACCGGCTGCAAAGCCGGCAGCAGCAGCCGCTACGGGTGCCCAGGTAACGGCGCCCATGCCCGGCATGATCATCAAATATGAAAAGAATGTGGGTGATGCCGTGAAAAAGGGTGACACTGTTGTGGTGCTTGAGGCCATGAAAATGGAAAATGCCCTGCCGGCTCCGGCTGACGGGGAGCTCACTGCGATTAATTTTGGTTCAGGGGATTCCGTGTCCAAGGGGGATGTCCTTGCCGTAATCGGATAGACCTTAAATTGAATATGGAGCGGGCCCAGCATCTTGCCGGGTCCGCTTTGTTTAACCCCTCGATATATTCAGTGTCCCAGGTGAGTTGAAATTTTCAGTTGCCACTTTTCGGGTTTACGGTTAGAATCTATAGAATCACCAGAAAATCATATCCTTAACTTTTAAAACGATAATCTATCCTGATGTCTGCTCCTATCTCTTACCATTCCTGGTGGTGTCCACGGCAATAACCGCTACAGAAAGGAGGGCGAGTTATGGGTGCTTCCACCAGCCCATTGCCGGAGCACATGATCCTCAAGGATGTGTTACCCTATTCAACCTTGGTTCTGCTCAAAAAAGGGGAGTGTCTTTCGTTCAAGGAGGATGCCCCCAGGGCGTTTTATTATGTGGGGGCCGGGGCCATGGAAGTGTCCTACACCACAGGGGACACGAAAATCGTTGTTGCCTCCATTGGAAATGGCCAATTCTTCGGTGAAATCGGCTTTTTTGACGGTGTCTCACGGGTGAGGGATGTTCGCGCAAGCGAAGGGAGCCGCCTCAACATGTTCTCCCAGGATCAGATGGAGCGGTTCAGAACGGATGATCCCGAGCTGTACGGCCGGTTCATCACCGTGATTACCCAATCGATCTGTGTGAAATTTCGCAGGATCCTGGGAGAGCGCGAACCGTTGAAAGCCTATGCTGCATCCCTTTCCACCGGTGCCCGGTGTTTTGTCGAATCCAGGGCCCTTTCCAGGGAATTTTTCAAGACCCGGGAGGGGAGCCGCAGCACCGCCATTGTAGAGGCATTGAAGGCTGAAATGTTTGAACTTTCCGTCACCCTCCAGCAGGATCTTCAGGAGAAGATCCCGGTCGGGATCACGACCCGGTTCAACCGGGTCATGGACACCTTTTTCGACGATATCGGCGAGTTTGACCAGGTGCTGGAGGACAGTCAACTCAAGGAAGAAGTGTGGGGATACATCTTTAAGGAGACATTTCCCTACTTCATGAGAAGCAGCCTCACCGAACGGGCTTATTTTAAACCCAACGGCTATGCAGGCGATTTCAAGATGATCGATATGATGTATCAAAACCGGCCAAGGGGGTCAGGAAAGATCGGGCGGCTGGTGGACGGTTGGCTCTTGAACAGACCCCCGTGCATGGCCGTTCGGGGGCGGCGGGAATTTATTGCAGAAAGGCTTGAGAACATGAGCCGTGGCATCGTACTGCAGAAAAACCGGGTGTCCATCATGAACCTTGCCTGCGGTCCAAGCCGGGAACTCTTTGATTTTATACAACGCTTTGAGCACGATTCCCAGGTCCATGCCATCTGCCTTGACATCGATCCCGAGGCGCTTCAATATACGGGAGAAAAATCGCGGTCATTTGCCCACAAGGCGACCATTAGTTACCTCAAGGATAACTTGATTAAATGGGCCCTTGGCACCTCCAGCCATGAGATCGAACTCCAGGATATCATCTATTCCGGCGGGCTGTTTGACTATCTGGATGACGACCTTTTTGTCCTGCTTGCCAATCGCTGTTACGATCAGCTCAATCCCGGCGGCAGCCTGATGGTCGG
Source organism: Desulfobacterium sp. (assembly GCA_016342325.1). Taxonomy (GTDB): domain Bacteria; phylum Desulfobacterota; class Desulfobacteria; order Desulfobacterales; family Desulfobacteraceae; genus Desulforapulum. The sequence goes on from JAEINR010000003.1 coordinate 129,906, forward strand.
AAATTTCAGGCCGAATCCGGACAAGGTGTTCATGGATCGATTGTTGGAGTGGCGCCTTGTGTACCGGGAACCGGAGGAGCTTGTCTCCCTGTTTGGGAAGACACGGTTTGCAAGTGATATCGAAGTTGTGGCCGAAGAGGCGGTTGGAATTCAGCTTTTTGCCATTGGGATGAAACCATGATACTGACGGGTTGGTGGTCCAGGGGAAATCAGGGATCGTTTTCAACGAGTGACGTTGTTTTTCAAAAAGAGCTTAAAAACCTTTTCCACGGTCGGCTCTACCTGCTCTTCTGGGTGGGATTCCTTTTGTTTCCCATGTTCCTTTTTCTGGATTACTATGCGGTTGAGAGCCTTTTTTTTAATTTCTTTCTTTACAGAGTTGGGGGCTGCGCCGCCCTGTTGGTTCTTTTGGCGGTTCATTTCACCGGGTTTGGAAGGCGTTATCCCTTTGCCATTGCCATGGCAGGCTATGTGAGTTGCGGCATCGCCATCTCCATGATGGTGGTAGACATGGGAGGGTATGACTCGTTCTATTACGTTGGCATGATCGGTCTTTTGGTCGCGTTTTCCTCCATCCTTCCCCTCACCTTTTTCCAGTCCCTGGTCGCCGGGGTGGCCATGTACCTTCTCTACCTTGTACCGGTGATGGTTTTTACCGATCCTGCGCCCTTCACCCGTGTTATTTTTTTCAGCAACAACTTCTTTTTTCTTTTTTTCATCCTGGTAAGCGTTGTTAAAAGTCGTGAGGATCACCATGCCAGATGGCTATCGTTCCAGATGAGGCACAACATCGATTACTATGCGACCCACCTTGAAAACGAGGTGGCGAAGCGGGCCAAACGGCTGGAAGAGTCGGAGCTCAGATATCGGGAACTCTACGAAAATATCATGGATTCCGTGGTCATGGTGGACGCTTCCGGCACGATTATGATAGCCAACCCCAACTTTTACGGAATGATCGGTACAACCGAAAACGTCAATCACTCCCTGGCTTTTCCCGACTATGTCCATGTCGAAGATTTTCCAGATTTAAACTATTTCATGATGGACGGGTTTGCCAACAACAGGGATATCAGGGACTATCAGTTTCGGCTGGTGAACCTGGATGGCGAGGTGATCCATGTGGAGTGCAATGCAACCGTTATTACCAAAAAGGAAAAGATCCTGGGGTTTCAGCTGGTTCTCCGGGACATCACGTTCCGAAAAAAGCTGGAAAAGGATCTTTTGGGCTCCTTTTCCAGCCTCAAGCGAATCCGAGCCGCAACGATCATGGGGCTTGCAAAGCTGACCGAGTACAGGGATCACGACACCGGAGGGCACCTTGAGCGTATCCAGGAGTACTCCAGGGTGCTTACCCGTAATCTCAGGCGGTTTCCGGGGTTTGAATCCTACATTACAGACGCCTATGTCGACGACATCCATCTATCATCCATCCTCCATGACATCGGCAAGGTAGGGATTCCGGATGCCGTACTGTTGAAGCCGGGAAAACTTACCCCCAAGGAGTTCAAGGTTATTCAGCAGCACTGCACCTATGGGGGGGATGCCCTCCGGGCCGTGGATTCCAAGATTGAGGGGCAGTCCTTTCTGACCCTGGGCAAGGAGATTGCCTATTGCCATCATGAAAAATGGTCCGGTAACGGTTATCCAAAGGGCATGAAGGGGGAAGAAATTCCATTATCGGCGCGGATCGTGGCCTTGACCGATGTCTATGACGCCCTGACCTCGAAACGGGTTTACAAGGAGGCGGTATCCCATGAAACTGCCATGGACATTATCCATAATGAAAGGGGAGGGCACTTTGATCCCTTGATCGTGGATGCGTTTTCAGCCTGTTCCCAGGACTTTGACACCATCCGAATGGAATTCAACGCTTAAACCTTGGGGCCAGGGAATTGACAAGAGGGCTATTGATACTTACTTTTGTTCGGTTTGGAATCGAACTTTACGCCCAGGGGCGTTGACTTATAAAGCAAGGAGTTGTATCGATGGCTATTGAAACTAAAGAGGAAGCATTTGAGCGAATTCTGAATATGGATAAGCCCTTATGCCCCCATTGTGAAACGGAAATGAGCCTGTGGGAAGTTCCGGAGATTGCATGTGGCGACGGACTTGGATGGGGATCCCCCTTTCTGTTCGTTTGCTTTAATAACGAGTGTTCCTCGTTCAGACAGGGGTGGGACGATATTAAGGAGAGCATGGAATTCACTGCCTCCTATCGGTGCATCAACAATCCGGGAGACAAGCATTTCGAGTACATGCCGGTGTTCAGTTCCCTGGGAGGCACGGGCCAGGTGCTGGACGACAATGTACTCGAGATTCGGGAAGCCACCAAGGAGGCCATGAAACAGGGCTTTTCCCTGCTGACCGACTTTTACATGTCCAAGGATTGGGACGAGATTCTCAAAATTCTCCTCGATCCCGTACAGCCGTCCCGGGTGAGGATCAAGGCTGCTGAGATGGTGGCGGAGCTCGGGGATGTGGAGGCCATTGAACATCTGCTGAACCCCAAATTTGGGTCTCACCAGCTTCAAAAAGCAGTGGAGGATGCCGTTGCAGCCTTGCACGAACGGCATTACACCCGGGAGTGTCCCCACTGTGCCGAGATAATCAAGAAACGGGCCACCCTGTGCAAGCACTGCAGTAAGGACGTCCCAAAGGGTTAATCCGAACAGTCGTCCTGGTATTTGTCCAGATTGTAGGAGCGGAAGATGATCATCTCCCGCTCCTTTTTTTCTTCGGGAAATCCGGAATGGTCAATAGTGGCCATGGCGTCCAGGGCGTCTTGTCTTGACGGCACGGCATCGATTCCCTGGCCATGGGCTTTGCCTGTGACAACGTTCCTTACGAGGGCGTCTTGTCCGTTGGTGGACACGGAAAAGGGGACCTGGTAGTCGTAGAGCAATCTTGCCCCGGCAAGTATCTCCCGCTCATAGGAACCAAGGGAGCCTGCGATGCACCTTACGGCCATCACGGCCTTGCCCTCTAAAAAGACCACAAGGTCGATGGTCGACCGGTATTCTTTCCCCTGGAACATCACGGTGATGGGCTCGTCAACCCGGACATCCTCCCGGGCATACCCTTTTTCTTCAACCAGGATTCGTTCAAACATCTGTCTGCTCTCTTCCGGGCCTTCATTGGGAACCGTTTTGCCGGTTATGTAGTCAACAAGCGTATCTTCCATGGATCATCCTCGAATTTATATTTTGTGGATCAGAAAAGGGGGGTTCCCGTCATCTCTTCCGGTTGTTTCAGTTTCATCACCTTGAGCAGGGTCGGGGCAATATCTCCGATGATGCCCTCCTTAAGGGCGACATGGGCATGGGCTTTTCCGGCCAGGACAAGGGGCACCTTGTTGAGGGTGTGTGCCGTGTGGGGGGAGCCGTCGGCGGCTCTCATCTGTTCGGCATTGCCGTGGTCAGCCGTTATCATTGCGGTTCCATTTGTTTTCAACACCGCCTCAACCACCTTGCGGGTGCAGGCGTCCACGGTTTCGCAGGCCGTGACGGCCGCTTCTATGATGCCGGTGTGGCCCACCATGTCCATGTTGGCGAAGTTGAGCACCACCAGGTCGTATTGCCCTGACTCAATTCGTTGGCACGCCGCTTCTGCCACCTTTAGAGCGCTCATCTCAGGTTTTTCGTCATAGGTGTTAACCTCCCTGGGGGAGGGAATCAGCACACGATCCTCGCCCGGGAAAACCGTTTCATCACCACCATTGAAAAAATAGGTGACATGGGCGTACTTTTCGGTCTCGGCGATTCGGAGCTGGGTGAGTCCCTGGTCGCTTATCACCTTGCCAAGGACGTTGGTCAGGTGAACCGGGGGGAAGGCAACGGGAAGCCCAAAGGTTTCGTCATAAAGGGTCATGCAGAGAAATTGGGAGAGTTTGGGGACCCTTGTGCGGTCAAAGCCTGAAAAATCGGCCTGGGTGAAGGCCCGGGTGATCTCCCGTGCCCTGTCGGCCCTGTAGTTGAAAAAAAGGAGGGCATCGCCGTCCTTTACGGGTTCTTGAACCGGTTCACCACTGTTTTCAATTAAAACCGGTTTGACAAACTCGTCTGTCTCGTTATTGTCATAGGCCCGGGTGATCGCCTGTACAGGGTCGTTTGACCTTGCTCCCTCTCCCTGGGTGTAGAGATTGTAGGCGCGTTCAACCCGCTCCCACCGGGTGTCCCTGTCCATGGCGTAGAAACGTCCGCACACGCTTGCAATACGAACGCCCGGCTTGTCAACAAGAAACGCCTGGACTTGTTTGACAAAACCGGCCCCGCTTTTGGGAGCCGTGTCCCTTCCGTCCATAATGCAGTGGATGGCTGTTGGAATGTTGTGGGCAACGGCCATGTCCACCAGGGCCATGAGGTGACTGATATGGCTATGAACGCCGCCATCGGATACAAGACCCATGAGGTGGAGGGTGGTTCCCCTTTGCTTGACCGTTTCCATGGTGCGGCAGAGTTCCCGGTTTTTAAGCAGGGAACCGTCGGAAACGGCTTTGTCAATCCGGACAAGGTCCTGGAACACCCGGCGCCCCGCTCCCATGTTCATGTGTCCCACCTCTGAGTTGCCCATGATGCCGTCGGGCAGTCCCACCGCATGGCCGGAGCAGGCAAGGCTTGTGCTCGGGAAATCCGCCTTTACCTGGTCGAGAAAAGGGGTCCGGGCCTGTTCAACTGCGTTGGCGTGGGCTTCTGGGTTGATGCCCCATCCGTCCAGGATGATCAAGGCGTTGACCACTCGATTAGTCACGGTCATCCTGGGTTCTCTCTGTTTCATAGGTTGAGGTATCCACCCTGGGGACGTCGCTCCACATGCCCTCAATATCGTAGAGGTCCCGGGTCTCTTTGTCAAACACGTGGATGATCACATCACCGTAGTCGAGGAGGGACCAGGTGCCCTGCTTCAGGCCTTCCATGCCGATGGCCATATTGTCAATGGCTTTCATGGCAATGTGCATGTTTTCGGCTATGGACGACACCTGGCGTTGTGATCGTGCCGTGATGATGATAATGGCGTCGGCATAGGAGGTGCGCCCACGCACGTCAAGGACGGTGATCTCCTCAGCCTTTCTTGAAAATGCTTCGACAAGGTACTTGTCAAGGGTGTTTAATAGTTCTTCGGGCCGGTCAGATCTGTTTGTCATAAATACAATCCTTTTATTTTGATGATCTCTTCCACAGGATCGGGTACCAGGCGCTCCAAGGGAAGATGTTTTTTTACGTATTGCCTGATAAGTGTTGACGATATGTCTATTTCAGGAACTTTGCAGGCATAAACGGGCTTTAATACAGGGTGGGTGAAACGTTCTTGCCCGTTACCGGGTCTATAATCTTCTGATATCACATCTTTCAGGAAGGATGCAATACTCTTTGACCGTTTTTTCTGGTCAGGCCGGATCATTACGATGATGGAGATGAGCTGGAATATTTCCCGACCCTGTTTCCAGGTGTCCATCTCTAAAAATGCATCTGACCCGACGATGAGTCGAAGATCGGTCCCAGGAGGGAGGTTCTTCCTGAAGTGGTCGATGGTATCCACGGTAAAGGAGGGGCCTTTGCGGTTGAGCTCCACATCAGAGGCAATCAGCCCTTGGATGCCGGCAATGGATCGTTTTACCATCTCGAATCTGTCCCTTGCAGGGGCGAGATCTGTAAACGACTTGTGGGGAGGAATGGCCGAGGGAATAAGATGGACCCTTGTAAGACTGAAAGTCTCTTTGACGTGGGCGATGACGTCCAGGTGTCCCCTATGAAGGGGATTGAAGGTGCCGCCGAATATGCCCTCGATCATGATTCCCTACTAGAGCCGGGTCTGGCCCTTGCCGAGAACGACAAATTTAGTTGCGGTCAGCTCTTCCAGCCCCATGGGGCCGAAGGCGTGGAGTTTGGATGTGCTGATGCCGATCTCTGCACCCAGCCCCAGTTCGCCGCCGTCGTTAAACCGTGTGGAGACGTTGACACCCACCATGGAGGATGAAACCGAATTGACAAAGGTGTCTGCATTTATCTTGTCACTGGTCAGGATCACATCGGTGTGGTCGGAGCCAAAGGCGGCAATGTGGTCCATTGCCTGGTCCATGGTGTCCACCACCCGGATCGCCACGATCAGGTCGAGGTATTCTGCTTCCCAGTCGTTGTCGTCTGCAAGGATGGCATTGGGAACCATTTCAAGGGTTTGGGGACATCCCCTCATCTCAACGCCGGCTTGGGTGAACGCCTCTGCCATCCTGGGCAGAAAGGCGGGGGCCATTGTTTTGTGGACAAGCAGGGTCTCCATGGCATTGCACACTCCGGGACGCTGGGTCTTTGAGTTGATGCAGATGGATACGGCCTTGTCAATGTCGCACGCATGGTCGACATATACGTGGCAGACACCCTTGTAGTGCTTTAATACCGGGATGGTTGAGTGTTTGACCACGAAGCGGATAAGCGCCTCACCGCCCCTGGGAATCACAAGATCGATGAACGCCTCCTGCTGGAGCAGCAGGGTGATGGCCTCGCGGTCCTTGACCGGTAGCACCTGGACGCTTTCCCGTGAAAGTTCTGCATTTTCCAGGGCGTCGCCGATGATCCTGGCAAGGATGGTGTTGGAGAAAAAGGCTTCGGAGCCCCCCCTCAGTATGGCGCTGTTGCCGGCTTTGAGACAGAGGGCGGCGGCATCCACCGTCACGTTGGGTCGTGACTCGTAGATCATGGCAATGACACCCAACGGAATTCTTTTTTTGGATATCTCAAGGCCATTGGGCCGTGTCCAGGTTTTGGTAATGGTCCCCACGGGATCTTCAAGGGCCGTCACCTCGTTCAGTCCCTGTATCATGGCGGCGATGGTGGCATCGGAGATGGTGAGACGATCGAGCATGGCAGCTGAGAGGCCCTTCTCCCGTGCAGCTTCAAGATCTTTCCGGTTCTCGGCCTGGATTTCAGGTGTAAGGTCAGTCAAGCGCCTGGCCAGATCCTGGAGTACCTGATTCTTCTTGGCGGTAGACGCTACAGCAAGGGTTCTTGAGGCAAGTCGCGCATTTCTGGCGATCTCTTGAATTGTCGATTCCATTGTCATGGTTTACCCCTGTTCAAAGGTGATGGCAAGATTGTCCCGGTGAATCACGGCGTCATAGGGTTTTGACCCCAGGATATTGCTGATGGCGGAGGATTTCATCCCCATGATGCTCTTGATATCCGCGGAGGAATAGTTGGCAAGTCCCCGGCCCAGGATTTTATCCTCCTGGTCCTTGATCTCCACGGGTGCGCCCATGCCAAAGGCCCCCTGGACACTGGTGATGCCAATGGGAAGAATGCTCTTTCCCCGGGAGATGATGGCCTCTTCAGCTCCCCTGTCCAGGCAGATGGCGCCCTGGGGTTTCAGGGTGTAGGCGATCCAGCATTTTCTGGAGTTGAGCCTGCGCTTGCCAGGGATGAAAAAGGTGCCGAGCTCCTTTCCTGAAACCAGTTCGGACAGGATATTCTGGTTCTTTCCGCCGGCAATGATCATGGGAATTCCGGACCTGGAAAGTTTCTTTGCTGCCTTGAGCTTGCTCAGCATGCCGCCGGTGCCAAGGTTGCCGGGAATACCACAGGCAGCCTGTTCCATCTCTTTTGTGATGGTGGTCACTTCCTGGATGAGGGCAGCGTCTTTGTGAACCCTGGGATCCTTATCAAACAACCCATCGATATCGGTGAGATTGATGAGGATGTCCGCATCCATGAGCAGGGTGATCATGGCAGACAGGTTGTCGTTGTCCCCAAGCTTAATCTCTTCAATGACGACGGTGTCGTTCTCGTTGATGATGGGGACAATGCCCCAGGCAAGCAGGGTGTTGATGGTGTTTCTGGCGTTAAGATAACGGCGGCGGTTGCTCAGGTCGTCCCGGGTGAGGAGAAGCTGGGCCACTTTTCTGTTATAGTGGGAAAACGCCTGCTCGTAGGAGAGGATGAGGCCTGCCTGGCCCACGGCCGCAGCCGCCTGCCTTGCCGGGATCCCCTCCGGCCGTTTTTTGAATCCGATTTTGTTGACACCGGCAGCGATGGCCCCGGATGAAACCAGGATCACTTCGCATCCGGTGTCCCATAGGCGACTGATCTGGTGGCTCATGGTCTCGATGATCTCATGGTTGAGACCGTGGTTTCGGGTAAGCACACCGCTGCCGATCTTAACAACGACTCGTTTGGCCTTTTCAAGGTGAGTCTTTCTATTGCTGCTCATTTTCTCTTCCGAGTTTTTGTGCAAGAATTCTAACGAGCTCTTTTGTACCCTCTCCTGTGGCTGCGGAAAGGGTCAGTACCTCGCCCCCTTTATACGCCTGCTTGAACCGTTCGACCTTTTCTTCAGCGTCCGTGAGATCGATTTTGTTCAGCACCACGACCTGGGACTTTTCTGCCAGGGTCTTGGAGTAGAGCGCCAATTCCCTGTTGATAAGGTTGAAGGCCTCCAGGGGATCGTCCGGATCGGTCTCGGATATATCTATGAGATGGATCAGAATTCCTGTTCGTTCAACATGTTTTAAAAATTGGATACCGAGCCCCGTACCCTCGTGGGCACCTTCGATCAGTCCGGGAATATCTGCAACGGCAAACGGCTCGCCAAAATCCGGTACCACCATGCCAAGGGACGGCGTAAGGGTGGTGAAAGGGTAATTTGCGACCTTTGGCCGTGCTGAGGAGATCCTGGAGATCAAGGTGGATTTTCCAGCGTTGGGTAGACCGACAATGCCCACATCTGCCAGGAGCTTGAGCTCAAGCTTGAGGCTCAACTCGACCCCGGGCATTCCCGGTTGGGCAAATCTGGGCGCCTTGTGGGTGGAGGAGGCAAATCGTTTGTTGCCCCGTCCGCCCATGCCGCCCTGGGCAACGATAAACTCCGTGCCGGGCTCGGTGATGTCCTTGATTACCTCGCCGGTCTCCGCATTGGTGACGATGGTTCCAGCAGGTACAGGGAGGATCAGGTCAGCCCCGTTCTTCCCGTGTTTGTTCTGTCCCAATCCCGGCATTCCATTCTTTGCCCGAAGCAGCTTCTGGCGGCGGAGGTCAAACAGTGTTCTCTTTCCCGGGTCAGCCCGAAAAATGACACTGCCGCCATGGCCTCCGTCTCCGCCATCAGGTCCGCCCCGCTCGATAAATCTCTCTCTTCGAAAGCTTAAACAACCGGGGCCACCTTTGCCTGAAAATACAGTGACTAATGCTTCATCAATGAATCTCACGCTTCATAAACGCTCACTCTCTTCTTGTCGCGGCCTTTGCGCTCATAGGCGACAACACCGTCGATCTTTGCAAAGAGAGTATAATCCTTACCCATGCCGACGTTGGCACCGGGATGTACCTTTGTTCCAAGCTGTCTAACCAATATATTTCCGGCTACAACGGACTGGCCACCGAATTTCTTGACACCCCGTCGCTGGGCGTTTGAATCGCGACCGTTCCGGGTACTACCAGCTGCTTTTTTATGTGACATATCTAATCTCCTTTCTGTCTACGCCTGGATGTTGTCGATCTTGACGGCGGTGAAAAATTGTCTGTGGCCCCGGAGGTTTCTGTAACCCTTGCGGCGTTTGAACTTAAAAACAAGAACTTTCTTGCCTTTGCCCTGCTCTAGGATGTGACCCTTTACCATGGCATTTTCGATGCCGGGCTGACCAAGGGTAACCTTCTCACCGTCGGAAATCATCAGGACATCGTTGAACTCTACCTCTGCGCCTTCTCCACCATCGAGTTTTTCAACTCTGAGGGTTTCGCCCTCCTGAACCTTATACTGTTTTCCACCGGTTCTGATTACTGCGTACATTATCTGTTTCTCCTTATATATCTTTAGCGTACTCTTACAAAGTTCTAAAATCCGTAATATTAGGCTGTTTTTTCGATTTTGTCAAGATAAAAAAAGTTGAGATAATTAGGGTTAAGGGGTGGAGACCCCCGGCTTTACAGGCTCGTTTCCCGGCGGAGATCTACTATGGTAATTTAATGGTTGACGATATCAAGGAGGGTGCCGGAGGTGTACTCGCCGACCCCTGCCAGGCGGTCAAGGGGTTGTCCGGCTCTCTTTTGTATTTATCCGTCTTGTTTTTGACAGGGTTATGGAATGGGTGTAAAGTCCTAGTATGCTTCCTTGATTATTCTCATCTTTCTCCTCCCCGACGTGATCTTTTGGCAACAGCTTTCAATAGGCAGGTACACCATGGAAAGGACCCCTTTAAAATTGCCGAGTTAATGCCTCCATGGGGATGTTCCCCATGGAGGCTGTTCGTGATCTCCCTTAATCCGTAACGGTAACCACAGGAGGGAATCATGGTTATCATCACACATGTCATCTATCCGTCGGAAGGTGCCCAGTCAATGGCGAAACGCTTCATCGATGCGCCGGAACTTCCGGACTTCATGACCAAGAAGGGGCCCTATGTCACCTCGAATCTGGAGGGGATTCTTCTCACGTCCTTGTATGAGCTTGAGAACGAACGGTTGGCGGATGGTTTTAAATTTCTCGGAGACTATATGGCCATCTACTTTGGTGTTCCAGGCTTCAGCTTTGAGATCATACCCTATTTTGAGATCAAGGAAGGGCTCTCCATGATCGGGATGTGATACCCGGTGCAGGAATAAAAAAACGGGGAGGCCAAGGCGGCATCCCCGTTCACTCCTGTTCGTCATTGACAGGGAACGGGCCAGGGATCCGGAGTTTGCAGGGCGCTAGGATCCTGAAAACGCAGTGAATCTTGATATTCCCTGTTTGTAGGGAATATATAGAATTGTGGAGGTCCTGTTTTGTGACTTTTGGTGTTTGTGTCGATTATTCCCTTTAAATCGGGAAAATTAATTGCTTTTGCTTTTGAGGGAAAGTAAAATGCGGGGTAAACAATGAATTTTACCTTTAAATAGGAAATTATTATGCACAAGTTGCTGGCAGAATTGATACGATTCCATCGGAAAAAAAGCGGATTGACCCAGGTTGAACTTTCAGAAATGGCGGATGTCGGTAAAAATATGGTCCACGGGATCGAAACTGGAATATTGAGTGTGGGATTTGACAACCTTCTTAAGATATTACACGTTCTTAATATCGAAATTGAGTTTACAAGCCCTTTGATGGAAAGCTTTTTCAGGGAGAGAGAAGATGCGAAAGGCTGAGGTGTTCTTCCAGCAGGATCTGGCCGGGTATTTGATTGAACAGGACTATGAAAGACATTATTCTTTCACTTATGCCTTTGGATATGAAGGGCCTCCCATTTCATTAACCATGCCTGTCGGCAAGGTTGAATATGAGTTCGACACTTTTCCGCCCTTTTTTGACGGTTTGCTGCCCGAGGGGTATCTGTTGGGTGCATTAATCAAACAACACAAACTGGATCGCAATGACAGGTTCGGGCAGCTTGTGCAGATAGGTGGCGACACCGTTGGTGCCGTTACGATCAAAGAGGTCCCATGAACCGTTGTCCTATAACCTACCGGCCTTGCCAGGGGAGTTATTCAGAAAAAGGGTTGAAGCTTCTTTCACGAAATTTAGCGGATCTCAAACCGCTTCCCTTTTCTTCCATTGAACTGAGGCAGGAGGCTGCTGCCATGGCAGGGAAGATTTCCATTCAGGGAGTTCAACCCAAGCTATCTGCCCGGCTTATGGTGAAAGAACAGCGGTTTGAGCTGGTTGATACCCTGGGTCATTATATCCTAAAACCACAGATAGCCGATTATCGGGAAGTCCCTGAGAATGAAGATCTGACCATGCGCATGGCTGCCACGGCAGGTATTAATGTTCCCCTGCACGGCATGGTTTATGGAAAGGACAGGGAGTTTACCTATTTTATCCGCCGTTTTGACAGAACCCCCAGGAACGGTAAGATCCATGTTGAAGATTTTGCCCAGCTTGCTCAAGAAAGCCGTGACACAAAATATCGTTCCAGTATGGAGAAGGTTGTTGGAATTCTTGATGCTTTCTGTACGTTCCCGATGGTTGAAAAATTGAAACTGTTTAAAATTGTTCTGTTTTGTTTTCTGGTGGGTAATGAAGATATGCACCTTAAAAATTTTTCCGTCATCAGAAAGGGTGATTTGATTGCATTGTCGCCGGCCTACGATCTTTTGAATACAACAATCATTCTTGCCAGGCCTGAAGAGGAGTTGGCCTTACCGTTGAATGGGAAAAAAAACAGACTGAACCGCCAGGATTTTATCGATTATTTTGGCTGCAACAGGCTGAAGCTGACCGATAAGGCCATTGCTAAAGTTTTGAGCCGGTTGGAAGAGCAAAAAATAAGCTGGGACGAACTTATAAGCAATAGTTTTCTCTCAACAGAGATGCGGAAAAGGTATCTTGCTTTGCTGGAGAGCCGGTTCAAGAGGCTTTTTTCTTAATACCCCCATGGTAGAATGATCTGCCGCAACAAAAACTGAAACGCCTATGATTACATAGCCTTGGAGAGAGTTTTATATAAAAAACGGGAATGCCAAGGCGGCATCCCCGTTCATAGTATCACGTTGATTTTAGATCCTAGGGCGGATCAGGTCTCAGACCTTGAAATTTCCCACCATTTCCTTGAGCTTTTCGGCAAGGGCCAACAGCTCTCCGGCGTTGAGGTTGACGGTTGAACTGCTGTTGGTCATCTCCATGGATTGCCGGCTCACCTCGGAGATATCGGTGGTGATCTCGTCGGAGACCCTGGAGCCCTGGGCCACGCTTTCGTTTATCTCTGTCAGGCCCTGGGATGCCTGGGCCACATTTCCTGCGATCTCCTGGGTGGTGACCGCCTGTTCTTCAATGGCAGTGGCTGTTGTGGAAACCATATCGTTGATATCATCGATGATTTTTGTGATCGACCCGATTGATTCAACGGAAACCGATGTGGCCTGCTGAATGCCCACGATTTTTCCCCGGATGTCATTGGTGGCCTCGGCGGTCAGTCTGGCCAATTCCTTGATCTCTGCGGCGACAACGGCAAATCCTTTTCCGGCATCCCCTGCCCGTGCCGCCTCGATGGTGGCATTTAAGGCCAAAAGGTTTGTCTGTTCGGAAATGTCGGTGATGGTCTGGGTGACCTTTCCAATCTCCTGGGCTGCGGCGCCGAGTTCGGCAATCTTGTCGGAAGCCGTCTTGGCCTGGGACACGGCGGTGTCTGCAATGGTGCGGGTCGACTCCGTGTTCTTGGCCACTTCGTTGATGGTGGCGGTCATCTCTTCCGAGGCGGTGGCAACCATGGAGACGTTTGTGGATGCCTGTTCCATGGCAGCGGCAATGGAAGTCATGCCGGCACTCATCTCTTCTGCTGCCGCCGCGACGGTTTCCGATTTTTCGGAGGTCTCGTTTGCCCCCTGGGTCATCTGCTCGGAAACGGCTGCAAGGTCGGTGGAAGAAGATGAGAGGGTCTCAACCCCGGCGGCGATCTCATTGATCATTCCACCCAGGTTGGATGTCATGTTGTTCAGGGCATCGGCAAGCTGGCCCATCTCATCTGTCTGTTTGATTTCAAGTGATTGACTGAAATCTCCCGTGGCCATGGTTTCTGCAAACGCCACCCCTTTTTTAATGGGGCCTGTGATGGTGCTCACGATTAAAAAGATGGTTGTCATCAACAGGGCCATGGCCACGGTGCCGATGACCATGCTGGTGTATTGGATGTTCTTTGCCTTTTCAAGAATCTTGGACATGGGGATGCTCACCAGAACCGCCCAGGGGGTTCGGGTGTGGCCGATCTCTACGGGAACACAGACCCTTAAAACCGCTTCATCAAGGGAGGTGGAATGGTTTTCGGTGATAAACCCATTGCCGGATTTAACCTTACCCATCAACTCATCTGCCCAGGGGTCTGTTTTTAAAACAGGCTGACCCAGCCGTTTGGATTTGGGATGGGTCACGTAGAGGCCTTTGTTGGAGATGACGCTCAGGTAACCGGTTTCAAAGAGCTTGAGTTGTGCGAACCGTTCGTTAATGGTGTCAAGGGCGATGTCCGTACCTGCCACCCCCACGACTCTGCCATTTACCCGGATGGGAACGCAAAGGCTTGTGATCAGGATTTCCTTGCCGCCGACGGGATAGAGGTAGGGCTCGATGACGGTCTCCTCTCCCGTGCGTTTGGGAAGCTGATAGAAATCCCCGGCCCCGGTCTGTTCATAGTCCACCAGGGGGGTGACTGAGATGCCGCTGCTGTCCCGGCTCCAGTAGGGAACATATCGTCCTGTGGCGTCATGGCCCGGGGCATTGGTAAAGTCAGCGTCTTTTCCGTCCAGGGCATAGGGTTCCCAGCATGTCCAGACAGCCAGGAGAGAAGGGGTTCCTTGAAGAATCTGTTTCAGGACCTGGTCCAGCGCACTTCTTTCGGGTATCTGTCCTGATTTTTTAAGTCCCTCAAAGGTCAGGGCCAGGGTTCGGGTGGCGTCCATGGCCACCTCTAATTCGGACTTTACAACGCCGCCATAGTGGTGGGCGATCTCGGTTGTTTTTTCCATGGCGTCATTTTTTGCCATTTTTCCGGCTTTTACGGCAACAACGCCTATTGTCACGGCAAAGGAGAGAAAGGCAACCATGCCGATGTAGAGGAGCATCTTCATTTTTAAATTAAGTTTTTTCAAAACTCTAAAAATCCTTTAGTTCTTGAAGTGTACAACCAAATAAAATCAGTAGCGGATACAACGAACAGTCGACTCAAGAGGCATTTAGCTTCCTAACTCGGGTTTTCGTGTTGTTTTGGCAAGAGAGTCAGAATACTTTTTTGGTTCTGGCTTGTCCCGGTTAGGTTTAAAAAAAAAGCGGGGATACCGTTTGGTATCCCCGCTTGATTGGGCTATCCTATCCCCTTACCTCTTCCTTGACCGTGGTGGCAAGTTTGTAGAGGATGGTGAGGACCAGGAGGCCGACGCCGTAGATACCCAAGGTGATGGCAACCTCGTTAATGGTTGGCATGTACTCGGTGATATGATGGAGCGGGGAGGGAACAAAACCGCCCGCAATCATACCCAGTGCCTTGTCGATCCAGGTACCGATGATCACCATGATGCAGGTGAAGGGAAGCAGTGTTGCATTGCTTCTCAGTGCCGGTATTACCAGCAGGACCGCACCCGTGACCATGAGGATCATTGAACTCCACATCCAGGGAACCATGGTGTTGTGGCCATGGAGACCAAAGAACATGTAGTCGATGTGGGTCATGTGACCCGGGATCTTGCTGTAGTAAGTAACAAAGATCTCGCACGCAAAGAAGAACACGTTGGCGATCAGCGCGTAGCAGGCGATCTTTGACAGTGTCTGCATGGCATCCCAGCCCGGATCAAACTTGGTGAACTTGCGAACCACGTAGCAGAGCAGGATCAGGACCGAGGGTCCGGCTGCAAATGCCGATGCAAGGAACCGGGGTGCCAGGATGGCCGTAAGCCAGAAGCCCCTTCCGGGAAGGCCGCAGTACAGGTAGGCCGTCACGGTGTGGATGCCGATGGCAAAGGGGATGGAAAGATAGATCAGCGGTGTTGTCCATGCCGGTGGTTTGATCTGATTCCTTTCGGCTTCCAGCACCTTCCATCCGATGACGATGTTGAGGAACAGGTAGCCGTTGAGCACCAGCATGTCCCAGAACAGCATGGAATGGGGAGTGGGGTATAACAGCACGTTGAGCATTCTAGTGGGCTGGCCAAGATCCACGATGATAAAGAGAAGGCACATGATCAAGGCGCCAACCGCAAGAAACTCGCCCAGGATCGTGATTCTGTGGAATTTCTCGTAGTTGTGGAGGTAAAAGGGGATCACCACCATGACACCTCCGGCCGCAACTCCGACAAGGTAGGTGAAGTTGGCGATGTAAAAGCCCCAACTGACGTCCCGGCTCATGGCTGTTGTCATCAGACCGTTGATGTACTGGTCCACGTAGACAAGAAAGCCCGCTCCGATAACAGCGGAAAGCACTCCAAGCCAGATCCAGTACTTTTTGCTTCCTTTAATAGCAATTTCAAGCATGTTTGCCTCTCCTACATAATATAATAAACAGAAGGCTCGGTTCCAAGCTCCTGTTTACGTCTGATTGAGTATTTCTCATTCAAGAGTTCCCGAACCTCGGAGTTGGGATCTTCGAGATCTCCCACAACAATGGCGCCTTCGCTGACGTCGGCACAGGCCGGCTGAAGTCCCTTGGCAAGGCGCTCGGCGCAGAGGTTGCACTTCTCGACCACACCCTTGCTCCGGGTGGGGAAGTCGGGGTTGATCTCTTCAATGAAGGGGCGGGGATCCCGGAAGTTGAAGCTCCTGGAACCAAAAGGACAGGCGGCCATGCAGAACCTGCACCCGATGCAGCGGTGAAAGTCCATGAGAACAATACCGTCCTCCCGCTTAAATGTTGCCTGGGTGGGGCATGCCTGGACGCAGGGTGCGTTCTTGCAGTGGTTGCAGGTAACGAGGAAGGGAAGTTCCTTGAATCGTTCCGCCAGGAACTCGTCTTCCTTATCGGGAAAGGCGCTTTCAAAATGCTCTTCCCAGATCCACTTGACCTCCTGGTTGTGATTCACTGGCCGGGTTTTGGGATACTTTTCCGGATCCGGCTCGTGGTTGAGGTCAGGGACGTTGTGGGCCTTGCGGCATGCGTGGACAATGTTCTCAGCCACTTCATCGGTGATCTTGCTGGTGTCGATGACCATGCCCCAGCGGTGGGCGGTGAGCGCCTCGGGGTGCTTGGTCTTGGCCGCCAGGGCGGCCGGGGTGGATCCTGATGATGCAACAGCCTGAATTGCCGGAGCAACACCAATGCCCAGCGCAGAAACGCCTGCGGCTTTCAAAAAGCTTCTTCTGCTCTTTTTCATTGGTTAATCTCCTTGGGGGTTGTGTGGCACTCCCAGCAATAGGGATCCACTGAGGCGTAGGTATGGCACTTATCGCAAAACTTCTCCTTGTCTTCGTGACATCCAAGACAGGAGTCCTCGCCTGTGGAGAGGCTCATCTGGAACTGTTTGCCGTTTGCAGCATCATATTTTCGGTCCGCATCCCTTACTACGGCATCCCGCCATTCGTCCAGGAGGCTCATGTGGTTTGCCCGCATGTCGTACTTGTCCAGAACACATTTTCCAGCAGCCTTGGCTTTTGCGGAAAGCTCAGGTTCCGGGGCTGCGTCGGTGCCCCCAAGGTTGAACCAGAAGGGAAATAGCGCTGCAATGACGAAGGCCGCCAATCCAGCGATGATTGCATTTTTACTCATCTTCATCCTCCATACCGGGTAGGGGTTCCATGCGCAGATCAGTGGTTCGCTTTTTCTCTCCGGGGAGGATCAGCGCATTACCGACCAGCTCGTGCACGCCATAGACTTCAACCTCCGGTACCCAGTATTCGCAAAGGGTCGAAAGGGCGGCCCTGTCGATGGCACAGATGGTTCCAAGGGTGTTAACGTCGAATTTATCGTGGACATATTTTACGGCGTTGGCCCGTGGTAGTGCGCCTGCCATTCTCAGTTCGATGTTCTCGCCCGCATTGAGACCGGCGCCTGATCCACAGCAGAAGGTCTGCTCCCGGATGGTGTTCTCCGGCATCTCAAAGAAATTGTCGCAAACGCTCTTGATGCAGTAGCGGGGCTCTTCCAGAAGACCCATGCCCCTTGCAGGGTTACAGGAATCATGGAAGGTCATGATGCGGTTTGAGTTCCGGCTCTTGTCAAGCTCGAGCTTGCCGTGCTTGATAAGATCGGCGGTGAACTCGGTGATGTGAACCATCTTTGTGGATTTGGCGTTCTCGAACTTGGTACCTGTGATGGGGTTGACCGGCTCCTCAAGGAAGTCGGCAGGGCCGTTCATGGTATCCATGTACTGGTTGATGACCCGCCACATGTGACCACACTCGCCGCCCAGGATCCACTTGACCCCAAGGCGTTTTGCCTCGGCATACATTTTTGCGTTCAGCCGCTTCATGGTCTCGTGGGAGGTGAAGAAACCAAAGTTACCGCCCTCGGAAGCATAGGTGCTCCAGGTAACGTTCAGGTCGTACTTGTCTTTCAGGTACTTGAAAAGGATCATGTACCCCTGACAGGTGTAAGTGCCTGGATCGGCAAACACGTCGCCGGAGGGGGTGATAAAGAGGATGTCGGCGCCCTTTACATTGAACTGGGGTGCGACGTTGACGCCGGTGATCTCCTCAATGTCTTCGGTGAAGAAATCGAGCATGTCCTTGAAGGCATGGGGCTGGATACCGAGATGGTTACCGGTCTGGTAGCAGTTGGAAACCGGGGTTGCGATCCAGTCTATGTTGAGGCCGAGAAGGTTGAGCAGCTCCCGTCCCATGATGGTGATCTCGGCGGTATCGATGCCGTAGGGGCAGAAGACCGAGCATCGACGGCACTCTGTGCACTGGAAGAAGTAGTACCACCACTGCTTCAGGACATCCACTGTCATGGGGCGTCCGCCGCCAAGCTTTTGGCCGCCGGGAATCTTGGCCAGGATCTTGCCGGCTGTGGTGAAGTCGTTCCGGTATACCGACCTCAAGAGCTCGGCCCGGAGAACGGGCATGTTCAGGGGGTCGCCGGTGCCTAGAAAAAAGTGGCACTTGTCCGCACAGGCGCCGCAGCGAACACAGACATCCATGAAGATCTTAAAGGTTCTAAATTTTTCCAAACGTTCTTTGATGCCGTTGTGGATGATCTCCTGCCAGTTCTCAGGAAGCTGCCAGTCGTCATCCAGGGGATTCCATTGTCTGGGATTGGGGGCGCCCAGGGTTTCCAGACTATCAGGCTTTGCAGCATAGCTGAATATCCCGGGTCTGATCTGGACAGTAGTATCCATCCAGCTGCCTGAGGCAGGGGTGTGATCTACTTTGTCCAATAATTCATCAGGTTTAAGTTCGTCAGACATCGATTACTCCTTCTTATCAACTGGAAGTCCAGCGTCTATCATTTTATCCCTGAAGTGATCCTCATACTGCTCATAGGTATGAATGTCCACGTCGTAGTTCCAGGGGTTGATGTGTCGTTTTATCCGGGTGTTGTTTGCCATGTTCCGGGTGGGGCTCAGGAACACGCCGCCCATGTGCATGAGCTTGCTCACGGGGATATAGGCAAACAGGATGCTGACCATGAAGACATGGGCATAGAACAGTCCACCAACGCCCTCGGGAATCACCGGGTGAAAGGTCACAAGGCCCATGGTAAAAGTCTTCACTCCCAGGATGTCTACCTTGGTAAAGTAGCGCATGAAGATACCTGTGACTGCGATGCCGATGATGAGAAACAACGGAAAATAATCCGCAGCAAGTGAGATATAGCTCACTTTTTCATCAAAAATTCTTCGGGCAAGCAGGAACAGGGCCGCAGCCAGGAGCAGGACGCCGGAGATCATGACAATGGGAAGGCCCAGCTGGATGATGCCGTCAAAGTATTCAAGAACCTTGACAAAGGCGGGAACCGGGTTGAGGAAAAACCTCAGGTGTCTCAGGAGCACGGCCAGGAATGCATAATGAAAGGCAAGGGCTCCGAGCCAGAGGAAGATCTCCCAGGAGTAGGTGAGCCTGCTCTTTTCATTTCTGTTGAATGCCGCCTTGGTGTTCCTGAATAAGGATCTGAAGAGCGTTATCTCCAGCACCATGCGCACAAATACCCCGGCTGTTGTGTCGGGGTTGTCGATGCGATTCTGTTTAATCCACGGAAGGGATTTTTGCTGCCCGCAGGTTGTGGGAATCCGGAAGGGTACTGCAGAGGATGCCCAGCCCATTACCCGGTATACAAACCCGGCAAGGAAGGCCAAGACCGCTGCATAGGGTACAACAATTCCGAAGAACCATTGC
Source organism: Desulfobacterium sp. (assembly GCA_016342325.1). GTDB lineage: Bacteria > Desulfobacterota > Desulfobacteria > Desulfobacterales > Desulfobacteraceae > Desulforapulum. Next base: position 149,619 of record JAEINR010000003.1, read on the forward strand.
ATCCCGGCTCCCTCAACCCCTGCGTATGCCAGCACAAAAAGCAGAAAAACGCCTGTCAGGGGTAACATGTACTTTTGCTTCATATTCTAACCACCTCACTATTGGGGCCCTGATAGGCCGAAGCCCGGCAAGGCCTGTTAAAAATGTTGTTGAACTAAAGAAGATCCTCATCCTTGAGTTCCGTTACTAAACCTGCCCTTTCAAAGGCCTTGTGAATCCGTCTCTTGGATTCGGTTGCCTTTATAAGGAATATACTTTCTCGACACTTCATGAACCTGTTGAATGCTGCCAGGGCCACTTGGTCGACCTTTCTGTCAAAATCTTCGCCCGGCGCGGTTTCCAGGATATTTTTTACGATATCTTTGAGTTCAAACACAAACCCGACCGCATCAGAGGCGGTGAATTTCTGGACGGCCCGGATGCGGACCACGGTATCCAGGGCATCCTCCAGTTTCTCAGGATCAAGGGTGTTCTCACTAAAGAGCTGGTCAAAAACATTTTCAAGGCTCTCCTGGGTCGCACTGCCCACGGGGTTGTCAAAACGATTTTTTATTCGCCCAAGTACCCGTGCTGTTTCAGGCGGATAGCTCTTGATCGTGGCTTCAAACCATTGATCGATGATTTTTTTTCTGTTCTTTTCAAGGCTCTTGTTAATATTCATGCAGCTAGGGTGCTCCTGTGAATCCTTCTTCGGATTCGGATAGTAAACATTTAATAAACCTATTTCTAATTAACGTAAGCGATATAACTATCCTGGGATCTTATGTCAAGGATAAAAGCGGGGGTTCATCCAGGGAAAAAAACTTATTCAAGGCCTTAAATAGCATGAAGGGATCGTTGCTTCCACTCAGTTCCCGGATGGAGTGCATGGCTAATGTTGCCGCCCCCACATCCACGGTCCGGATCCCTGTCTGGGATGAGATGGAGGGGCCGATGGTGCTTCCGCAGGGAAGATCGCTTCTCATGACAAAGCTCTGGACCGTGAGGCCGGCCCGCCTGCACACGTGTCGGAACAGGGCGGAGGATTCGGAATCCGAGGCATACCGACCCGAGGCGTTGATCTTGAGTACGGGGCCTGTGTTCAGGGTCGGGCTGTGGTTGATATCGTGTTTGTCACTGAAGGCCGGATGGACGGCGTGGGCGTTGTCACAGGAGAGCATGAACGATCGGGCCGCTGTTCTTGCCAGCTGTTCCGGCGTTCCAGCCATCCGTGAAAGTACGGATTCAAGGAACGATCCCCGGGCACCGGCCAGGGTGTCGCTTCCCACCTCTTCGTTGTCGGTGAAGACCACCATGGCGGTGGAGGAGGGGGCGGCCGACGTTAGCCCCTTCAGGGCGGCATGGCAGGATAGCAGGTTGTCAAGCCGGGGTGCTGAGATGATCTCCTGGTCTATGCCTGCATAGGAACACGGTTGTGCATCGGAAAACGAGAGCTCGTAATCGAGTACCTCCAGGATTTCGGTCCCGGGGTGCTCCTCTTTTGCCCGGGCAAGGAGCGCTTCCTTGAACGGCAGGCTCTTTTCAGGATCGCCAATGGAGAACAGGGGCGGAATGTCGAGCTGGGGGTTGACGGTTCTGTTCTTGTTTGCTTCCCTGTCCAGGTGGATGGCGAGGCTTGGAATCAGGGCCACGGGTCGGTTGTAGTTGATCAGGATGCTTTGAAGACACTCCTTATCATCCTCAATGACCCGGCAGGTGATCCGGCCTGCAAGGTTGAGTCCCCGGTCGAACCAGGTGTTGAGCAAGGTGCCGCCGTAAACCTCGCAGCCCAGCCGTGTCATGGAATCGGAGTTTTGCTCAGGTTCTGGTTTTACCCTGAGGCAGGGGCTGTCCGTGTGTGCCCCGACCATCTTTATCCCGCTCTCCCACGGTTGATCATTTCCCATGATAAAGGCGATGACGGAGGATCCGTTCCGGGTGACATAATATCTGCCGTTGGTTTCAAGATTCCAGATGTCTTTCTCTTCAAGGCATGAAAAACCGGCTGTTTTGAGCTGGGTTTTCATATAGCGCACCCCATGGAAGGGTGAGGGGGATTGGTCGATAAATTTGAAAAGATCCTGGTTGAACTTCTTGGGTGTCATGGGATAGCTCTCTTATACGGTCCTTGGTGTTTTCGGAGGATAACGAGTTGATTCTTAATAACAGAATTTTGGCCTTTAAAACAAGGTTTTTTTGGTTTTTCATCCCGTCAGGCCGGGCATCTATTGATTTGCACCCCCCACCGTGGTATCCCTAACCAGGACAAGCCGGAACCAAAAAAGTTTTCTGATTGTCTTGCCAAAAAAAACACGAAAATCAGAGCTATTGCTCTGGTCAGACCAATTGATACCACTACTTATTGATAATGATAGGGCTGGTATCATGTCATTTGACCGGTACCATAAGAAGCTAAAAAGCGGCTGCCTTGTCAGGTCTTTGGGTGGAAGCCGTTTTAACGAGAAAGTAAGAATATAGGGGGGGAGAAGATGTTGAAGACAATCGACCCTGGTCTGACAGAGAGCTGGAAACGGTTGAGTCGTCACTATGGCCGGGTGAAAAACGTCCGGATGGATGAGCTGTTTCAAGGGGATTCCCAACGTTTCAGGCGGTTTTCAATCTCCTTTAATGATATGGTGATCGACTTTTCCAAAAATCGGATCACTGACAAGACTCTGGAGCTGTTGATGGGGCTTGCCCGGGAGACCGGTGTGCAAGAGGCGATCTCAATGATGTTCGGCGGCGAACGAATCAACACCACCGAAAACAGAGCTGTACTCCATGTGGCCCTGAGAAACCTCGCAAACACACCGATCCTGGTGGATCAACAGGATGTGATGCCCAAGGTGAACAAGGCCCTTGACAAGATGGAGGGATTTTCGACCCGGGTCTATTCGGGTCAAATGACAGGATATTCCGGCCGGTCCGTCACGGATATCGTGAATATTGGGATCGGTGGTTCCGATCTCGGCCCCCAGATGGTGACCCAGTGCCTGAAACCCTATGCCCGGAAAGGGTTGTCCGTTCATTTTGTCTCCAACGTCGACGGAACCCACATCCGGGAGACCCTGGCGGGCCTTGATCCCGCCACCACCCTCTTTATTATTGCTTCAAAGACCTTTACCACCCAGGAAACCATGGCAAATGCAGCGGCGGCAAGGGCATGGTTCCTTGACGCTGCCGGGGATTCTCGCCATGTGGCCACTCACTTTGTGGCCATTTCAACAAACGGCGCTGGGGTTCGAGAATTCGGTATCGATTCTTCCAACATGTTTGAGTTCTGGGACTGGGTGGGGGGGCGCTATTCTCTCTGGTCCTCCATTGGCCTTTCCATCGCCTGTTACCTGGGGTTTGATAATTTTAAGGCCCTGCTCCGGGGCGGGTTTGAGATGGACCGCCATTTTAAGGAGACCCCCCTTGAGCAAAATATTCCGGTGATCCTGGCCATGGTCGGCATCTGGTACGTCAACTTTTTCAAGTTTCACACCACTGCCATCCTTCCCTATGACCAGGGCATGGCCCGTTTTCCTGCCTATCTGCAACAGGCGGATATGGAGAGCAACGGCAAGTCTGCAACACGGAGCGGTTCCCGGGTCGGTTATCACACCGGTCCCGTTGTCTGGGGAGAACCCGGTACCAACGGGCAACACGCCTTTTATCAGCTTCTCCACCAGGGGACACGGATCGTTCCGGCCGATTTTCTGGTGCCGGCCGTAAGTCACAACCCGGTGGCAAATCACCATGCCCTGCTGTTGGCCAACTGCCTTGCCCAGTCAGAAGCCCTGATGACCGGCAGAACCCGGGAGGAGGTGGCAAGGGAGATGAGGGTCGGGGGCAGCAGCGACAAAGAGATCGAAACGTTGATTCCCCACCGGGTGTTCCAGGGGAACCGGCCGTCCACCACCATGCTTTTTAAGCAGTTGACCCCAAAGGTGCTGGGGTCTCTCATCGCCATGTACGAACACAAAATTTTTGTCCAGGGGGTGGTCTGGAATATCTTCAGCTTTGACCAGTGGGGGGTGGAGCTCGGTAAGGCGCTTGCCCAGCGAATTGTTCCCGAGCTTTCCGGGGAAGAACAGGTGGATGCCCATGACGCCTCAACCAATGGATTGATCAATCTCGTCAGGGAGATGGGGGGAAAAACATGCAGGAATTAACCAAGAGCCAGCGGGCGCGGCTGGCCATCCGGGAGTTCAAGGTGATTACTGATTCCCTTGCCATTCGGGGGTTTTACCGGCCATCCGGACGGCTTGGCAAGGCGCTTGAAGGGTGTTTGAGGGATCTGAGTCCTGAGATTTACGGCTCCATGAACGACTCCAGGGTCGTGGAACTCAAGGGGCTTGAGTATGTCATTGACCGGCTGCCCCAGGGAATCGAGGCGAGTACCAAGATCATCCTCACGGACGAGGATCAATTTGATGGGACACCGTTTAAGGCCATCGAGCCGTTGAAGCGGAGGAGGACGTCGTACAGGATCAACAACAGGGAGCTTTGTTTCATCATCTCAAGGGGTATTAGCGAGATCTATGACATCATCACCCATATGGCCTTTCTGAATATCGAGGCCAAGAAGATCTACAAACGGATCCAGGACGATTACGGAAATCCGAGGATGGAATGGAAAGAACTTGAGCGTGTGGTGAATAAAAAAGGGAAACTCAGCGTCAGTGACCTTGACTCGGCCCTTTGGAATCTGAGTATCATCCTTGGCCGTCCCTACCACGAAACCCGGGCGTCCTATGAGTCCCTTGAAAAAAACCGGAAAGAGAAGAAAAGCAATAACGGGCTGTTTTCCCTGATCTACAGTCTTGGGCAGCGCATGGAAAACGAGCACCGGTCAAAGGATGAGGCCCTGGTGATCTATTTTACACCATCGTTGATGAAGATCATCGGCCACCACCACTATGGAAAGATCTGGGCCACTGACATCAAGGAACGGCTTTTTGAGTTGGGTCTTCTGGGCAGGCCCTTTCACATTGTCAGCGCCAACCTTCACAGCGTGGTGAACCTGCTTTACGGATACTCAGCCATGGCGGCTGGGAAAAAGTCCCTGGATGATAAGGAACTCTACCGTTTCCTGGGGGGTTTGAGGGAAAGAAAGGAGGCGGTCATGGTCCATGCCGAAGCCAACGGCATGGTCAGCCTGCCCGATCGTTCCGGGGCGAACATCGATTGCCAGGTGATCGACACCTCAATGCTTGACGGAGTGGCGCTCCATCCCGGGCTTGGGTTTGTTCCTGGCGGAGGCAGCGGTGATAGTCCGGTGATCCTTGTCATGGATTACGCCTTTGGCGCCCAGGCCTTTGAACTTTTGGAGAACCTTCTCAAGCCCTGGTCGTCAAAGAACGAGACGTCGCTTCTCAATCTTGGCTCCATATCCATTATGGGAAAGGCCGGTATCCTCTCTGGTGAGACCGGGGATATCATGCTTGCCACGGCCCATGTGTGCGAGGGTACGTCGGACAACTATATTGTTGAAAATGATCTTGTGCCGGAAGATTTTGACGGGGAGATAGCGGTGCATAAAGGGCCCATGGCAACGGTCTTGGGAACCAGTCTTCAGAATCGGGACGTACTTGAAATGTTCCGGTCTGACTGGCGGGCCGTGGGACTCGAAATGGAGGGCGGCCATTATCAAAAGGCGATCAGCGCCGCCATTATCAAGGGGTTTATCTCCAAGGACACCCGGACCCGCTACGCCTACTACGCTTCGGATAATCCCTTGATGACGGGCAACACCCTGGCCGCAGGGGCCATGGGGGAGGAGGGGGTGAAACCCACCTACATGATCACCAAGGTTATTTTGCAGAAAATCCTCGGAGCCGCTTTGTCATAACTTGAACAAACCATAGCCAAAGCTAAGAAGCTTAGGATTGCGGCTGTTTCTATGGATCTCTTTCGAAAAAGTCGTCACAGTATCGTTGAGTATACTCTTTGTAGGCGGGGGAGTAGTTGTGTGAAAATCCCTGGATGAAGCTTTCTGAATTTTCAGGCGTCAATGCTGTAATGTGCTTTTTCAGGTTCTTCATGATGATGGTGGTGTTGAGTCTTGTTCTGTGGAAAAAGCAAGCGCCATCAATTACGTCTTTTTTTGCATGGACGTCTGCAAGTCGCCTCCCTTTATAGTAATCCGGGTAGCTCTGGATGGGTTGCAAAGGCTGACATGAAGCCATTGACAGCAGAATCGCTATCCATAATCCTGCAAAAACAAGTAACTTTTTCATTTCCATGGGAACCTCTTCTAAAAAAGTTATTCTCTTTGACGTTCAGTTATAAAGATAAGGGTTGTTTCTATCCTGTAAATCAAAATATCTTGTTTTACCCAAAGAATAAAGCCCCGACATTTTTAACGGTGTCGAGCCTTGAACGTTGAGACTGGCGGAGAAAGAGAGACTCGAATTCTTGATGGAGTATTAACTCTATATCTGCTTAGCAGGCGAATTTACAAAAAAAATGAAAACCAGGAAATACGCGGCAATCAAGGCTGGGGGTGCTAAACTCGGGAACTCAATTAACCCGGAAAACACCTATCTTTTACCCCGTTTGAAAATTAGCACCCCATTTTCCCCCCGGTTGGCAGCCTGCTCAAAAGAGACCACGGACTCCTTTTCCTTCGGCTCTCCTGGATCCTCCAGGTGAGTTCAAGGTGTATGAGAATTTTGTTGTCTAAGAAGTAGGGGGGATGAAATTTGATTGGGGGGCTTTTATGGCATTTTGAATGCCATTCATTTTGCAGTACCCCCATTGGGGGAGGGAACAACGAAAAAAGGCTCTACACTTTTAACGGTGTAGAGCCTGAATCGCTTGATACTGGCGGAGAAAGAGAGATTCGAACTCTCGATGGAGCGATTAACCCCATACTCGCTTAGCAGGCGAGTAGGTCAAAAGTAGACAATCAATGTTCGCAGTATTTGTGGGCCTATTGGCGGTGTCTTTGGCGGGTGAGCATGTTGAAATATGTTTGTTTTTGGTCATGATATTTTTTTTGTCCCACCATTTGTCCCACCAGTCCCCCCATTTGCGGCCTGCTCAAAAGACACCACATTGTCGTCTTGCTCTTGATCTGTTTCGGGGTTTTCGAGGTCGTCCAACACGCTGATGCCCTTGGTGGAAACTTTGACCAGGGAACGGAGATAATTATCCGTTGTTGAGGCTCGTTTGTGCCGGAGGATTTTTTGAACTTCTGGGAGGGGAAGTCGGGTTGCCAAGAGAGCAGCTGAATGATGTCGGATTGAGTGCATGGTAAACCGGGTGATTTGATCCTCTTCCGGTTTCAGGTTCCCGTTTTCATCCGTGTTGACAATCCGGAATAGCCGGGGCAGGATTTTGTCAATGGTATTTTTTGACAGTTTGCCGCCTTTGGGGCCCGGAAAAACATACTCCTCTTTTTCTGGCCGGGTGACATACCTGCGGTGAAGGATCTCCCGCAACCCTTTTGCCATTTCGATGTCGTCACCTTCCAGGGCCCCGCTTTTCCGTTTGCGGGTCCACAAAGTAAGCATGTTCTTTTCAAAATCACAATCTGACCATTTTGTGCGGCGGATCTCCCCGGCCCTGGCCAGGGAAAAAAAGATGGTTCTCAGGATGTCTTTTTCGGAAGGGGAGGCTATCTGTAAAACCGCTTGGATATCTTCACGGGGAGGGACGTATTTTTTGAAAGGTTCGGCGCTGTACTCTTCTATTTTTGCAGATGGGTTGGCGTCGGTGTATTCTTGGTTGATCAGCCATTTAAACAGAGAGTTGATCTCTCTGAGATACCGATTTGCTGTGTGGCCGCCTTTGGCTGTAAAGACATGGTCCAGGAAGGATATGAAAAGTTTGGGGTGAAGCTCGTTGAGTAACGGATCCTCACCCCAGAATTCTATCATTTGCGATGCAATGGATATTTTTTGTCGGTAGGTGTTTTTGCGGGAACGTTTGCTGGAATATTTAACGTACTCCAAACTTCCTTTGGAAATCGAGAATACAGGCGGGCTCTTTGGATTGTTCTTGCTCTCCAGGTATTCGGCCTTTGCCTCTACCTCCCACGTTTTTGCCGATTTCTTTGTCAGGAAGCCCCTTTTTTTCTCTCGGTGTTCGATGTTCGGTTTTGATCCTATCTGGAACTCCCCTGTCCATGTATCCCCCTGCTTGTATGGCATTTTTCTGTTCTTCCGTGTAATGCTGGTTTTTGAGATACGCCAAAACATCCGTCATGATATACCGGGCTTGCTTGGCCCCTTCACCGCCTAATACGAAGATGTGCGGGAATTGTGCCCACACCTTATTCCTATAAAGGGATTCGGTGGATACGTCAAGAATCTCTGCAAGGCCAGCGATTTTTAGAAGGGGGGTGCTCAACTATTCTGCCTCCATAATTTCAAACAATTCTTCCTGCCGTTCATGTTTCTGGTACCGCTTCATGCGCATTTCACACCCGAAAACAAATCGGTCTGTTGCGGTTTT
>JAEINR010000071.1 GCA_016342325.1 Desulfobacterium sp.
CCTATAAAAAAAAATGAGGAATATGTATGACTACTAAAAACTGTTGTCAGGCATGTTGCAAAAGAGCCGCACCCAATAGAATTGAGAGAGGGCTGAAAATATCGCTAAAAAACGGTGATTTCAAGAAATTGTTCTTACAACACCATGGTGACATAATCCAGCAGGCTGACCTTAAAAATAGAAAAATGTTCATGCTGGAGAATCCGACGTTGCCGGAGGGGACTCCCGAGCCGAATACGGATTGGTGGTTGGAACAGCAATAAATGGCGTATCTCAATTTTTCGGTCAGTCCGCTTTGCAAAAAGTACGATAACCCGGTGCTGCACCCTTCGGGGTATTGGTTTTTGTTTTCCATGGATTAGAAGTTGGGGGTAGGCGGGATAGAACGAAAAATGAAACAAAAAAGGCTCCCAGCGAAAAACGCTGGGAGCCTTATATGCTCTATGGCTGGGTGACTAGGATTCGAACCTAGATTGACGGAGTCAGAGTCCGTAGTCCTGCCATTGGACGATCACCCAATGAACTAATGAAGGCTTTATACCCCATGGGCGCTGTGGCGTCAATAGGTAATTTTAAAAAAAATTGGTAAATCTATATGAATGTGATAATTTTATTTTAGGTCGTTTAAACATCCACCACTATTTTGGGGAGGAAGCCATGACGATAAAAGTTCTCATCAAACGGACAATCATGGAATCAAGAAGCACGGAGTTGCACCTACTGTTTGTCAAGCTCAGGTCCCTTGCCATGCAGCAAGACGGATACATTGGCGGAGAGACGTTGAAGCGGCTCGATGCTCCGGGTGAGTCTCTTGTGATCAGTCGTTGGCAGAGCATTGATGATTGGACCAGATGGCTTGTCAGCAAGGAGAGGGCAGATATTCAGGGGGCTATCGACGCTTTGACCGACTCTGAAACGCGGTTTGAAGTTTACGGTAATTAACTAGGGATGGAGGCAGCAGCTCCTTCAGTCAGGGGCTGCTGCCTTGTCTCTTTTTTTAGTTGTGGGACTCTGAAGCTTTTGTTGTGTGTGCTTCCGTTGCAGCGGGAGCGGTTTCTTCTTCCGTTACTGCGGGAGCGGTTTCTTCTTCCGTTACTGCAGGAGCGATTTCTTCTTCCGTTACTGCGGGAATGGTTTCTTCTTCCGTTACTGCAAGAGCTTTTTCTTCTTCAATGGGTTGAGCCGGGAGGATGATTCTGGTTTTTTCAAAGTCTGCAAACGCCTCCTGGGTCCTGGCTTGGTAAAGAGCGATGGTCTCTTTCTGTTCCGGGGTTCTTGCAAACGTTGAGGCTTTTTCGATGAAATTTGTGATGGCTTCAAACTCAGGAACGTTTTCTGTCTTGATCAGGGCTTCTGCCTTGTTCAGGTAGTAGGTGAAGGGGATGGGTAGCGCCTCTTCTTTGGAATAGATCGCTTTTGTGGTTCCGGTGAAGTCCATGCCCTTGAGAAACGCAAGCTTTTCCGTGCTTACGGGTGCAAATTGCCCTTTCCAGATTTCAAGACCGGCATTGGTGTCCTTTATATAGTATTTGCCGGAGTTGGTAATACTTGTACCTATCATCAGGGATAAAAGTACGGCAACGCATACGCCTGCCAGGACAGCCATCCCAGGTAGCTTCTTGTCGCAGGTAGCTTCGTTTGCATTCTGTGCTAAGTTTTGAGCAGCTTCGGCTTCAATCGCCTCTTTTTCGGCAATCTCTTTGATGACCCGCTGAATTTCTACGGCGCGTTTCTTTGCTTCTTCGGCCTCTCTCTTGAGTGCTGCAAGTCTCTCCTCTTCGGCGCGCTTTGCAGCCTCTTCAGCCTCTTTCTTGAGTCTCTCCTCTTCAGCGAGTTTAGCAGCCGCTTCGGCTTCTTTCTTGAGTTTTTCCTCTTCGGCACGCTTTGCAGCTTCCTCGGCGAGTCGTTTCTCTTCAGCCTCTTTTTTGAGCTTCTCTTCTTCGGCACGCTTTGCAGCTTCTTCAGCGAGTCGTTTCTCTTCGGCTTCTTTCTTGAGTTTTTCCTCTTCGGCACGCTTTGCAGCTTCTTCAGCGAGTCGTTTCTCTTCGGCCTCTTTTTTGAGCCTCTCCTCTTCGGCACGCTTTGCAGCTTCTTCAGCGAGTCGTTTCTCTTCGGCCTCTTTCTTGAGTCTCTCTTCTTCGGCACGCTTTGCAGCTTCTTCAGCGAGTCGTTTCTCTTCAGCCTCTTTCTTGAGTTTTTCCTCTTCGGCGCGCTTTGCAGCTTCTTCAGCGAGTCGTTTCTCTTCGGCCTCTTTCTTGAGTCTCTCCGCTTCGGCGCGCTTTGCAGCTTCTTCGGCGAGTCGTTTCTCTTCAGCCTCTTTTTTGAGCTTCTCCGCTTCGGCACGCTTTGCAGCTTCTTCAGCGAGTCGTTTCTCTTCAGCCTTTTTCTTGAGTTTCTCCTCTACGGCGCGCTTTGCAGCCTCTTCGGCGAGTCGTTTCTTTTCAGCCTCTTTCTTGAGTTTCTCTTCTTCAGTGTGCTTTACAGCTTCTTCGGCCTTCTTTTCCTGGGGCTTGGTTGTTGTGGCCTTGGGCGCTGCTTTCTTAGGCGCTGCTTTCTTGGTTGGTTTCGGGTTGGGCGGCGCGCTTTCTTTGGTGACTACCGGTGTTGTCTTGACCTGCTTTTTTGTTTCAGTGGCAGTGGTTTCAGTCGTCGATTTTTTCATGTTCTTTTTTTTGGCAGCAGTGGTTTTTGCTTTTCCGGTGGTTTTCTTTTTTGCAGCCATATTTCCCCTTTTATTGAAATTGGTTTTTAATTTTTGTTGAGCGTACAATCCAATCCGATTGAAAAAACTGCTTAACACATATATAATTCGGGTTATTTTGTAAATACTTTGTTGGCAAATCGAAAGATGAATCGCCATCCGGAGAGGATACCATGCCTGATAAGCTTCAAACACTTGTTGATAATCTCAAGACATATAATAACCTTGCCGTCGCTTTTTCCGGGGGCGTTGACAGTTCATTTCTTGCTGCCGTGGCCAAAGACGGCTGTGATTCCGTGGTTGCCATCACGGTGAGATCGGAATTTCAATCCCGGAAAGAATCGGACAATGCCGTTTACATGGCCGAAAAAATAGGGATCCGCCATGTGGTTGTGACGGCCAGGGTGCTGGCGGATCCTGGGGTCGTTCAAAACACGAATGAGCGGTGTTATTTCTGTAAAAAGGTGCTCTTTTCCCTGGTAAAGGATAAAGCGGAAGCCCTTGGTTTTAAGACACTTGCCCACGGTGCAAACCTGGATGATTTGTCCGATTACAGGCCGGGGTTCAGGGCGGCCCGGGAGATGGGTGTGGTGGCCCCGCTGATCGAGGCGGAACTGACCAAGGCCGAGATCCGGGCGTACTCCAGGTCAATGGGGTTGGAGACCTGGAACATGGCTTCCCAGTCCTGTCTTGCCACACGAATCCCCTACGGCGAGCGCATCACCCTGGAAAAGCTTACCATGGTTGAAACCGGGGAGAGGGCGCTGTATGACCTTGGCTTCCCACGGGTGCGGATCCGTTGCCATGGGGAGGTGGCCAGGATAGAGCTTGATCCCGGCTCCGTGGATCGACTTATGGAAAAAGAGATGCGCCTAACCGTGGTTGGGGCAATGAAGCAGGCCGGCTTCAACTATGTTGCCGTGGATCTTGAGGGGTATGTCTCCGGAAGCATGAACCGTTCCCTGTCCGCTCCTTGTGACGATTCCCCCGACCCTTGTGCCGGGCTGGGGGGGGGGTAAATGATTTCCTTTACAATTCAAATTGTTGCTGGTAATGATTAGTTGTCTGATAACATAGTTCATTAAGCGATACATGGGCTCCAGTGAAGAGAGGATGCTGAAATGGATTTGGGTGTTGCTGAGTGTGAAAAAAGTTCCGTAATTTGCCAGGACGGTTGTGACTCTATCTATAAAACCATTGTTGAAAATGCCAGGGACGAGATCTGCATCGTCCAGGAGTGGGATATTGTTTTTATCAACAAGGCCGTGGTTGACTCCCTTGGGTATGATTCCGCCTTTCTGATAAACAGGCGTTTCCTGGATTTTGTATCCCCCGATGATGCTGAACTTGCGGCCGCCACCCATGGCAAAGGCCTCAACGGTCATGGGGGAGCGGATATAAAACGGTTGAGACTCGTTCACAGGGATGGCCGTTCCCTCTGGTTTGAGGCTGAAGGTATTGAAATCGTCTGGAATGGAAAACCGGCAACCCTTTTTTATCTAAGGAACATCACAGCGCAGAAACGTGCAAAGAAAGAGGTCCGGCGCTACCGGGACACGCTGGAGAGCCTGGTTCAGCGGAGAACCGCAGAACTGACGGTGGCCAACCATCAGTTGACAAAAGAGATTGATGCCAGGCAGACATCGGCCGCCGCCCTTAGGAAGAGCGAGGAGAAATACAGAAAGATTCTCGAAGGAATCAAGGAGGGGTACTTTGAGGTGGATCTGGCCGGTAATCTCACCTTTTTTAATGATGCCATGTGCACCATGTCCGGTTTTTCCTATGAAGAGCTCATGGGGAAAAACAACCTCTCATTTGCAACGAAAAAAAGCGCCAAGCAGCTGTTTAAAACGTTCAGCGAGATATTCATTTCAGGGCAACCTGCCGACATTGCCGATTATGAGATGTGCAGGCTCGACGGTACCCGGGGGATTCTTGAGCTTTCGGCATATCTCATGAGGGCTGAGGACGGTGTTCCCATTGGTTTTCGTGGATTTGCAAGGGATGTTACCGAACGAAAACGCGCCGAGGACGCGCTCCAGCAAGCCCATGACGAGCTGGAAAAACGGGTGGAGGATCGGACCCGGGAACTTCAGAAGGCAATGGAGCTCTCCAATGAGTCGGTCAAGGTGAAAAATGAGTTCCTGGCAAACATGAGCCATGAGATCAGGACTCCCATGAACGCAATTATCGGAATGAGCGACCTGCTCCTTGACACCGTGATGACCCGCAAACAGCGTGAGCATTTGAACATCATTCGCTCCTCTTCACGTTCACTCCTGGAGCTGATCAACGATATTCTCGACTTTTCCAAGATCGAGGCGGGAAAGCTTGATTTTGAATCCATTCCCTTTCTTCTCTCCGATGTGGTTGAAGAGGTGTCGGACATGTTTCTTGAGAAGATACGGTTGAAGAACATCGAGTTTATCCTGGACATCGCCATGGATGTGCCCGGGGAGCTCAAGGGGGATCCGTTTCGGTTGAAGCAGGTCTTGGTTAACCTGGTCAGCAATGCCGTGAAGTTCACCCACAAGGGTGAGGTACGGATCACGGTGTCGAACCTGGGACCAACGGGGCAGGGGGCTGAGCTGCTGTTTGAGGTCCACGACTCGGGCATCGGCATCAGCCCGGAACTGTTGCATAACAACGGCGCACCGCTCCTGGCGACCTTTGCCCAGGCAGACGGTTCAACCACTCGAAAGTACGGCGGCACAGGGCTGGGTCTTGCCATCTGCAACAGGATCGTGGGCATGATGGACGGAAAGATCTTTGTTGAAAGCCAGGAGGGGCAGGGGAGTGTTTTCAAGTTTACGGCAATCTTTAAAAACAGCGCTGCCGGACTCGTGCCAAGGCAGGTCCTTCCCCCCAATCTCTTGAGAACAACAGCCCTGGTTGTGGAATCCAATGCCTCAACATCCATGGTGATGAAGCGGCAGCTGGAAGGGTTTGGCTTCAGGACCGTTGGTGTGGATTCGGGTGCCCGGGCCATTGAGGTGCTGGCCGGAGAGAACGGCCATCAAGTGGGCATCGCCTTTATCGATCTCAAACTCTATGACATGGACGGTCTGGACCTGGTCTCCCGGATCAAGGCTGGGACGGAAGTCAATAACGGGTTCCCCATGGTTGTTATCGGCTCCAACGGAACCAGTGACGAGATCAGGACGGTTCGGGAGTTGGGGATAGAGAGCTATCTCATGAAGCCGGTCAAGCAGTCGACACTCTTTGATACGGTGATGGAGATCTTTGGGTATCACCAGGAAAAATTCAAGGCCAGTAAATCCGCTAGTGTCAATAGCGAAGAGTTCCAGGGCATGAGGGTGCTGCTTGTGGAAGACAACATCATCAATCAGATGGTGGCCACCGAGATCCTCAAGGCTGTCGGTATTAAAATCCATACGGCTCAAAATGGCCTAGAGGCCCTTGAGACCCTGATGACCACCGAGGTGGATGCCGTGCTCATGGATGTGCAGATGCCGGAAATGGATGGGCTTGAGGCGGCATCCGCCATCAGGAACAGCTTGGAGTTGAAACATCTTCCCATCATTGCCATGACGGCCCATGCCATGTACGGGGATCGGGAAAAATGTATTGCCTCGGGCATGAACGACTATGTGCCCAAGCCCATTAATCGAAATGAGCTTTTTTCGGTGCTGAGAAAAAACGTGTTCCTGGAGGGAACTGGAGACGGGACAATTTCCTACAACACGGTGGAAATTGAGAAAAGCAGGGCCTATTCCCTTCCGGGTCTTGACATTGATGAGGGACTTCAGCGGGTGGGCGGTTCCTGGGATGTCTATGTGGCCATCCTGGGTAAATTTTGTCTGTTTTATAACGATTTTTCAAGGCAGATACAGCAACTGATCGGGGAAGGGGATTTTGCCAATGCCCGTATCCAGGCCCACTCGTTAAAAGGCGCTGCGGGAAATGTCGCTGCCGAAGCGCTCAGGCTTGGGGCAAAAAAGTTGGAAAACGCCTGCTTTGAGAAAGATTCCCATGCCATATCCAAGGTGCTTCCCATGATTGAGACCGCCTTTGATGTGGTGGTGGACTCCCATGGAAAAATGGAGAAAAAACAGGCGCCCCAGGACAAGACACCTTTTTGGGAAATGGGTGTTGAAGAGGTGATAGGGGTTATCACTGCCATGGAACATAGTCTC
Source organism: Desulfobacterium sp. (assembly GCA_016342325.1). GTDB lineage: Bacteria > Desulfobacterota > Desulfobacteria > Desulfobacterales > Desulfobacteraceae > Desulforapulum. The sequence goes on from JAEINR010000071.1 coordinate 6,859, forward strand.
CGGGAGTCCGATCCGGTGGAGGCGGAGTCGTGTATGGAACGATTGAGTGGCCTGCTCGATTTCCGGGATGGGGTGGACGGGATGGGGCAGCTCCTGTCAACCCTTGGGACAACGGTTGCGGACTATTGTTTTGATGAGGCCCTCACGGTGCTGACAAAGGTGGCTGTCAAGGTTGAAGATATGAGGGCCCGTCAAAAGCTGTTGCAGGGATGATCCTTAGTAACGGGCCATCCCGGCTTTATAGCGTTTCGCCTGGGAATAGCGCCCATTCCTTATTTGAAATAAGTATAACAGGCATCCATTCGCGTGCGAATATCTATTCGGATGGCTATCCTACGATCTCCATGCTGTTGAAAAAGTAGCCGATCTCAAAGGCTGCTGTTTCCGGGGCATCGGAACCGTGGACAACATTTTGTTCAATGTCTGTGGCAAAATCCCGTCGAATGGTTCCCTCTTCAGCCTCTTTGAAATTGGTGGCTCCCATGAGCTTGCGGTTTCCGGCAATGACGTCCTCGCCCTCTAAAACCATTACCACGATGGGGCCTGATGTCATGAAGTCTGTCAGGCTGTTGAAAAAGGGACGCTCTTTATGGACCGCATAAAATCCTTCGGCCTGCTTTTGGGTCAGTTGCATCATCTTTATGGCGGCAACGGTGATTCCCTGGTCCTGAAATCGCTTGATCACTTCGCCAATGAGATTCTTTTTTACACCATCCGGCTTGATTATCGATAATGTTCGCTCCATAGTGTCATCCTTTTTCATTAGGTGTTGTAGTGGTTGCTCTGGTCAATAGATCAGATTTGTTATCATAAAGATTGATGGCAAGTCAACTGCTGGTTCTTGACAACCCAGAGCTCTGTGATTAAAATGGTAAAACCAGCATGAAAGTCTGGTACTTAAAACAACTGACCAAGGAGATTTCATAATGATCGAAATGACAGATGCTGCCAAAACGCAGATTCAAGAATATTTTAACGGGAAAGACCCGATGCCCATTCGGCTCTTTCTAAACTCCGGTGGCTGAGGCGGTCCTTCCCTTGCTATGGCTCTGGATGAGCCTAAAGAAAATGACGACACTTACGAAGTTAAGGGTTTTAAGTTTGTTGTAGACAAAACCTTTATGGAGCAAGCAAAAGAGATCAAGATTGATTTCACCGGAATGGGTTTTAAGCTTGATTCAAAAATTGATATGGGAGATTCCGCCTGCGGAAGCTGCGGCACAAAGGGCTCCTGCTGCTCATAATATCTCCTTTGTCAGTATAGAACGCTAAAAAAGTGCTCCCCAGGGAGCACTTTTTTTTTGCCGTTGTTTTCCTCCGTCTTGACCAACCCAAGCCCTTCATGATAGCCTGGAATCCTCATGATTTGGAATGAAACCACTACTCCTTGGAGTCCATATGAAAAAGACACTTCTGCTGCTGATGGGTACTGTCCTTGTCTTGTCTTCGCTGCTCATGGTTGAAGGATGCGGGAAAGATAAGGGTCCTTCTGTTGACGAGCTGCTTCTGGGCAGCTGGAACCGACAACATAAAAATGCTTATACCGTTCTGATCCTCAAGGCCCAGGGGGGCTGGAGTTCCGACGTCAGGATGGAGGGGGCCCACACCCGGATTATCGAGAGAAGGGGGAGCGCTTCAGGAACCTGGCAGGTGGAGGGGCAACAACTTGTCATGACCGTTGTTGAGTCCGATATGGAAGATGTGTGGGAGAAGAATAAAACTCTGTTCTGTGAAATCGTTGAGGTGAATGAGGATGCCATGAGCCTTAAATATCCCGACGGCAATGTCCTGGACTGGATCCGGGCCCAGGTCAAGCCAAAGCCCGGTGAGCTGCCGAATTTTTCCAGGGTGATCAAGATGGTCCCCTTGGTGGTGAACCTGAACAAGCATCGGTCCCATGATAAGGACAGGTATCTCTGCCTTGACCTGGATGTGAACCTGAAGAAGCTTAAACCGGGCCAGGCACCGCCTGTCCTCCATCCAAGGGCCAGGGATGCCATGAACCTGTTCTTAAGTTCCCTTATATATAAGGATGTCAAGACCCTTGATGCGGTCAAGCTGGTGACGAAAGATCTTGAGGTGCTGCTGAATCCATACCTTGACAACATGCTGGAGGAGATTACGGTCAACCATGTGGTGATCTCATCAACCATGGACAAAGTCGAGGAATTTTTGATCGAACATACGCCGCAACCCCCTGTTGAGATTTCAGAGGGCCAGGAAACAGAATAAGGAGGTCAATGATGGGACAGACCATCGCTGAAAAAATTTTTAAGGCCCACACGGTTGACTCCCTGGCCGGGGGTATTGTCGTTATCGGGCTGGACGCCGTTTTTTGCCATGAAATTACCACCCCCATCGCCATCAACGATCTTATGGCACGGGGCAAGGACAGGGTCTTTGACCCGTCAAAGATCAAGGCGGTGATCGACCATGTGACCCCTGCCAAGGATTCCAAGACAGCCCTTCAGGGAAAGACCCTCAGGGATTGGGCCCAGCGCCATAATATCAAGGATTTCTTTGATATTGGCCGGAACGGGGTCTGCCATGCCATCTTTCCTGAAAAGGGGTTTGTGAGACCCGGATATACCATCATCATGGGTGACTCCCACACCTGCACCCACGGTGCCTTTGGCGCCTTTGCCGCCGGTGTCGGCACCACGGATCTTGAGGTGGGCATCCTCAAGGGTGTGTGCCGGTTCAAGACGCCCCAATCCATGAAGGTTGCCATCTCCGGAAAACTTGAACCCGGGGTCTATGCCAAGGATGTGATCCTTTCCATCATCAAGATCATCGGGGTCAACGGTGCAACCGACCGGGTCATGGAATTTTCAGGACCTGTGGTGGATCGGATGACCATGGAGGAGCGGATGACCCTGTGCAATATGGCGGTGGAGGCAGGCGCCACCAGCGGCATCTGCGCGCCTGACATGGTGACGGTGGATTATCTGTGGGAGTTCATCAAGGATGACTTTCCGTCAAAACAGGCGGCATTGGAGGCCTACCAGGCCTTTGCCCCGGACGGGGATGCCGTTTACAGCGACACCCTTGAGATGGATGTGGCCGCGCTTACTCCCCAGGTGACCTTCGGGTATAAGCCGGACCAGGTTCGCCCGGTTTCGGAAATGGAGGGGACAAAGATAGACCAGGTCTATATCGGTTCCTGCACCAACGGCAGACTGGAAGATCTGAGAATTGCGGCCTCCCTGCTTGAGGACAAGTGCATCAGCCCCAAGGTGCGGGCCATTGTCTCTCCTGCCACGCCGGAAATTTTTTCAAGGGCCCTGGACGAAGGGCTTATAAAGATTTTTATGGATGCGGGGTTCTGCGTCACCAATCCGACCTGCGGTGCCTGCCTCGGCATGAGCACCGGTGTCCTCGCAAACGGCGAGGTGTGTGCCTCGACAACAAACCGTAATTTTAACGGACGCATGGGCAAGGGGGGGATGGTGCATTTGATGAGTCCCGCCACAGCAGCCGCATCGGCCGTTGCAGGGGTGATCATGAATTCAGAAATCTTTTGTGACAAAGGGGACAGACCATGAAAACGTTCAATGGCAGGGTGCTGTTTCTTGACAGGTCCGATATCAACACCGATGAGATTATTCCGGCAAAGTACCTGACCGAGAGCGCCAAGGAGGCGTTGCAACCCTATCTTCTCGAAGATCTCAGCCTTAGCGGTTTTGATCCCACGGTGGATATAAAAGACCGAACGATTGTCGTTGCCCGGACCAATTTCGGATGCGGTTCTTCCCGGGAGCACGCACCCTGGGCCTTTGAGATGAACAACATCAACATGGTCATTGCATCGGGATTTGCCAGGATTTTTCGGCAGAACATGTTTAACTGCGGCATGATGGCCGTGGAGCTTGACCCGGGTACCATTGATCATCTTTTTAAACGGTATGGGGGTAAGGAAACCGTCATCACCACAGACCTTGATTCCATGCTCTTTACCGTATCCGACGACAAAGGGGCGGAAACGTTTCCCTTCCAGGTGAGTGATTTTGACCTTGCCATTGTCAGGGCCGGGGGATGGGTCGACTATGCAGATAAACACTATTAAAGGAATGCCCTATGAAGGTTATAGACCCTTATTTTGAAATACTTCACATGGCCGACAGCGACGAGATTTTGCGACATCTCGAGCTTGCGGCACGAACCTGCTATAAATCCGAAGACAGGATCGGTGAGGGAACAGCGGAATCGTTTTTGAGACGCATCTTGAAAACAGGCCACGAGAGCGTTATTGAGCATATGTCCGTTTCGGTGAGGCTGGTGTGCGACCGTGGGGTTACCCATGAAATCGTCCGGCACAGGCTCTGCTCCTTCAGCCAGGAGAGTACCCGGTACGCCAACTACTCAAAGGAGAAGTTCGGTAAGGAGATCACCGTGATCCGCCCCTTTTTCTGGGACCCGGATTCAGAGCAGTACAAACAGTGGGAACAGGCCATGGAGATGTGTGAACGAGCCTACCTGACCCTCCTTGACCAGGGGGCAAAGGCCCAGGAAGCAAGGAGTGTGCTGCCCAACAGCCTTAAGACCGACATCATTGTCACGGCAAACATCAGGGAGTGGCGGCACATGTTTAAATTAAGGTGCTCCAGCGCTTCCCATCCCCAGATGCGGGAGATCATGCTCCCCCTCCTTGCCGAATTCCATAGGCGGGTGCCGGTTCTGTTTGATTCCCTATATGAAACCTATGAATCGGATATCGACCGTTTCAGTCCACCGACTTTGTAACTGCCGCTATTCCGTTTCTGATCGAAATTTTAGCTTTTGTCCCTGAAAACCGGTTGCTGATTCCAAGGGATGATCCCATGGGGATTTCCGCGTTGTCAAGTGGGAAATCCACCCCCGTGATGGTGACTCCCTTTACGGTTTCGGTAAGGGGAATCAGGGATAGAAAATCTCCCGGGTTTCCGTGGAGCTCGATGCTTTCCGTGACAAGGTATATCTCATTGTTGTCGTCAACGATCCTGCACTTTGTTCCCGTCCTGCCAATGGATTTCAAGAGAAGGATGTTTGCCAGGGTGTGGTCCAGCCGTGTGCCGGTTACCCCTAGAAAGGTGAGCTTGGTGGCGCCGTTGTCCATGGCCCATTGAGCGGCAAGTTCGGTGTCTGTGGCATCCTTGTCCTGGGGGTGCTTGATGATGGGGACATGGTGCTTTTCAAGAAACAGACGGCTTTGGGTGTCAATGGAGTCAAAATCCCCGATGGCGACGTGGGGAACCCTGTTCATCCTTCTCAGGTGTCTTGCGCCGCCATCGGCGCAGACAACCATATCAGCCCTCTGTATCAGCCGGGTAAAATAGTCATGCCGCTTGAGCGTTCCGCTCGCTATGATAATACAGTCCATTGGGGAGATATAGTTCAGATCCCCGGCCCTGTCCATCAAAAATTAACGTCATGGATTTGAACCATTGTGTCGGCTCCTTGGCGTTCCCCATGGTTTGATCGGAAAACGGCCCTGGATTTACCGGGTCTCCAACCCTGGCATCAAAATTGCTAACAATATAAAAAGATGTTCCTATACAGGTGTCGCCGGCGGCGGTCTTTCCTATCCATGCCGGAGCAGCAATTAATATGTCATGAATCGTGGAGCAGGAGATCCCAATGAAAATACATTCCTTTGAATCAAAAAACAGCCCCAATAATGCTTTCTCCAGGGGTTCATGTCAGTCGGATCGGTTCCGGGCGATGCTGGCTGACAGTATCGAATCCATGGACTCCACGGGTTCCGCAAACAGGCCGGTTTCGAACAAAGGCCTCCTCTGCCTTGGAACGGTGAACCTGGCGGTGCCGACGGTTTCCGAACTCCTCTACAACTCCCCGTATAAAAAGGATTGCTGGAAGATCCTTGCTAAACCTGCGAATGCCGGCAAGTTGTACAAGAAGATAGCGCCCGGCACGGAGATCTTTCTTGATCCGACAACCTTGGCGCTTGTTTGGAAGGGCAATGGCGGGGAAAACCATACCCTGGAAACGTCCAAACCAGAATCATCCACACCAGACCCGTCCAAACCCGTGGCGTCCGCTTCCCAAGCCCGTGCCTACGAAGGCGGCAGCCCCCTCACCACTGCGGTTCGATCTTTTCTTGGAAAGGCGTATTCCCAGATGGATTGTTACGAGCTTGTGGTGGGCGGTCTCAAGAATATGGGCGTTCAATACCAGGGCAAGGGAGGGCTGGGGGAGCACCTCATGGAAAAGGCCGTGAACAAGGGGTTTGCCTATAACCATTATCTCAACGGCGAGGGGCTGGTTGCAGCCTCGGGAAAGAATCTCTATCAAAAGCGCATTTTCAGCATCGGCAAGGCCGATCTTGAAGCGGACAAGGTCATGGCCGAGATGACGCCCTTTCTAAAGGACGGGCAGGTCCTGAGTTTTTCCAGCCGGACCCGGGGGCATACCGGTGTGGTTTCAAAATTGAATGATGTATGGACCTTTATCAACTCGGGTGATATGGACAACAATCTGGCCGGTGCCAACGGGAACATGGGGGTTGGAGAGGAAACCCTTAAGGAGGAGGTTCGCAACTGGTTCAGGCGTGCCCAAAAAAGGGGGGAGGGGGTGACGCTTTCCCTGGGTGCCATGGATATGGAAAAGCTTGCACGGTTTGGTTCTAAAAGGGGCGGATTTACAGAAAAAGTTTGACTCTTTGGTGGAATCCCTATATTTTCCCCCTAAATTATGACAACGATAAATCGATACATTTTCAGGGAGCTGATACCGCCCTTTGCCATCAGCTCCATCTTTCTTACGTCCATATTTCTGATGACCAGAATTCCCGCAATCACCAACATGGTGGTGAACTACAACACCGGGATTATGTCTGTTCTGCTGTTGATCTCCTATACCCTTCCGCGGTTCATGGAGTTCACCATTCCCATGTCCGTGATGATTTCGGTGTTGCTCACCTTCATGCGTATGTCCGGGGACAACGAGATCATCGCTCTCAAGGGGGGCGGTATGACCATCTACCGGCTGCTGCCGCCGGTCTTGATCTTCTGTGCTTTGGGGACACTTCTTACCCTGTGGGTGACCCTTGTCGGGGTGCCCTGGGGAAAGCTAGCGTTCAAGACAACCGGCATTGAGATCGCCCGGTCAAACCTGAACGTTGCCCTGGGGGAACGCAAATTCAACACAAGCTTCAAGGATGTGATGATCTATGTCAGTTCCATGGACATTCAGACCAAGAAGCTCAAGGATGTCTTTATCGAGGACTCAAGAACCAAGGGGCGGGTGACTGTTTCGGTTGCCCCGGAAGGCATTCTTGCCAAGGATCCCCAGACCGGTTCATACGTCCTTCGTCTCTATAGGGGAACCGTGAACCAGGTGAGCCTGGAAAACAAATCCATTAATTCCGTTGATTTTAAAACCTATGATATCAACCTTGATTTTGGTGATAAGGTGGCGGATATGGACAACCGGCCCAAGGACATCGATGAGATGGGCCTAACCCAGCTTCTGGCCGTGATAAAAAAAAGTGCCGGCGACAAGATTGCCTTGAATTCCGCCAAGATGGCCCTCCATGAAAAATTTTCCGTCCCCTTTGCCTGTATCTCCTTGGGGATACTTGCGCTTTCCCTGGGGCTTCAGTCCGCGTCCACCCGTCGATCTTCAGGGTTCGGCCTTGCCCTGTTCTTCTTTATTTCATACTATCTTCTCCTGGCCGCAGGCTGGTCCGCCGGGGAGGCAGGGGGGTATCCCCCTGTGGTGGGAATGTGGCTCCCGGATGTGATCATGGGGGGGATCGGTGTGTATATTCTTGTCCGTATTGCAAAGGAGAGACCGATCACCATACCCGGGAGTATTTCCAGGTTGCTTTTGTTTATCAAAGGGCTGATGCCCGTTGGAAACCGGTAAAAAATAATGTCTATTCTTCATCGATACTGGCTCAAGGAGTTTGTAAAGTTTTTCCTTGTGGTTCAGCTGGCCATCCTTTGTATTTTTGTTGCCGTTGACTATCTGTCCAACATGGATGAGTTCCTGAACTCATCCATCACCCTGATGGGCGCCCTGGGCTATGTTCTCTTAAAATTGCCGTTCATGTTTGTGCAGCTCACCCCGGCAGCCATTGTCCTTGCCGTGATCGTGGTGTTCGGGCTCATGAACAAAAACAATGAGCTTTTAGCCCTGAAGGGGAGCGGTGTCAGTGTCTATTACCTGGTAAAACCCGCTGCCGCCGTTGGGGTTGTCCTTGCCGTCATGATGTTTTTTTTGGGGGAGACCCTGGTCCCCGTGACCATGGCCCGGGCCAATTACCTGAAGTATTCCGTCATCAGGAACGACCAGCGCCTCTATATGGCACGGGAGGATATCTGGATTAAATCAGGCAGGACCATCGCCCATTTCAAATACTTTGATCCTTCGGACAAGGCCCTCAAGGGAATCACCTTGACCTTTTTTGATGACGATTTCAAAATGAAAACCAGGGTGGATGCTGAAAAAGGGACCTATGAAAATGGTGAGTGGGTCTTCTCCAATCTGTTGGAGCAGATATTTGACAAGGCGTCCGGAGAATCCATTGTCAACTTCCATGATTCCAAGGCCTTTGCCCTTGATCTCCTGCCCGAGGACCTGAAGGCGGTTGCAAAAAAATCTGATGAAATGAGCTTTACCGATCTTGCGGCCTATGTGAAAAAGGTTGAAGGCGAAGGGTATGATGCCACCACCTACCGGGTGGATCTGTACGGCAAGACCGCTTTTCCCTTTATTTGTCTGATCATGGCCATCACCGGCGCTGCCACCGGGATGCGGTCTGCGATAAAGGAGCGGATGCCCCTGGGCATCGGCATCGGCATCTGCGTCTCGTTTCTCTACTGGATCATTTACGGTTTCTGCACCTCCCTTGGATACGGAAAAATGCTTCCCCCCCTTGTCAGTGCCTGGGCAGCCAATCTCTTTTTTATCTGTTTTTCCCTCATTTATCTGATCAATACAGAGTAAATTCAATGAATTTAATGATACTTCCATACAACGTGATTGTCACCATGGTCCTTGCCGTGGTGGCGCCATTCCTACCTCTAATGGCGCTGTTCTCCGAAAAAAGACGGGCGACCCTGCTTCCGCGACTGGGCATCTTTACCGGCATAAAAAAACAAAGAACCGCCCCAAAACGGATCTGGATACATGCCCTCTCCGTGGGGGAGGTGAGATCTGCCACGCCCCTTGTCAAGGCGCTTAACCGCCAGGACAGGGAGATCGTCTTCACGGCCTCAACCCAAACAGGATATAACACCGCAAGGGCGCTCTTCCTGGACGGTGACGCGCCCCTGGTGGATCAGCTGGCCTATTTCCCCTTTGATTTTTTTGGGTCGGTCAACCGGGTATGCTCACGGATCGCTCCCGACATGGTCGTGATCGTTGAGACCGATCTTTGGCCCAACTTTCTTTGGCAGATGAAGTATCGAAAAATTCCGGTTTTCCTCGTCAATGCCAGGCTTTCCCAACGGTCGTTCAAGGGGTATCACCGCCTTAGACTCTTCCTTGGCCCCCTGTTTTCATTGTTCTCCCGGATTCTGGTCCAGACCGACCTTGATGCCCGTCGGTTTGAAGCCCTTGGCGTGGATAAGGAACGGATCATGAGGTGCGGCAACATAAAATTTGACCAGGAACCGCCCCAGGTGACTCCGGAGCGGATTTCAGCGTTCAGGGAGCGCCTTGGGCATGGGGGGGGCCACCGGATCTTTTTGGCCGGCAGCACCCATGCCGGGGAAGAGGATCTACTGGTGGATCTTTTTTCACGGTTGAAACCGCGGTATCCGAATTTTGCCATGGTGGTGGTGCCAAGGGACCCCAAAAGGGCGGAACAGGTCCGTGGGCTTTTTTCAGCCAAAGGGGTTGAGTCCCGGTTATTCTCAGAACTTGACACCCTGGATGGCACCCGGGTGACCGATGTTGTTGTGGTGGATACCATGGGCGTACTGGCCTGGCTTTACGCCGTGTGCGATATTGCGTTTATCGGCGGTTCCCTGGTGGATTTCGGCGGTCACAACCCCCTTGAGGCGGCGGCCTTTGCAAAGCCGGTGCTATTTGGTTCCCACATGGCGGATTTTGCCCTTGTGGCACGCCTGATGACAGAGAGTGACGGTGCCTTCATGGTTGCCGACCTGGCGGAACTGGTGGGAAAAACCCAACAGCTCCTGGACGACCCCATCCTGGCAGAAAAGACAGGGAAACTGGCCGCCGGGGTGTTTTATGAAAACCAGGGGGCGGTGGAACGAACCGTCTCCCTGATCGGGGGCCGGGACCGTGGCTGAATCCTTTCTTAATAGACTCGAGCAGAGAATCACGGCGCTCTCTGCCAGGAATTACCCGGTAACCCCCTTTTCCTTTGAGCAGTTCCTGGTGGTGCTGTCCCGACTCTACGGTCTGGTGGTCGGCATTCGTGGCCGGCTCTTTAAAAAGCGGATCCTTGGATCAAAGCGGCTTCCCTGTTATGTCATCTCCATCGGTAATATCGTTGCCGGCGGCAGCGGCAAGACCCCCATGGCCATTTATCTGGCCGAGCTTGTCAAGGCGATGGGGTTTAAGCCCGTGGTGGTGAGCCGGGGCTATCGTGGAAAATTAGAATCCAAGGGCGGCATTGTGGGTACCGGTGACCAGGTGCTGCTGGGGCCTGATGATGCCGGGGATGAGCCCTTTATGATGGCCGGCAGGTGCTCTTTTCCGGTTGTTGTGGGAAAAGATCGTTATCAGGCGGGCCTTGCCGCCATCAACGCCTTTGATCCGGATGTGATTATCCTGGATGACGGGTTTCAGCACCTGAAGCTCCAGCGGGATCTAAATGTGGTGCTGGTTGACGCAAAACACCCCCTTGGCAATGGGCGGCTTCTTCCGGCAGGCAGATTAAGGGAGTCTCCCAGGGTTATCCAAGAGAGGGGTGACCTTATCGTTTTCACCCGGTGCGATAAACATTCCCAGGAGTCAACCGGGGATATGGGTGAATCCATTTTGCCCCTGATCGCCGGTAAGCCGGTTTTTAGGACCTGCCATACGTCGTATCTATCCTGCTATAAAGGGGCGGGCCGGGATTCAGAAAACCGTGGGGAAACCCTTGAACGCCTTTCCGGGAAAACAGCCCTTCTTTTTTCGGGTATTTCCGATAATCCCGGGTTTAAAACCAGTGTCGAGAATATAGGGGTGTCCGTCAAAGCGCACCTTGAATTCAGGGACCATCACCTGTATAAGAGTGAGGACATCACAAGAATCCATGGGATTGCCCTTGAAAAGGGGGTGGAGGTCTTGATCACAACGGAAAAGGATTATGCCCGGCTTGACAAAGATCTTGCCTGGCGCCTGGATCTTGCGGTCATCGGAATAGAGATTGAGTTGTTAGGCGATAACATGGGTTTCAAAGAGCATATCAGAAAGGGTTTAGAATGAAAGATGATACCATATACCGGCTGATCAAGCTTTTTATTCAATTGCTTGGCATGATTCCACGGCCTGTGACAAGGGCGTTTTCCGATTTCCTGGGACTTTTATGGTGCAAGGCAGACAAACGCCATCGAACCATTGTCCAGGAGAATGTCACCCATTCTTTCGGTAGCGCCATGACCGATCAGGATGCCAGAAATATGACCCGGCGGATATTTAAAAATATAGCAGGGATACTCTTTGAAATCGCCTGGGCCTATAACCTGAAGCCGCGTGATTTTTCCAGTTATTTTTCTTTTAAAGGCTATGAGCACCTGGAAATGGCGCTTAAAAAGGACAAGGGCGTGCTGGCCCTGACCTGCCACATGGGAAATTGGGAGCTACTCTGCCAAGCGATTGCCATGACCGGTTTAAAAAATTCAATTCTATACCGGAAACTTGATTTTTTGCCCTTGGAGCGGTTTTTGCTCGAAATCCGTGAGCGTTACGGTACAACGCTGATTCCCTTGAAGGGGGCCAGCCGTAAGATTGATGCGCGCCTTGCCCGGGGTGAGGTCGTCGGCACCCTCCTTGACCAGAACGTGGATTGGTACCAGGGCTGTTACGTGGATTTTTTTGGGCGGCCGGCCTGCACAAATCGGGGGGTGGCGTCTTTGGTCATGCGGACAGGGGCACCGGTTGTGCCTACTTTTATCCTGCGACAGGGCGGGCGGTATGTGATTGAATTCCTGCCCGAGGTTCCCCTGGTCTTGACCGGAGATAACACAACGGATCTTGAAATCAACACACAGAACTACACCTCGGCCATCGAGTCCATGATACGGCGTTGCCCGGACCAGTGGTTCTGGGTCCACAACCGCTGGAAAACGTTGGCGTCCTGCCCATGGCCAAGGGAAGTGTAAATAAAAAATGAATAAAGTTGCGTTAAAAAAAACGGATCACGCCCGGATTCTTATCCGTGGGGCAAACTGGGTGGGGGATGCCATCATGACCACCCCGGTGATACGGGCCGTCAAGAAAAATTACCCCAATGCCCATCTGACACTCCTGGTCAAACCCTGGGTGGCACCGGTGTTTTACAACAATCCCTTTGTGGATGATATCCTCATCTACGAAGAGGGGGGCCGTCATAAAAAGGGATGGGGTACGGTACGGCTTGCACGGGATCTCAAGGGGTTACGGTTCGACCTTGCCGTGCTGATGCAGAACGCCTTTGAGGCCGCCTTGATCACCTTTCTTGCTGGCATCCCGGAACGCCTCGGCTACGACACCGATGCCCGGTCGCTGCTGCTCAATCGCTGCATACCCCTTGATCCTGTCTTGAAACAGGTCCATCTCATCGATTACTACCGGGGGATACTCAAGGGCGGGGGGCTTGTGGATGACGGCGGAACCCTGGACCTTTTTGTCGGCGACAAGGAGCGAAACAAGGCTGAAAAACTGCTTGAGGATCATGGCATCGATCTTTCAAGGCCCGTTGTCGCCATCAATCCAGGCGCCACCGGGGGAACGGCCAAACGTTGGTTTCCCGAGCGGTTTGCCGAACTTTCGAAAAGGCTTGCCGACCACTTCGGGGGTAAGGTCCTCATCTTTGGCGGCCCCGGGGACGATGCCCTGGGAGAGGAAATCACCCGGATGTCCGGGAATGCCTGTGTCAACCTTGCCGGAAAAACAAGCCTTGCCGGAGCCTTTGCCCTGATCCAGCGGTGTTCCCTGTTCATCACCAACGATTCCGGACTGATGCACGCGGCAGCCGCACTTGGCATCAACCAGGTGGCCGTCATCGGTTCCACCAACCACATTGCCACCCCCCCGTCCAATGAAAACAGCCGTATCGTCCGTGTGCCGGTTCCCTGCAGTCCCTGCATGAAGCCGGAGTGCCGCTATGATCATCACCAGTGCATGGATAACATTTCCGTTGATATGGTGTTTGGGGAAGCCCTTAACCTTGAAAGGGGGGGGAACGGATGAACATCCTGATCGTCAAGATGAGCGCCATCGGGGATGTGATCCACACCCTGCCGGCCCTTAACGCCATTCGAAATCATTTTCCCAAGGCCCATATCACCTGGCTTGTGGAAGAGGCGGCAGCGGATCTTGTGATCGGGCATACCGCCCTTGACCGGGTCATCGTCTCAAAACGCAAGCGCTGGGTAAAGGCGCTCTTCTCGTCTTCATTTCCAGGGGCTGCCCGGAAAATTTTATCCTTTGTACGGGAACTCCGGGACACGGAATATGATCTGATCATCGATTTCCAGGGCCTTCTGAAGAGCGGTGTCATGGTGATGCTGGCCCGGGGAAAGCAAAAGGCCGGGTTTGACAAGGGCATGCACCATGCTGAAAGCAGTCATCTTTTCTATAATAAAAAAATCCCTCCGGTCAGCATGGAGATCCATGCCCTGAAACGGGGACTCATGGTGGTGGAGGCCCTTGGCATTCCAGGGGACAAGGTCGATTACAAACTGCCGGTCAGCCCGGGAGACCGGGCGTCCATTGAGACCTTGCTCAAGGAGAACGGTGTGGATTCCGAAACGCCCTTGATCTGCATCAATCCCCAGGCCACCTGGGAGACCAAGTTGTGGGACAATGGCAAATTTGCCCGGTTGAGCGACCGGCTCCAGGAATCCTACGGCGCCCATATTGTCTTTACCGGGGGACCTGGGGACAGGGCGGTGATCGACACCATCATGGCCATGACCACCCGGCCCTGTGTTAATCTGGCCGGCCGGACCACCCTTAAAACCCTTGCCGCCCTTTACCAGCGGACCACTCTTCTTGTCACCACCGATACCGGCCCCATGCACCTTGGTGCGGCAGCGGGAACACGGGTGGTGGCCATCTTCGGGTCCACCGCACCCTGGCGCACCGGGCCCTATGGTAGCGACCATGGCGTGGTGAGGTCCAATATAGGCTGCGCGCCCTGCTTTAAAAGAGTGTGTCCGGGCCATGACTGCATGAAGCGCATCTCCGTGGACAAGGTGATGTCTGCGGTTCAAAGACAGATGGGACCGGCAAAATGAACGTATCCGTCATTGTTACGACCTATAACCGGCCCCATGATTTAAAACGGGTCCTGGACGGCCTTTTGAACCAGACCCGGCTTCCCCATGAGATTATCGTGGCCGATGACGGTTCGTGTGAAGAGACAGCAACCCTTATCAGCCAGGTGGCTGCGTCGTCAACCCAATGTCCTGTGTTCCATGTATGGCATGAAGACAAGGGATTCCGGGCTGCTGAGATCCGGAACCGGGCCATCCTGAAATCATCGGGTGACTATATTATCTCCCTGGACGGGGATTGCATTCCAGGGAAGCACTTTGTTGAAGACCATCTGCTGCTGGCCAAACCCGGGACTTTTTTCCAGGGAAAGCGGGTGCTTGTGGAACAGGAACGCGCAAGATCCTTCACCTTTCACCACACCCAAAGAACCATGGGACTTGTTGTGGACGCCCTTAAAGGAAATATCTCCAATGCCCACCACCTGGTTCGGATGCCCTTTTTTCCGGCGTTGACGACCACCCGGATGTCGGGGATACGCAGCTGCAACATGGGTTTCTATAGGGAGGATCTCTTTAGCGTTAACGGGTTTAACCAGGATTTCACCGGGTGGGGCAGGGAGGACTCCGAGTTGGCTGCACGGCTCTATAACTATGGTTTAAAGCGCCGGGAACATCCGTTCATGGCCATCTGCTTCCATCTATGGCACCCGGAAAACGACAGAACCAATTTTACGACAAACGACGCCATCTTAAATGAAACGGTTTTGTCCGGTGAATATTGTTGTGCAAACGGATTGAAGCGAACTCCTTGTAAAGGTAAAGACAACGATGGACTCTAAAAGAAAGTGGTTGATTCTCGCCCATTGCTTTAACATGGATGGAAGGGCCGCCAGCCAGACAATAACCGACCGGATTCCATTTTTTATGGAAAAAGGGATAACCCCCGTCGTACTCAGTGCACCCACGGGGGTTAAAGATCAAGGGGTTCCCCATTTCAGGGTCATCTCTCCTGCGCCTTCAGGCATTCGATTCGAAATGAGGCACATCATCAACAATGCCACCCGGAATAAAGCGGCACGAATCCTATTAAAGGCCATTCTAACGATTCTGTGCCTTCCTTTATATGGGGCTGAAAAGCTGCTTATCCATTTGGACAGTCAGTGGTCATGGTTTCTGTCTGCCACACCAAAGGGACTGTGGCTGTTAAACCGATTTTGCCCCGAGGTGATCTATTCGACTGCCGGGCCTCCGAGTACCCATCTGGCCGCGTATCTGCTGCATCGGTTCTCTAACGTGCCGTGGATTGCCGAGGTGCATGATCCCCTCATTCTGTCCGGGGAAAAGAACCGGTGGCAAAACTATTTTTTCAAAAAATGGATCGAAAAAAAGATTTGCGCCCATGCCGACGCCATCATCTATTTTACAGAAAATGCCATCTCGGAAGTTTGCAAGCGCCATGACTGCAGGGATAAAATCCGGTTGATACGACCCGGTGCCAATCCGCCCGAAGCCGTGGAGGGTGAATATCAAAAAAGAGATACATTTCATATTGCCCATTTTGGATCACTTGACCACGCCAGGAACCTGGAAGCGGTTATCATTGCCCTGCATGAACTATTTCAGGAGCAGCCTGGCTATAAGGATCGTGTCTGCCTGGATATCTATGGCGCCGACCTGGATCCGGTTTCCCAAAAAACACTTGCCGCTTATCCATTGGACGGGGCAATCAATACACATGGCCGCCTTGAGTTTGATCCTGTTTCCGGCAAGTCCGGCAGACAGCGGGTGGTAGAGGAAATGTATCGATCTGATCTGCTGTTATTGATCCATGGTCAGGGAGATATGTGCCAGGAGTATATCCCGTCAAAGCTGTATGAATATCTGTTGACGGACCGTCCCATATTGGGGATCACCCGATCTGATTCTGAGTTGTCCGGGATGTTGAAAACGGAAAAACACCCCGTTGTTTCTCCTGGAGATGGTTTTCAATTAAAAGCCGCACTGGGGGAATATATTGCTGAATGGCTGAAAAGGGGATTGCCCTGTAAACCGTCCATCTCAAGTTACAGGGTCTCTGATTCCGCAGATAAAATCGTTCAAATTGTAAATGGCATAAAATAAATGTTGAAACGATCCAGTGGTCATATAAAGGTTTGTATGGAATCTCTAAAAATAAGTGAATGGCGGTAAACTATGCAAGATATCGTTATATTGTGCAAATCATATGACAAAGACATGTATCGGGCCAAGCGCATGGCAGAGAGTGTCCAGCGGTATAACAGGGATGACATCCCCCTCTACCTGTGCGTTCCTTCAAAGGATCTGAACGATTTTAAGGCGTTTTTTGAGGATCTCCCCTGCCGGTTCATAACAGACGAAGGGGTGCTTGAAAAAACTGCCAGGGCATTTGGGCCGCCGCCGAACCTGTTCCCCACGTCTTTAAACCAGCAATTGATAAAGCTGGAGTTCTGGCGGCTCGGGCTGTGTGCCAATTATGTGTGGATAGACTCTGACCATTATTTTATCAAACCCTTTACCAGGGACGTTTTTTTATCCAAAGATGCTGTTCCCTATACGGTTCAGCACAACGCCATTGAGCTGCGCAGCTATTCGGAAAAATTCGATCAAAAGGTTATCAGGGATTTTGAAAAAATGGCCAGCCACCTCCAGGGGCTGTTCCAACGTTCAGGAGCGCTTTATAATTTTGGCTATCCTCCCCTTATCTGGTCGTCAAGGGTGTTGACAAGCCTTTATGAAGATTATTTAAAGCCTTCCGGCAAAAGCATTTATGAGGTGCTGTACAAGTACCCCTGCGAAATGCATCTTTATGGGGAGTATCTGCATGCTTCAAACATCATTCCAATTCTTCCCATTGAGCCCCTTTTTAAGGTATACCACTATCCTGAGATGTTTTATGAGTCCCAAATGTTGGGAGAGTCTGAGCAGGGGCTTGCAAAAGACTATTATGGCCTGGTGATGCAATCCAACTGGACCAACATCAGTGAATCCAAAAAAAATGACCTTAAACGGTTAATGCGGTTTGTTAGAAGAGTAAAACGGAAGTTGGGTTTTACAGGATTTGATAAAAATTAGGAACCGGATAGATCCGTATCAATCTATCGGGTTGCAAGAATATTTGAAAGAGTCAAGATGAAATTAGCGGAAAACGGTATCCCCTTGTTGTTGGTCTCTCTTGTAGCTTTGAATCAGTTTCCCCATACAACAGCCATCATAAACATGGTTTCAGCCTTTACGGTCATCGCTGTCGCCAGGGCTCTCTATAAGAAATCCATTCCGTTTTCCTATGAAACCCCTTTGTTGATCCCCTTGGCGCTTTTTTTTGCCTGGTCTTTCATCGGTCTTTTCTTTGCCATCAATACCTGGGACAGCTGTCGGGATTTCTTTTCCCATTTTGTTCGATATGTGCTGTTTTATTTTGTAATCATCAATGTCATGGATTCCCGACAAAAAATCCATTGTATCCTATGGACTTTGATACTTTCCACCACCCTGTTTTCCCTATGGGCCATGGTGAATTTTTATCTGATTCAAGGGTATTCACTTTCCGTCCGGCTCGGGACTTCCTTCCCTGAATTTACGACCAATATAGCGGGTTTTGCCTCGGTCATGGCCATTGTCTTTTCCATGGCCATGATGAAATTTGAAGACAGGGCATGGAAAAAAATAGTATTGATTGCCGCCATAATCGTTCTCCTGGCCGTGTCGGTCCTTTCCCAGTCCCGGGGGACACTCCTGGCTTTGATTGTCTCTTTCCTGGTCTTGTTTGCCACCTACAAAAGGGTTATGATCTTTACCGCATGTGCATTGATCACAACCGTTGCTTTTGTGCCCTTGCCGAAAAGAACCGGTGAAGCGCTTTTTCAGCTTATTGCCAGAACAAATATTACTGCGTTTTCAATAGAGGTGGCAAAGGACTATCCCGTCTGGGGTACGGGGTTTGATATTAATGTGTTTCACTATATGCAAACCGAAATGTCGGACAAGTTTCAGGCGTATAAGTCAAGGGTTCCGGCTGAATACGTTGACGAGCGCTTTGCCCAGAATACCGACTGGCCAAGATGGCCCCACAGTTTTGTGTTGAGTCTGCTTGTCAGGACCGGAATCACAGGGCTGCTGCTGTTTACGGGCATTCTGGGTACCGTCTTTACCATATCAATCAATCTTGTTATAAAAGGAAAAGATTTTTTTATCAAAGAGATGGGACTGGCTTGCCTTGCCTGCATGGTCGTGTTTGTCACCAAAGCCCTGTTTGAGCCGGTGTTCGTCCATTTCGTTGATACTCTTTTTTATCTCTTGTTGGCTATGATTACTATTCTGTGGCGCATGGGGTTACCCCGGTTTAACGATAACGGAAAAGAAGGACGATTATAAAACATGGAAAAAATTTCAGTATATATAATTGCTTACAATGAGGAAGATAAAATTGGGGCTGCAGTAAAGAGCGTTCAATGGGCCGACGAGATCGTCGTGGCCGATTCCGCAAGCACGGACAGAACCGCCGAGATTGCCCAGTCCCTGGGTGCCCGGGTGGTTCAGATACCTTTTAAAGGGTTTGGGATGTTGAGGAACGATGCCATGGCCGCCTGCACCCATGACTGGATCTTCAGCCTTGATTCCGATGAAAGGTGCACCCCTGAAGCTGAGGAGGAGATTAAACGCACCGTTGCCTTGGAAGATCCCATGGACGCCTATTATGTTCCCCGGAAGAATTTTTTCCTGGGGCGATGGATCAAGCATTCAGGGTTCTATCCGGATTACCGGCAGCCCCAGCTATTTAAAAAGGGAACGCTTACATTTCTGGACGATCCTGTCCACGAACGGTTTGAGGTGAACAGTTCAAAACCGGTGGGTTATTTTACCAGCGACATCATCCAGATCCCCTACAAGAATCTTGGGGAGATCCTGGCAAAGGCCAACCGTTATTCCACCCTGGGGGCTGAAAAACTCGACCAGGCAGGGGTGGAACCCAGCATGACCAAGGCGGTCACCCATGGTATCTGGGCGTTTATCCAGCATTTTATCCTGAGACGGGGCGTGTTGGACGGATGGCCCGGCTTTGTCATCGCCCTGGGAAATTTCGAAGGCACCTTTTATAAATATGCCAAGCTATACGAACAGAAAAATTGCCCCAATCCTTTGGCTGAACTTCCCGAGGGCTGGGATAAATAATGGAACATGCCCAGGTAGAGCCGCTCAAGATTGCCGTGCTTGTGAAAAATTTCCATGGATACGGCGGGGCGGAAAAGTATGCTGTTGAAGTGACCCAGCGCCTTGCGGCCATGGGCCACGCCATTGATCTTTATGCCTGGGCCGCAGACAAGCGCCTTGTGGTTGACGGTATCCGCCATATCAAGGTGCCCTGTCGATACAAATTCTCAAGCTTCATGAACCTCTGGTCATTTGGCAGGGAGGTCGCTGCCCTGCTTGACCCCGGTCTTTACGATGCTGTGATCTCCCATGACCGGACCTGGGGCCAGGATATATCCGTGGTCCACACCTTTTCCTATAAAACCGGTCTTGAGCGCTACGCCCCCATCCGAAAGGTGGACCAGGTGTGGCTAAGCCCCCGGGCCTGGGTCTATCTCATGCTTGAACGCCGGCAGATGGGAAGACAACAGCTTGTTCCCGTGTCCCATGTGATCCGGGCCGACATTGAAAAGCATTACCCGGGGGCCGGGGCCATGCATGTGGTCTCTCCCGGTATTGATCCTGACATGTTCTCTCCCACATTCGTGGCAGAAAAGAGGGAGACGGTGCGCCAAAAAGAGGGGTTGCGTCCTGATGAGCTTGTGGTGCTGTTTGTCGGGTCTGAGTTCAGGAGAAAAGGACTCGATCTCACGATCCCGGCCATTGGGGAGGGGATGCGTCTTCTCATCGCCGGCAGGGGAGAGCACCTGGCGCATTATAAGCGGCTCGCCGAAACCTCCGGCAACTCGGACCGGGTGACGTTTCTGGGGCTTCAAAAGGATGTCCTGCCCTGGTATGCGGCTGCCGATGTGGTTGTCCTTCCGTCCGTTGCCGAGGCCTTTGGCATGACCGTCCTGGAAGGGATGGCCTGTGGACTGCCGGTCATCGCCGGAGAAAATGCCGGTGCCGCAGCCTTGATCGATCATGGACAGAATGGATTTGTCTGTGCCGGCACCCAGGATATATCCAGAACCTTATCCGAGCTCAGGGATGGGGAACTGCGCCGCCGGATCGGGGCTGCCGGAAGGATAACCGCCCTTGAAAACAGCTGGGACTGCTGTGCAAAATCCTATGAAAGCCTGTGTATATCGGTGGCCGGACAGAAGTAATCACCGTACTCCAATTGTCCGTAAGCATTCCTACACTCCCAAACACCCTTTTGGGTGATTAAAAACAATATTATAGCGGCCGGAAAAATCGTAATAATGGTCTTTTCGGCCAGGGTTGCATTTGCCTATGACATTGTGGTAGAGGTTGTACTATAGTAAAACAATACCCGAAGGTAGAGACCATACAATTCGTACCGTTTATTTGCTGCACACAGGTATTTTACGTTTTAATAACGTTGAAATAAAGTGGCTGAAAAGGAACTTACTAAACACGGATATCCCCCAAAGGTTATTCTCCATGGTTAAGTTCCATTTGCATCTAATATTTAATTTTAAAAAGCGGAGGGAATTTATGAAAAGACTCATTCTTATAACGGCTTTGTTTTTCATCTCAGCTGTTTATTGCGGTGCTGCTGACAAGGTTATAACCGCAGCTGGTGATCCCTGGCCCCCCTTTACTGATCCGAGCGCGCCGGAAGAAGGCCTTTCCCTTGAAATCATAAGAGCGGCCTATGCCACCCAGGGATATACGGTGAAAATGGAATATCTACCCTGGGCCAGGGCTAAAGACGGGGTGAAAAAGGGGAAATACGATATCCTGGCCGGGGTCTGGATGACTGATAAAAGAAAGGCAGACTTCCTCTTCAGCGTCCCCTATACCGTCAACCAAATAAAATTTATTAAGCGGGTGGACGATCCCTTTGAATACAATGGACTTGAGAGTCTTGCCGGTAAGAAAATCGGCACGGTAAGGGGATATGGTTATGGGGATGATTTTCTGAATGCCACCCATTTCAAAAGGGAAGTCGCCAACGATTTTATCACCAATATAAAAAAACTCACCAATGCCAATCCGCGGATTGATCTTGCCATTGAAGATGAAATTGTCGGTCGGGTAACAATCGCAAATGAAGCCTCTGACTTGCTGAGCAAAATACGATTCACGGAAAATGCGTTATCCACCAGCGATCTGCATATTGCGTCAGGCCTTGCCAACCCGCGGCACAAGGAGTTTATTGCGGCCTTTGACAAGGGACTTGCAGAGATCAAATCCAATGGTACTTATGCCAGAATACTGGGTAAGTTCGGCCTGTAAACATGCCGGGTAAATCCGCTCAGGATATCCCCCAAAGGTTATTCTCCATGGTTAAGTTCCATTTGCATCTAATATTTAATTTTAAAAAACGGAGGGGATTTATGAAAAAACTCATTCTTATAACAGCTTTGTTTCTCATATCAGCGGTTTATTGCGGTGCTGCTGACAAGGTTATAACCGCAGCTGCTGATCCCTGGCCCCCCTTTGTTGATCCGGGCGCACCTGAAGAAGGCCTTTCCCTTGAAATCATAAGAGCGGCCTATGCCACCCAGGGATATACGGTGAAAATGGAATATCTCCCCTGGGCCAGGGCTCAAGACGGGGTTAAAAAGGGGAAATACGATATCCTGCCCCCGGTCTGGATGACTGAAGAAAGAAAGGAAGACTTTCTCTTCAGTGCCCCCTATGCCGTAAACCAAATAAAATTTATTAAGCGGGTGGACGATCCCTTTGAATACAATGGACTTGAGAGTCTTGCCGGTAAGAAAATCGGCACGGTAAGGGGATATGGTTATGGGGATGATTTTCTGAATGCCACCCATTTCAAAAGGGAAGTCGCCAACGATTTTATCACCAATATAAAAAAACTCACCAATGCCAATCCGCGGATTGATCTTGCCATTGAAGATGAAATTGTCGGTCGGGTAACAATCGCAAATGAAGCCTCTGACTTGCTGAGCAAAATACGATTCACGGAAAATGCGTTATCCACCAGCGATCTGCATATTGCGTCAGGCCTTGCCAACCCGCGGCACAAGGAGTGTATTGGGGCCTTTGACAAGGGACTTGCAGAGATCAAATCCAATGGTACTTATGCCAGAATACTGGCTAAGTTCGGCCTATAAAATTACCTTTTCCCTTCAAGCCCGGTTGCCGTCATCCTGTCGGCAATCGGGTTTTTAGGTTCCTATCTTTGAGTTTTGTGTTATTTTGGCAAAATAATCAGAGGGACCTGGTTTTTTTCTCCGTACAAAAGGATTGCAAACCCATATATAGTCTTATATGCTATATAGCCGTCAACACATTGATAATCCAGTATGGGGTACCAAAGCAAATCCATGACCAAACCGCGACGCCTGATTCAGTCCATCCAAAGGGCTGCTGATATCCTTGATCTCTTTATCCATGAAAACCAGGCCCTGGGTATTACCCAGATCTCAAAACAGTTGGGACTGGCCAAAACAACCATCCAGGGCATTGTCCAGACCCTTGAGGCCCTTAGTTTTCTTGAAAAAGACCCCCAATCTCTGAAATACCGGCTCGGTCCGAAAGTGTTCCAACTGGGCATGCAATATGCTGCCAATATGGATCTGGTCACCATGGGACGGGTATGGATGGAACGGCTCAGCTTCCAGTTCCGGGAACCGGTAAATGTGGGCATGCTTGTGGATGATAAAGTGGTTGTACTGCTGCGGGTTGATCCGGACAATCAATTTATGAGCTATCCCCAGGCCGGGTCCATCATCCCCCTTCATACCACCTGTATCGGTAAAATTCTCTTTGCCTATCTTGGGGAAACCAAGCAGATGTCCATCCTCTCTTCCTACCATTTTGAACGGTTGACCCCCAACACCATCCATACATTGCCGGCTTTTTTGGAGGAACTCAAAAGGGTAAGAAAAGAGGGCATCAGTTTTGAGACTCAGGAATCCGTGACAGGTATGGCAGGCATTGGCGCCCCCATTTATAACCACACCAACCAGGTCATTGCCGCCTTTACCATCACCGGGGATGCCGATCGCATCCACAAACAGCGGGAAAAAATAATAGACGCGGTGCACTACACATCCCTGGAACTATCCAGGAGTCTCGGTTACAGGGGCGTTTTTTCCTAGGACCGCAAATTTTATAAGCTAGAGTTCGGCGCATTTTATTTTCCCTCCTCCAGTCGCCCCCATTTGATACACCCTCCGTTATTTTTCCAATGGACACCTACACCCAGGCGATAAAAAGCGATTTTGTATTGACTTTTTGGTTTTCTTGGTTCAATGTTCTGCATTATCATTTCATAAACGACAATGTCGTACAAAAAACCAGGAGGCCAGAAAATGAAAGCCAATTATGAGATAGATGACTCCCTGCTTGACAACCAAAGTACATTCAATGATTCTTTTTTTAACCGTTTCCACCTTCGCCATGCACCCGTTCCCCTAACGCTCACCCCTGACATTTCCAAAAATTATCTTTTCCCGACATTTTACAACCAGGTGACCTGTGCCATTGGTATTTTTATGTGTTCCTATGACAGTGCCTACGCCATGGTCAGCCAGTCCCTGGGACCCAAGGTGAAACCCGTGAAAATGACCAAACAACGATCCCTGGTGGCATTCTCCTGTTATGAATATAAGAGCGTAATGAATGTGGCTCCCTACAATGAAATCGCCATGACCCTCCCGGTGATGGTGGATCCCGGGGTCAATCCGCCCCTTTTGCCCATGGTTATGGACAAACACTTTAAAAAATTCGGATACTATGTGTTTGGCATGCCAGTTACCTCAAAGGAAAATCAGATCCGGGGAAACACTATATGGGGATTACCCAAGGTTACCCAGGATATCGACATAACACAAGAGGATGGAGATTGTGTGACAATTGCCAGGGAAGAGACAGGTGAGCCCTATTTCAAGCTGCGGGTTCCCACCAAGGGCAAACCCGTTGATTTTGATGTGACCTCCAATCTCTACTCCCGCCTGGGCAACGAGATGCTGCAAAGTGAAACCAATTTCAAGGCCAGTTTTCAGGTAAACAAATACATGGGCCAGCTCTTCAAAAAGAATACAACCCCGGATCGCAACTACCTGGTCCTGGGTGACACCCCGTCAGCCAGAATATTGAAAGACCTTGATATTGACGCCCATCCTTTCCAGTTCAGGTTTGCAAAACAGATGACCTCCTGTTTTGACTTGCCGAACCCGGATTTTAAAACCCCCGGCCCCTTGCCCCGGACCTATTAAAAAAGGAGAGAATAATGAAAGAAAACCCAAGTATTGTCTTTCTGGGCGCAGGTGCTGTCGGCGCCTCCCTGGGCAGCTGGATCGCCCCTTTTAATGAGAATACCTATTTTCTGGATGTGGGGGATGTGGCAGACGCAATTGAGGAAAAGGGAATCACCCACTATCAAGGGTTATAGTGGACCCAGGTTTTAAGACAGCAGTTTAAGTTGTGCATAACGAATCCATCCGCCTAAGGTTTGAAC
>JAEINR010000072.1 GCA_016342325.1 Desulfobacterium sp.
ACTATAGGGCCTCACTATGTCATTCGAGTGAGGCTAAATGATTTTTTTTCAATTTTCAAAGAGCGAAATGTGAGTTCAATTGAAACCCCTGATTCTTTTTTTTTCAAAACAGGCCAGTAGATTCTGAATGTTGTACCAATGCCAACCTCTGAGTAAATATTGATATTTCCTCTGTTTTGTTTAACAATGCCGTAAACTGTTGACAACCCTAGGCCGGTACCGTTCTTCTTCTTTTTTGTTGAAAAAAAAGGAGTGAAAACTTTCTTTTGGATTTCTCTACTCATACCTGTTCCGGTATCTGTGACCTCGAATACCACAAACGTTCCATCCTCTATGTCCAGAACCTGTTCCACTTCTTCCTTTTTTATATCCACTACTTTTGTGGCAATGGTTATTATCTTTTTATGCTTCCCTTCCCTGGCATTAATTGCATCCCTTGCATTAATGACAAGATTGAACAACATTTGATCGATCTGGGACTGATCCGCTTTTATTAACGGTAAATCTTGATCAAGCTCAATTTTTTTAATAATATCTTCTCCCACCAGTCGGTTTATCAGCTTCAGGGAATTATTTATAAGATCATTTATTTGAAACGGTTTTGGCTGAATTGAATCTTTTCTGCTGAATGCGAGAAGTTGCCTTGTTAAACTGGCCGCTTTATTTCCGGCTTTAAGGATCTCTTCGAATTTACTACTCACGTCTGAATCGGCCTTTACCGATAGTTTGCCAAGCTCTGCGAATCCGTTGATTATAGTTAGCATGTTATTGAAATCATGGGCAATCCCCCCGGATAACTGGCCGATGGCTTCCATCTTCTGGGATTGAAAAAGCTGGGCCTCCAGTTTTTCTTTCTCCTGATCGCGCTCTTTTTTGGAAACAATGATCGAGAGCTGTTTTGCCAAAGACTCTACTAAAGCCTTTTCTTCAATCTTAGGTAACGTTTTATCAACATCCGGCGTGACGGCAGAGAAGCTGACCTCAATCCTGCCCCTATAATTTTCGTCCATAATTAAAGGAGCCTGAATGACAGATGAATCAGACTTAAAGGTGTCTGACTCCACAATGACGCCGTCAAGGGAAATTCTGCATATTCCGCCATTCGACAATGGGAATCCGGCTGGAATAATGTTTGTTGCCTCTTTGAGTATCCCACGGATGGAAAGATCATTCGCTGCAGAGAGCTTGACCATTTCGTACATGCAATTCAGTTCTTTTAACCGCTGGGCCACTTTTTTCTCAAGTTCATCATAGGCAAATTTTAAACTGAGTTCAGCTGTTTTCTTTTTATATGATAACTCTGCCAGGAACCATGTAATGATGATGATGATCAAACAGAGTGCTAAATTAAAAACGATAAGATTTCGTTTGAAAGGTTCTATTTTTTGTTCAAGCTCCTTTTGGGAAACGATTAATACCAGTTTCCAGAAATATTGGTCGGAATTGATTTTTTTCTGGCTCTCTTGAAAGGCTTTGGATGCGCCACTACTTGATATTATACTCTTTTTCAGCGGGTAGACCGTTTCAAAAGAAAAGATGCCAAATTCGTTTGTAAATGACCCCTTATCTGTTCGATTCATTAATTCCCAGGAATTTGGAAATATGTGATCAAAGGTGATTTGGCTTTTGTTTTGGTACATGAATCCCCAATCGTGATCCTTTTTCATCCCTTTTAAAAAATAACCGTTCCTGTTCAACATCATAATCGAACTTGATGATGTCTTATCTTCAAGGGAATTTAAAAGTGTTTCACTTAAATAATTAACAATCAGAATACCTTTTTTTATTCCATCTTTATCAAAGACAGGAGATCCTATCCTGATCATGGGTTTTATGGGAACCTCAATCATGCCGTTTTCAATATTCAGGTCCATGGGGGAGATGAAAATCTGGTTTTTGTTTAACTTAAAGGTATCCTTAAAATAGTACCGGTCCTTTTTGTTTTGAAGGCGTTTTTTTTCAACAGACCCGGGATGCCCGTCATTGAAATTAACTCTGATTTTTTCCATACCGTTTTCATCTATATATCTTATTTGATCGTAGGTCCTTTCAATCGTTTCAATCTGAATCAGATCATGGACAAAATCCATACTGGATTTGTCATGGTTCGATTGGATTAAATCCTGTAAATCGTTATGGTTTAAAATGATTTTAAGATCATTTATTATATTTTTAGAAAATTCGTCTAATATGTCCTTGTGCCTCAAAAGCCTGTTTTCAGCATTGTTTTTTAACAGTGAAAGTTCATTTTTTTTATGATTTGTGTATAACCCGTAAGATACAAGATTTACCAGCATGAGCAGTGGAATTACGATCAGCAGGAATTTTACTCTTCTGGGAAAAAAGTTTTGTTTAAGAAAAAACATTTGTGAAATAGTTCCTTATATAAAGTCAAACGCATCGGCGAGAATGTTCTGTTTGATTTTAACAAAAGCCTATCTTTTAAAATACAGCAGGGGGCACCGATCATTCGTGAATTACAGCGCCATGGAGTGGAGAGTGTTAAACGTGCAGTATCGTAGCAGTATGAAATTTGAAATGCAATTGGAAATGTGGATGTTTCAGTTAAATCAGAGCTGAACATGGAAGGGCGGGGCGGCCGAACGCCTTGAGATCAACCCCTCCACCCTTCATTGCAGGATGAAGAAGCTCGGCATCAAATAGGGGTCGTATTTAACTCTTTTGCCATTTGCTTATTGGTGTGTCAAGAGTGTAGACCTGACCCCGGATTTAACTCATGCGTAGGTCCGGATAAAGGTTCCCAGATACTTTTCTGTTGGTGTTGCTGCGGCTGCGCTGAAGATATCGACGAAGTCCCATGGTTCCTTACGGGTTGTGATAACTAATTTTTCCGCTGAATCAACGAGGCCTTCAAGGTTCTGGCCGGCCTTTGACGCCGCCAGCAGAAACGTTGTCCGCATTTCCCTCGTCACTTCCGTCTGTTTTAATTGTTTCGGGGATGGATTTTCCCCTTCAGCACGTTTTGCAAATCGCTCTTTAGTGATGAGTTCCCTTGTAAAATCGATGAAACCTTCCAGCACATCGGGCTTGGCAGTGGCGCTTGTCTCCAGGAACAGTTCCCGGTCCATGCCGCTCAAGTCCCGGGTGACGCCGACGAACTTGGTGAATGTGCCAGGGGGGGCGTCCAAGACGGCTGTCTTGGCTCCATCGATGAAGTGTTCCAGCTCCTCTCCCTTGAGGGTGCTCCCCACCTCGAGAAATTCTGTTCGGTCGGCCCCGGAGACAAGGGTGACGACATTGAAGAGTTCATGGATATTATTTCCGGCGGCTGAGGCTGTTTTGAGAAAATTGTCCCGGTCGGTTTCATCCAGTTCATTGGTGAGGTCCACGAAGGTTTTGAGGTGACCATCATCCAAGGTCCTGGCAACCGAATTGAACGCTTCATAGGCCTTGTCCGACAGAAGTCCTTTCATGTATATGGCCGGGCCTGTCGAGTCTTGGTTTTCATGGGCTGCTGAAACGAGAAATTCGGATCTTTTGTTACTTTCAATTTTATCCACCTGGGAGAGAAAATCTCCCGGATCCGACTGGCTGAAGGCGGCTCCATAGAGCAGGTTGCTCCTGTCGGTGCCTTGGAGTTTTTCGGTCAACTCTGTGAGTAGGGCAATATTTCCTCTGCCAGCTTTATCTGCGGCAACCAGGAAATTGGCCGTGTCCACCGTCGACAATTTGCTGGTGAGGGCAAGGTCGATGCGACCGGACAGCTCCAGGAAGTTTCCAATTTGGTTGCCGGCTTTGCCGGCCGTGGTGATAAAGTTGGAGAGATCCGTGGCCGTGGCACCGGGATGATCGCTTCCAAAGGTTTTTATTTTATCCATGAACATCCCCAGGCCTCCACCCAGGCGGGAGGCGGTCTTGAATAACGTGTCCCTGTCCTGGAAGGACAGGTCCGGGCTAATGTCAATGGCGGTGTTGATGGCGTCTTCACCTGCGCCTTCCAGCATTAAAATAAAATTATCCAGGCCTTCTCCGGGAGGTTGGACATTGATATGGGCGATGATGTTGGCGCCGGTCTTCTCGGAAACCTCCTGGATCTTCTCCATAAACGCCATCACATATCGACCGCTTTTGGACGCTGCCGACAAAAAACTGGACAGCGCTTGTTCCCTGGAGGTCCCGGGTGCTTCCTGGAGGGTGTTGACCTTCTCGATTAGCAGGGAGACCTCTTCATCGGCCATGGCTGCCGCTGACATAAAGTTTTCAAGCTGATTGGATGACAGGGAGGAGGCCGTCTCCAGCAGGGTTGTAAGATCTTTGGGCGAGTTGCCGACAGCGGTGAGAAAATCCTTGAGGCCGTCTTCCGAAAGGGTGTCTGCCAGGTCCAGAAACGTTGCCCTTTCTTTGCCTTTAAGGGTCTGGGTGGTGAGAATGAGTTCCCGTGCGTTGTCTCCGCTTTTGCCCAGGGCTGACAGGAAGTTTGACCGCTCCTCGCCATGGAGGTTTGAAATCAGGAAACTCAATTCATCCTCCGGCACCCCTGCCGTGGCTGCAACCTCCTTGAGTACCGGTGACATCTCAAAGGGTACATCCCTTTGAATCTGGGGGACCGGGCTGGAACCCTGGGATTTCACGTTACGGATTCCCGCTGGCGGGTTGTAGGAAGAGTTGGCGGGGCTAACCCCTGCTGGGGGAAGGTGCACTGGCATCATGTGGTCTCCTGTTTTTTTGATCGGCGTCAAAATGCTTTAAGAGCATATGATTAAAAGTATCGGCGACAGGATTTATAACTTGAGTAATAAAAGAGTACTGTTTCGGAATGGGTCGTTTCCTGTCCCTGGGTCCTTGGGCAAAGCTTAAATCAAATCGGAGCAACATGTTGATCAAATAGTCAATATGTTGATCCTGAATTCCTCCAAAAAAATGTAAACCCTTGTAAACAGACGTTGTTTGTCCTGGCATCCTCTTTGCAATAGTCATCGGCATCGCACACAGATTTTATATCCTAATTTAAAATGAGGAGAACGCCATGGATAGCTCATATCTTGATTTCAGTGGGAAAATTGTCCTTGTCACAGGGGGGAGCCGGGGCATCGGACGGGAGACAGCCCTTGCCTTTGCAGATGCCGGTGCAGACATTGCCATTGCAAGCCGGAAACTTGAGGGTCTTGAGGAGGTGGCACGGGAGATCCGGGCCATGGGCCGCCAATGTCTCTGTGTCCCCACCCATGCTAAAAAGTCGGAAGAGCTTTACAGCCTGGTGGAATCGGTGATGTCGGAATACGGCCGCATCGACATCCTTGTGAACAACGCCGCCACCAACCCTGCCATGGGGGCCATCGTGGATACGGACCCTGAGATGTTCAACCACATTGTGGACACCAATCTCAAGGGTTACTTTTTGTTGAGCAAGCTTGTGGGAAAGATCATGCAGAACCAGGAGAGCGGCAACATCATCAACATCTCCTCTGCCGGGGGCGTGAGTCCTGCCCAAGGCCTCGGCCCCTACTGCATTTCCAAGGCAGGGATCAACATGTTGACTAAGCAGATGGCAATGGAGATGGGACCCCATAACGTCCGGGTCAACTCCATCTGCCCGAGGATCGTGAAAACAGGGTTCAGCCAGGCCCTCTGGTCCAATGACAAGCTCATGGCCGCAGAGTTCAAAAACACCCCTCTGAAATGCGTGGCCACCCCCCAGGAGATTGCCCAGGCAGCATTGTTTCTGGCGTCGTCGGCCACCAATTATATGACCGGCCATGACCTTGTGATGAATGGAGGGGCCTTTTTCAGGTAGATGATGATGGTCGTTGTGAACCCATTAAAATGCACGGGATGTGCCTTTTGCGTCCCGGTCTGTCCCAGCCGGGCCATTACGAGCCGGGGCCGGGCCGAGATCGACACGGATCGCTGTGTTGCCTGTCTGGAATGCCTTGATTACTGTCCGGTCGCGGCCCTGTGCCGGGGAAAGAACAGAAAGGAGCCCCATGAATGATAGAGCGCATTGCGATGTCCTTGTTCTGGGATCGGGCATGGGGGGGCTGGCTACGGCGGCCCTGCTGGCCAGGGACGGTTTTCGGGTCATTGTGGCGGAGAAGATGCCGAGGATCGGCGGCCGCTGTTCGACCATGGACTATGATGGGTTCAAGTGCATCACCGGCGTGGTGGGGGTGGAGACAAAGGGCATTGTCCAGGAGCTGTTCCACCGGGTGGGGGCCGACTTTGATGTCCAGGAGGCAGGCGCTCCCCACTACCTCATCAATGGGCAAATCTGCCAGGTTCCTTCAAGGGGGGGCATGAAGCATCTGATGATGGCCGCAGGGGCCGATGCCATGGATGTGGAGACGGTGATGAACGCCATCACCGGAGCGCTCCACTGGCGAACCCCCTCATGCGATGTTGCCCTTGGCGACTGGCTCCGGCAATACACGAGCAATCCTAAGATCATTGAGATCTTCCAGGCCCTTGTTTCTGCTGTGTTGTTCGTCAATGTCAACGAACTCTCGGTTCACACCTATTTTGAGTTCTTGAGAAAGCTCAAGGGGATCCAGCGCTTTGGCTATGCCCCCGGGGGAAGCATTCGTCTTGCCCAATCATTGGCAAGGGTGGTGCTCGACAATGGGGGAGAGATCTGGACCCGGTGCCGGGTCAACGCCATCAAGAGTCATAAAAACATTGTTCGGGGGGCCACGGTGTCAAGGTGGGGGAAAAGCATCTCCATCAAGGCCCCGGTGGTGATTTCCAATGTAGGGCCTAAAGAGACGGCAAGGCTTGCGGAGACAGGGATCCTGGACCATTCTTACCTCCGGGAGCTGGACCAGCGCATGAAGCCCGCCGTGATCACCGCCCTTCAGTTCGCCATGGACGAACCTCTGTTTGAGAGCAACCACCTGCTGGTGACGGGCACCCAAAGCCTCAACTCCGTTTACCAGCCCACAATGGTCTGCCCGGAATGGGCACCTGAAGGACGCCATCTTCTGGTGGCGGGATCGGCGCCGCGAAATTGCCGGGAACCCTTTGACGGAAATCTTGAGATCGAACGATGCCTTGCCGATCTCAGGGCCGTTTTTCCTGATTTTGACAGCCGTGCCAAGCTGCTTTTGGCCGGCACCTTCCAGGGGGCCTGGCCCGGAATGCACTCCCTTCCCGGGGAGGACATGGACAGGAAAACCCCGGTGATCAATCTTTACAACGTGGGGGACGGGGTAAAACCCTTGGGCTATACCGGCCTTCCCGGGGTGGTGGCCACCGGCATTGATGTGGCCGAAGAGGTGATGGGGCGAAACAAAATATTAACAGGGGCACCATAATACGGAAATCAGGGAAAAGAATCTAAAACCAGATTGCAATAAAAGGGAGATACCAATGGATCGACGTTTTAGCCGGGACCAGGAGAAGCTCAGGGAACGGACACGGGCCTTTGTCCAAAAGGAGGTTCCCCCGGAAATCGCCCGTAAACTTGATGGGGAAGGCGCGTATCCCCACGGGATAATGGCAAAGCTTGCTGACCAGGGATTCTGGGGCATCAATGTGGCTGAAAAATACGGTGGGCTTGGCGGCGGCATTATCGAACTGATGATCTTTTTCGAGGAGATCTCCAAAACCCTGCCCGTGTTGGCCTGGACCTCGGGCAACGTCCTTTTGTACGGCAACAATATCCTCCAGGTGAACGGCAATGAAGCGCAGCAAAAACGGTTCCTGCCCGGGCTCATGAACGGAGAGTACCTTTTCTGTTTTGCCCTGACAGAGCCGGATGCAGGGTCTGATGCCGCCAACATCATCACCCGGGCAGAGCCGGTCAACGGGGGGTACCGCATCAACGGCAGCAAGGTGTTCATCTCCGGGGCCTCGGTTTCCCATATTGCCGTCACCAACACCCGGACCGCGTCGTCCCGGTACAAGGGAATCACCTCCTTTCTGGTGGACACGGACCAGGAGGGATACACGGCCGCGCCCATCCGGAAACTCGGGTACAAGGGGTCTGACACCTGCGAGGTCTATTATAAGGATGTGGACGTGAGCCAGGAGAATATCCTCGGGGGAGAGGACTGCTACAACCAGGGCTGGAAGCAGATGATGCGGCTGTTGAATGGGGAGCGCCTGGTGCTTTCCGCCTGTGCCCTGGGCATCTCGGAGACGGTGCTCAAGCACCTGGTGACCCATGTCAAAGAGCGGCAGAAGAGCAGCCGAATCCAGGGGAAATACCAGGCCGTGGCCCATGGCATCGCGGAGATGGCCGCCAGGGTCGAGGCCGGCCGCCAGCTCGCATTTCAGTCCGCATGGATGGTGGATCAGGAGATGGAATGCGTGAAGGAGACGTCCATGACCAAGCTGTTCTGTGCCGAGACCGGCAAGGCGGTCACCCGGCTCGGCATGGAGGTGATGGGACGGTTGGGGTACACCATGGAATGCGATGTCCAGCGATTCTACAGGGACATCCCCATCCTCGCCATTGGCGGAGGGACCTCCCAGATCCAGAAGAACATCATCTCAAAGCTCATGGGACTTTAGCTTCATTTTGGCAAGGGAATCAGAACACGTATTGGGTTCGGGACTGAAAAATGTGGCAGGCACTGACAAGAGGAGGAAGGATGGCAGGGATCAGAGATTACGGCGCGTATATCCCCTATAACCGGTTGGAGCGTTCCAGTATCGCCCAAACCTGGGGCGGATATCCCAAAAAAGGCGAAAAGGCCGTGGCCAACTTTGATGAAGACACGGTGACCATGGCGGTGGAGGCCGCAAGGGCCTGCCTTTCCCAGGGGGGTAACGAAAAGGTGGATCGGTTTTATTTTGCCTCTACCACGGCGCCCTATGCCGAGAAACAGGCGGCAAGCCTTGCCGCCGCCGCCCTGGATCTTTCCCCCGGGGCCTTTACCATGGATGTGGCAGGCTCGTTGCGGGCCGGCACCAGCGGCATCTGCGCCGCCCTTGACGCCCTCCGGGGCAACTCCGCCACAAACGCCCTTGTCACGGCTTCGGACATGCGCCTGGGTGCTCCCAACGGGGCCAAGGAGATGGATTTCGGAGACGGTGCCGCAGCCCTGGTGCTTGCAAGGGATGATGTCATCGCAGAGATCGACGCCTATTATACGGTCAACCATGAGATATTTGACCAGTTCCGGCCCGCAGACCACCCCTATGTGCTCTCCTGGGAGGATCGGTTTGTCAGGGAAATGGGCTTTTCCAGGGTGGTGGTCAAGGCTGTGACCGCAGCCATGGCGCAGTTTAATGTCTCCTGGTCCGACATCACCATCCCTGTGTTGACGTCTCCCAACCCGGGTTATTTAAAAGGGATCGCCAAAAAGTTTGGGTGGGACCCGAAACTTGCCGCCATGGACGCCATCTATCCCAGGGCCGGCAACACCGGGTGCGCCCACAGTTTCCTGCTCCTCTGCCATGCCCTGGACCGGGCCGAGCCCGGGGACAGGATCTTGTGGGCCAACTATGGAGACGGGTGCGATGTGATGCTCCTGACGGTCACCGACCGGATACTGGAACGGAAACGGGGAGGGGTTGAAACCCAGCTTGCAACAGGGTCGCCCACAACCTATCCAAAGTACCTCCGCTGGCGGAACCTGGTTGAGACCGAGCCCCCCATGCGTCCCAGGCAGGAGCCCGTGTCCGCACCGGCCCTCTACCGGGACAGGCGCTGTGGCATGGCCCTCCAGGGCTCCAAATGCCGGGAGTGCGGAACCGTGCAGTATCCGGTCCAGCGGATCTGCATGAATTGCAGGGCAAAGGACAGCTTTGATTATTACGCCTTTGCCGACAGGCAGGGCAGGGTGGTCACCTTTTCCCATGATCTTCTGGGGGTGACCCCGGATCCCCCCACCACGGTGGCGGCCGTGGATTTCGAGGAGGGGGGCCGCATCATGGTGGATATTACGGACAGGGATCCCAAGGAGATCGCCATCAACATGGCGGTTGAGATGACGTTTCGAAAGTTCAGGCGCACCAACGGCATCCAGGTTTACTGGTGGAAGTCAAGGCCGGTGCGAAAGGCGCAAATGATGCCGTTGGGCAAAGATCAATCAAGCACGGTGGGCGGGGTAGCCGCCCGGGTTGATGGAGGGGGAAAATGAAAGGAATCAAAGATAAGGTGGCCATCATCGGCATGGGGTGCACCAAGTTCGGCGAGAACTGGGACATGAGTTTTGATGACCTCATCATCGATGCCGTGTATGAAGCCTATGAAGATGCCGGTATCGGGCCGGATGATATTGATGCCGTGTGGATGGGCTCCTACTGGTCCAACCTACCGGCCCCGAGCCAACCCCTGGCAACCACCCTGAAGCTTGATTACAAGCCCATCACCCGGCTTGAAAACATGTGTGCCACGGCCTCGGACGCCCTTCGGAACGCAGTGTATGGTGTGGCCTCCGGGGCCTGCGACATTGCCTTGGCCGTGGGCGGGGAGAAACTCAAGGATTCAGGCTACAGCGGCCTTCCCACGGATGATCTGGCCATGGGGCTTGTGTCCACGGGTCCCAACACCTTCAGGAGCCGCAATTTCACGGCCCCCAGTCATTTTGCCATGATGGCCACCCGGTATTTCGAGCGCTATGGCCTTTCCCCTGAACAGGGACGGGAGATGCTGGCAAAAATCATGGTGAAGAACCACAACAACGGCATGCTTTCCCCCAAGGCCCACTTCAGGATGCCCATCACCGTGGACCAGGTGCTCAATGCGCCCATGATCGCATGGCCCCTGGGCTTGTTTGACTGTTGCGGGGTGAGCGACGGGGCGGCTGCCGCCATCGTGGTCCGGGCTGACATGGCCAAGAGCTTCAGGCCCGATCCCGTAAAGATAAAGGCGTGCCAGATCGCGGTGGGGCCGTCGGAAGGCTATCTCAACCCGAACCATGACTGGACCATGGTCAAGGAGACCTGGGTGGCCGGCCAAAAAGCCTATGAAGAGGCCGGCATCAAGGATCCCAGGGCCGAGATCAGCATGGCCGAGGTCCATGACTGCTTTTCCATCACCGAGGGCGTGATCTACGAGGATCTCGGGTTTAGCACCAGGGGCGGTATGGGGGCGGATATCGAGGCCGGTACCTTTGAGCTGGACGGTGATCTGCCGGTGAACATGGATGGGGGGCTGAAGTGCTTTGGCCATCCCATAGGCGCCACCGGCCTTCGCATGACCTATGAACTCTACAAGCAGCTCCAGGAAAAGGCCGGGGATCGCCAGGTGAAAAATCCTGACCTGGGACTCTCCCATAACCTGGGGGGCACCCCTGGGGGATGTACCATCAGCGTCAACATTATCGGCCACTGACAACGGGCAAAGGAAGGCAGGATGATACCGGTTCCCCGGGGAAAAATTGATGAATATACCCAAAAGGGGTGGTGGGGCAACACCACTGTCTTGGATCTCTTTTTTGAGACGGTCCGGAAACGGCCGGATGCCGAGGCCCTGGTGGATCCCCTTAACAGGGCCGATCTTATCGGGGGCAAGGCCAAACGGCTTACCTACAGGGAGACGGCCACCCGGGTGGATCGCCTGGCCCTGGGGTTTGAACGCCTGGGCATTCAAAAGGATGATGTGATCCTGGTCCAGCTGCCCAATGTGGTGGAGAGCGTGCTCGTCTTTTTTGCAGCCGCACGGATCGGCGCCATATCAAGCCCGCTTTCCATGATGGCCCGGTCAAGGGAGGTGGGCCATGCCCTTGAAGCGACACAGGCCAAGGCCGTGGTGACGGTGGGAAAATTCAACGGATTTGACCACCTGGGGCTCATGGCCGGTCTGAAAGAACGATTCGATTTTTTGAAACAGATCATCCTTGCCGGAGAGGGTCGTGAACAGGGGGTGTCACGCCTTGAAACCCTGCTCTCCCACAACATCGATCCCCCCTTGCCCGTCACCTATTTTGACGGCAAGGCCTCGGGTCCCAACGAGATCTTCACCATCTGCTGGACCTCGGGCACGGAGGCCGAGCCCAAGGGGGTGCCACGGACCCACAACCACTGGATCGCCATCGCCAGGGTCACGGCTGAAGGATGCCGGGTAAAGGAAGGGGACAACATCCATGGCACCTTTCCTGTGATCAACATGGCGGGGATTGGCGGACTCATGGTGCCCTGGGTGCTGACCGGCGGAAAATTCGTTCTCCACCATCCCTTTGATATCGGGGTGTTTTTCAAGCAGATGGCCACGGAAAATATTTACTATACCCTCATGCCCCCGGCCCTCCTGGACACCCTGGCAAAATCCCCCAAAGCCTGTGCCATACAAGAGAGCAATGTCAAGGTGATCGCCTCGGGTTCCGTGCCGCTTTCCCCCTGGATGGTAAAATACTACCAGGAGACCTTTAACATCAGCATCGTCAATTTTTTTGCCTCCAACGAGGGCATCGCCCTGTTCTCAGGACCCGGGCTGTTTCCCGATCCCGATGACCGGGCCAGGTATTTTCCACGGTTCGGGTGCAAAGAGGTGTCCCTTGATATCTCCGACCGGGTCATCGGAGGAATGGACAGCGCCATCGTTGATGTGATGACCGGGGAAGAGATTACGGAAACCGGGGTGGTGGGGGAACTCTGTTTCAAAGGGAGCACCATGTTTGAAGGATACTGGCAGCAACGGGCGTTGACCGAAAAGGCCTTTGACGCCAGGGGCTATTACCATTCCGGCGATCTTTTCTCCATCCAGGGGGAGGGCAGGGATAAACTGCTGTTCCACGGGCGATTTAAGGATCTCATCATCCGGGGGGGGCAGAATATTAGTCCTGAAGAGGTGGAAACCCTGGTGGTCGGCCATCCTGGGATCGTTGAAGCCGCTGCCGTGGGGTACCCGGACCCGCGGCTCGGGGAGAGGACCTGCGTGTTTGTGGTGGTGCCCCCGGGCCGGACAATTACGTTAGAGGAGATCGTTCTCTACCTTGGGGAGCAGGGGGTTGCAAAATACAAGTATCCCGAGCGGCTGGAGGTCCTGGAACAATTACCACGGAGCGCCCTGAACAAGGTGCTGAGGCGAAAGCTCAGGGATATGCTGAACCATAAACCTGCAAAGGAGCAATAAATGATGGATTTTGAACTGAACAGTGAAGAGAAGCTGATCCAGAAGGCGATCCGGGATTTTGTCACAAAAGAGCTGCCCCAGGGGGTGGTCAGGGAGCTCGATGGCATGGGGCAATTCCCGGAAAAACAGTTGACCGCCCTGTCAAAACTGGGATTCCTGGGGCTGACCATTCCCGAGGCGTTTGACGGGGAAGGGGTGAATATCGTGGAGGCATGCATTGTGGCAGAGGAGCTGGCCATGGGCTATCCCGCCCTTGCTGCCTGTTACGCCAATGCCGTCTTTGGCTCGGGCGCGGTCCTTGCCACCCTTGGGAGCGAGGATCAGAAATCACGGTTTCTGCCGGGGATCGCCCGGGGAGAGCTGTGGGTGGCCCTGGCCCTGCTTGAGGCGGATGACGATGCCGGAGGGATTGAAACCCGGGCAGCACCTGAGGGGGCCGGGGTTGTCATCTCCGGTGAAAAACCCCTGGTTGCCCTTGGGGATGTTGCAGACGCGTTCCTGGTCCTTGCCCGAACAGGAAAGACGGATGACCTGGCCCTCTACTGTGTGGATGGCAATGCCCCGGGCATCACCCGGAACAGGGTTGATACCCTTGGCATGCACGGAGAGAACCTGGTGAATGTTGTGTTTGACAGGGTCTGGGTGGAAAGCCAGGCCATCCTTGGGGGCATGGACCGGCAGATGACGGCACCGGAGCAGCTGGAGATGATTCAGAATTATCAGCTGCTGGGCATCGGTGCCCAGGCCCTTGGCATGGCCCGGGGCGCCTTCGGTCTTGCCCTTTCCCATGCAAAGAACCGGGTCCAGTTCGACCAGGTGATCGGCAAATTCACCGCCATCCAGGAGAAACTCACGGATCTGCTCTGTGACATTGCCGCAGCCAAGTTCCTTGTCTACAACGCAGCCCTTGTTGCCTCAACCGGCAAGAAATTCACCCGGGAGGTTGCCATGGCAAAAATAAAGGCCGCACGGATTGCGGTCCAGGCCTCCATGGACGGGCTCCAGGTCTTTGGCGGGTATGGGTATTCCATGGAGTACGATATCCAGCGGTATGTCAGGGATGCTGCAGGCACCCTGTCCGCCGGGATCAGCAATGAAAGTTTGGGTCTTAAAATCGCAAAATCAATGGGTCTATAACAGGAGGGAATATGGAAAAAATATGGGTTCGTTCCTATGGTGAGGGTGTTTCAAGGAATCTTGATTATGAATCAATCACCATGTCTGATGTGCTCAAGCGGAGCACAGCCAATTTTCCCAAGGCCAAGAGCCTTGAATTTGCAGGCAACCGGATCAACTTCAAGGCGTTTGACGACCAGGTCAACCAAGTGGCAAACGCCCTCATCGCCATGGGGGTGGCAAAGGGCGACCGGGTGGCCTTGTTATTGCCCAACATTCCCCAGGTTGCCGTTGCCACCTATGCCACATGGCGCATTGGTGGCGTTGTGGTGATGAACAACCCCCTTTACACCGATGGCGAACTTGAGCACCAGTTCAACGACTCCGGGGCCACGGTGCTCATTGCCCTGGACCTTCTGGTGCCCAGGATGCTCAAGCTCAAGCCGAAGACCGGGATCAAGACCATCATCGTGGCCCACATCCGGGACTACCTGCGGTTTCCCAAAAAGCAGCTTTTTCCCTTTGTGGCCAAGGACAAGCACCGGGTCATTCCCCCGGAAATTGATGTGATCGAATGGACCACCCTGCTCAAGAGCTATTCAAAACGGCCGCCTTCCATGGATGTGGGGATTGACGATATGGCCGCCCTCCAGTACACCGGCGGCACCACCGGCGTGAGCAAGGGGGTGGTGCTCAGCCATGGCAATATTTCGAAAAACTGCCAGCAGGGCCTTGCCTGGCTGCCCATGCTCAAGCCCCGGGAGAAGGTGGTACTCGGCTCCCTGCCCATCTTCCACGCCTTTGGCCTTTTTGTCTTGAACATGTGTGTCCTGGGGGGATGGGAAATGGTGCTGTTGCCCCGGCCCACGGCCGAGGAGATCATGAAGGCCATCGCAAGAACCCGGGTCAATCTCTTTCCCGGGGTGCCCACCATGTTTGTGGATATCCTGAACCATCCGAAATTGAAACAGTACGACCTGTCAAGCCTTGATCTCTGCGTGGCCGGGGCCGCCCCCTGTCCCGTTGATATACTGGAGCGGTTTGAACAGCTGACCGGGGCCCAGATCCTTGAAGGCTACGGTATTTCCGAGGCAAGTCCGGCCACGGCCATCAATCCGGTGAACGGGAAGAACAAGCCCGGCACCATTGGCCTGCCCTTTCCGGATACCGTGGTGAAGATCACCGCCCTGGATGACCCGGACAAGGAGATGCCCCTGGGAGAGAAAGGGGAGCTTGTGATCAAGGGTCCCCAGGTGGCCGAGGGGTACTATCACATGGCGGAAGAGACCCAAAAGACCTTCAAGGACGGATGGCTTTACACCGGGGATGTTGCGACCATGGACAAGGACGGCTACATCACCATCGTGGACCGACTCAAGGACATGATCATAGCCAGCGGTTACAACATCTATCCAAGGGAGATCGATGAGGTGCTTTTTGCCCATCCCAAGATTGTTGAAGCCTGTGCCAAGGGAGTGCCGGATCCCAAGCGGGGAGAGACGGTCAAGGCCTATGTGGTAAAACAGCCGGGGGAGACCCTCACGGAAAAAGAACTCACCACGTATTGCCGTGAACACCTTGCCGCCTATAAGGTCCCGACCCTCTTTGAGTTCCTGGATGAGCTGCCCAAGAGCGCTGTGGGCAAAATCTTGAGAAAGAATTTATAACCGAACCCGGAAATAGTGGGACAGGGAGATACAAAACCATGCTAACCGATTTTAAGACCCTCATGGTTGAACTCAACGATGAGATTGCGATTATAAAGCTGAACAATCCGCCGGTGAACCAGCTTTCCACCCTTTTGAGAACGGAGATGGCCAAGGCCTTTGAGGCGGCCTTTGTCTCTACCCGCATAAAGGGTATTGTGTTGACCGGCATTGGGAAGAATTTCATGGCAGGGGGGGATATCACCGAGATGGCCAAAATCACGGATTCCCTGATGCTGTTTGAGCAGGTGATGGCCTACAACCGGTTCCAGTCCATGATCGAGAACGGACCCAAGCCGGTGGTGGCTGCCATCAACGGTCCGGCCCTGGGGGGCGGGCTCGAGCTTGCCATGGCCTGCCATTACAGGGTTGCTGCCACCGGGGTAAAGGTGGGGCAGCCCGAGGTGCAGCTGGGGCTCATCCCCGGGGCCGGGGGTACCCAGCGGCTCGCCAGGCTTTGCGGCCTTGAAACCGCCCTTTCAATGATCACCACGGGCAAGCCCATTGCGGCGGAAAAGGCCCTGGAACAGGGAATCGTGGATGGGGTGTTCCCCTTGGAAGAGCTGCTGCACCAGGCGGTGCTGGCTACCAAGTCCTTTGTCAGGAAGGAGAGGGCGCTTTCGGCCCACCGGACAAGAAACAAAAAGAAGAAGCTTCCCTCAACCCTGGATAAACAGGCCATCATCAATATTGCCGCCCAGATAGCAGCCAAAAAGGCAAAGGGGCTTGGGGCGCCGTTCAAGGCCATGGAGGCGCTTTCAAAGGGGCTTTCAGACGATTTTGACAGTGATATTCAACGGGAGGCCCAACTCTTCTGCGAATGTGCCCTCTCCCCGGAGGCAAAGAACCTGATTTCTATTTTTATCAACTCCAGGAAAGCGGGCCGGCTTGAGCGCACCCGGACGGTGACGCCCAAGGCCGTGAAAACCGTTGCCATGCTTGGCCTGGGGGTGATGGGGGCCGGTATCGTCAACCTGCTGCTAGGGCGCGGGTTCAAGGCTGTGCTTTGGGATGTGGACCAAGGGGCAACGGCCAAAGGCCTTGAGCGGGTCAGGAAGACCTTTGCTTTTGCCGTTAAAAAGGGACGCATGACCCAGGAGGCCCTTGATGGCCTGATCGCAGACAATGCCGTGGTTACCACCGACCTTGACGATATCAAGGGAGCGGATCTCGTGATCGAGGCCGTGGTGGAAAACATGGATATTAAGAAGGCCCTTTGGGCCAAGGTCGATCAGATCTGCGGGCCGGATACCGTGTTTGCCACCAACACGTCGGCCCTGCCCGTGACCGAGCTTGCAGCCCACCTTGGCGATCCCGGGCGGATGCTGGGGCTTCATTTCTTCAACCCTGCCGAACGGATGCAGCTGGTGGAGGTGATCACGGCACAGACCACTTCGGACATGACCCTTGCCACGGGGGTTGCTTTTTCAAAGCGTATCGGAAAGATCCCGGTGGTGGTCAATGACGGTCCGGGGTTCTACACCTCCCGCCAGCTCAACGCCCTCATGGGGGAGAGCAACTTCATGCTGGAGCAGGGCATTCCCCTTCCCCTGATCGACAAGGCGCTCACGGAGTTCGGCATGCCCATGGGCGCATTCACCCTCCACGATCTCACCGGCATCGACATCGGGTTCCATGTGGCCAACTACTTTGAAAAGGAATTTGGCGATCGCTGGAAGGTGGCCGAGATTCATAAAAAGATATTTGAGACCGGGTGCTATGGCCGGAAAACAGGCGCTGGGTATTATGATTATGCCGATAAAAAACCAGTTCCCAACAAGATTGTGGAGGCCCTTGTCGCAACCCACCTTGAAAAGAGCGACCCCCAAGGCCTGCCCGAGGTTACATGGGAAATCCTTGCCAAACGGATGCTGGCCCGGGCCATCAACGAGGCCGCCTTTATGATGGACGAGGGGATCTGCGACAACCGGCCCCAGGACATGGACCTTGCCATGGTCTACGGGTGCGGGTATCCGGCTGTAAAGGGCGGGGTTTTCCGGGAGGCCGACACCTGGGGCATCGGCAACGTGTATGACTATCTGCTGGAACTTGAGGCCGAGTTTGGCCAACGCTTCTCCCCATCCCCCCTGTTACGGTCCATGGCGGAAAGCAGCAAGACCTTTTATTCAACCATCCAAGGGAGTGATCATGGGTAAGAACGCAAAACGGGCGGCATTCATCGGGATCGGCGAGGTCCCCACGGGACGATTTCCGGAAACGGCCGCCATCTACCACGCCATTGAATCGGCAAAGCTTGCCATCAGGGATGCCGGCATTGACAAGGATGAAATCGACTATGTCATGCCCACCGCCTCCCTGTACAGTCCGGCCTTTAACACCGAGCTTGTGACCTGCAGGATCGTGGAGGAACTGGGGCTCAAGAACGTGAACAAGAACTGCCAGGTGTTTGCCGGGGGATCCAGCAGCAGTTGCGCACTCCAGCTGGCATCCAGCCTCATTGAAACCGGGAAGGCAAAGACCGTGCTCTTTGTCCATGCGGATCGCCTCGGCACCGGGGTCACGGCCCAGGGCGGGATTGATCTTTTTTCAACGGCCGGTATTTCGGCCGAGTGGGAGGTCCCCTTTGGCCAGCACTATTCTGCCATTGCGGCCCTTGCCACCAACCGGTACAAGTTTGAAACCGGGTGCACGGACGA
Organism: Desulfobacterium sp.; assembly: GCA_016342325.1. Classification (GTDB taxonomy): domain Bacteria; phylum Desulfobacterota; class Desulfobacteria; order Desulfobacterales; family Desulfobacteraceae; genus Desulforapulum. The sequence goes on from JAEINR010000072.1 coordinate 18,459, forward strand.
GGAACTTTCGGCCGTGTGCGTGTCCAACAGAAAGTGGGCCCGGCTCAATCCCAACGCCTTTTTCAATAAAAAGGATATCACCATTGAAGAGGTGATGGCGTCCAAGATGCTCTCCACCCCGTTGCGGGCCAAGCAGTCCAACATGCTCTTTGACGGCGGCGGCGCTTTTGTGCTCACCTCCGCAGAACGGGCGCCGGACCTTTGCCCCCGGCCGGTGTATATCCTGGGAGAGGGCGGCACGGTTACTCATTTTGTTTACTCCCAGGAGCCGGACGTGAGCCGGTTCGGATGGGCCAAGGCCGGCAAAAAGGCCTTTGAAGAGGCAGGACTCACCCCAAAGGATATGGATGTGGCGGAAATCTACGATTCCTATCCCATCTACCAGATGATCGGCCTTGAGGAGCTGGGGTTCTGCGAACGGGGCGAGGCGGGGAAGCTCTTTGTCAGCGGCGACACCTGGCCCGGGGGCAGACTTCCCTGCACCACCAACGGCGGCATGCTCTCCCAGGGGCATACCGGCGCCGGCGGGGCCGTGGCCCTGCTGATCGAGGCCGTGCGCCAGCTCATGGGAAAGGCGGGCGACCGCCAGGTCAGGGATGCACGGTTTGCCGTGGAGACAGCCACCGGCGGCACCTACATGGATGCCCAGGTAACGGTACTTGGTACGGAGATCCCCTAATTTCAAGGAGAGAGAGCAATGACAACTATTGAAAAACCGGTTCCTGTGGTCAATCCCTGGGCAAAACCGTTCTGGGACGCGGCCAACAAAGAAAAACTCGTGTTTCAGCACTGCAAGGGCTGCGACAAGAACATCTTTTACCCGAGAATCGCCTGCCCAGAATGTTTTTCAGACGATCTGGAATGGATCGAGGCAAGCGGCAAAGGACGGGTCTATACCTACACCGTGGTGGAGAGCAACGCGCCCTCGGCCTTTGTGGGGGACATGCCCTATGTGATCGCCATTGTCAAGCTTGAGGAAGGGGTCCAGTTTTTGAGCAATATTGTGGGGTGTGATCCCCATTCGGTTGTGTGCGAGATGCCCGTGGAAGTGGTGTTTGAGCGGCTCAATGACGCGTTTACCTTGCCCAAGTTCACACCCATGCAGGGATAACCCCAATGCAGTGGAAGGAAAAGACCATGGAACACAGTAAATACGGCGATGATTTCAACCTGGGGGACATCTACACCACCCCTTCCATAACGGTGACCGAGACCCATGTGGTCAACTGGGCCGGTCTTACCATGGATTTTTATCCCCTTCACATGGACAAGGAATATGCGGCAAAGAGCCCGTTCAAGGAACGGCTGGCCCATGGTCCCATGATCTTTGGTTTGGCCGTGGGCCTGGTGGCCATGGCAGGGTTTGCCGGGGATTCAGCCATTGCCTGGCTCGGGGTGGACAACATGCGCATGCATGCCCCGGTGAAGATCGGGGACACCATCACCGTGGTGGTGGAGGTGATGAAGAAACGGACCACCAGTGATCCCCTCCGGGGGGTCCAGACCTGGAAGTATACGGTAAAGAACCAGCGTGGGGAGACGGTCATGGATCTTGACTATACAATGATGTTTCACATGAGGGGGACAGAATCATGATAGCCTTGACAATCGGCGATCTCTATGACCGGTGCGTTCAGTTCCACGGCAGGAGTACGGCCATCACCCACGGGGATCGATCCTATACCTACAGTCAGATGGGGGAAAATGCCAACCGCCTGGTCAACGCTTTCAAGGCCGTTGGCCTTGGCAAAGGGGACAGGGTCGCCTTTTTGATGGCCAACTGTCCTGAGTACATTTTCAGCGAATATGCCGTGGCAAAGACCGGTTGCGTCCGGGTGCCCCTTGCCGTGCTCCTGGGCCCGGAGGATCACATCTACATGGTGAACCAGTCCCGGTGCACCACACTGATCTACCATGAAACCATGGCGGGTCGCATCAAGGAGATGATCCCCCGGCTTGAGACAGTCAAGCACTACATCTGTGTGGCCGAAGACGGGGCCGACCTCATGCCGGGTCATCTTCATCTCCAGGTCTTGATGGAAGAGCATGCTCCCTGGGCCGAGGCCGTGGATATAGACCCGGAAGACCTGGTGGGGATCTACTACACCGGCGGCACCACCGGTCGGCCCAAGGGGGTGATGCTCTCCCACCGGGCCTGGGTCAACACCATTTTGTTCGAGACCCTTGAGTTCGGGTTCGGCCGCCGGGAGGTGTTTGCCTATCTCACGCCCCTGACCCATGCCGGGGGCTGCCTCATGCTCCCTGTACTCTTGCGGAAAGGCCGGTGCGTCATCCTGGACCATTTTGATCCCAAAGCCTTTCTTGAAACGGTGCAGAAGGAGAAGGTCACCGCCGCCTTTATGGTGCCCACCATGCTCTATGTGCTGCTGGACGATCCCGATCTTGACACTTACGATCTCTCAAGCCTTACCAACGTGATCTATGGCGCCTCGGCCATCGCTCCCGAGCGGTTGAAGCAGGCCGTGACACGGTTCGGGCCCATCCTTACCCAGCTTTTTGGCCAGACAGAAGCGCCCATGACCTTCAGCGTCCTCACCCGGGACGAGCACGTCATTGATGATCCGGTCCGGGAGCGGGAGATCTTCAGCTCCGCCGGTCGGCCCACCTTCCATACCCTCCTTCGCATCGTTGATGAACAGGGGAGGGAGGTTACGCCCGGAGAGCCGGGGGAGGTGATCGTTCAGTGTTCCAACATGATGACAGGGTATCTGGACAACCCCGAGGCCACCCAGGAGACCATAAGGGACGGGTGGCTTTACACCGGGGATATTGCAAGACAGGATGACGAGGGCTATCTCTACATCGTTGACCGGAAAAAGGACATGATCATCTCAGGGGGATTCAACATCTTTCCCCGGGAGATCGAGGATGTGCTGTTCGAGCATCCAGGCGTGAAGGAAGCGGCGGTGATCGGCGTGCCCCATGATAAATGGGGGGAGGAGGTCAAGGCCCTAGTGGTTCTGAAGCCGGGGGCCCATGCCGATGACCGGGAGATCATGGCGTTTGTCAAGGCGCGAAAGGGCAGTCTCGTGGCGCCAAAGAGTGTTGAGTTCATCGATGCCATTCCCCTCACCAATCTTGGGAAGGTGGACAAGAAAGCCCTGAGACAGCGGTTCTGGAACGAGAAGGACCGCATGGTTTCCTGAACAATGCCGAATTTTTATAAACCACAGGACAAAAAAGGAGGGACTCAATGCAAGGCGGCAAAGATTATTTTTCTGTGACCGTGACCTTAATTCGATAATCCGTGGAACTGTCCGTTCCTGTTTCCATTTGTGCTGACATCCCAGGTTCAGTTACAAATTCAGGTGATGTAAGGAGTCGATAGTCCTTGGTTTTGTTTTTTTCAAATAACCATGTCTTCACCAAGAAATTGCCTTTTGTCTCTTTTACCGCATGGACAGAAAATCGGTAGATATCCCAATCTATTGTTGCCTCTTGATTGTTGGCAACGATAAATTGGGGGGTTCCTATGATGTTATCATCAACCTGTATTTCTGTATCAACCTGATATTGGGCGATTCGTATGCCTGAACAGCCAACGCCACCCAGAATCAAACAGCTGATGATGCAAAATGTCCAAACATAATTTAATTTTCTCATTTTTCCCTTCTGTCGCAGTTGCCTGCACGTTATTCTTCCATCAGTATTTTCATCATTTGTTCATGGCGATTCAAAAAGTCTTTTGTTACAGCATAGTGCTCCGTATCTTCATAAGCCACTTCATAGATTCCCGTTTCCGAGAATTGGTATATCTTTGATCTTGGATAGGCCAGGAGAATGGGAGAATGGGTCGCAATTATGAATTGTGAGTTCTGCTCTACCAATTGGTGAATCGCAGATATTGCCGCCATTTGCCTGGCCGGAGAGAGGGCGGCCTCGGGTTCATCCATGATATAAAGCCCGTTGCCCCGAAGTTTGTTCACAAGGGTTGCCATAAAGGATTCACCATGGGATTGCTGATGGAGCGATTTTCCGCCGTAACTGCCGAGATATTCGGGCATGGTATCCATTAATGATGCCAGGTTATAAAAACTCTCTGCTCTGAGAAAATATCCATCCCGGGGATATTTATAACCTTTAATCGATTTCAAGTATCGATATAGTCCTGAATGGGTCCTGGTGGTGGAAAATGTTGAGCTCTTTGTGCCGCCTTCCGGGTTAAACCCTTGGGCAACAGCGATGCCTTCGATCAGGGTTGATTTGCCGGTGCCGTTTTCACCGACAAAGAAAGTGACATCCGGGTGAAATTCGAGGAAATCCAGTTCTTTTACAGCCGGAATGCAAAAGGGGTATGTATCGAAAGTTTCGATATCATCTCTTTTTAACAGAATTTCCCTTAGATAGGGTCTATCTTCGAATTTCATCTTCTCCTTGTGTGCAACACTGTGTCTGATCGCCTTTTATATGAATGAACGGCTTTATTCAAGTTAAACCAGCCAAGGCTTTATTTGCGTTTTTACCGGAGATACGATTCCATCGGATCTCCCCTGGGGGAATGTTGCGGTCGCCTGGGAAAAAAATAGAAACTTGAGGTGCAATATGATATAGAAGTCGAATACCATTTCGATCCTGACTCCCATCTTGGACCAGTGGCGGAATCCGTCTTCCTGTCTTGCCTTTGAACCTGTTGCCCGGCTTAACTGATACCGATTGTTCCAATTCTGTCCATTTTACGAAAACGTATCCTGAAGATGTTTTTTCGCTTTATTTTGTTGGTGAAATTGAGCCGTTAATTGCTCAAAAAAAACGAATAGGAGGAAAACCATGAAAGAGGAGAAGAAAAAGCTGACCAGCAACGCCGGTGCTCCCGTGGTCGACAATCAGAACGTGATGACTGCCGGGCCCCGGGGCCCCATGCTACTCCAGGATGTCTGGTTTCTGGAGAAGCTTGCCCACTTCGACCGGGAGGTCATCCCTGAGCGGCGCATGCACGCCAAGGGTTCCGGCGCCTATGGTACCTTTACCGTCACCCACGACATCACTCCCTACACCAAGGCCGGGATCTTCTCGGAAAAGGGCAAGGAGACCGAGCTGTTCATCCGTTTCTCCACAGTGGCAGGAGAGCGCGGCGCCGCCGATGCCGAGCGGGACATCCGGGGCTTTGCCATCAAATTCTACACCGACGAGGGAAACTGGGACCTGGTTGGCAACAACACCCCGGTATTCTTTCTCCGGGATCCGTTGAAGTTCCCCGACCTGAACCATGCCGTAAAGCGAGACCCGCGCACCAATCTGCGCAGCGCCCGCAACAACTGGGACTTCTGGACATCCCTGCCCGAGGCGTTGCACCAGATCACCATCACCATGAGCGAGCGCGGTATTCCTTATTCCTATCGACACATGCATGGCTTCGGTAGTCATACCTTCAGCCTGATCAACGGGAAAAACGAGCGGTTCTGGGTCAAGTTTCATTTGCGCACCCAACAGGGCATCAAAAACCTCACCGATGAAGCGGCCGGGGCGATCATCGGCAAGTGCCGGGAAAGCCATCAACAGGACTTATACGAAAGCATTGAAAAGGGCGATTTCCCGCGCTGGACCCTGTTCATCCAGGTGATGGAGGAGAAGGCGGCGGCCGATTGTCCCTACAACCCCTTTGACCTGACCAAGGTCTGGTTACACAAGGACTACCCCCTCATGGAAGTCGGGGTCCTGGAACTCAATCGCAACCCGGAGAACTACTTTGCCGAGGTGGAACAGTCTGCCTTTAACCCGGCCAGCATCGTGCCTGGTATCGGCTTCTCCCCGGACAAGATGCTCCAGGGACGATTGTTCTCCTACGCCGACGCCCAGCGCTACCGGCTCGGTGTGAATCATCATTTGATTCCGGTTAATGCGTCCCGGTGTCCGTTTCACAGCTACCACCGGGACGGTGCCATGCGGGTGGACGGCAATCATGGCGGCACCCTGGGCTATGAGCCCAACAGTTACGGCGAATGGCAGGAGCAACCGGATTTCTCGGAACCCCCCCTGACCCTGGAGGGGGCTGCCGACCACTGGAATCATCGGGAGGACGACGACTATTACTCCCAGCCCGGGCTTCTTTTCCGGCAGATGACGGCCGAACAGCAAAAGGTGCTCTTCAACAACACCGCCCGGGCCATGGGCGATGCGCCCAGGGAGATTAAACTCCGCCACATCGGCAATTGCCTGAAAGCGGATCCGGCTTACGGTAAGGGCGTGGCCGACGCACTTGATATCCCGGTCAGTGAGGTCCCCAGGGAGGCATAAGCCCGGAAATTGCCTCAAGAAATGAACGGTATCTCCAAATAATTGTAAAAACGGACGGCGGCCATCGGGCTGGCCGCCGGGTCCTTCAAAAGACAGTGGGGTGGTGGTCTTGGGTCGGAAAAATCACAACTCAACAACGGAATCCTGGCGGGCCGCGTTTTATTTCAGAATGTTCGATATCATAATACTTGAGCGTCGGCACGATACAGGGGGATCGTTATCCTGCCGGACAGATCAACAAATACCCTGGCATCCTTGTGATCATTGTTGCGACCGACCGTGAGAATAATGTCACTGCCGGGATCCGGGTATAGCAGTATGCGTTGACTACCGAACATTCTCACAGGGAAATCCGGATCTGAATACGGCGAAGTCCCAATGGGAACAATGGGGTAAGTTCCTTGTACTGAATTGGTATGGACTTGAAGTGCGATGAAAAGCGTTTGCCCAGGTTGTGCAAACGCATTTATTCCGACAAATTCAATGATGAATAATTTGTCTTGGGGTAATCCTGAAATCGGATAATCCTTTATACCTTCGCCATCACTAAGATTTATTACTCCGCCGGCCTTAAACGGTTTTCCTTCCATGGTTGTTCCTCCTTTTGATCGTAATCAATAGGTTAGATTTTTGGTGATGCACCGGGGATGGACAATATCGGGACGTTCATATTCAACAGGATCTGTTGTTTAAAAAATAGCACAGGCACGTCTTCCCTGTCAATCTCTCCGGAACAACCTGTTTCCGATGGATTTGACAGAGGCGTCCGCTTTTAATGACGCTTTCTTGGGTTATTGCAAGCTTGTTTTTCTGCAAACACATAAGCCCTTCGGCTTTGGTACTCCACTCCCGGGTAAGGTTCTCTCTCGATGGTCTCTATTCCTTTAAACCCAATCTCTTTTAGACAATTATAAATGAAATCCGTATTGAAGAACATGAAATCTATATCGATTTTCTTACCGAGGAACGCTTCTAAGGCGATTGTTTCCTCACCAATGTGGTATGTGAAAAGGAATAATCCCCCGGGCTGCAATACCCGAAAGGCTTCACGAAACGCTATTTCCACTTGCTCTTCTGTAAAATGAACAATGGCATAGAACGCGACAATACCGCCTATCGAGTCGTCCTCAAATTCGAGTTCGAGAAGATTTCCTTTTCTGAAGTTTATTCCAGGGTGAATTGTTCTGGCCTGCTCTATTATTCTTTCAGACAGATCCATCCCAGAGATTTCAATGCCGAGATCTTGCAGGTATTGGGTTGTCTGACCGGGGCCGCACCCGAAATCCCAGACCGGGTTTTTATCCCCGAGCTCCATTGCAAATCTGCGGAGTATTTCTTGATCTTTTGGTTTCTTTTCGTGTTCACTGGAAAATGTTTCCGAATATTCCTTTGCAACAGTATCGTACATCCGCTCTATCTTATTTCTTTCCGCCATCAAGTGTCTCCTGGTTATATCCCCATCCCTTGCAGGATGGAACATCAATCAACAGGAACTCGGCGTGTGTTGATGCCTTAAGGGGCAAGGGTTTGTCCGTATCAATCCTTGCTTGATCTTTTTGTGCCATCTTTTGTTCGCCAACCGATATCTCACCCTTTGTAAGGTACACGAATATCCTGCGTCCGGTTGTGCCATCAAAGACCACGGAGTGATCTTTGTCAAGATCACAGCGATAAATGGTGGCATCCGTTGAACGTCCCCTGGCTTTATTACGGCTTTGTTTCCCATGCTGTCTGCATGGGTCATCTCCCCATTGAGTACAATCGTGATGATCTCCATTTCTTCATGGGGATGGGTCGGGAACCCCCGTCCTCGCGGTCAGGTGAACGACGTGCAGGACTCTTTATTTCTCTGCTGAAATTTGATTTCGTCCACTTGACTTAGCCCGATACAGGCATTTATCAACTGCATTGATGATTTGATCAATTTTTACAGCATTATTGTTATATTCTTGAACACCTGCTGAAATCGTGAATGAAACCGTTCTATTTTCATATTGCAGTTTCATTTTTCCAGAGAACAACCGAAGCTTCTCCGCAATCTCAAGACCTTGTTGAAGGAGCGTTTCCGGCAAGAGAACAAGGAACTCCTCCCCCCCCCAACGTCCGACTCGATCCGTCTCTCTGAGACTGTTCTTTATCAATTTTGCTAATTCGGTAAGGGCTAAATCGCCACATTCATGTCCATAGGTATCATTTATTTCTTTGAAGTGGTCAATATCAATCATTATGAGACAGAATGGCCGTTTGAATCTCTTGAACCGGAGCATTTCTGCTGTGAGGTGTTTTGTGAAATGCCGACGATTAAATAATCCGGTTAAGCAATCCTCTTGTGAGGTGATAAGGAGTTCCTCCAGAAGTCTGTTCTTTTCCGAAATATCCCGAATCACAGCCGTCAATTCGATCCTATCCCCTAATTTTATTTTTGAAATGGTCACTTCAATAGGGAACTCACTGCCGTTTTTTCTCAATCCTCTTACAGATGCTCTTGTTTGCATTGGCCTGGAATCAACTTGTGACTTCTTGAAACCTTCGACGTATCCCACATGTTTCTTTCTGTATTTTGTGGGGAGGAGTTTCGTCAATGGTTCGCCGATTATCTCTTGAGCGCTATAACCGAAAATTTGTTGTGCAGCTTCGTTGATCAGTTTTATCTTCTGGGTAGAATCGATGGTGATTATTCCATCATATGCGGATTGAACAACTGCTTCGAAGCGTTTCATGCTAATGGTAAGTTTCCTTTCAAGCATCTTTTTTTCAGTTATTTCTACACATGTCTGAATTATTCTAAACCTGCCATCCTTGGACTCACGAATAGGTGAAATGATTGATCTCCAATATCTTTCCTCACCTTTGTATTCAATAAGAATCTCACTTTCTAATGCTAACTGTTCAGTTTTGCACCTCTGAAAAGTCTGTAGCATTGGCTGCCCTATGTACCGTGGGAATATGGCTGCATGGGGTGAATTTAATGCTTCCTCCTTCTGTTTTCCTATAATATCTTCATAAAGATTATTACAACTTACAAGTATGAATGAATTGTTTGTTGGTAAGTGCTCATATACGGCAAAACCAGCGCCAATCGCCTCTATTGAGTCAATAAGGTCTTTGTGCGTTCCATGGAAAAACATAGCGTATCCTTTTTTTTCAATTACAGTCAATCCATCGTTTTGCTCCAAAACAACGACCTTTTAGGGTTGCGCTCCTTTCAGCGGGTTTGCTTTTCCAGATTAAATCGATTCGGCGAAAACAATTTAATATCGATTGCAGGTCGTATGTCAACCATTAGATCTGCAAGGATCTCCCCAAGAACAGGTGCGAATTTGAAACCGTGGCCGGCAAGTGCCGCCCCAAAAACGAGGTTTGATCCAGGCCGCTTACCAAGATAAAAATGCCCGTCAGGTGTCATGGTGTACATGCATACTTCGGAGGTAATTGAACAACGGTGAAGGCCGGGGAAAAATTGTGAAATCACGGCTTTAATTTTCTCTACCTCATCCGTTGAGACCTCTCGAATAAGGGTGGAAGGATCACAATCAACAAGGCCGTTATGAAATGCGGCTTTTATTTGTGGTAACGGACCGATCCCAGGCAAGGTGTAAAATTCTGTATAGGTTTGAGGAGACCCCGAACTCTTTTCCATTGGAACTTGCCAGAAATTAACAGGAAAATGTCCAATGTTGTAATGGTTGTTTTTCGGTGCTTCAATCCAATGCACTGGAACGCGTTTGGGTTTCAACCGTTTTTCCGGCAAGCCAAGCAGGCGGTTCGTCCAGGCACCGGCCGATATGAGTAAACGGCCGGATTCATATGTGTTTTTCGCTGTATGAACCTGAACGTTGTCATGGTTCTCTGTCCACTGATCCACCCGTTCATCCATGACCAGATCGGCCCCTGCTTTTTCAGCCTCAGCCAAAAAAGTGGCTATACTCAATTCCGGAAACACGATCCCGGCCTCTTTTTCCAAACCGGCAACAAAGTTATTGGGCAAGGCTAACTGGGGCCATCGTTTCCGAACCTCACCTGGGGTAAGGCACTCGTGGGGAATATCATAGGACCGAGCACTATCCATAAACCCGGACACTGCAGAACTCTCCGGGGGGCCAATGGTCAAATTGCCTGTCTTGACGAGCAGTTTCTGCCCGGTATCCTTTTCCAGCTTTCGCCAGAGTTCCCATGACCTAAACGCCATCGGTACATAGGCGGTTCCTTCCAGGTAAGCACGACGCACACTCCGGGATATCCCGTGGTGACTGCCCATGGTGTGTGGCGGACGGTATGCATCTATGCCTAACACGGTGAAGCCCCGTCGGGCTAATGTCATGCAGGTTGCCGAACCGACAGTGCCTAAACCGACAATGATAAAATCATATGCAGGCATCCGATCTCCTTTATTCTTGATCCACTCACAGAATATGTCTTAAAGGTTCAGATAGGTTTCTTTTACGATTTCAGATCCATACTTTTTTTCAAGCCGCCGTACAATAAAATGTCCCCGGGCCATATCCTGAAAGTGATCAATAAATAATGTGTTGATAATGGCACCGCCTGTCGCTCCCAGGGCAGGAATTGCTTGTGCTGCTGCTTTCTCTGACACTTGAATACTAAAACGCTCAGCAATTTGAATGATTAGACGAACAAGGGCAGGTGCGCCCTCCTCAGCCAATCCTTTTTCCGCCATATATTCCGCTACCTTTGCAACAGAATTTGCTAAAGCGGCACGTACCGCAAAATATCCTGATTCAGAAGCATCGTCACTCGAATTCGGTCCTCCTAAAGCAAAGACTTCGAGGCATGCGATTTTCGATTCTTCTGAGAATATGTTTTCTTCTTCACTTCTTGCAATGTCGGCGATGGAACGCAACATTATTGTTGTTGAAATAGGTAGTTCTACCGACAGTGCAGGCAAACCAAAAAAGCCACCGATTCCCCCCGTAGTTGCTACCGCCAATTTGTGCCATTTGTTTGACGATTCTTCTCCAGGTTTATCTTTCATTGTAAAAACTGCTGCATGGACGGCCTTGGTGAGTGCGATTTGAGTCACTTCACCAATTTTTATATTCCAATTGTTTGGTAATAACTCAAACCCTTTTTCGATTGGCGTACCAATAAAACCGGTAATTTTTGCTGCAACACCCGGGTTTTCCAAAATCGTTTTTGCTTTTTTTAAATCGTCCAAATCTTTTTGTTGAAATACCATTCTATTCCCCAGTGCTAACGCATGATTCACCTGCTGCCGTTGCAAAGCGACAGTAGTGAAAACGTATTTTTTTATAAAAACGATACACACCAAAAAAAGCCAACGTAGGCAGTCCTGTGTGGTTTTTTGTTAACGAATCCATCTTGGTAGCTTCATGTGTCGTAATATACCAGCAACCAGCTGATGGGGCCATACTGTTTTATAGTTTTCAATATGGTTTACAACTTCTTCAAAAATTGTTTCAGGAACATTTGGAGATTTTGCAGAAATCAATAAATACGAAAATGGACTTTCAGCAACAAATGGGTACCCTTTGTAGGTATATTCAATTTGAACATCATCCGTAAATACAGAAGAAGCTTTTGAAAGAACTTTAATCCCCGTCAGCCTTTCAAGATGTATTAATATCATGGTTGGATCAGGCCAATTCCCTTGAATCTCTATGCAGTAAGGTTCCTGCTCTGTTCCTTCTAATTTTTTTAACTTAATAGGCATTTATAATAACACTTTTTTGTTTCGCTAACGTTGAAACTCAGGAGCCGCCGACCAACGGGAGGGGACTGGGGTGGCGAAGCTGGCCCAAGCAGTCCGCTGGGATGATTGGCTATAATCACCTCTTCATTATTAGATCTATTACCGGGTGAAAAGTCATTTTAATTGTTAGTCATCATATTATATCTATTGCAGGCCTGTGCCTGTCCCAAATCACAAGCTTTTTCTAAATCGTCCATGGCATTTTCAATATTATGATTATGATAATGCGCTCCGGACCTTTCATAGTAGGCTTCGGCATGTTCCGGTGCATATGAAATGAACGTATCCCAATAACGTATTATTGCCTTCCAGTCTCGATCCTTTGCCAAAGTGGTGTCGATCATTTTATAGGATCTGAAATGAGTGGGGTTCAAATCGATAGCAAGTTCAAATTCCGATAAAGCTGTTTTGTAATCTTTTAGTTGAAAATTGGCCAAACCACGAGAAAAAAATCCTTCAGCATTGTTTTTGTTAAAATGAGTAAATGTTCGGCTTAGTCATTCATGCTGTAAAATCTGATTGTTCTTCAAATCAAAAAACTACGGGACACGAAC
>JAEINR010000073.1 GCA_016342325.1 Desulfobacterium sp.
CGATGATTGTGGATAAATATCCATGTGCAGCTTAAACTAATTGTTTTTTTGTCTTGACTCAGGGGTCCACTTTAGGGTACCGTGTTGCCGCTATCGCATTTTTCAAACATTCTGCTTGTGTATATTGTTTCCTTGCTGGTTGCCTTGATCCTGTTCAACTTCGCCCTGAACCGGCTTGTGCTGAATCCCCTTGGTCAGCTTGACCGGGCCATGTCTCAAATCGAGGCCGGAAAGGATCCAAGCAGCCAGCTCAAACAGGGAGGCATTGGTGAAGTGGGTCGGCTAATCAATCGCTTCGTGCGGATGGCCCATGCAGTGCTGGAATCCCGGCGGGACCTTGAGCAAAAGGTGCAGGATCGAACCGCAGATCTTGAGCGCCTGGCCAAAGTTGACCCGTTGACCGAGCTGCTCAACCGGCGGGGTATGACTGAACGCATGGAAGCCAAGGTCAATCGTGCCCGCCGTGAGCATAGCGCCATCGGCTTGCTCTGGCTCGATATCGACTGGTTCAAGGAGATCAACGACACCTATGGACACGCCCTCGGCGATGACGCCCTGAAGACGGTTGCGGGAATTATCCAAACCACGATTCGACCCTATGATCTGGCTGCACGTTGGGGGGGTGACGAGTTTCTGGTATTTGTACAGCCAACCGAAAATCATACACTGGGCATGCTTGCCGAACGCCTCCGAATCGCTGTTGCAGCGTACCAGCACCCCTCCATGGAAACGGTTTCCCTAAGCGTTAGTATTGGCGGATGCCTCTCACTCGAAAACCATCAACTGGACAGTCTATTACAGAATGCCGACCAGGCACTGTACAAGGCAAAGGATAGGGGCCGCAACTGCTATTGCGCTTATACCCCTTCCCTCTCAGAATGACCCAAAACAGTAATCTCAATTGAATTAACGCATACCCGGCCAGGGCAAAAGAAAATGCCCTGGCCGGCCTGTATTTTCAGCACTTTATAACGGGAAACCGATCGGGAAGGGTAATCCCCGCTTTCTTGCGAAGGGCGTCGGCCTGGGTTTGGACCCGTGCCATCAACGCCTTTTCATCAATGGTGGTGAGCTTGCCTTCCCGCATGAGCCAGGAACCGTTGCACATCACGGACTCAACGTTGCTTGCGTGCATGGCGTAAACAAGGTTGGAGACCTTGTCATGGAGGGGCAGGCTTCCCATGCTGACGGGATCCACCAGGATGAGGTCCGCCTTTTTGCCGGGTGTCAGGGATCCGATCTCATCCTCCCATAACAGGGCCCTTGCTCCGTCCACGGTGGCCATCTCAAGGATCTTCTCTGCGGGAAGGGCATCGGGAACCAGGTGGCGGCCCTTGTGAATCAAGGCGGTGAGGTACATCTCGTCGAACATGTCCATGCGGTTGTTGGAAGGGGCACCGTCGGTGCCGATGGACACGGCAATCCCGTGTTCGATCATCTCCCGGACCGGGGCAAAGCCCAGGACCCGCATGGCCGCCCCCGGGTTGTGGGAGACCTTTACATCGTAGAGTTTGAAGAGATCGATCTCCTTGGGGGTCATCCACACGGTGTGAACCGCCAGAAGATTGGGGCCAAGCACGCCGAGGTTTGCCAGGTGGGCCACGGTGGTATCCCCCCGATCCGCTTCGGCGAACCGCACCTCTTCGCTGATTTCCGCCACGTGCATATGGATACCCACGCTGTACTTGTCGGCCAGGGCCTTGGTGCGAACCATGAGCTCATCCGTGCAGTTGAAGATGGTCCGAAGGCCGAACCAGACACGGATTCTACCGTCTGCTTTGCCGTGCCACTGTTCAATATGGGCCACCTGTTTTTCCAGGGCTTCATCCGTGGTCTCCACCCATTTTTCGGGCAGCCCTTCCCCGCAATCCATGGTGGACCGGGCAAGGATGCCGCGAATCCCGATCTCCCCAACGGCCCGGGCCATGCCGTCCACTTCCTGGCCGCCGGGCTCGGCAAAGGTGGTGACACCGGAGCGGATCAGTTCGGCACAGCAGGCCAGGGAGGAGACATAGGAATCCTCGAGATCCATGGCGCTCTCATAGGGCCAGATGCGGTCGTGGAGCCAGGTGAGAAGGGGCACGTCATCGCCCAGGCCCCGGCCCAACTGCTGGGAAAGATGTACATGGGTGTTGATCAGGCCGGGCATCACGATCTTGCCTTGGGCATCAATCACCTCGGCATCCTGGGAAATCATTTCGGCCGGCACCTTGCCGACCGCTTTTAGGGTGTCTCCCGCAACCAGGATGTCGCCGCCATCAAAGATCTGGCGTTTGCCGTTCATGGAGAGGATGTAACCATTTTTAATTAACGTCTGTTTCATAATTCATCCCGTTAAATCAGGTAAAATAGGTCAGCCTTCGAAGGCAGCGCTCGAAGACTGATTATCGTTTACTCTTCCTGTTCACCCACCCTGCCCTGCTCTACTTTTTGCTCCGGCAGAATCAGGTTGAAGATGATGGCTGATACCGCGCCCACGGCAATGCCGGAGGAGAGCAGGTATCCCGCAAACCGGGGCAAAGAATAGAGGAGTTCTTTGGGCATGAGCACGGCTGCCAGGGTGACGAGGATGGGCAGGCCGATGACAAGCATGCTCCGCTCATCAAGGGGGATATCCCGTACCACCCGAAAACCGTTCATGGCGATGATCACACAGATAACGCCAAACACGCCGCAGATGACGGGCTCGGGGATGCAGGCGATGAGGCTTGTCAGTTTAGGCATCAGGCCAAGGGCAATGAGAATCACGCCCCCTGCCATCACAGCCCACCGACTGGCCACGCCGGTGATGGCGATAATGCCTGCGTTGGTGGAGTAACCGGTGACGGGAAGGCCGCCAAAGAGAGAGCCGATCAGACAGCCCAGACCTTCGCCCATGGCCCCACCGTTCAGGCTTTCGTTATCCAGCTCTTTGCCGGTTACAGCACTCACGGCAAACCAGGTACCTGTGGTCTCAACAAGAACCACAAAGTAGATGAACGCCATGGTCAGGCATGCATAGAGGTCAAAGGTCGGTGGGCCAAAGGGAAAGGGGCGGGGAAGCGCGACCCAGGCGGCACTGGCCACGGGTGTAAAATCCACCATGCCGAAAAAGGAGGCCATAAGTGTGCCAAGGGACAGGGAGAGCAGAACGGAAACCAGGCGCAGCATCTGTCCTATCCCTTTCAGGCGGGTCCCGAAAATTGTGAAAAAGACAAGCAGGGATGCCGTGGCAACGCCCACCAGACAATTGGTGCCGATATCCCCGTGGGCCGTATACACCCCTTGAATGGCGATGGGCATCAACGCGATTCCCACCACAATAATTACGGTGCCGCCCACAATGGGGGGAATGATGCGCCGGACGATCCCGCCAAACTGCCTCAAGGGTTTTCCCAGAAGCGCTATGATCAAGGCACCCGGAATCATCGCTCCCATGACAGCCGCCATGCCGAGCCCCTTGCCGATGGCCACCACCGCCCCAATGGGAACATAGGACGGTCCCTGCATCACCGGCAGCTTGATGCCGAAGCCCGTCTGAATAAGGGTCGCAAGCCCTGCCGCCAGAAAGGTCATCTGAATCAAAAACGCGGTGTCGCTGGTACTTAAGGCCAGGATCCCCGATATAATGATGGGAACAATATAAAGATCCATGGCCAGCACATGCTGAAGTCCCATGAAAAAAGCATCCCGCACACGCAGTTTATCGTCCACCCCTGCAATGAGATTTATCCCGTTGTCAGCCACTCCATTCCATCCTTTTTTTTAATACTGTTCCTTATACAAGGAAACATTTCCTATTAAACAACAATGAGCGACCATGGCCGGAAGCCATGATCGCCCATGTACAAATTCACCAGAGGGGTCTTCATAGGCTAGGACCCGGCTTTTTGTCAAGGAAAGTATTAAAAAAGGTGCATTCCCGGCGGGTTATCAGAAGCGGTTTCGATTATTATTCTGTCAGAATTTCCAGGAGGGAGGTGGTAACCCTTTCAACCACCTTGCGGCATTCATCCATTTGATGTTCTTCACCAAAGCGATCCCGAAGTGACGCACAATGGGTGGTACCGAAATCGTTAACAAACTGTTGCCGGATCTGTGCCCCAAGATCTGCGGCAATCTCCCACTCCCCGCCGTACTTCTGCCGTCCATGCAATTGCCCAATCGCAATAAGCGCTCCGGACAAAGCACCGCACGCTTCTTCAAAAGATTTGCCGAATCCTCCACCAAAGGCAGTTGCACAGGCCAGGGC
Organism: Desulfobacterium sp.; assembly: GCA_016342325.1. GTDB lineage: Bacteria > Desulfobacterota > Desulfobacteria > Desulfobacterales > Desulfobacteraceae > Desulforapulum. Next base: position 4,232 of record JAEINR010000073.1, read on the forward strand.
CTGGGAAGGATCCTCCCCCATCTCTTCCAGGACAGCCTTTGTAACAGCCTCTGCGCAATGACATCCGTTTCCGAAATAGTCGCCTGCCCTGGCCCCGATGCTTTTTTTCTCTTCCGCTGCGATCATGTTCATACGATCTCCTTTCTGGGTTGTTAGAATCTCAACCATCGATTAGAATAAATGATCGATCGTGTCAAACGATTTGATCCGATCCAAACCATCGAAAGAAACGATATGATTTCAAGAAGCTACCCAATAGTCGGTTGCGTTAGCCTTGTTGTGCCTTCTTGGTACCTAGGATAATCGGCTGGAAAAATCTGTCATCCAGTCTGTGGACGTCATCGAAGCCAGCCGTTCTCATCAGTTCCATGAGCGAAAGAATGCTCACAGCATAGTACTTGGACCTCATTACATATGTGTGGCACTCTGGCCCACCACGATCCTCGACAAAGTAAAATGCCACATCGTATGTTGGTGGATGGGGGTCCCAAACCTGCCAGAGCAACCAGCGGATGCCATTGTCTTCCCGAATACCATAGGGTTTGACCTGTTGCTTTGAGAAATCCTCTTTCTCGTAATCCCGGACGCTGATGATGCAACCGCCCCCTGGGCGCGTACATTGGTAAAACTGTCGGAAGGCAGTGAGGATGTCCTCATCCGAAAGAAGGTGAGGGACTGAATTGTCGCACGAGATCACAATATCGAACTGACATGCGTGATGGCTGAAAACCTGACGCATGTCTGCCACCGAGAAAGTAACAGACAGATTGCGTTTATCGGCCTCCTGCTTAGCCCGTTCGACCTCCTCGGGGGACAGGTCAGACGCTGTAACATGGTAGCCGAGACCTGATAGTCCCAGCGCTTGCGTGCCGATGCCGCATGAAACGTCAAGCACTGATAAGGCATCAACCCATCTTTCACGAATGACGGAATCGAGCATACGGGCTTGGTATTTTATTTAACGGAATTTTACTTATTCGCGGTACAAAAAAAGAGCAAGGATATTGCCATATTTTTTAAACTGGCCCAGAATACTTAGGTCAACTCCAGCGCTGGGTTATGTGAATATTAGTGCCTTACAATTCGCCTGTATATCTTCTGGGAAAATGCAGCTTTTCCGTTTTACCCGATCAAGATGAACCCCTAATAATTCAGATGTTGCAACTTCCTTCTCTGTTTCTGCGTTGTACATTACATGAAAAAAGCGAAGCGTTTTGTCTTTTACTTCTAAAATCTTAGATTTAATTACAAGCAAATCTCCTGCGATTGCTTCAGATTTATATTTTGTGATTTGCTCTAAAGCCGCCATTCCTCTTTGATTATTATGAATGTATTTGTTGGTAATGCCAACAGCTGAAAACAAATGCCATGTTGCCTCATCAAACTTTGAAGTATACCACTGCACATTCATATGTTCCATATGATCTATTTGATTTGGGTAAACTACGCCTCTATATGTTTCAATCATAGATTCTCCTTACTGCAACTTGCACATAACGCCGCTTTTCAGCGGGTGCGGCTCTTTGCGCTTTGCTGTAAAAGCCTTGTTGTGCGATTTATAAAGTTGGATTCGGTCTTGCTAAAAAACCGCCTTTTTTAAATTCATGTATGAGCACAGCAGATTCATTTCCTCGCCAATAGGCAAGAAGCGCTTGGCCAAAAGGATCAAGAGCTGAATTATAAGATTTCATATTTCTTTATCTCTGTACAACAAATTATTCACCAGTTTTTTTTCGAGTAGCAGGCTGCTGCTGTCTGTTATCCGGAAGGGTTATGTATTTAACTACCCACAACGGGACTTATTTCAGATACAACATGATCAAAAAAATAGCAAGGGAGCTGTCATTAAAATCAAAGCGTATTGGAGACAAGGCATCCTTTGTGCCAGGAGAACCTAAAGGATCCTTCCCCATCTCTTCCGCTGCTATCATGTTCATAATATTTCCTTTTCGGGTTGTTATAATCTCACCCATCGATTAGAGTAAATAATCGATGGTATCAAGCGATTTGATCCGATTCAAACCATCGAATGAAACGATAGGAAGGAAAAAAATGGAGTTGCGCCAGTTAAAAACGTTTCGTACTGTGGCTGACAACCTGAGTTTTACTAAAACAGCTGAACAGCTGTTCATGGCTCAGTCGTCCGTATCAGCCCAGATACGTGCACTTGAAGAAACCCTTGATGTGAAACTGTTTGATCGCATTGGACGTCGGGTCCTGCTTACGGACCCGGGCCGGAAGCTCTATGAATACGCCCGGCGAATGGAGGATATGACCCGGGAAATCCGTTCTGAAGTCACCGGCAGTGAATATGCCCGGGGAAGCCTTACCATCCGTATCCCCGAGACCCTCGCAAGTGTATACATGCCCGGGGTTGTACAACGTTTCCATGGAAAGAACCCTGAAGTAAAACTGATATTCATAAATTGCTCAGACCTTCAACTCAGGGAGGAACTCAATTCCGGGCGAATTGATCTGGCTTTCTTAATGACAGAAACCATTCATCTTAAGGATGTCAACATACAGATGCTGAAAACAGAGAATCTTATTCTTGTTTCAAGCCCGGCCCACCTGCTTGCAGGACAGGAAAAAATCCGTTTACAGGACCTGGACGGCAAAACGCTTCTGCTTCCCAAAACAGACTGAAGTTATCGCAGAGCATTCGAGCGGTCGCTCGAAGAACAAAGGATCAAACCAAAGACTCTCGAGTTTTCAAGCCGGAACAGCATGCACGGCTGTTTAAAAAAAGGCATTGGGGTTACCGTCTGCCCTGAAGTCTCCGTCCGTGACGAACTCAGCGATGGAAGCCTGGTAAAACTGAAGTGGGACGAACCGGATGCGGAAACGTCAGTCCTTATGATCTGGCACGCGGAAAAATGGTGCTCACCATTACTAAAGCAATTCATGGCGATGTCTAAAGATATCATTGGGAATCAGCTTTAACTTAATTTCGCAACGGATGAAACAGGGGGCTTATTTCAAGTGGGTTGCATTCTTGCCGCACCCATCAATAGATATTGACAATTCATTGGGGAAAGGGTTAAAATTTTCTTTAGTTTCCAACCCCAAAACGTTCGCTACTAAAAATCAGGTGAAATAAGATGCTCGATTTTATTCAACAATATGGTCCCGTCACCCAGGCGCTTATGGCCACACTCTTCACATGGGGGGTGACTGCGGCAGGCGCGGCACTTGTTTTCTTTACCAAGAGGGTCAACCCTAAATTCATGGATTGTATGCTCGGTTTCGCGGCCGGTGTCATGATTGCTGCAAGCTTCTGGTCCCTGCTTGCACCCGGCATAGACATGGCCGAACAGATGGGGCAAATCCCATGGCTGACAGCAGTGATTGGATTCATGGGGGGCGGGATTTTCATGAGAATCGCTGATCTCCTGCTGCCCCATCTTCATTTGGGCTTGCCCATGGAGAAAAGTGAGGGAATAAAGACATCCTGGCAACGAAGTACGCTGCTGGTACTTGCCATTACACTGCATAATATCCCGGAAGGGCTTGCAGTGGGCGTGGCTTTCGGGGCTGTGGCCGCCAACCTCCCTTCCGCCACCCTGGGGGGGGCCATTGCATTGGCCATCGGAATCGGTCTCCAAAATTTTCCTGAAGGAGCTGCGGTGTCGTTACCCTTAAGAAGGGAAGGAATGGGACGGTCCAAGAGCTTCCTCATGGGCCAGGCGTCCGGTATGGTCGAACCCATTGCCGGGGTGATGGGCGCATTGTTTGTCATCCATATGCAGGGCATCCTGCCCTATGCACTCTGCTTTGCCGCCGGGGCAATGATTTTTGTGGTGGTGGAAGAATTGATCCCGGAATCCCAGCGGAAAGAGGAAAATATTGATATGGTAACCATGGCAACTATGATCGGTTTTACAGTGATGATGACCCTTGATGTGGCCTTGGGCTGAGGGACCCGTTTTCGCACGTTATATCCCCTTTTTATCACAAAGTTTACCTGAATATCACAGGTCCGGGTTCGGTGCTGAACAGCCCCGGCCTGGGCCTGTAACTTCATATAAAAGTATCAAAGCCCTTTAAGCTGTTCCGCCCTTGTTTTCGGTTAATACTTATGCTAACAGTAAAACAGGTCATAACCACCAGGTGATTGATTGATCACGTTCCTAGCCATTGAACGATAAAGGGTGTGAGCGTTAAATCCCATGAAGAAAATCATAGAAACGGAAAAAATTCCCATCAAGTTGTGGCTCGATGATATCGAGGAGGAGGCCCTGCAACAGGCCCGGAACATTGCCAATTTTCCCCATGCCCACCAGCATGTGGCCATCATGCCCGACGCCCACCTGGGTTACGGCATGCCCATCGGCGGCGTTCTTGCCACCCGCGGGGTGATCATCCCCAATGCGGTGGGCGTGGATATCGGCTGCGGCATGTGCGCCGTGAAAACCGCCCTTACGGAGGTGACCCGGGACCAACTTAAGGATGTGATGGGAAAAATCCGTGGGCAGGTGCCCCTGGGCATGACCCGCCACAGTAAATCCCAGGATAAACGTTATATGCCGGACCTTCCCCTGGGACCTATTTGCAAACGCGAGTACGGCAACGCCATTAAACAGGTGGGAACCCTGGGCGGCGGAAATCATTTCATCGAAATCCAGAAGGGATCGGACGGCCATATCTGGCTCATGATTCATTCCGGAAGCAGGAACCTCGGTTATACCGTGGCTTCGCACTACAACAAACTTGCCATCAAGGAGAATCAGAAAAAAAGGGACGGGCTACCAAAGCAATGGCAGCTGGCCTATTTCAAGCTTTCCTCGTCTGCGGGCAAGATGTATCTCAAGGAGATGGAATACTGCGTGGCGTTTGCCCTGGCCAATAGACGACTGATGATGGAGCGGCTGATGGAGATCGTGGCAGAGGCCATGCCTGGTCCTTCCGGGCCCCTCTCTTCCGGAGATTTCGCCCGGATGATCAATATTGCACACAACTACGCCGCCCTGGAAACCCATTTTGGAGAAGCGGTCTACGTACACAGGAAGGGAGCCACCTCTGCCAGGAAAGGAGAGGACGGCATTATCCCCGGCTCCCAGGGTACACGGAGCTATGTCGTGAAGGGGCTAGGGTGTAAAGACAGTTTTTCATCCTGCTCCCACGGGGCAGGAAGGCGCATGAGTCGGACCCAGGCTCGCAAGGTGCTTGACCTTCAGACGGAAAAGGAAAGACTGGACCGGCTGGGTGTGATCCACGCCCTCAGGCATGTGAGGGATCTGGACGAGGCCAGCAGCGCTTACAAGGACATTGATCGGGTGATGGAGAACCAGAAAGATCTGGTGGAGGTGGTGATGGAATTGACTCCCCTTGCTGTGGTCAAGGGATAACAAAGGATGGTTTTTATGAAAAACAATATCTTCAATCGCATGAAACTAGGCATTTCACTGAAAACATCTCTCATCACCAGTGTTGTTATCCTTATTCTTCTAACCGGCAGCAGCCTGGTTTTCATAGGGCTTGAATCAAACCTTTCCAAGGTTATGATCGAAAATTTTGTGCAGATGCAGAATAAAGCCCTTGAATCGTATTCCGAGAGCCAGAAATTATCCCTGGGTGACAGAACAAAAATCAATTCTGAAATATGCGGCGGCATAGCGGAATCGTTTCTCTATAATTATGATTCAGACCGCTTGAATGTGCTATTGAAGACATTCATGAAACTGCCGAGCATTCAGGCCATACAGGTCCTGGATGCAGACGATGCGCCCTTTGCCGCAGCATGGAAAACCCCGGCAGTCATAACAGGGGCAAAGATTCCGGCAAATATCGCACTTGATGAAAAAGCATTTTTCAATTCCCCGTCCTTCCACGAAAAGGAGCAGGTCGGTACCGTCCAGGTGTATTATACCGACAAACTCCTTACCGAGGAGGTCCGGCAAAAAGAGGCGTTGATCCAAAAGGAGATCCTGAACTTTCGCAATATCGCTGGGAAAAACATAGAAAAGGCCATAACCATCCAGGTTGTTATGACAATATGCATCGTGGCCGCATTGATTACGACAATCGTTCTGTGCCTGCAGCTCATCGTTGTCGGTCCCATTAAAAATACCGTTGCCATGGTCAGGGATATTGCCGAGGGCGAAGGAGACCTCACCCGGCGGCTCCATGCCGACAGGAAAGACGAACTCGGGGAATTGGCCAACTGGTTTAATACATTTGTTGAGAAACTCCAGGGGATCATCGGTGATGTAGCAACAAGCGCCGAAAGTGTGAGTACCTCTTCCGGAGAACTATCGGAAATTTCAAAAACCATGTCCAAAGGGGCCGAAGGCTTATCCGGCAAATCAAATGCCGTTGCTGCGGCGGCAGAGGAGATGAGTGCAAATATGAGTTCCGTGGCAGCTGCAAGCGAGGAGGCGTCCACCAATGTGAATGTGGTCACAGCGTCAACGGAGGAGATGACAAGTACGATAAATGAAATACTACAGAATTCGGAAAAAGCAACTTCAGTAACGGAAGAAGCGGTTGGCCAGGCGGGAAAAGCCCTGGAGAAGATTAAAGAATTGGGCGTGGCTGCCACGGAGATAACAAAAGTCACGGAAGTGATTACCGATATTTCGGAGCAGACCAATCTGCTTGCTTTGAACGCCACCATTGAGGCGGCCCGGGCCGGTGAGGCCGGAAAAGGGTTTTCAGTGGTGGCAAACGAAATCAAGGCGCTGGCAAAACAGACGGCCGAAGCCACCCTTGAAATCAAAGGCAGGGTTGGCGGCATCCAGGGGGCTACCCAGGAGAGCGTTGACGAAATCAAGCAGATTACCCGGATAATTGGGGATGTAAATAAAAGTGTTGCCACTATCTCCTCCGCCATTGAGGAACAATCTATTACAACAAAAGAGATTTCGGAAAATGTTGCCCAGGCGTCCCTGGGAATTGAGGAGGTAAATGAAAACGTTGCCCAGAGTTCCACTGTTGCGGAAGAGATCGCCAAGGACATTGCCGATGTGAACAGGTCTGCAGATGACATGTCAGCCAGCAGTTCCCTGTTGGATACCAATTCAAATGAACTGTTCGGCCTGGCGGATCATCTTAAGCAGATGGTGGGGAAATTCAAGGTGTAGAATTTAATGTATTCGGAGAGATGATAACCATATAGATAATTGGAATGGAGGTTCCCTCGATGCTTGTCAAACACTGGATGACGAAGAATGTGATCACCGTTGACCCTGACTGCACCCTAGAAAGAGCGATTCAGATTATGAAGTCCAAAAAAATCCGTATGCTGCCTGTTCTGAAGAATGGCGCGCTGAAAGGCGTCATCACTGACAGAGATCTGAAACGGGCGTCGGCGTCCGATGCTGTCACCAACAATAAAATGGACCTTAGCGCCCTTGCCCGGCTGAAAATCGATTCCATCATGACCCGGAATCCCATCCGGGTTCCGTATAATTATACCATTGATGAAACAGCGGAACTGCTCCTGGAGCACAAGATATCCGGCGCACCCGTGGTCGATGACATGAACAATCTTATCGGTGTCATCACCCAGACCAACGTGTATAAGGCCTTGATATCATTAACCGGTAAACGGAAAGACAGTGTTCAGTTCGGCGTGGTGGTCAAGGACACCCGCAATTCCATCAAAGAAATGGCTGAACTCCTTCGAAACCATGGCGGTCGGGTGATCAGCATTCTGACCTCCGACGACAACCTGCCCAAAGGATATCGCAAGGTGTTCATGCGCATGAGCGATATCGATCGTGTCAGGCTGGATGCCATTACCGAAGAACTCCAGGCAAAAGGCGAGCTGATCTACATCATCGACCACCATGACAATGTCAGAATGGTATTCCACTAGGGATGACGGCATGATGACGTTCAACCGTATCTGGTTTTTTATGGGCCTTGCAGTGTTTATCATGCCGGCATTGTCATCCTGCTCATCCAGGGACAAAGAAAATTTTTCAGAATCAATGTGGGCCAAGCAAATTGAGGAGACCCGGAGTGAGGATCTCCATGGGTCCCATTACAAAGATGGAAGATTTTTTAGCCCTTGGATGGAGATGGCGGACAAACGCGTTCTGGATGTACTGGGCTGGAAATTATTTTCAAAAACAGACTACACTGACCTGGAAAAAACATATCTGCCAAGGGTGATTCCTGACACGGTAAACCGACTTGCGAAAATCAAGGGTGATTTTGTCCTTTGGATTGGTCATAACACCTTTTTGATCCGTATTGACGGCAGATACTGGATGACGGACCCCATTTTTTCCAAACACGCCCTGGTGCTGCCAAGAAAGACACCGCCGGCCCTGACATTGGAAGCATTCAATGGACTGGTCAAAGATGCCAAAGATGTCAATATTGTGATTTCCCACAATCATTACGATCATCTGGACCGGTTCACCATGAAAAACCTGCCCCGGCATGCAACCGTGTACGTTCCCAAAGGCCTTAAAAACTATGTCATGGACATGAACAAGAAAAATGTCCATGACATGGACTGGTGGGAAGAGCGCGAAATCGGGAACGATACAAAACTGATCTGCCTTCCGGCCCAGCACTGGTCCTTAAGAATCAACCAGGGAAGGAACCGGTCCCTCTGGGCCTCCTGGCTCCTTGTTACCCCCACGGTGACCCTCTATTTTGGCGGAGATTCAGGATATTTCAAGGGGTTCGGAGAAATTCAACGAAATTATCCGGCCATTGATTATGCGTTCATGGCTACCACAGCCTACCATCCCAGGTGGTTCATGCATTACCAGCACATGAATATTGCCGAGGCCGTCAAAGGGTTTGAGGACCTTGGTGCCCGTTATTTTATTCCGACCCAATGGGGGACCTTCCACCTCGGCAGCGAACCTGCCGGGTATCCGGGCTTGGATCTGATACGCCATATAAATAAACACAGGCTTGATCCGGCTCGGTTTAAGATCATGGCCATTGGCGAGATCCTTCCAATTTCCCGTTAATACGCCCCGAAAGTAAGGTTGATCTTTTTGAGTGTAAAGACAGGGCCGGATTATTCCGTCCGCATATGTTCTAGTCTAGGATCTTTCGAATGGTCTCAGCCAGTTCGCTTATTAGAACCGGTTTTTTTATAAAGGCACGGATCCCCATGGTACGCGCCTTTTCAGCATTGATAACCTCACTGAATCCAGTGGAAAGGATAACCGGGGTGTCCGGTCGAATGGCAAGAATTTTTTCGGCAAGTTTTTCTCCGGTCATCATCGGCATGGTCTGGTCCGTAAGCACAAGATCAAAACTTTCGGGGTTTGCTTGAAAGGCGTTCAGCGCCTCGATGCTGCTGAGCTTGGCTTTAACCCTGTAACCGAGGGTTGCCAGCATTTCCATCAACATATCAAGTACGTACGCTTCATCATCAACGATTAGAATGGTTTCCGTTCCTGTCAGAGGTATCTTTTCAGTAAATATCTCCTGGACGGAATCCTTTTCGATTCTGGGTATATATAGCTGGAATGACGTTCCCTTGCCTTTCTCACTGGATACCGTTATGCATCCTCCCAGACCTCTAATGATACCATGAACGACCGAAAGCCCCAGACCGGTCCCTTCTCCCAGCTCTTTTGTTGTAAAGTACGGATTGAAAATCTTTTCAACGGTGTTTTCATCCATGCCGTGACCTGTGTCTGTAACAGTAAGGAGCACATATGGCCCCGGATTTAAATCAGAAAACTGTTTTGCACCCTCCCTGTCAATATCCAGGTTCAAGAGGCGTATCCCCAGAGAACCGCCTTTTTCCACCATGGCGTGGGCAGCATTGGCGCAAAGGTTCATTAACACCTGATGGATCTGAATGGGATCTGCCAGAATGACACCGGTATCTTTTTGGATATCCAGATTGAATTCAATGGTTGACGGAATGGACGCCCTTAGAAGTTTTAACGCCTCTTTAACGATCAGTCTTATCTTAACCGATTCTTTTTTTTCTTCTTTTTGATGGCTGAATGTAAGAATCTGATGCACCAGTTCTTTTGCGCGATGGCTTGCCTGAAGCACCCTTTCCAACTTGCGTGAAATCTGGCTGTTATCGGCTGCATCCATCAACGACATTTGAGTGTATCCCATGATGGCCGAGAGAATATTGTTGAAATCATGGGCGATGCCTCCGGCAAGGGTCCCGATGGCATCCATCTTTTGCGACTGAATTAACTGGGCTTCAAGTTTTTTTATCCGGGAGATGTCTCGGGTGATATTAAGGGTTGCCGGCTTGCCTTCCCAGGTAATCCGGATGGCTGAATTCTGGAGCCATAATTCACGCCCTTTTTTGCTTACCGCTCTGAAGAAATAGTACTTGGGAATTTCTTTTTTCTGCACTATTTTGTTGTACAGATTAAAAAACTTGTCCCTGTCTTCAGGGTGGATAAGTTGGGTTAACGGAATTGCCTTCAGTTCTTCCATGGCGTATTCCATGATTTCAAGCGTGCCGGGATTGGCAAATTTTACCACCCCGTCCTGGATAATGAATATGGCATCACCTGCTTTTTCAAAAAGCATTCTGTAACGTTTTTCGCTCTCTTTAAGCGCTTTTTCGGTTTTCAGGCGTTCACTTATATCCCGGCCGGAGCCGTGAACTTCATACTCGCCTGTCCCGGTTCGGATAAGGGCATTTCTATATTCGATTGTATATTCATGGCCGTTTTTTGCTATAAAGACCATCATCCCTTCAGCCTTCCCTTTTTCCTTTATGTTCTTCAGGTAATCCTTGAACTGGGGGATATATCTTTCGGGAATAAGATCATATAAGTTTGCATGTTCCTCACGGGTGTATCCCAGATGTTTCTTAAAGTACAAATTGGTTTCAATAATTTTCCCGTCCAGGTCATGGACACATATGAAATCCGATATGTTCCTTAAAATTTCACGATACTTTTCATCACTCTTATGCAAGGCTTTTTCAGCTGTTTTACGTTCGGTAATTTCCTGGTGAAGCCGTTCATTGGCTCGTTCCAGTTTGCGGGTCCGGTCCTCAACACTCTGTTCTATCTCGCCCATTTTCAAGGACGCCCGTCTTGCCAGTATCCATTTTTCCGTCAGCGAGCTGGCGAGTTGTGCCACCTCGGTTGGGTCGAAGGTTTTTTTTAAAATTAGCAATTTATCGGTTTTACCGACCCGTTCTGTTATCTCTTCCCATGAATAGTCGGAGTAGGCGGTGCAGATGACGACCTGAACCCCGGGGTCGGCTTTCCAGAGGTGACGGATTGTTTCAAGACCATCCCAACCGGGCGGCATGCGCATATCGACAAAGGCAAGGGCATAGGCACGGTTTTCCAGAAGAGCGTCTTTTATTTTAACGACACCGTCCTCTCCCTGGGAGGCGTAGTCCAGCTCGTAAGTGATCTTATCCACTGATTTTCCGACGCTCTCTCCGAAAAAATTTGCTTCCAGGAAATCCAGTTCCGACGTGTCTGGCTTGTCCGTGAGTACGTTCTGGAAGTCCTTAAAGATGTCATGATTGTCATCGATAATAAGGATGCGGCGACAATCGGTTTTTATTGGATTACTCATTTTCACCTGTTCCGGGATTGAATGGGAATTCAAGACTGAAGGTGGCCCCCTTGCCGGGTCCATCGCTGTGCGCTTTCAGTGAACCGCCCATCTCATTTGCGTTGAGAGCTCCGCTGTGGAGACCGAACCCATGTCCGTTTTTTTTGGTTGTAAAACCGTAACTGAAAATCCGTGTCATATTCTCTTGGGTAATGCCGACACCGTTGTCGGAAACCTCAACCCTTAAATAATCATTATCAGTCCGTATGACGCGAATCGTGAGCCGTTTATGCTTCCGGCCGCACACCGCCAGGGAGTGCTTGGCATTTTTGATAAGATTCAAAATAATATGTACAACCTTGTGGCGGTCAAGCATAAGGGGAGGCATGGGCATGAATTCACGTCTTAACTCCACACCGCTGCCCATCAGACAATCATCATTCAAGCTAACGGCATCCTCGACCAATTCGGTTAAGGTTACGGGCTCAAGCAGGCCGGCCGTTTTGCTGTAGGACTGCTGAAGGTCGACAATCTCGGTAATGCTTTGAATATGACCGGTCAACCCGTCCAGTTGTTTTAACACTTTCTCTCTTTCGTCGGTCATGTGGCCGGAAAGACCGGAGAGAAGAACCGACAGCTTCCTGCCCCGGTCTTCTTCAGCCATGAAAGCAGGCAGGTCATCGGCATGTTCATTTATATACGCCGCCACCCTTGCGAAACTGTCGGTTTTTAAATTGTTAATTCGCTCTTGTACAGAGGCCGTAGTGACGCCAACACTGTTGAGGACATTGCCCACATTATGCAGGATTCCTGTTGCCACCTCGGCCATACCGGCATTTCGAGCGGCCTCAACCAGTTTCTTGTGGGCTTCCTCGAGTTCCGTTCTGGATTTCATAAGAGACTCGGTCATCCGGTTAAAGGAATCGGCCAGATTCTCCACCTCGTCCCCCGTGGAAACCTCAACACGGGCAGAGAGGTCGCCGGCACCCACGCGCTGGGTGAACCGGTTCAACAGAATGATCGGCCGAATCATTCTTCCGGCAAAGTAATATGAAACAGCCAGGCCCATGGAGATTGAAAGCAGCGCGATCCAGAAGGTTCTCAGGTAAAGGAATTTAAGGTCCCCATAAAATATATCAGGTGACAGACCGATATGGATCCAGCCCCAGTCTATGCCGGAATAGGTGAAGTTAAAGGAAGCGTGATAAACCTCCCGGTTTATCAGTTTGCTTTGGCGTAATTTTCCTTTTTGCGGGATACTTTCCTTCCCAGGGGTCCATAATCCGTCCAGTGTTTCTTGGGACCACTGCCCTTTGGTGTGGACAAGTGAGGTGCCGTCATGACGGGTAATCACCACATAGAGAATGGAAGGATTTTCCTCGACAATGGTTATGCAATGATCGACAACGGTACTGTAGTCTTCCAGGACAAGTGAGCTTGAAGTGATCTGGGCAATGGATGTAAAGGTTATTTGCCCTCTTGTCTGCATTTCGTTTAAGAGCTGATCCCTCTGGTATGGAATGATTGAAACAACGAAAATCCCCACCGTAAAAACGACGATGATGCATGACATAAAAAAGGTACGGACAAGAATCCGACCTTGTCGGGGTATATCGGTTTTCTTTTGGAGAAAAATTATTTTTATTTTATTCCAGAGCATGAAAATATTAATTGCCCTGTTCTGAACTGGGTTTTAATCTGTGATATGTATCGTAGAGTTTGTTAACGTTGGACAGGTACTCCGGTTGATATCTTATCACCGATTTCAAGTGAAAAAGATTGAGAAGCTGCTGGTATTCAGGGGCATCGTCAAGGATCTCGATCTGTCCTTGGATTATCTTCTGGTGGTTTTCAACCATATCTGAACGAAAGCAGCTGACAGTAACCAGGTATCCGGGTGATTCGGACAGGACATCCAGTGATTTTCCCACCTGGGGGTTAAGTTCAACCATTGTTTCATAGGCGTGGCGAGGGACAAGGCAGGCATCCGCCTGTCCGAAAAAGACCGGAAGTACGGCCATGGAAACTTTGTCGATTCTTTTAACAGAATTGAAAAAAAACCGGCTTTCAGGAAAAGACTGCTCCATCAGCAGGGTATCCAGCCACATGAGCGAGATAACACCGCTGCCGCCTTGCTGAATAATGATCTTTTTATTTTTAAGTTGGCTTATCCCTTTGATATTATATTCTTTTTTCACAAGAAGCACATAGCTCTCTTCCGGTTCTCCACCGATGCTTCCTATAAACTTCGGAATCAGTATATTCCGGTCGCGGATTTCCAGGTAGTTGATGCTAAGCATGGTCATGATATCGATCTCTTCGTTTTCCACCGCCTTCACTGCTGCTTTCAGATCCGGATAAATGACACAGCTGGAGTGTACCTTCGGAAAATTTCTCACCACTATTTTTCTGACCATTATTTCAAGGGCAACCTTGGCGTCCCTTTTGTCCACACCTGAAATGGTGTTTGCAATGTACCCCACACCAACTCTTTCGATACCGTTTGCATCAGCCTGTTTTACGCTGCCGGGAACGAGAGATATCGCCAGGATGGTGATAATAAAACACAAGATAGCGGTCAGATTTCGCATGACACTTCTTAAGGCAGGCAAGGGCAATATGTCAAGGATTGTTTAGGGGTAAATATTTAATAATGACAAATGAGTACGGCATCCTTGAATCCAAATTAAAGGACACCGAGGGCCTGTCCCAAGTGTCAAAACAGGGCGGATTCCAAACGCCTAACCACTACCTGGGAACGTTTTTCCGATCACGGCATACACCGGGTCCGAGAACATTATTGTGGAAAAATATTTATCTCCATGGGGCCTTGGGTATCCCCTCTTTGAAACAGTTGAAATCGATTCATACCCACCGGATTTATGGAAATATTCCGTTACCAGGCCAATTCGTTCAAAATCATGGAGTTCCTCCCAGATTCGAATCGCTTTCTCAGGGAACCAGCGGTTTGAAAAGGTCACCGCGAAAATACCACCCGGTTTTAATACCCTTGCCGCCTCTTTGAATATGGAAACCGGAGTAATCAGATATTCAGCGGCCAGGGAACAGATGACGGCATCAAAACTATTATCCTGAAAGTGAAGCCGGGTGTCGGTGTTCAAATCCTGCACCGTATGGGCTGTAAGTTGCTTATTCCGTTTAAGTTCATTGGCATTGAGGCCAAGTCCGTGGAGGGCTGACAGGTCGATATTATTCGGGAGGTGGGACGCCATTCCGGCCATGAGATCTAAAACCGCATCCCCGGACCGAAGAAGGGTTCCGTAGAGATCAGACAGGTTCTGCCGTGCCCTGGCATCAATATGCTGGACAAATCTGTCCCTTGTATAATAGAGAGAATCTCGCCTGGAATCCCGTCGGTCAAAAAAATTTTCTGAGAAATAATCGGTGGGTTGCCGGTTGTGCCTGGCCTGCATGCCCGGCCCTGACAGGGCAAGATTGATCCAGTCCGTGCAGATGCCGCCCCTTTCTTCAGATATGAATGATTTAGCGTGAACCGTCACTGTAATCTCCATTGGTATCAATGCCATTGGATGGTTCAGGTCAGCCCGTATGCAATCACCATCAATGTCGATACATCGAAATGGGGTGCTGTTGCCTTTGAATATTCCGGGAATCCCGGTTAGCATACCCTGGGGATAGAACCGTCCCCGAACCAGGCCATCAGCGGAAAGAAAGATATCCAGCCGCGACTTGGGGAGAAAATGCACATTGTCGGGACGGTATTCCGGCACCAGTTGGCCCGGGCTTGCCTGGAGACTTATGGAGTCTTCAATGGTGCAATTGAGGATGTCTTGGCGCAGGTCTTTTGGAACAATATCCCGCCAGCAGTTAAATTGATCGACAAAATAATGCTCTTTGTGGACGATACCATCTTTTTCCCAGGTAATGTCAAAGGTGAGATCGGCCAGGGCGCAGGGGGGCAGTGTTTTCATCAGAAACTCCTTCCGGCCCAGGACGATTTCTTAAGTCTTAAATTATCAGTTGATTTTGCTTTCTTGTCTTTTCATCAACAACAAAATCAACTGTGTGCTAAATTTAAAATTAAGACAGAACCCAGATTATTCAACCCCTTGGTTTATTAGTGAATCTGGTTGCCTTTGTCCTAATCCCGTTGACGGACGGACCTTTGGTAATTATAATACTGGATTTGCAGTGCCCGAACCTATTGAAAGAAATTCGGATCTGCTGTTTAAAAAAAACGATTGCCATCCACAGTATGATTTTAAATCATGCCGAGAAAAAGATAAGGAGTCCATGGAAATTTTTCTTTTATCCCTTGAATTCACCGTTTCGTTGATCCTGCGCATGGGTTCTGTAATGTTTATCAGCCTGTTTGGCATTGAGTTTTTCATGCAGATGGGCTTGATGAAATATCTCAAGCCCATTGGTAAACCGGTTGCACGGCTTGCCAACCTGCCTTCGGAGAGTGCCGTGAGCTTTCTTGCAGCCGTCGGTTCCATGATTGCCGCCCATACCATGGCTGCCCAGTTCCATGCGGATCATAAGATCTCGGATCGGGAATTGATACTGACCGGTATCCTCAACACTGTGCCCTTTCACTTCAAGGAGATCCTGACCTTTCAACTTCCCATTGTTCTGCCCCTTTTGGGGCCGAGGCTCTGCCTGATTTATATTGCGGCCTTCTGGCTCACAGGGCTGATAAAACTGGGGGTTGTTCTTTTATGGGGACGTCTTTGGCTTCCCAAAAAGATTCGATCCGATGATGCTTTCGAGACCATGGCGTGTGATCCCATGGATCGGGATTGCACGCCCAGGTCTTTGGGCCGGTTGTTGGTGGATACCTGGGATGCCAGAAAAAAAATGTATATCCGGATGATCACACTTCTTGGGATCGTGACCATGGCGATTCAGGTCCTGATGAATTCGGGAATGCTCAAATGGTTTGAGGCTGTCATTGTTCCCGTGACATCCTTGTTTGACCTGCCGGCAGCCGTTGTGGGACCGATCAGTGCCTATGCTTTCAGCCCGACCGTGGGGATCACCTATATGTCAAACCTGTTAAATCAGCAGGTCGTATCCGACTACCAGGCCATTATATCACTTCTGGCAGGCGGACTCTTGATGATTCCTATCACCCGGTTACGGCGAACCCTTCCCAGATATATCGCTATTTACGGTCTAAAGCACGGCTCAGCCATCTGTGGACTCACAGCAGGTTTGAGCATGCTCTCAAGGGTTTTGATTCTGGCCTGGGTGGTTCTCTTTTTTCCGGCATAAATAAACGATGGGAACTTGCTTATTCTTAAAAAAAAGTTAATGATTTGGTAAACATAATCGGGTATGCGATTAATCAAGGAAAGGAGTTTGATATGACCCAAGGGAATATTTGTCTGGAAAGAAACGGTAAGGTTGCCATGGTGACTATCAATCGTCCCAACAGAAGTAATGCATTTAATGGTCACATGTTTTCCGAGCTTGAAAAAATCACCCAGGAATTGAAAAAGGATCTGCCCCGTGGGGTGATCATTACCGGTGAAGGCGATACTGCGTTCAGTACCGGGTTTGACGTAAACCCTGATAATCCCATGGTAACAGCTATTATCGACTCGTTGGAAAAAAAAGACCGGGCTCCGGCTGAAAAGGCAATTGGACGGTTGCGAAAGACCGTCGATGATTTTATCGGACTGCCGGTGCCCATCATTGCCGCCTTAAATGGTCTGGCCTATGGCGGGGGCGCAGAACTTGCGATCCGTTGTGATCTGCGGGTGATGGATCCCAATGCTGTGATCTGTTTTTCCGAAGTTAAGCTTGGGTTGATGCCGGACTGGGGCGGAGGAGCCACCCTCAGTCATCTGGTCGGCGCTTCACGGGCGGCGGACCTCATTCTCACGGCCCGCAAGGTCCTGGCCGGTGAAGCCCTTGGTCTCGGGTTGGTAAACAGGGTCAGCCGGCCCGGCCAGGCGTTTGAAGAAGCTGTTAAGCTGGCTGAAACCATCGCCCAAAACGGCCCCAGGGCGGTGGAACATGCCCTGGAAGTAATTCGTCAAAGTCGAAATCTTTCATTAAATCAAACCCTTGCCCTTGAGGCAGATAAGGCCGTGTCCCTGATTGTGTCCGGTGAATGTTTCCACGGAGTGGCCTCTTTTCTGGAAAGAAAAAAACCGGAGTTTCCGGATATAAGTGAGACATAATCTGGAACGCGTGGCGCAACCGCCGGGGGGTCACCTCCGGCTGACTAGGTGATCTTGTCCAAAAATTGTAAAATCGTGTCCTTTTTATTAAGTCCCTGGAACCACTCCTGGGTTTTTGAGTCCATTCCCTGGTGGGCCGCCAGGATCATAGCCGTGATACTTGCCCGGGCAGCATTGTCTCCCCCTGCCATGACAGCCTGGACTACCCCCTGGGCAAGATCTCCTTCATATTTTGCAATGATCTGGATTATTCCTGGAAAGGCGTCTGTGGTGTGGCAGGACTGACCAAACCGGATAACGGCTGGAATGCTCTCCTCGTCCCTGGCTTCAATTCCCTGGCGGGTCCACCGGCCAATGGGAGAATCGCTGAACTCCTCCTGGGCGATCTGCTGAAGGGCCTGGGACGGGGGGGTGCCCTTGAGGCATTCCAGTGCAACCAGGGAGAAAAACTCTGCACAGTCCATGGTTATTTGATCCTGGTGGGTCATCATGGTCTGGCCCCGGGCGTCTGCCGCCAGTTGATCCGGGTTTTCCCGAAGGTTGAGGATCAGGGGGGCGATTCTTGAAGCGCCTGCAATATCGTTTGAATCCGAACCGCAGCAGTTGTGACTTTTCCCCCGGGCCATTTTCCTGAGGGTCGCTTTGGTGGCCATATCATGGTAACCATCATACGCCTGAAACAACTCCTGCCATCGCCGATAAAAATCTTTGGGGTCAAATCCCCCTGAAGCGGCAACAGATTCCAGCAGAACCAGGGTCTGGTCCCCATAGTGGGTAAAATCCCCTTTTTTCTTTGTCGGGTGGTAGGACTCGGGTTTCGGGGTGAGCAGGTGATCCACCAGACCGTGATCCGATTTGATTTTCTTTGAGTCATAGATCCAGTGAACCCCCAGTGCCAGTGAATCCGCAGCAAGGGATGCCATAACCATGGCCTGTGCCTTTTCTTTCATGGTTTCTTCTCCTTTGTTTATTTGTCACCGGCCTGGAGATGAAGCAGGGTCTGTACGATAGTCACCGAGCTGTTATCTGCCCGGATAGTATTTAAAAAAGATATCCAATCCCGGATCCCGTTGCACCAACGATACATGCCACGAAGATGTGTATGGTTACCGGGAAAGTCAAGACGTGGATTTTTTTCCAAGGCACCCGACGCCGCCGCCCGGGGAATGGCGGCGGCGGGTGGATATCCCCTAGGATCTTGCAGTTTCGGTTGTTCTAATGCTCCCTGCAACCTGCTCGCCGACCAGATAAACGCCTAGGGCGCAAAGCACGCTGTTGACAGGGGCGATACCGGGAATGTACCGGGCCGCAAGAACTCCGGCCAGCCAGGCGATGATAGCCGTGGGCCGGACCCGTTCAAAACAGGTATCTTCAAGGCGGCTATACTGTCCTTTTTTGACCAGGTAATAGTCCGCGATGATGATGCCGCCGATGGAAGGCAGCATGGTATTCAAAAGACTGAGCCAGCCTACGAAATTGTTGTAGAGGTAGAGGGCCATGAGGGTTCCCACCACACCGTTGAAAAGAACCAGCTTTTTTTTGGGTAGTTTCGTGATGTTGGAAAAACCCAGACCCGAGGCATAAAGGGCATTATCATTGGTGGTCCAGATGTTGAGTCCCAGTATAATTATGGCCCACACGATCATGCCCTGCTTGAGCAGCACTTCCGAGATATCTGCCTGCTGATAAAAGGTTGCGCCCACGGCGCCAAAGAGAAACATCAGACTGTTGCCCAGGAAAAAGGCGATAATCGTGGTGGACACCGCCACCTTTGTATTTTTGGAAAACCGGGTAAAGTCAGGGGTTAACGTTCCGCCACTGATAAAGGAGGCCACGCAGATACCGATGGCTGTGAACAGTCCCATGGGCTCCGACGGCACCATGGCAAACCAGGCTTCCATGCCGCCGAATTCTGAAAACGCCCTGCCGACTGAGAAGAACCCGAGAACCGTAATGGCCGGAACGGCAATAAGGCTTAAAATCGTCAGTGCCCGAATTCCGAACCAGGCCGTGGCCGTCATAACGATGCCGGAAACGCCGATCAAAAGATGGATATCCCAGCCGGTAACCTTCTGAACCGGTAGGGCAAACATGGCAACGCCCACACCGAACCAGCCCACCTGGGTAAGTCCCAGAAGCAGGGAGGGAAGATAGGAACCCTTTTCACCAAAGGAGTAGCGGGCTAGAAGATGGGTGGAGAGCCCTGTCCGTGCAGCAATGGCTGCAAGAAACGCTGTGTAACAACCAAGAATTAGGTTGCCGGCCATCACAGCCCCGATGAGTTCAAGGGCAGTTAAGCCCGTGCCAAGCTTACCACCGGCCCACATGCTGGCTGAAAAAAAGGTAAATCCCAGCATCACCACCATCATGGGCAAAAAACCTTTCCGATGGGATTCACCCACGTGATCCAGGGCAAAATCGTTGTCTACACGTCCTTTTTTCATTATTTCATCCTTCGGTTCTTATCTTACGCCATTTTATGCCAGTAATTTTGCCGCCTGGGCCAACTGCCTGTCACAGACCTCGCCCAGATCCACCTCCCCGAAACGTCGGGAATCAAGGTCCGGGAACCGCTCCTTGAGCAGATCTTTAAAACTTAAGCCTCCGTCAGCAAGGGCTTTCACCTCAGACCAATAGCCATGGAGATCTTCCAGGTATTCCGGTGGCCAGAATGCACGGGAGCCTGCATCGTAAATGGTGCAGCGCTGGATGGGGGCGCCCGGGTCTTCATACTGGGATTCGATGAAATCCGGTGCCATTACGGCGTTGAGTCGCACCAGATCGGTCCCGGTCAGTTTGATCTTAAGCGGGGTTTCAGGAACGGGAACGGTAAAGCAACCCTCCAGATAGATCAGGGTGGTACCCTCATAGGCAGGAAAACGTTCCCGGCACATGACATCCGTTGCCTGGAGGATCTCAGCAGCCCGGGGGCCGCCAATGGTGAAGAACACCACGGATCGCAGGCTTGTACCCTGCTTTTCCGTTTCCGCCACCAGGGCGCGTATGGCGTGCTCAAGGCTTGTGCCCGTGGCAACCACATCTCCGATCACAATGCTGGCGGTTTTCGGCATGTAGACTTTGCTGTATTCGCTTTCAACAATGTGCCATTGCTCTGGGGAATCGTCTTGACGGGCGCGCTGGGCACTGATAAATGAGCATCCGTGGCGATTCCAGCCAAAGGCATCGGCCAGGGCTTCACGAAGACCAAAGTTCAATCCTCCCCGCAAGATGTCGAACACAATGGTTTCGTTCTCTTCAAGGCAGGTCAGATCATTGGCGGAAAGACGTTTGAGAATACGGGAACAGGAGGTTTTGAGGCGACGGGTATAATCAATCCCCATCACCATGGGGTCGTTTGAAATGGCCCGGGTTTCCGGGGTGGTGGCAATAAAACGGTTGAACGTCTCCGAATCTCCGGCGTCCATGCGGTAAAGACCGCAGTCTGATGAAACTTCAATTTTTTTCAGCATATCAAGGCTCTCCCTCGGCAGATTAATATCCGGCCTGTTCTCAGTTGGCCGTGGGAGCCCGCAGCAGGAGATGGTAGAACAAACCCGGGAATGGATAATTTCAGGCGCAAAAAAACCGCTTGGGGACAGATATTTTCCTGAAGCGGAAAATTGTCCTGAAGCGGAAGGTGCATTTCTGAATGCATTGCCAGCTGTAATTAACCCCTGGGTGTCCCCTTAAGGACAGTTCCCCTGCCATGGGCTTGTGCCTTTTAGTCTGAGTATTTAAGAATGTCAAGGTCAGACGTAAAAAAGGAACGGGATCAATTCATATGCGAAGCGCTACAGACCATGCTGAACCATGATTCAGGCGACCGGCCAAGCTCATCGAAAAAGCACCGACAGAACCCGGACTGGATTCATCATCCGAAGAAGAAGCCTTGCAAACAGTTTGGTATAGGAGAGCCTGCCTGCGACCACCTCAAGCTGGCTTTTGCCCAGGTTCCGCCCCTGGGCCCCAAGGAGCCTTCTTGAAAGGCCGGGGAGAGAGTAAAGGACCCAGGCCATGGCATGGGCGGCGGTCAGCTCTCGAAAAAAAGCCTTTTTAAGTTTGACATCAAAGGCGGCCATGGGGTGAGATGGGTCGGTATCCATGGCCTCGACCAGGGTATCGGCCGCCATTTTAGCACCGGAAAAGGCGTAGTAAAGGCCCTCCCCGGTGAGGGGATCCCCGTATCCGGCGGCGTCTCCGACGACCAGTCCCCGGTCGCAGGAGACTTGACTTGATTTCCTGGGAAGGGCCGGGATGAGATGGCCCTTTAAGGGACTTATTTTACGGGCATGGGACAGCCCCTTCAGGCAGAGGTATCTTTCAAAAGCGCGGTTGATGCCCGTGGCTTTTTTGGCAAAGGTGCCAACCCCCACGCTTAAATGGTCTCCCTTGGGAAAGACCCAGCCGTAGCCCTTGGGAATGACGCCGAAATCGTAGTGAAGGGCTTTTGAGAACCGTTCAAGGTCAAGGTTGGTTCCGGGATAGACCTCCCCTTCCAGCGCCGTCATGTACCGGGTGGAGACGCCTAATCCTAAGGCCTTGGCCACCCGGCTGTTCACCCCGTCCGCCCCCACCAGAAGCTTGGCCTTAAAAACCCCTTGGGTCGTGGTCACCCGAAGTTTTCCGGCAGGGCCGCACACCGATTCAAACCGGGTCGCCTCCTGGAGGCGGGCCCCCAGGCCTACAGCCTGTTCCACAAGGAAATGGTCGAAATCGTCCCGCATCACCATGGTAAAAAGGGGTGTTTTTTGGCTGTGGCTGAAAACAGGATGGTTGTTATACAGCATCAGGGCCTTGGAAACCGCCTGGGTCACCACCGGCGAGATGTCAAACGGCAGGGCTTCAAGGGCCCTGGGGGTGATGCCCCCGCCGCAGGCTTTGTATCTTGGTAGACGCTCCTTTTCAAGGATGAGAACCTTCATCCCGCTCGCGGCCAGGTAATAGGCCGTGAGGGCACCGGCAGGCCCTCCCCCGACAACAATGACATCATACTCCGGAGAAACTGCGTTTTGTTCTTTCATGGCACCTGCATCTCTTGTTCATGGTTATTTTCATCATCTGGTCAATGCTTCGATACCATACACCCAATCCCTTTGATTGTCGAGATCTCCAGGCCGGATTTTCCGGATCTGAGCGACTGTTATGGAAAGGGCTAAGCTTGTTATATGGTCTTTTTATTATATCTTTCCTTTAAACGTCTATGGTCTTGAATTTATCCTTTGGTGCGCCGCATACGGGACACTCCTTTCGGACCTCTTTATCGGCAACATATCCACAGACCTGGCACACATGGTAGGCTTTTACCTTCATCTTGATGGCATTGTATATGGCACGCTCGTAGAGTTTAGCGTGAAAACCCTCCACATCCCTGGCCTGGCTGAAAACCAAAGCCGCCGCGGTTTCTCCCTCCTCCTCCGCATCTTTTAAAAACTCAGGGTAGGCATTTTCACTAATGGATTTTTCTCGCTGGAAGGAGTTCTCCAGGTTGGTATCGGTATCCTTGACAACGATCTCCTTCACGAGGTTCAGCTGGCGGGTGGCGTGGACCCGTTCGGCTTCGGCGATGGCCTTGAACAGGAGTGCTAATTGTACCTCGCCTTCCGTGGTCGCCTGCTCAGCGTAGGCAAGCAGCCTGAAATAGGCCTTTGCTTCACCGATAAATGCATTAAAAATATTTTCCGTTGTCTTCTGTTTCATAAAATGTCTCCCGCAGTTGGCGTTTAAAATTATTCTACACTGTTATTTTTAAGGATGGGGGGATGAAGAACAGGGTTCTTAATGTATGGTTGCCTGGGAATTTCCTTCTGAAAAACCCATATGTCCACGGTGGTGCCGGGTGCCAAGGCGGTGCCGGCAGCTGGTTTCTGCCGGAATACAATTCCGATCTCATGGCGGGCGGTCGTGGAGTCCGTATACGTCCGGCCAAGTTTAAGGCCGGCCTGCTCCAACTTGACCCGGACATTTTTAATGTGCATGCCTTCCAGATGCGGCACCGTCAACATAGGCTTTTGCCGACGTTCATGGCGATAGACTGTAAGGCCCGTCACCGTATCCGGTTGAATTTGAGTGCCGGCCTTGGGGGTTTGCCGGGCCACACGGCCGTCCAGGTCCTTGTCCCTGGTTCTCAACATTTTGATCCGGCCAAGGCGAAGCCCAGCGTCCTTAAGCAGGGTTGTCGCCTTCCTAAGGGGCAGGTCCAGGAGCATGGGCATATTGCGTTGGGATGACGGGTATTCACGGCACAGGCGTGGATCCAGACGGCAGGCCCAGTCGATGGGTTCCCAGGTCTCCACCCGGACCGGGAGGGGAGCCGGGCGATCCCGGAAAACCATGCACTGGTACCCTGCCGGGACGACCTGTATGCCGCCCACGTTGCTGCGGATCGTCATTTTGCCCTTTATGACGGTGAGCGCCGTCCATTCCGAAGTGACCGTTACATGAAACCTGGTTTTGAGGGTCTTGATCACAGCGCCGGAACCGGTTTCAGCCTGGATTTCGCAGGGGGTATCCACCAGGATGCTGCCCACATTGATCAGGATGCGGAGCTTGCAGTAGGCCTTTGAGATGAATTCCAGGATCGGATCCGTATCAGCATCGAAAAGCACTTTTCCGCCATTGGCCAGCTTGAGTGCGGCCCGGGCGTCTCCCACTGTTTCGATGTGGTCTCCGGACAGCATCACCGCGCCCTCATGGACGATTCTGTTATTGATACGCACCTGGCCGGTACCGATGATTCTGGAAACTTTTCCGATTCTGCTGCTGTAAGAATTATCAGGGCCGGAAGAATGTTGGGCGGGAGCATAGGGTGCCTGGCACGCCGTCAAACATACCAGGACAGTCAGCAACAAAGTGCCGGACAGAATGGACAAATGTTTCATGGTGTACCTCCTGGGTGGATGGTCTTCTGGAAAGGGGGCGGATTTGAAAACAGGGAGCCCCGGCCGATCACCTCCAACGTCGTGACCTCGGATGAAGGAATCACGTAGGATGCCGTGTTACCGGCATGCCAGAGGATCATGGCGTCTTCCCCTTATAACACGGCCAGTGTCGGCAGCACGGTGTGGCCCAGGTCCATGAGGCTATCAAAAAGAATGATCACCGTGATGTAGAAGAACTTGGCGCCCATCTCCACATAGGCGCCGGCGGCCAGGCCGGAATACAATTGGATGCCCAGCATGTTAAGATGGGACTTGGCGCAGAGAAATCCCACCGCATACATCAGTGCCACCACCCCGGACATGGCGCTTGCCAGCCAGGCGATGGCCCCGGCCGCAGCCTTCAGGTCGCTGCCCAGGCCCGGAAGATGATTAGAATTTGAACCTGCCGATATTTTCATTAGGTGATAAACGACAATGCAAGCCCCTATGGATTTTACATAATCATCTGGTTTGATTGAATATCATTCACACATAGAATGTTTGACGATATTTGTCAAAGTATAATCGGTCCAACGTCAATAAATAAAAAAGGGAGGAAAAAATCCCAACGCTGTTGATTGACACTCCCCTCTCCGGCCTATAAGATAGATGGATTCGGCCTGAAATTAAACCCTTGTCAGGCCATAAAGGAGGATACCAATGGGAACCCACAACCTCATCTTTCTTGAATTCCTTGAATGGTTTGACGAAAGCGGCAAGGAACTGGTTCACCGTTTACCGGAACACGGCTCAGCCGACATCAAATATGGCGCCCAGTTAACGGTGCGGGAGAGCCAGGCAGCGGTTTTTTTCTATAACGGTAAAGCCGTGGGCGCCTTTGGCCCCGGCCGACACACCCTTAAAACTGCCAACATCCCAGTACTGACCAAGATTGCCAGTATTCCCTGGGGACTTCACAGTCCCCTTCGGGCGGAGGTCTATTTTACAAACCTGAAAACCTTTACCAACTTAAAATGGGGCACCCGGGACCCTGTGGCCTTCAAAGATACTGAATTAGGCCTGGTCAGGCTCCGGGCATTCGGCATATTTAACCTTAGAATCGTCCAGCCCGCCCTTTTCATCAATCGCCTGGTGGGCACCCAGGGAATTTACACCACGGAAGAGATCGAAGGATATCTCAACCGGGTGGTGGTTTCGCGATTCAATGATTATATCGGTGAAAAAATCTCCACCATATTTGACCTGCCGGCCCGGTATGATGAGCTGGCGAAGGGGTTGTCCCAACGGATCAAGGAGGACTTTTCGCGATTCGGCCTGGCCTTGACCCAGCTCTATATCAATGCCATTACCCCGCCCGAGGAAGTCCAGAAGGCCATTGACGACAAAAGCCGCATGGAACTCTTTGACGACATGAACCGGCTCATGCAGATGAAAACCGCCATGGCCATGGAGAAAATCGCCGAAGGATCGGAGGGAATCGCCGATAGCAGCGCCCAGGCCGGCATGGGCATGGGACTTGGGGTGATGCTGCCAGGCATGTTTGCCCAACAGCTGTCAACCCGGGAAACGGATGCCGTTTCCCCGCCTTCCACCACCAACTGCCCTAAGTGCAGCAACACCATTCCCATGAATGCCAATTTCTGCTCCCAGTGCGGCCACCGCCAGGTGATCTTTGAGAAATGCCACAGCTGCGGGAAAAGCATTTCGTCGGACACCCGGTTTTGTCCCAGGTGCGGAAAACCGGTCCAAAAAAAAGAAGATACCCATTGCTGCACCCAGTGCGGCGCCGAAAACCTGATGGATGCTGTTTTCTGTAACCAGTGCGGAGAGAAAAATTAGTTTCAAGGTTGAACATCAATGCCCCCAATGCGGGGCCCCTGTCACCCTTGGGGAAGATTCCCTGTTTTTTGTATGCGGGTTCTGCCGGGTGAGATCCTGTATTTCACAAAAGGGATTTTTCAGGTATATGTTTTCCCTTTCCAAGGACGCCCCAAGGGAATGTGAGGTGATTTACCTGCCCTATTGGCGATTCAA
>JAEINR010000074.1 GCA_016342325.1 Desulfobacterium sp.
ATTGACAGTGAAAATTTCTGCGCTGTTCTGTCCGTCAACAGCAAAATAAGTGCCAACCGTCAATTGCGGTCATAGCTGATTTCCTTGCCAAAATAACACGAAAATCAGAGCTACGAAGCTAAATACGTTCAATGGATTTTAAATGCAGTCTCCATTGGCTCTGTTGCAAATTACACGTGTTAATCAATTTTAAACGAGGGGGTACGAATTGTGATTTCGCTTAGGAAAGTCTGTCTTAACTTTGTTCTTCCGTTTTTTTGTATCATGGCCCTGACACTTTCGTATTATGTCAGTAAAACCGTAATTTCGGGTATTGATGGGTGTTCTTCATGGGTTGCGGTCGGCGATAATGCCCTAGACGGCGACAGAACCATTCTTCACAAAAATCGTGATGAAGATGCAGCAAAATTGTCGGAAATGAGGATAAGATGTGTAGACAACAGTCAGCATGACGGTCAATATACATATCTGGCTGTTACGGATAACAAAAGTGAAAACAGTTTACATGTTTTTGGCGGTGTAAACGAAATGGGTCTTGCGGTTTCAAATAATTTCGTTATGGGCACGGTATGGACCGGTCCCTACATCGGTCCTGAGGCGAGCCGGGAGCTCCTTGAGAATGCGGCCGATGCCGAAGAAGCCTATGACTGGATTGCCACCAACCCCTCATCAAAATTTACCAACGGAAATATTATCTTTGTCGCAGACAAAGACAAAGCCTATGTGGTCGAGGTCAAGCAGCGTTACAATTTTCTGGGGCTGCCGAATGGTATCCGGGTGACATCGCGATCCCAGTCCCTTGTCAACGGCATTGACCCGATGCAGGACGTTTCCCAGTATGACGACGAGCCGGTCATTATACCGGCTGGTGTTCGTTTCAGGTCAAATCATTACAAAATGCTCGGGAATCTCTGGATCTTCAATGCGGAAAGTGATGATTCCGTTGGCCGGTATAACACCATGGGGAATATCCTGACCCAGGCACCCCATGAGGCTTATTACGGAATATACGGCGGGATTGATATTTTTAATTCAAATGACGCGTCAAAATCCCATGACCAGGACCCCGGTGTGGATTATCCGATCTGTAAGCATGCGGCTACCGGTATCCGTACCCTTGCAGGAATAACCATCGAGATAGATCCCGACACGCCTTTGAACAGTGACTTGTATTGTGCATTCGGCAATCCGTGTTCTGCGCCTTACGTCAAATACGCCCTTCCGGGTAACGATGAAAACAGCATTTATGATTATGCAGACGTTATTTTCCAGGATGCGGACAGAAATATTTTTTTCAGCGAAGTTGCTTTGTTTCCCTTTAACGGCAGTGCTTCCGACAGGATCAGTTTTTTCGAATCCACAGACTATGACGGTGGGATGGTCCAAGATGGGGTTCATATGACTTCCGGTGTCCCGGACCCGGATAACAAGGTTGTTATCTGGAACGAGATGACCATAGATACAACGGTTACTGGGGTGGAAGATATCTATCAACTTGAGTTTCTTTATACTGCCCAGGGGGCAGGAAATGAGTTCGGCATATGGGTAAAGAGAGTCGATTCAGACTGGTGGAGCCAAGGGGCCTGGACACAGGTCGGGATGGAAGGGGTTCAGGATTCAACCGGAACTTTCAAATGCGTTATGCTCGACACTAGTGGGGAAGGTTTTGCGCCGTATATCGATCAGGATGGAATGATCACCTGGGTGATCGACATGACTTCCGGCCATGGCGACGCGGCTGTTCTGGATTATAGCGGCCTGGTTGTTGTTCCCAAACGGTAGAATAGGGGATGGGCCCCGGCCGGATTTGACCGAAGCCCACACTGCAGGCATTTGACTAGAGCGAACCTGTCAGGGTTTCAATTCCACTGCGATAGGCAGACTGAAGGGCTTTGGCCATGGGACCTGGCTTGCCGGTCTTGAAAACAGTGTGATTCATTTTGACAATGGGGGTGACCTCTGTGGTGGTTCCCACGATCATCATCTCCGAGGCAAGATGGATATCTTTTTCAAAGATGGGGCGTTCCTCCACCCGGATGTTTTCCAGGCGGCAGAGATCGAGAATGAAATTCCGGGTGATGCCGCCCAGGATATAATTGGATAACGGGGCCGTGACCAGGACATCGTCAAACACGGCCATGAAATTGGAATGGGTGCCTTCCAGCATGACCCCGTCCCGGATGAATATGGCTTCCTGGGCATCATTTTCAACGGCAGCCTGGTTGGCCAGGATATTGGGGGTCAGGGCCGTGGTCTTCATGTCGCATCTGGCCCAACGGGTGTCGGCAATGGTGATGGCGCTGATGCCGTTTTTCCTTTTCTTGTCCCCAGCAGTGGAATCAAATATTGAGGCGGCTGCATAGATGGTCGGGGCGGGTGCGGGGCTTGGAAAGGCATGGGAGCGTTTGGCCACCCCCCTTGTCACCTGGAAATAGATGGTGGCGTCTTCCGATTCAAGGCGGTTCCTGGAGATGAGTTCCCTGGCAATTGCTTCCAGTTCTGAAAAATCGGTTCTGCCAAGCTTCAGGTGGGTCGCGCCGTAGCTCAAGCGGTCAAGGTGTTCCCTGGCCTGGAAAAGATATCCGTTATAACTTCTGATTACTTCGTAGAGGCCGTCGGCAAACAAAAAACCCCGGTCATCCGGGGAGATGGAAACCTGTTCTTTTTCCATGAACTTACCATTAAAATATACAATCATGTTTCTATGTCCTGCTATCTTTTGCTAGGGGTTGAGCCGGTTGCCCGGTCGTATGGTTACCTGTTTATGGGTTTTCATCCGGAAGATTTTCTGTTCCCAGGGTGTTGAGATATTGCTCCCCTTTTCGAGAAATGGTGGTGCCGCCCCGGCCGGGTCTTACAATCAAAAGTCCCAGCTTGTTCATTCGTTCCAGCTTGAGCCGGAGCTGTTGCGGGGAGAGGGTGAATCCTTTTTCCTGGAGGTGTTTGAGCACCATGCCCCTGCCATAGGCCCGGCTTTTTGCTTTGCCGTCCTGGTAGATGTTGAGGATTTCCCGGCTTTCCCTGAGAAACCCATGGGTGGTAATATCCCGGGTAATGGTTGAGAATTCATTTTCTCCGGGCGGCTTTGGGGGCTGATCCGGGAGGGTCTGCCGGGTGATATAATAGGGCAGGTTTTTAATGGTAAGCAGATCCTCGGACATGCACACGGCGTGCTGGAGCACATGGTAGAGTTCCTGGACATTGCCTTCCCAGGTGTGGGCCTTGAGGGCGTCAACCGTCTCTTTGGGGACGGTGCAATGGGGTTTGCCCAGGCCGGTGGCAATATAATCGGCCATGAGTGCCTCAAAATCTTCCATGCGCTCGGGCAATGTGGGTACCCGGCAGATGTGCTGGGTCACCAGAAAAGTCAGTTCCCGGTTGAATTCCTGGGGGGATCGTTTTTCAAGGTGTTGGCTTGAAGTGGTGATCAGGCGGACATTGACATCCACCACTCCGCATCCATCGGCATGGATGATCCGGCCTTCTGTTATGGCCTGGAGCAGTCCTGCCTGGAGTTTTTCCGGAAGCCTGTTGATCTCCTCGATGCACAGGGAACCGTTTTCCGCCGCCTCAAACAGGCTTTCATGAATGATGTGTCCATCTTCCCATCCAAACAGTTCCCGTTCCAGGGCTTCCGGGGGCCGGGCCGCGCAATTGATGGAAATAAAGGGACCCCGGGCAAAGGGCGATGCATTGTGAATGGCCTGGGAAATTTTTGTTTTACCCGTGCCGATGCGGCCGTGGATATGGATGGGCGTTTGGGTGGCGGCCAGTTTTTGCACGTCCCGGCAGAAGGTTTTCATGGCCGGGCTTTCCTGGATCAGATCCCCAAAGGTAAAGGGTGCGGAGGTGTCCTGGCGGATGCCGAACCAGGCCGGGCGGCGAAATCTTTCTTCTCCCAGGACCGGCCATTTTTCAGACAGCATCATCATGGTCCCCATGTAGTGCCGGGCAAGGTCGGCATGGGTATAGGGGATTTCAAAATGATCAAACAGGGTATACACGGTTTCAAGGCTGATGAACCGCAGGCCAATATCGATGACGGGAATGCCGGTGAGGGAGGCGGGTACCAGCATCCTTTCCCCGGCCGTGACCACCTGGTCGATCCCTTTGGGCAGGGGGGCCTCCGGGTAATAGGGGAAAAACTGATGGTCAAGTCCGAATCCGTCAAGATCCCGGGTCATCTCATCGGTGTTGGTCTTGATATCATTGACCACCAGGATTCTTTTGCCCGGCTCAAGGGCAAACAGATCCCGCATGTTGAAGATGAGGGCTTCCCGGCGGGCATGGATATAATGGCCGCACAAGGGGGACATCTTTTCCACAATGGCTTTGACGCCTTTGGAAAAATAGAGGGCGGTTTCATCCCTGGCCAGCGGCGTTTCATCCAATTCGTTTAACGAGACGGTCCTGGCCTTGATTTTTCCCTTGGCAAGTTCCCGGACCTGGTCCATCACCATTTGCAAAAAGGTATGCTCAAGCCCTATGATTACGAGCTTTTTCATTTTATTTTGCATCTTTCCACAAAGGATTTAAATAAGGGGAGCATGTCATTGTTTTTTTGCATCATCAGCTCCGGGTGCCATTGAACAAGATCCATGGGAAGGGTTTGATGCTGGGCTGCTTCGACCACGCCGTCCGGGGCCCGGGCCGTGATGTCAAGGCCTTGCCCAAGTTGTTTGATGGACTGGTGATGCCGGGAATTGATCTCCATGCGGGGGCCGAACAGGGCATGGAGCCTGGAACCAGGTTCAATCTCCACGGCATGGTCCGTATCAAAGGAGATCTTATCCTGCATGTGCTTGAGGGTGGATGCTTCAAACTGGGAGGGGATATCCTGGAACAGGCTACCGCCCAGGGCCACATTCACCAGCTGGGTGCCCCGGCAGATGGCCAGTAAGGGCTTTTTTCGTTCCATGGCAAGTTCCAGGAGTGCCATCTGAAAAAGATCCAGGGCCTTGTCCACTGCCCAGAGCTTACTTGACGGCGGTTCATTATAGAATCCAGGATCAATGTCAATGCCGCCGGTGAGCAGAAAACCCTGAACCAGGTCTGCCATGGCCGGAAGGATGCTGTGATCCTCGGTAAAGGGGATGATCACGGGGACGCCACCGGCTTTTTCAATGGATGAGGTGTAGGCCAGGGGTGTTGAGGTCGTGGGCGATCCAAAGCTGTTTACGTCCGTATGGCCGATGACGGCGATGATGGGTTTCATTTTGTTGTTCTCTTTTTGATTATGGTTTTATCTTATTGCCGGTTACTTTGTTTTGGGATCCAGGGCCGTTCTCAGGCCGTCGCCGAAAAGGTTGAAAAAGAGCACGGTTAAAAAGATGGCAATGCCCGGGAAAATGGTCATATGGTCCGCCACGCCGATATAATCACGGCTTTCCGCAAGCATGGCGCCCCATTCAGGCGTTGGGGGCTGGGCGCCCAGGCCCAGGAAGCTCAGGCTGGCTGCTGTGATGATGGAGGTGCCGATGCGCATGGTAAAGTAAATGATCACACCGCCCAGGGTGCCGGGCAGGATATGGACAAACATGACCCGCTTTTTGGATGCGCCCACACTTGTGGCCGCCTTGACATAGAGGCTTTCCTTCAGGGCAAGGGTGCTGCCCCTGACGATCCGCGCAAAGGTGGGCATGGAAAAGACCGACACGGCCACCACCACATTGATCAGACCGGGTCCCAGGATCGCTACAATGGCGATGGCCAGCAATATGCCGGGGAAGGCAAAGAGCACGTCCGAGGTTCGCATGATCAGGCCGTCCAGAAAACCGCCGAAAAATCCCGAAATCAGGCCCAGGGTCACGCCGACCAGGGCGCCCACAAACACCGAGGTAAATCCCACGGCCAGGGAGATCCTGGAGCCGTAGATGATCCGACTTAAAATGTCCCGGCCGTATACGTCGGTGCCGGCGGGATGATCCAGGGTCGGGCCCATCATGGATAGGCTGTAATCGGTTTCAAAGGGATCATAGGGGGCCACCATGGGGGCAAACAAGGCGGTCAGCACCAGGACCACAATAAAGATACCCGCAACCATGGCGGTCTTTCGCTGTTTGAACTTGTGCCAGAAAATTGAAAAAGGCGTTTTCTTTTGTTTCATAGGTTTATTACTCATACCGGATTTCCGGGTTGATCAGGGCATACACCATGTCCACCAGAAGGTTTATAAAGACAAAATGAAAGGAATACAAAAGCAGGAGCGCCTGGAGCACGGGATAGTCCCGCACGGCAACCGCTTCGATCATGTACCGGCCAAGGCCCGGCCATGCAAAGACCGTTTCCACCACCACGGATCCCCCCAGGAGAAATCCAAACTGCAGACCCACCATGGTGATCACCGGGATCAATGCATTTCTGAAGGCATGCTTCCACATGACCAGGGTTTCTGTCACTCCCTTGGCCCGGGCTGTTGAGATATATTCCTCATCCAGCACATCCAGAAAGGCAGACAGGGTAAACCGTGCCATGATGGCGGCAACGGTGGCGCCCAGGGTAAAGGCGGGGAGGATCAGTTCGGAGAATTTGCCCGTATAGCCTGCCACGGGCAGCCAGCCAAGATGCACGGAAAAGAGCTGGATGGCCAGAAGCCCCAGCCAGAACTGGGGCACGGAAATGCCCGAGACCGATACCAGCATGGCCGTATAATCCTGCCATTTGCCGTTGTAGATGGCAGCCACGGCCCCAAAGAACACGCCGATGATAACCGACCAGGCCATGCCGGCCATGGCAAGGTACATGGTGGGCGTGTACCGCAGGCGCAACTCGTCATAGACAGGGATTTTGGTTCTGAGGCTCATCCCCAGGTCGCCTTTTGCAAGCTTGCCCATATAGGTGAAATACTGCATGGGCAGGGGCTTGTCCAGTCCCAGTTCCTGGCGGAGCATCTCAATGGTGGCTGCATCTGCATCGTCTCCGGCCATCATCCGGGCAGGATCCCCGGGCAGCAGGTGCACAAAGGCAAATGCCAGGATGGAGACCACAAGCAGCACTGGTAGGATGGCAATACATCGTTTTAAAAAGTATTTAATCATAATCTTTTCCATGGCAGCAACGGGGGGAAGGTTTTAGCTTTGGGTTTTGGCCTCTGCCCCACGTTACTTCCATGATATATTAAAGGTTAGTCTGCAAGTTCTGCTGCTTCCACTGAAAAGGCGCCGTCGGGCAGGGGATAGATACCGGTGAGTTTTTTACTCTTGGCAGCCACCAGGGAATCAACCATGAGATATCCCCAGGGGGCCTGGTCCCAGATATAATCCTGGAGATCCGCATAGGCTTTTTCCCGGACCTTGGGATCGGCAGACGCAAGACCTGCTTTGATAAAACCATCCACTTTTTCATCGGAAAAGAAGCCGAAATTAGACATGGAAGGCGGAAAGGCGTCGGTTGAGAGAAGGGGCCTTGTGCCCCAGTCCGCATCCCCTGTGGAGGCGGACCAACCGCCGAAGGCGATAAAGGGGAGGGGGGTGGTATCATCCACCTTGTGGCCTTCAAGCTTATTGTAGAAACTGGCAATGTCCATGGACTGGATCTTACCGGTGATGCCGATCTTCTTCAGCTGCTGCTGGGTCATCTCCGTGGCGCGCAGGCGGTTGGATGCGTTGGGGGTTATGAATACCACCTCAAAACCGTTTTCATATCCTGCTTCTTTCATGAGGGCTTTGGCCTTGGCAAGGTCATAGGGCCAGGCGGACTGTTTCTTGTAGAACTGGAGGTTGGGGGGAAGAATGGAATCCAGCTGGGTGGCAGCACCACCCCAGGCAATCTTCATGATGGCCTGTTTGTCCAGGGCATAATTGATGGCCTGGCGAACCTTGACATTGGCAAGGGGCTTGAACTGGGTGTTCAAGACCAGGTATCTGGCAATGATGGAAGGCTGCTTGAGGATGTCGATCTTTTTATCCCGTTCTGCAATTTTGAGCAGTTCCGCAGGCATGGGATAGATATACTGGGCCTGGCCGGCCCGGAGCATGGCAAGGCGGGAGCCTGACTCGGGAATTGGCCGGAAGGTGATGGAATCCACCTTGACCTCACCCCGCCAGTAGTCAGGATTTTTCTTGATCGTTACGTGGTCGCCCGATACCCATTCATCAAAGATAAAAGGGCCGGTTCCCACGGGATGCTTGCTCACCTCGTCTCCGTAAGTTTCAATGGCTTTGGGGCTCTGGATCAGGGAACCGGGATGGGCAATGGCGTTGACAAAGGCGCCAAAGGGTTCTTTCAGGTTGAACTGTACGGTATACGCGTCCAGCACAACCAGTTCTTTGACCGGTTTCATGAGGCTGGACCGTTTGTATTTGCCGGTCATCATCCGCTCAATATTAATCCTGACTGCCTCGGCATTAAAGGGGGTGCCGTCATGGAACTTGATGCCTTTTCTCAGCTTGAAGGTGAACTGGGTGGCTTCCGGGTTGAAGGTGTAGCTTTCAGCCAGCAGGGGGATGATGTGCAGGTCCTTGTCAAAGCCCATGAGGCCCTGCATGATGGCCCTTTGAATGGAGCCGGAATAGGTGTCGGAGGTGTCATGGGGATCAAGGGATTTGGCCGTGGACTCGGAGGCATAGATAATGTCCTTTGTGCCCGCATAACTTGGAGCTGCCAGCAACACCAGTGCCAGCAGGGTCAGTACCATTCTTTTCATTTTGTGTACTCCTTTAAATTCCGTGGTTATTTCAGCCGGATCAATTATCCTGGCTGAATTGGCTTCCTTCAGGCACATTGGCGACAAAATGGCCTGGGGTTACTTCCATTAAAACCTGTTTGTCCGGGGGATCATCCATCCGGCGGACCGGACTTGGGATCTCACCCGTGAGCATATCAAAATTGGTTCTTCTGGCCGGATCGGCAATGGGGATGGCGGACAAGAGCTTCCGGGTATAGGGATGGCCCGGGTTCTCAAAAATATCCTGCCGGGTGCCCATTTCCACAATCTGGCCCAGATACATCACTGCCACCCTATGGCTCACCCGTTCGATGACCGCCATGTCATGGGAGATGAACATATAGGACAGGTGCAGCTCTTTTTGCAGCTCCAGCATGAGGTTCAAGACCGTTGCCTGGATGGAGACATCCAGAGCGGACACGGCCTCGTCGGCGATGATCACCTTGGGGTTTGTGGCAAGGGCCCTTGCAATGGCAATGCGCTGGCGCTGGCCTCCGGAAAACTCATGGGGGTAATGGCTGGCATGATCCCCGGGAATGCCCACCCGTTTCAGCAGCTCCTGCACCCGTTTTTCCCGGGAATCCTTATCCCCGATGCCGTGGATCACCATGGGTTCGGCAATGGAGGTGCCGATGGTGCGCCTGGGGTTCAGGGAGGCAAAGGGATCCTGGAAGATAAACTGGATATCCTGGCGCAGGGCCTGCATATCCGTATCTGAAATTTCCATGACGTTCTTGCCCTGGAACAGTACTTCCCCGGTGGCCGGCACCAGGTTGAGCACGGAATATCCGGTGGTGGATTTGCCGCAGCCCGATTCCCCCACAATGCCCAGGGTCTCTCCGGGAAAGAGCTTGAAGCTCACATCTTCCACGGCATGGACCCGGTGGGTGGGTTTGCCGAAGAAGTTCTTTTTGGAGATGAACTGGGTGGTCAGGTTATTCACCTCAAGGAGGGGGCGGGCCTGATAATCGGCCGTATCGATCTCCTCTTCCTTGGGCGGTGCCTGTCCTTCTTCCTGGTTCAGCTCTTTCTCCATCTCGAGCACGGGCAGGGTGGCGGGATTCTTTCTTCCTGTCATGCATCCCAGGGAGGGGACCGCCTTGAGCAGCGCCCTTGTGTAGGGATGGGCGGGCCGGGCGAAAATGGAATACACATCGTTCTCTTCCACCACCCGGCCTTTGTACATGACAACAACCCGGTCGGCCAGTTCCGCCACCACCCCCATGTCATGGGTGATAAAGATCACGGCCATGTTAAACTCCTTTTGAAGGGAGCGGATCAGGGCAAGGATCTGGGCCTGGATGGTCACATCCAGGGCCGTGGTCGGTTCGTCGGCAATGAGCAGCTGGGGATTGCAGGCCAGGGCCATGGCCGTCATCACCCGCTGGCGCATCCCCCCGGACATCTGGTGGGGATATTCCTTGAACCGGTTCTTTGAGTCCGGTATCCGCACCAGCTCCAGCAGGTCAATGGCCTTTTGTTCTACCTGGCCGTTGGGAATGTTCTGGTGGGTCAGGATGGCTTCGGTGAGCTGATTACCGATGGTAAACAAGGGGTTCAGGGAGGTCATGGGTTCCTGGAAGATCATGGACATGTCAAAGCCCCGGATCTTTCGGGCCTGGCCCGAGGTCAGGTTGGTAATGTCCTGGACGTTCCCGTCCCTCTTTCGTAACAGGATGTTACCGGAATCGGTCTTCACCCTGGCGAGCAGGTGCATGACCCGCCGCATGGTAACGGTCTTGCCGGATCCGGATTCCCCCACAATGGCCAAGGTTTCCCCTTTTTTGACGGAAAAGGAGACATCATGGAGCACCTTTGTAAACCCGTCATAGGTGGGAAAACTTAAATTCAGCTTATCAATGGAGAGAATCTCGTCTTCTGCCATCATCGGCCTGGGGGTCTCTGACTGCTTGCTATCCAGTGGCATGGTAGAATTATTCAAAATACCCTTTTTTCTTTATTATTTTGTTTTCCATCATGATCTGCCCCTTTGCCAGGACATCCCTGATCTCCAGGGTGTCTTCCTCCAGCACCAGGAGGTCGGCATGGGCGCCGATTGAAATTTCCCCTTTTTGACCGGTCAGGCCGTAGATCCGTGCCGGGGTGGTGGTCAGGGGCTGCAATGCCGTGGCAAGGTCCATGCCGTGCTCAAATACAAGCTGTTTCAGCTCAAAGAGCAGGGATTCGGGGGTTCCCACGCCCATGCCCAGGATTCGACTTTTGTCTTTATTCCATTTGGGCAGCGACCCGCCGGCATCCGAGCTGAAAGTGATCCGGTCCAGCAACCCATTGTCATGGGCCAGGCAGGCAAACTCGGCGGCTGAAACATGCTTGTCCGTCTCTTTGGGCAGGGCGGTCACGCAGGTGGCATCGATGACAGCGCCTTTTTCCGCAAGAGCCAGGGCCTGGTCCCGGACCTTGCATTTCTTCCGGTTAATGTGGGTGGGGATGAAGATGTCCGGGCGTATGGCATATTTTTCAACCGCTTCAAACACCAGGTCCAGGCCGTCGGGATTGATGCCGGTGTGGACCGTGATGATGCCGGGTTTATCCGCCACAAGGGCAGCCACCCGCACATCAGAGGCCAGGGCAGCCAGATCCTTTGCATCAAAACGGGGGCCCCGCTGGTCGGCCATGGCAAGTTTTACCCCGATGACCGGGTCGATGTACACCATATCTTTTCCCACGGTACCGCAGATGGTGGGGGAGGGCAGCCAATAGGAGCCTGTGAGCATGAATGCGGTCATGCCCTCGGCATTAAAGGCCTGGGTCTTGGCATACAACGCTTCCACGGACCGGGTCAACGAATCCGTCCCCAAAAGCCCCACCGCCGTGGTCACCCCGTTGGCAGTGTTCATGGAAAGCTGCATCTCAGGCGTTTTGGACTGGAATCCGCCTTCGCCACCGCCCCCGGTAAAATGCTGATGCCCGTCAATAAAGCCGGGAACCACGCACTTGCCAGTTGCGTCAATTACCCTGACATCCCCGGGCAGCATCTTGGGATCAATGGTTTTTTCCATGGCCAGGATTTCATTGCCCCCGATAAGGACATCACATTGGCCCAGGGCATTTGGCCCATATACATTTCCGTTACAGATTAATATCATCAAACCCTTTGCATCCTCCTCAAACCGGCAAAAGAACTGTCCGGCCATTCTCTCAAAAATGTCACTATTTTAAGCTTTGACTAATGCACGCAAAAACACCCCATGTCAACCTAAAAAGTCTTTTTGTGTTTTTTTGGGGTCTTTTGGGGTGTGCTTCTTTGACGCATTTTTATTTACAGGGTTTTCAGAATTGAGTATAGCGGATAACGCAATTGAAATGCATTTGGAGGAAGGAAGAGAGATGACAACTAATGCAAAGGGGGGCCCGTTAACCCTGTTTACCCAAAGGGCCTTGCAGGTCATTAAAGGGATTCCCAAAGGAAACGTGCTCACCTATGGCCGGGTGGCTGCCCTTGCCGGAAAACCCAGAGGTGCCCGCCAGGTGTCACGGCTGTTGCACGCCATGTCTGAAAAACATGACCTTCCCTGGCACCGGGTTATCAATGCCAGGGGCAAAATATCGTTGAAACCCTCCCATGGATACGAACTTCAAAGGGCCCTGCTGGCATCGGAGGGAATAAAATTCACCCGGAATGATACCATTGAATTGTCCATCTATCAGTGGGATGGCCCGGTCCAGGATTCTTTTATCGACATTTAAGCAGGCAGATTATTGGTCTTCTCCTCCGGCGACGTAAGCAGGGGGATGAATTTATGGTTGGCCTTGGGAAAGGGATATGCCTGAATTTCAGGCAGCCGGATCCAGCGATGGTCCACCGGTCCATCGAGTTGCACCCGGCCTGAAACATACCGGCACAAATAAACGTCCATCTCAATTTTAAAGTGGGTATAGGCATGCTTCACCCGGGTGAGATGGGATAAGATCGCCACTTTAATGCCTGTTTCTTCGGCAATTTCCCGGACACAGGCCGATGGCGCATCTTCGTTTTTTTCCACTTTTCCGCCCGGGAACTCCCACAATCCCCCCAGCAATCCTTCCTGTTTTCTTTGGGTGATCAGCAGCGTGTCCCCTTTTTCCACCACGCCCACGGCAATGTGGTGGGTGGGGACGGGTTTTGTCTTGTTTCGCCGGGGATAGGCGGCAACGGTTTCGGTTTGAACTGCCCGGCACTGCTGCCGTAAGGGGCAGGTGTCGCACCCGGGATTTTTCGGGGTGCAGACCAGGGCCCCCAGCTCCATCATGGCCTGGTTGAATTGGCAAGGAACGGAACAATCAAGCAAATCGTCTGCCAGTGCCTGGAATTTTTTATGGGATGGGGAGTGGTTCACCGGGGCGTCCAGGGTGCACAAACGGGCCAGCACCCGCTTGACATTGCCATCCACAACGGCCAGGGGAAGATCAAAGGCAATGCTCAGCACTGCCGCCGCAATATAGTCACCCACCCCGGGCAGGGACTTGAACGCCTCTTTTTCACCGGGGATGACGCCATCAAATTGATCCACCACCACCCGGGCCGCCTTGTGGAGATTCCGGGCCCGGGCATAATAGCCCAACCCTTCCCACAATTTCAGTATGGCTTCCTGGTCGGCGTCTGCCAGGGCCGTTACCGTGGGGAATGCGGCCATGAACCGGTTATAGTAGGGGATCACGGTGGCCACCTGGGTTTGCTGGAGCATCACCTCAGACACCCAGATGCCGTAAGCATCAGCGGTTTCCCGCCAGGGAAGACTGCGCTGGTGTTCCGTGTACCATTTCAAAAGTGCAGCTCTCATTTCAGTCCGTATTTCGGTGTTCCATGCCACGGCAGTGTTTCCTTTTATCGTGGTGGGCAAATCACCCGTGGTGGGCAAATTCGCGCAGGTCAAAGCTGACGACAGTCTCCAGGTCAGAATGAACCGTGCGTGAGTATTTCAGCAGGGCAAGGTTGATGGTGCTTTCAAATGCCGACTCGGTTTGCGAACCCGTAATTTTCACCCCACCCAGCATAAAGTTCGATGAATCTGACAATACAGCGGAACGATCCTTATCAGATACGGCTTCGTTGTACCGAAACATTGCATCCTCGGTAAGTGTCCGGGAGACCACTATCTTTGCACCTGAACCAACGGCCTGGGCAGATTCCATTATCGCCAGCATGTAGGGATGACTCTGGGGTAAATCAACCCCGTTCTGCCGCAAAAACGCGAAGGCCGCCGCACCAGGATGGCTCTCCAATGGTGCTGTGCGACTGACTGAAGACTCTGTTGTCAGTGCGCCGCTTCGATAGACCAGGGTCGACCCTTTTGTCACTTTGGCGGCAAGACTTGTCTCCCTCGTTCCCACCTGGAGTTTCAGTTCTGCGGAATAGCTCACCTCGTGGGTTCTTGTAACCGTACTTGCGGAACGCTCTTCATGCCATTGGCTGCCGGCGCCTAACGTTAACTCGGCGGTCAGGGCAATTCCATTCTCCAAACCGATTCCCGCAATGGGAGGGACAGACTTCTCTATCGGATCAACACTGATCTTTACCGCGGCTTCAATATTTCCGTCCCGGACAAAACTGATGCCGGAACTGCCACCAAGGGAATCGAACCCGGCCTGGCCGCCTACAAGTTTTGCGACAAACTGTCGGCACTGATCGGCTGCATCAAACTTTATGATGCATCCCCTGTCAATGCCGCCGGACACACCAGCCTCAATGGCGATCCGGTCAAGGAGTCCATCCAGGGACGCTGTTGCTCCTGCAGAAACGCCTCCCTTCAATATCACCTGGTATCCCCCGTCTTCGGCCTGAAGTACGGATACGGATTGATTTCGGGCCGCCTTAAACGCGAGCGTCACTTTTGCATCACCCAGGCCAATGGGAATCTCGTCAGTGCTGATACTGATCTGCCGGCCAAGGGAGATACTCATCTTCTTTCCTGGGCTAAGCCTGGAAATCCCCGCGCTTGCGGCACGCTCCCATTGACTGTTCCACATGTCTTGCTTGATCTCATCCGAGAGTTCGTCATAGAGCGCCTCTGCCCTGCGACCCAGTGAACGATCAAGCTTGACCCCGCCACGGAGTGTGTCAATCGTACTGTCTTCCATGGTCTGAACAAATAGAGTCAATCTGTTTTCCGCCAGCACCTCGAAGGGAATATTCATACTTTCAAGGGATTTGCGTATTTCCTGATAGTCAGGACTCGGAGACAGGGCCCCGGAGCTGGAGAGGACAAACCGTGATTTGAAATCAGAAAGTGTTTCACAACCGGATTTTAAAAACTGGTTCAGCACCGCAATATGAACCGCATCATCAATCACCCTGGGAATGCTCCAGCCCAGTGTTCTCAGGTTCTTTGTCGTCTCCTTGTCGAGTCTTTGTTCCAGGTCTGAAATTTTTTGTGCGATCTTTTGGGCTTGGTTAACAAGGGTCGCGCCGTGGCCCTGAATCCATGAGAAACGACAATCAGAGGTCTCGTGCCCCTTAAAATACATAACCGCTTCTGCCTTTTGTCGTGTGCGGTTTCCTTCCAACACTCTGCGCATATCGCTCCATGCCTTTTGGTAGGCACCCGAAGGCAGATCCCGCTTCTTCAGCGTTGAAGCAAGCCGGGTAAAATCCCGGGTCGTTTCTCCCTGGGTCCTGGGGGAAAAAGTACTCCCCCGCATCTCTTCAAGGGAAATATTGTTCTGTAATCCACTGAGTGCCGTCGTCATCCTTAACGCTTGCAGCCCGGACCGTCCGCTGCTGTCATCAAGGGTCTGGCAGATTTCAAGCAGTGATTTGCACAGTGTCGATCCCTTTAGTGACGCTTGCGGGATCGTTCCATTGGCCGGAACGCCCTCTTGGGTAACGCCCATCAGATCACCTGACCGGCGAAGAAGATCTTGGATGTGAGGCTGCTGTGCCTCATCAATCTGGGTGTAGAGTGACATCAACTCGGTAAATTTCCCACGGGTAATATCATCCTGTTTCAGGTAGGTATTCAGGTTGCGGGTCAGGCTTTTATATCGCGGATCCTTGCCTATGCCCAACCTTTGGTCAAAGCGTTTTCCCAGGAGGCCGTCTTCAACCGCCTGTTCTCCGCTGATTGAAAATGTTTTCAACATATTCTGGGCAAGAATATTTATGGCCTCCCGGGCCTTGAACCGTTGGGCCCCATAGCACACATGCATGAACGATTTTAAGGCCTCACCATTTGTCGAGATGGTGCGTGAGAATTTTTCAATATCAGCCGACACCCGGGCCGCATCCGCTGTGCTCCTGAAATCAAGCTTTATCATTTGATCGAGCACCTCAAAAGAGGCCGGAAACCCGGCCGTGCTAAGTGCTTTTGCAAACGCTTCCCTCGAAGACGCTTCTTCAGGATTCAGGCGGCCATCGGCAATGGCATCAAGCATATACGCCCGGGCAAACATGACATTGACCTCATCCAGCCGGGCATCCGGGTTTGTAATGATTGAATGCAAAAAGGGGGTGTCAAAGGTGATCTCCTGAATCGGCATGTCAAATCCGGTGGTTTCGGAACCGAAGCCCGACGCCTGCCGGAGTGCATGGCCAAACTCTCGCTTTGCAATATTGGCATGGTGGCGCAGGGTGACATGGTCATGGCTCTCTGCGGGTACAAGTTCACGCTTGAGACCCAGTGCCAGTCCGTCCAGATGCCCATGGTCACGGGTCATTGTATCGACAAACGTCAGTGCTTTTTGAAAGATTGTTTCATCAGCATCGTGGGCCTCATCCGACGGGTGGGGCCTGTCTCCAGCCAAGGATTCCTTCAGGGATCGGGCTGCACCCATGGCTTCAAAAAATTCATCGGCCTTGCCGGTTACCGCTTCAAGGGTCTCTGGCCCGGCGGTCACAAGTTCCTGAAGTCGGTTTGCAAAGGCCGGATTTAAGAGATACCCTGTCTCAGAAAGCGTATCGAATTCCTGGCGGGAGGCGTCCGAGAGTCGATCCAGCATTCCGTCAAGGGCGGGAATGTTTTCATGGAGAACCGCCGCCCGAAGCTTGGGAAGAAAGTCCGCCCTGGCCTGGGAGAGATCCGTTTGTAACCCCTCCCCATGGGCCGACAAAAGGTTCTTTTCCCCCCGTAGCGCAATCACATCAAGCTGGGCCCGTAAAAAAGGGAATCTCTGGGGGGAAGCGGTTTTGAACTCATTTTCTATTCCCTGGAGGTCCCCACGGATCGACTTTAAATTATTTGATGAGGTCTGACTGAGACGGGCCATTGCAGAACGTGTCGTGGGGGGTTGCCCCATTGCCGACAGTTCCCGGGCAAGGGCTGAAAGTGTTGTGCCGGGCCTGCCGACCTGGGTCAGGATCTGCTCGCAACGAAGGGTTTCAATTCCGGAATCAACTTGTGAACTTAGGAGAGCCAACTCACCGCCCAACAGCGCTCGGTTTTCGGAAAGAAGCCCATGGTCTATCAATGCCGCCACAGTCTTGATCCGGGTCTGGATAATCCCAAGGTGAGAAAGACGGGAGTCAATGGACCCGCTGGTTGTTGCAGGTGCTGAAAGACTCTCCCGCACCCCCTCCATATCCTGTTTGATTTCCAGACGATTGGACAGTTCGATGCTTTCAAGGCGGGCCGCCACCATCACCACTGCCGTCTCTGCCACCCCAATGGCATTTCCACAGTGAATCGGGCTGCCCATGGTTTTGTCGTCAAAGACAAATGGCGGTCTGGCGTTTTGATCCGTTGTGAAGATCGAAACGTTTTCAGAAAGTTCCCTGAGTTCTGCTTCGGCCTGGGCGAGCGTTGAAGCAGGCGTTCCGGCATGGGCCAGGATCCCCTTGGCGGTTATTGCCCTGTCAAGGGCCTCAACAAGCCCCTGGGTCTGTGTTGTATCATGGTGAAGCAGATAAAGATCGGCGTCTGCCAGTTCGTCCGTGTCAACCCTTTTAACAAGGCTTTGAAAGGCGGCCTCAAGCCTGCCTTTGGTATTTTGCAATTCGAGCAGCGAGGTCTCCTCCAGGAAGGCCTGGGTGGTTTTGCTTCCGTCTTCGGTTCCGGTCAGGGCCGCCATGTGGATCTCGGACAGGCCGGCAGCGACAGGTGCATAATTTTCCGATGACCTGTTCAGCAACTCACGTTGAACGGTTGCTACAATTTCAAAGAGCGCTGTTGACTGATCACTGCCATTTAATTGT
This sequence comes from Desulfobacterium sp., assembly GCA_016342325.1. Lineage (GTDB taxonomy): Bacteria > Desulfobacterota > Desulfobacteria > Desulfobacterales > Desulfobacteraceae > Desulforapulum. The sequence continues at coordinate 17,793 of JAEINR010000074.1, forward strand.
TTGTCCGTTTCTATATCGTTTAGAATGTCAGCCAGTTGGGCCTGAAGTTCACGAAACGGTGGTGAAGATGGCGTCCGTTCGGATATCTGGGATGCCAGAATTCTCAGACGTTCACAGTAGGGTTTTGCCAGCGCATCAAGGCGGACACCTGCTATTTCAGTGTCATTTACAAACCGTGTCTCTGTCTGCTGAAGCTTGTGCAACAATTGTTTACGGGAAGCGCGATTAAGGGAAGGGTCGTTTGTTATCTGTAAGCGTAATTTTACAAGCTCGGCGTGCATCTGGGGAAAGGTCATGTCCCGATCTTCCCTGAACACCTTCTGGGGAAGTGTTTCCATTTTCTCGGTATATCTTTCAACATGGGCGGTGCGGCGTATCCCCCCCCGGGTGAAAATATTGCCGGACGCTTTTACCCCGGCGTCAACCTTGGAGAAATCTATGGATTCCGGTGAACCACACCCGATATGCGCAAGCATCCCGGGTGAAAGTTTGGCCAATAACCTTTCGGTTGGATTCAATATTTGCAGGGCTTTACCGTCGAGGGTTCCTGTTTCTACGGATCTTATACCTGTATTTGATTGGGATATCTGCGGATGTATTCCTGAATCAATGGAGGGTGACATGGCTATTCCTTTTTACTATAAATCATACAAAATCCAACAGGGTCGGGAGTCCGGATGAATCAACCCCCATTTTTTTTTCATGGAACGTTAAGTCCGCATCCGCTAGGTCCTGGTTTGACGATGCATATTCAGGAATCGTATCAACATGGTTTTCAATGGCCTCACTCTGTGATGCCGCAAGCCTTGTAAATTGAGTCAAGGTAGACGTAAACACTTGGGTGGTCGTATTTGCAGAAGAAAAGTTATAACAGAGAATCACGGTGTTTGAATCATCGTCCAGGGCAAAAGCCGCCCCCTGCAGATTGCCCTGGGGAAGATTCTTTCCAAGAAGATACACCATTAAAAAATGCTGTTTATAGGTACTCAAAGCTGAAACATCATAAAGTTGGGAAGAAAACGACACCCACCTGGATTCGTCCACTGTTTCAATTCCGATGTTCACACGGTTGTCATAGTTGAAAAGTGCGGTTCCATTTTTATCAAGAGCAAGCTTTGTGCCCGTTTCGTTCCCAAAGTCTGCGACCCACTGATCTACAATCGAACTGTTTCCCATTACACCATTCCTTAAAACGAGCTCTTTTCAGGACTACGCTTATCTTTGAAAATCCTTCATATCCTTTTGGGAGAATAATCCCAAATAAGAATGACGCTTCTTGCTGTCGCCAAAATCTCTTTCATCGCACTATTCGGTAATTTTTTCAATCCCTGCCATATTTTCATGGGACATTGGGGTTTGCAAATTCCAGTATCCTATGTTACTGCCCAATGTGTGTGTGTGGTCCTAGGGTGAGGCGGATAGGCCCACGGATCATTTCTGTCCCGATAATCGATTAAAAAAATGCATGTCGAAGAAAAATAAACGATATTAAATCTTGAAACTGAGGAGACGTCAATGACGAAAATTACGAACGTGCCCAAGAGAGATAATTTTGTTTTCAGAGCTGTCAGAGGCACATTGGAGCACAGGGCGACATGGCTTTATTTGTTGTTGAAAGAAGCCGAAAAGCAGGGGGTTACGTGGGAGGAAATCGGGTATCCTGCTATCAAAGCCTGTGGGAACATCCATGGAAAAGAACTGACGGATTTGAGTGGTACCACTAGTCTGAAAGGATTAAAAAAGAAGTTGTTTACCATACCGGCACAAATGGTTTTTGATATGGAAATCCTGGAATCAACCGACAATGAACTGTCAATCGATTTTGGTTATTGTCCCCTTGTGACTGCCTGGCAGAAGCTGGGGTGTACGGATGAGGAGATAACCAGGCTTTGCGATATTGCGATGGAAGGGGATAGGGGGATTGCCGAAAGTTTTGGTGGGAAATTGGAACTTAACGGTACCATCGCAAACGGAGATAACAAATGCCGGATTCGATTCATAAAATAGAGGTTGTGTGATAGGGACAATGTAATGGGAGGGCTGAAACATCGGTTTGGTTCCTTGTGGCAGTTAACGATATCCGGAGTCTTTTTTTAATGGTCCAAATCGAGAAAAACCGAATTCGGCAATATTTCTACCTGGGTGCTGTCATGATCATTATCATGCTTTCGGTTTGTATGAGTGTGCTGTTCATGAGAAATCTTCACATCGAATACGAATTAAAGATATCCCAGCTATCGGACAGCATTATATCTGCTAAAAAGCGATATATCAAAGATGTCATTTACAGGATCTTTGGGGATATCGGGGTGGAGGAATCGATTATTCAGGCCGAATTTACCCGCCATGGGGAAAAAATGTGCGGCATCCTAAAGAAGACTGTGGAGGGTCGGTTTGGGGAGACGACCGGATTGTCCCCCGGGATTTTGGGTCTGCCAGCCCCTGTGAACCTGGTTGTGTATCGGCAAAGTACCAACGAGGTTCTCGGGTCCTCGGTTCCGGACAGGGCGGCATTGTTCTTTGAAACCGGCAGTCCCATCACCGATACACTTCTGAAACAACCGATTTGTTCCATAAAAAAACTGACGGATGGCGATATTCATGTGGCAGCGTTTCTGACCCAAACACAGGTAAATGCCCTTGTCAGGGAACGGGTGGCCCACAGGATCAGAAAATCCCGCTTGATGGATGGGGAATATATCTGGGTTAACCAGATTATTAATTATGACGGCGGAGACAATTATGCTATCCGATTTATCCACCCCAATCTTCCTGATACGGAAGGGATGTCTCTCTCCACTGATATGCAGGACATAAAGGGGAATCTTCCCTACAAGGAAGAACTGGAGGGGGTTAAATCCGGTGGCGAGGTATACTTTGACTACTATTTTAAAAAAATGCACCAGGGTCTTATCACCCACAAACTTTCCTTTGCAAAACTCTACAAACCATTTGATTGGGTCATCGCCACAGGTGTCCATCTGGATGATGTGGAGCATCTTATAAGCCGGGAATCGAAAAGGATGAAGGCAAGTTACAGGCATCAACTTCTGTTCGCCTCTTTAGCCGCTGTGGCAGGGATTGTTCTGTCGATTGGGGTTATGGTAATCTTCGAGCGGTTGATCTATCGGCTGATCAGCAACTACAATTCGGATATCGCCCAGCAGCAAAAAAAACTTGTGGATGATAAAATGCGCCTTGAAGATGCCCTGACCCTGTTAAAGGATGTGGCATTCAAAGATCCGCTCACGGGGCTGTGGAACCGTCGGGCCATGTTGGAACGACTTGGGGAAGAGACGTCTCGTTGCCTGAGGCAACATCAATGTTTTTGTCTGATCATCTGTGACATCGATTATTTCAAAAATGTAAACGACACCTTCGGCCATAATGGCGGCGATGCCCTGCTCCAGTCCATTGCAACCCTTATCAAGGGTAATGTGAGAGCCGAGGACATGGTTTCCCGTTGGGGGGGAGAAGAGTTCCTGATTCTTCTTTCCCATAGTGATACAACAATAGCCGCACAAAAAGCCGAGCATCTAAGGGAGTTGGTGGAAAAACATGTGATCGTCTTTGACGAAAAGGAAATCTCGGTGACCATGACCTTTGGCGTGGCGAATTTTTGCGACCACCTGTCCCATGGGGAGACCCTTAAAAGCGCCGACACCGCACTCTATCAGGGGAAAGCCAATGGGCGGAACCGGGTTGAAAAGGGCCATGGAACGAAAATCAATGGGAAATGATAGTCCGTTTTTTCATGGTGCCTGGGAACATACGGTGTGCCGCCGCCAGAATCGCGCCGCCGTCCCATCTTTTTCCCGTCCATGATGGCCCTTCCCGAGGGACATCAATGCTTTGGTGCCATGATGGTGGGTTATCCTCAGTTCAAGTTTCATCGGATGCCTTTGCGCAAAAAACCAAATATCACCTGGCGGGTATAATGACACTTGCCTGATCTATTGCGGAGGCATTAAAAGCAGAAAGTGCAGCGGTTTTTTACCGGCTTCCCCAGGTGAGGAAGCCGGTGTATCACGCTTTAGTTAAAGCCAAAGAGTACTTCATTTACGCGGTTATTTTTTCGGAAACTTTTTGTCCAGGGTCTGATTCCACTGGTCGACCTTTTCTTTACATTTCTCCATGAGGGGAGCCGTATCCCCCTCAATGGTCAAGGAGAGGATCTTATCTCCCTTGGCAATACTGTTCACAACAGCCATGTCCGTATCGGTTACGACGGTTCCGAACACCGTGTGCTTGTTGTTGAGCCACGGGGTCTTGACATGGGTGATGAAGAATTGGCTGCCGTTGGTGTTGCGGCCTGCATTGGCCATGGAGAGGATTCCCGGCCGGTCATGGACAAGGCCCTTTGCAAATTCATCCTGGAACTTGTAGCCCGGGCCGCCCCGTCCGGTGCCAAAGGGGCAACCGCCCTGGACCATGAAGTTGTCGATCACCCGGTGAAAATTGAGGCCGTCGTAGTAGCCGCGTTTTGCCAGGTTGACAAAGTTTGCCACGGTATAGGGGGCCTGGGTGGCGTAGAGCTCAAGGTTGATGGTGCCCTTGGTGGTTTTCATGATAGCCTTGATGCCAGGGGTGTCAACGGCCTTGGATTCACTGATATTGATGCCGAGAACGGGCACCAGGGTGAGAACAAGCAGGATAACTATTTTTTTGAATGATGACATGGAATTCTCCTTTGGTTGATGTATCCTCGGGTGATAATCCAACCTGGAGGCGGTGTCAACAAAAAAACGCCCCCTGGTATTGGGGGCGATGGGGATGGATCCGGTTAATCTGTGGGGCAGGGGGTGGCAACACCGTGCTTCAGGCCGATCTTTTCAAACATGGTCACAAGTCCCGTGGAAAGGGTGTAGATGCGATCTATGTTGAGGTTTTCTTCCGCATTCTGGTCAAAAAAGAGGTTAAGTTCAGACGACAACTCCTCTTCGGGTTTCCAGTAGCAGATGAGCATGGGCAGGTAGGGAAGGGGGTGGAGCACCAGGGAGATGTCGGACTGGTAATGGTTGTCCACCGGTTTTCCGTTAAAAAGAGCGATCATATCCGCAAACAGGTCGGGATAGGTGTCTGCTACCTGCTTCAAGGGTTTTTCGCACATCTGGCCAAAGAGCCGGGCCCAGTCCTTTCCCCCTTCAAGCTCCCGTAAAGGAACCCAGGTGCCGGTGGCAGGAACCCCCTTGGTTTCCAGGACATAGGTGAGAAAGGGCCCGGCGACCCAGGGATTGACATGGATATCGGAAAAGAGCTTGCCCGTTGAATCAACGCTGAAGTCCTTGCCCATGATCTTGATGGTGAGCCTGTTATTGGCGTAAATTCCCCCTGTGGGCTTGGCCCGGGACGCAAGATCGGTTTGGGTAACCCGATGTCTCAGGCTTTCCAGGAATTTTTCCCGGTCTTCCTCGACGGTGTTGACTTTTTTGGCGGTGCCTTTAAAAAGGTCGACCACCTCCTTGCCGACATAGGGGCATTCGCTAATCTCCCGTTCTCCCTTGAACATCAGCGCTGCAAAGGCAAAACAGGTTTGGGTCCTGCACTCCTTGCAATTGGTCTTGGGCAGAAGCTTGTAAATTTCAATGGTGCTGAGTGTCATGGTTTCCTCCCAGGTTAAGGTTAACCCCAGGAGACCATGGAATGACCGGAAAAACATCACCCATTCGGGGGATTTTAATTGATCACCAGGGTCTGTTTCTGCTTGACTCCTGTATCAATCAAAGACTATCACACATGGTATTGTTTTAATGCTGGGAACTTATTGAAAAGGAAAAAAAATGGGATGTAAACTGGATGTGGTTGCGCTGACACAAAAACTTGTTGGCCTTGACACGGTCAACCCGCCGGGCAATGAGGCGGGGTGCGCCCGTTATCTGGGCGAAATATTAGAGACGGCAGGCTTTCAGGTAGACTATCATGAATCCGCTCCCAACCGGTTGGAGCTTGTGGCACATATTGGAAACAACGATGAAAAAGGCCCCATCTGCCTTGCAGGCCATTTGGATACCGTTCCCTTTGGACTTGAGCCATGGACAATGGATCCCCTGTCCGGTGAAGTAAAGGAGGGAAAGCTTTATGGCAGGGGGTCGAGTGATATGAAGGGAGGCATTGCCGCCATGGTGGTCGCAGGGGTTGAATTGGCCGACCGGGTTAAGGATTCCCGGGGCATCTCCCTTGTGTTTGTGACGGATGAGGAAACCGGTTGCAACGGGTCTGCCTGGCTTTCCAAGAGGCCTGAACTCCTTGGCCGGGCAGGGGCGTTGATCGTGGGGGAGCCCACTGATAACATGCCCTATCTTGGGCATAAAGGGGCGTTCTGGATTGATGGCGTGGCCCGGGGCAGGAGTGCCCACGGCTCAATGCCCCACATGGGGGAGAATGCCATTCTCAAGGCGGCTCGGGCAATGCTTAAGCTTGAAACGTTTGATTTTAACATTCCCGACCATGTCTATATCGGGGCGCCGACCCTTAACATCGGCACGGTCCAGGGGGGCGTGAATATCAATTCAGTTCCGGACCAGGCGGTTTTCTCCATTGATATCAGAACCATTCCAGGCCTTGACCACCCCACCCTTTTGGCCCGCCTGGGGGAGGAAGTGAAAGGGCTGGCAGAACTCAATACCCGGTTAGGGGTTGAGGGTATCTGGACCGATCCGTCCCATGACTGGATCGTGGAGGTGTTTGACATCCTGACCCCCATACTCGGCCAAAGGCCCGAGGCCATGGCCGCGTCCTACTTTACGGATGCAGGCATGCTGGTGCCGGGGTTTGGTGGGGTGCCTGCCGTCATCATGGGGCCGGGGCAAGCAGACATGGCCCACAAGACCGATGAGTTCTGTTCTGTTGCTCGCTTGAACCAGGCGGTTGAGGCATACATGGCGATCTGCGCCTCCTGGTGCGGGAGCTGATGCCGCTATTCTTTTCCATTGACTCATAAATTACTATTGTCTATAAAAGATGACTGATTAGATATCTATATCTGCATACAAGGAGAAAAACATGGGAAGAATTACCGGTAGTGCCATTGGTATTTTGTTTGTTTTTTGGGCGAGTGCTGTTTTCGCAGGAACCATATCCGTGGGGGCTGTAACCCCGCTTACGGGAAAACTTGCCGTTTACGGCGAAGGGTTTCAACAGGCCATGCTCCTTGCCGCAGAGGAGATAAACGCTGCTGGCGGGATAAACGGCGATACCCTAGAAATCGTGTTTGAAGATAATAATTCCACCTCCAAGGGGTCGGTATCCGCCATTCGGAAACTGATCACCATTGACAAGCTCTCGGTTGTGTTCGGCCCTGCCGCCAGTTCTAATTTTCTAGCCATCTGCCCCATCGCCCAGAAAAACAAGACCATCCTCATTGGTGCTGAAAGTGCTGCCGCAGACATTACCAAATGCGGCTCCTATGTGTTCAGGGTGTTTCCCTCGGATCTTCTCCAGGGCATCGGTGTGTCAGAGCTCACCACCGCCCTTGGGTATAAAGAGGTGGTGCTCACCTATGTAAATAATGACTGGGGGGTGGGACTGGCCGAGGTGTTTAAGGAAAAGTTCACTGCCTCAGGTGGCAAAATCATCGACGAACTGGCCCATGCCGAAGGAAAAACCGACTACAGAAGTGAGATCTTCAGGATAAAACGCCATAATCCCAAGGCGGTTGTGAATCTCACCTACATTAAAGAGGGTGCCACCATTTTAAAGCAGGCCTATGAAACCGGCCTGGATGTCCAGTGGCTCATGGGATCGGCAGCAAAATCCCCCAAGCTTGTGACCCTGGCCGGCAAGGCCACTGAGGGCATCATCGGCACCTATCCCACGTTTTCCCAGGATTCCCCCGTTCTCCAGGCATTTAAGGCCGCCTGGGAGAAAAAATATCCGGGCAAGAAAACCCCGATATTTGGCGAGTACAATTATGACATGGTCAAACTTGCGGCCCTTGCCCTGAAAGATGCGGGCTCGGCCGATGCCGATGGGGTCAAAGCGTCCCTCATGAAGGTCAGCCAGGGATATATGGGTACCACCGGTGATAAGTCATTCGATGAAAAAGGGGATGTGGGCGCCACCTACGGCCGCTGGACAGTCAAGGACGGCGCAATTACGGATTACAGGTAGAAAAAGATGAAAGTTCAGGACGGTTCGGACAAGGATAGGTGCTGATGACGGCATACTATCTACAGCTCATTGTCAATGGCATCATTGCCGGTTCCATCTATGCCATGTTTGCCGTGGGACTCACCATGGTCTACGGTGTGTTCAAGTTTATCAATTTTTCCCATGGTGAGCTGATCACCTGGGGGGCCTATCTGGGGCTGATGTTTACCTCTCCGCCATTTTCCCTGCCCCTTTACCAGGCCGCGGTGCCGGCCCTTGCCATCACGGTGGCCCTGGGGCTTGCCCAGGACTGGTTTATCTACAGGCCCCTGCGCCAGAGCAACCCTGTTTCTCTGTTGATTGCCTCCATCGGCCTTTCCTATCTCATGAGAAACGCCATCCGGCTCTTCTGGGGATCGGATTTCCAGACATTTAATCTGCCTGTCGCCCGGGGGCTTTCCTTTGGGGGGATATACATCACCATACCCCAGCTCTTCATGGTGACGGCTGCCGTGGTTTTCCTTACCATCCTTTACCTTCTTTTTACCCGGACCCTCCTGGGGAAGTCCTTAAGGGCGGCATCGGATAACATGGAGTTGGCCGATATCATGGGCATCAACATGACACGGGTCACCGTCACCGTGTGGGTGCTTGCCTCTGTATTTGCCGGTACCGGCGGCATTCTTCTGGCCATGGATACCAACATGGACCCCATGATGGGCATGTCCAGCCTGATCAAGGCCTTTGCCGCTGTCTTGCTCGGCGGGGCAGGCAATGTGTGGGGGGCACTTGTGGGGGGATTGTTTATCGGTATTGCAGAAAATGTCAGTGTGGCGTTTATATCTCCGGGATATAAGGATTTTATCTCCTTTGCCCTTATCTTTATCCTGCTTTTGTTCCGGCCCACCGGGATATTCGGCATCAAGGGAGGGGTCCGCTGACCATGGATTATCTTTATCACATACTTGTCCTTGCCATGATCTTTTCCATTTTTGCCATGTCATTGAACCTGGAACTCGGATTTGCTGGGCTCTACAACTTCGGCCATATCGCATTTTTCGCCATTGGCGCTTATACCTCGGCCCTGCTGAGCCTGAACGGGGTGCCGATTCCTTTGGCCGTTGTTGCCGCCCTTGTGGTCGCAGGGGTCATCGGGGCGATCCTGGCACGGTTCACCCTGGGGCTGACCGGGGATTACTTTGGCATTGCCACCCTTGTCTTTGCCGAGATGGTCCAGCTTCTCCTGCTCAATGAGCGGGATATCACCCGGGGGCCCATGGGCCTGCCCGGCATTCCAAGACCCGCCTGGATCGGATCCGGCCCGGAAAGCCTTGTCTGGTTTCTCCTGGTGGCGGGCATGGGGACTGCCATTGTGTTTCTGTTGCTCCAACGCCTGGCCAACGCCCCATTCGGCAGGGCGCTGAAGGTGGTCCGGGAGGATGAGTTCGTGGCCCAGGCCCTTGGCAAAGACACCACCCGCCTCAAGACAAAGGCCATGGTGGTGGGATCTGTGCTGGCTGGATTTGCAGGGGTCCTGTGGGCCCACTACATTACCTACATCAGCCCGGCTGATTTTACCTTGAACGAGACCATCTTTGTGCTCCTCTGTGTGGTGGTAGGGGGCAAGGGAACCAATCTCGGACCCTTGCTGGGCGGGTTTGCCATTGTGTTTTTCGGAGAGTTTGTGCGGTTTATCCCCATCCCCTCGGAGTTTTCACGCTTTGTGGCTCCGTTGCAGGGGATGATATACGGCGGGCTTCTCATTGTGATGATGCTGAAACGTCCCCAGGGACTTATTTCGGAATCAAGGAGATAGTTCATGCTGGAATTAAAAAATGTCAGAAAGAGTTTTGGCGGCCTCATTGCCGTGAACGATGTCTCCTTTGACCTTGGCGATGTCGGTATTTCCGGGCTCATCGGCCCCAACGGAAGCGGTAAGACCACCCTGTTTCATCTGATCTCAGGGTTTTATAAGCTGGATTCCGGCACCATTTCCCTCAAGGGGGAACCCATCTCAGGCCTTCCCCCCCATGCCATCAGCCAACTGGGGCTGTCACGGACATTCCAGCAGACCCGGGTGTTGCCCTTTTTGTCCACCCTTGACAACCTCATTTCTGCCGCTCCAAACCAGCTGGGAGAGAATCTTTTGCCCCTGTTCTTCATGGCCAAAAAAGTGAGGCAGGAGGAAGCCCTTAACCGGGAAAAGGCCATGGAGATCCTTGAACAGCTCAAGTTGTCGGATCTTGCCACGCTGCCGGCCGGGGATCTGAGCTATGGCCAGCAGAAGCTCCTGGAACTGGGAAGGGTGTTGATGGCGGATCCTGCATTGATCATCCTGGATGAACCCACGGCCGGCATAAACCCGAGCCTTATCCGCAGCCTGGTCACGACCTTGAAACAACTCAGGGACAAGGGGATCAAAATATTTCTGGTTGAACACAACATGCCCCTGGTGGCCGAATTGTGCGAAAAAATATATGTCATGGATTCAGGTGCGTTGATCTTCTCCGGGTCGCCGGAAGAGGTCCAGGGCAACAAAAGAGTGATTGAGGCATATCTTGGGAGGGACAACAATGCTGCTTGAACTTGATAACATCACCGCAGGCTACGGCCAGGCACCCATCCTTCATGATATCTGTCTTACGGTGGACAAGGGAGAGATCATCTGCATCATCGGCCCCAATGGGGCGGGGAAATCCACGGTGCTGCGGACGGTGGCAGGCCAGCTGAATCCCCAGGGGGGAACCATGACGTTCAAGGATCGGGACCTCACTCCCCTGAACATCGCCCAAAGGGGTAAACAGGGCCTGGTGTTCATTCCCCAGGGCATGAACATCTTTCCCAACCTCACCGTGGTTGAAAACCTTGAGATCGCAGGTGCCTTGATGGATGATGCCCGGGCGCTCAACGCGTCGGTCAAAGAGATTCTTGAACATTATCCCATGCTGGATAAGAAAAAGAACGCCTATGGCAGGGAGCTCTCCGGCGGGGAGCGCCAGGTTTTGGCCTTGAGCCGTACCCGGATATTAAAACCCGACCTTGTGCTCCTGGATGAACCCTCCCTGGGCCTTGCCCCCATTGTGGTGGATTTCATTTTTGACGAAATCGCCGAGATCGGAAAGAACGGTTCCTCCGTGCTCCTGGTGGAGCAGAATGCCAGAAAGGGGCTCTCCATCAGCCACCGGGGCTATGTGCTTGAACTGGGGAAGAACAGGCTCACCGGCACAGGGGAAGAACTTCTTCAAAGTGATGAGGTGCGGCGGCTCTACCTGGGCGGTTGATCTCTCTTCTTAAATGAAAGTTATGAATTACCGTCAATCCCTTCATTTTTCGGTCACTCAGCCGGTGCATTCCATGGTGATGCAGGGATAGTTGAGCATTTCGTCCTTCTACACAGGAAATTGATCTTTGAAAAAGTCCAGTACACTCCTTGGCATTGCTCAAGACTACCCCATTGGAATTGTTGGATTTGCGACCGCCCATGGCAAAGAGCCGAAGTTGTTTATCGTTTTTGCTATATAAAACCACTGAATCTGTGGTTTATTGTGGGGATTGAACAATGACGAAGCGCAATCCCGCTCCCTTCAGGGGCGGGTCAAGCGAGTTCGTTTTTGGCCAGTTAGCGCAATAGCTTTTTTAATACTTTTCTGACAAGTTGGTTTTTGTTGATTTTGTATATATTGTTTGATTATATCCAAGGGAGCCCCACCGTAGGAAACAGTACAATAACTGGGAGACCACAGATGTTTGCCCCATAATTTGCTTTTAATTTGGTTCTAATATTCTTTTCTGAGAAAATATGCTGACTTTCCGTTGAGTTTTTTTACCAGAATGGTATAATTTACTTTAGATCAAAATTCAAGGAAAGATATCAAATGTTAATGGGCATTAAATTACAAGCACATCCCACGAAAGATCAGAAAGTAATTCTAAGTCAATGGATGGGATGTGCCCGATTCATCTGGAATGCAAAATGCCAAGATGATAAATATCTAACTGCTTTTGCCCGGAAGTATTCGCCTGTTAACACATATGCCCCGATTGATCAAAAATATTCTTTGTATAAAGACAAAGAATTATCTCCATGGCTATTCAATTGCCCTAGTCAGATATTGAGAAATTCTGCGGTTAACTGGTATGAGACCTATCGAATAAGGATAGATCGTGTGAGGAACGAACCACGATCTTATCCGGTTGTTGGACAAGCCCGGTGTTTTAACA
>JAEINR010000075.1 GCA_016342325.1 Desulfobacterium sp.
GTTAAAACACCGGGCTTGTCCAACAACCGGATAAGATCGTGGTTCGTTCCTCACACGATCTATCCTTATTCGTTAGGTCGGACCGCCCTGGAAAAGCGGTTCATTATAGATCCGGGCCGGACGTATCTTGGCGGACGCAAACTTGGAAAATCATATACTGGAGTTCAATTGAAGAAAGGACAAATATGAAAATAGGTATTCTCTCTCGGAAGGCAGAGCTTTACTCCACACACCGGCTGGTTGAAACGGCAAAAGAACGTGGACATGAGGTGCATGTAATCAACCCGCTGCGCTGTTATATGGATATCACCTCCCATCATCCGGCCATTCATTATAGAGGGGAAAAGCTGGAAGGATTTGATGCCATTCTTCCGCGCATCGGTGCTTCCATAACCTTCTACGGAACAGCGGTGGTCCGCCAGTTCGAAATGATGGGGGTTTACTGCGTGAACGAATCCGTTGCCATCAGCCGATCGCGTGACAAGCTTTGCAGCCTACAGTTGCTGGCGCGCAAGGGCATTGGCCTGCCGGTCACCGGGTTTGCCCACAGCACCAAGTTTACGGATGATCTGATCACCATGGTGGGCGGCTCCCCCCTGGTGGTGAAAATGATCGAGGGCACCCAGGGGGTTGGCGTGGTGCTTGCGGAAACGAAAAAGGCTGCCCAGAGTGTTATCCAGGCTTTTAGAAGCCTGAAAGCCAATATCCTGGTTCAAGAATACATCAAGGAATCCAACGGCAGTGATATTCGATGCTGGGTCATTGGTTCAAAGGTCGTGGCAGCCATGCGGCGTCAGGGTCCGGAAGGGGATTTTCGATCCAATCTCCACCGGGGGGGGAAGGCGACAACCGTGAAAATTACGCCTGAGGAACGATCAACTGCCATGCGAGCAGCCAAAATAATGGGCCTGCGGGTAGCCGGTGTGGACCTGTTACGGTCAAACCATGGACCCGTTGTCATGGAAGTCAATTCGTCTCCGGGCCTGGAAGGCATCGAAAAGACCACCGATATTAATGTGGCCGGCATGGTGATCGATTACATTGAAAAAAATGCCGCCCCCGGCAAGACCAGCACCAAAGGCAGGGGATAGCATGGAACACTCCTGGGACCGCTGAAAGGAGAGGGGTAGCATCTTAACCGTGGGATGTGGGTGGTTCATACCATGGGGATTTACCACTGCCATGGCAGTATAAAAATCCGGTTGCAAATAACTATCTGAAAATACAAAAAATATCCCGGCTTAAGTTGGTAGACCTTCTTTGATGTCTTTAGTATAGAGGTAGTCAATACATATCACCGTTAGAACGCTTTATTAATTATTCTTGCATTCCAAATAGTTAAAGCCCCAATAGCATAAAAATACAACCCCGAAAGTTGAGTTGTTTCTATACCAATTCCAGGTAAGGTATTGAAACCCTGAGGTTGAACTACACCATGAGAGATGTGGATACCATTGACCCAGCGATCAAAAAGCCAGCAGATGTCATAAAAGAGAGTGATTAACTCAAGGGAACGATAAGGTGCCCGGACTTTACCGAAAGTAGAGTCCGGGACTATCTGCTTAATCGTCCCAGATATCGTCCAACAACGACGTCCTGATATTTCCGCGTCGCCCTGCCTTTTTTTGTAAACGGGGGAATTCATCTTCATCGAAGAACTCCTCCTCCTCCTCCTCATCATCCTCCTCATCATCATTCTCGTAACCGTCGTCCTCGAAATGAAATTCATCGTCATAGAAATCGGAATCCTCATAATAATCAGAGTTCTCATAAAAATCGATGTCGTTACCATTCTCCAGGTCCCGATAGTCCAGTGACGATCCTGTCATGCTTTCCCGTTTGGTTCGATTGCCCTTGCTCATCTGCTATGTCCTTATTACTGGGGTTACCGTTTTTTTTTGCTTTAAAACCATGTATTGCTCACAGCATTTTTTGTGCCAGAACAACCATGTCGGCACAATTCATGGGATTCCAAGTATTTCCGTTCAAAGGCCGTTGAACCGTCCCCTTGGGAGATTGAATTTTTCAGCATAGTTCTACCTGAATGTATTTTTTTTCGGTAAAAAAGTACTGTAAAGTGTTCCGTCCTGGTTTTTTTTGATAAACAGCTATCGGTGGATGTGTAAATGATCAGTTCAGCCAGCCTGTCTGAAAGTTAGCAGTCAGGATATCATCGCATATGAATCTCTCAATGTTGAATTCTTCAGCGAACGGGAGCTGCCCATGGTGGGAAAATCATAAAATAGGTAATTTTATACTGTTTTATATTTCTCCGGTGATCCAGCGATCAGAAGGCTTTCAATGACGTCGAAGAGGTTTATTCGTTCAAAGAATTCATAAAAATCCAGGGCAAGCCTGATGATGTCGAGGTCGACCGCCTCCAGCAGGAGAAAGGGCAGACAGTCTCCCCCCGGCCGGGGGGGCATTTCGATCAGTACCGGCTGATGATTCCGGATGATAAAATCAACCATGCAGCCCCCCCTTTTGATGCCCAGGGTTTTCGCTCCCTGGAACAGTGTCCGTTCAAACCGGGTATGATCCGTACCCAGGGGCAGGGAATTTCTTCCTCTCTTCCGGGACGTTCTTCTTCAGCCCTGTTTCTGATAAACGGGTTTGTAATAAAAAGCGCCCGGCCCGGACAGGCCTTCCGGATCCATTCAATATAATCTGAGGTGGTGCCCACTAGGAGCACCTTGTTTGTTTTATGCACAGGTCAATTCTTTTTCGTGAAATGCCCTGCAGGAGGTCGCCCTGTTTTTTTCAAGGCTGAGCGCATACAAGGGCACGGGTGTCAGATGAAACCGTTCCTTCCAGTTGAAATCACCGCAGAGAAAATCCACAGACTGAATCTTCTTTTGGCAGGACCAGTTTAGATGATGAAGGTTGATAAGCTTTGCAACACCCGGAAACTCAGGGTTTGTTCCGCCGGCCAGCAGCGTATAGGTGTTTTTCCATAACCCACCCATATCCACGGCCGCAATGGCGGAGTCTATCAATACTGTTGTAACCCTCAGCATCCCGTTTTTTTCCAGGAATGCTGCCAGATTGTTGAAGGCTATATAAAATCTTGAATCACTGAAATAAGAATTTTCTCCAAATGATTCCAGATTCATCCGGAACATATATTCAAGATCCTCCAGTCGGTTGAACCTGATGGAGACCTTTCCGGTGTTCAGTTTTTTCAGGTCCGCCTTAAGTTTTTTCCGGAACTTACCCGAAAACGAGTGCCAGTAGTTATCAAATGAAAAATCATATGATCCCGGGAAAAAAAGGTATCCGAGTTCATCCTGATTCATACGCTCCTGTAGTTGGGGTAACGGATTGTGGACCAGGTAGCGGAGATGAAGGGCGCCTGGAACTGAATCCAGCAGGGTTTCAAGGACTTCCGGAGTGCTGGCGATGATCCTGTTCTGCTCCAGCCATGTCTTTCCATGCCAGGTTTCCCCGGGAAACTGAATATATTTATCTGCTTCCCCAGCCCAGCACAGGGGCAGGAACCCAACGATTCTATTGTCCTCCTCGACCATATGAAAACGCAAGGGTCTGGAAAATGCCTCGTGGAAACAGGAACGGACCTGCCAGAGATCAAATAATCCGTTTCCCGGCCAGATCTTTTCCCAAAGATTCCTGCATTCGTCAGGGGTTTCGTATATTTCGGTCTTCATCAAAACAACTAATGCCTCAGGGTGACGTTCATGGAAGAAAATGAACCGCTAAAGTAGGATTGAGCAAATGCCCTTACTTTTTCCGGATCATATGTCTTACAGCTGAAGACATCCAGGTAGGCGGCATTGGTTTTATTCGCAAAATGAGCTGAAATCAGGGAGGTTTCAATCAGCTGGACCATTGAAAAACCCGCGACTTTTTCATCTTCTCCGAAATGGACCACCTGGGTTTCTCCAAATCGTTTCATTTCGATGAGGTCGCACAATTCAATGACAAAGTTCTTAATCAACCCGGCGTCCCTGATCCTGGCCGGACAACAGTCATAGATGTCGATGGCCGATGCAATGCCCCAGACTTCCGGCGCGGTTTCCAAATTTATGGCGGATATGGCAGTCAACTGCTTTTCTCCTCTTTCTTTGAGTGTCAACAACTTTCCATGGTCTTTTTTTAACCTTTTTAAAAAATGTATCCCTGTGAATCACCCGGCATGGGTGAGCACTTTTGGGTTTACAAAAGCAAAGCTTGTGCCACAAAAGGATTTTATTTTGTGTGTGTGGCTAATGCTCTAGGAACACGGGGGGCTGGGGTGTTTGTGGTTGCTTTTACATGGTGGTTGTTATCGGGTCTATTTTGCCGAAAACACGAGAATGGGTAAGATTCGTCCGAAGTCTGATGATTCGCCCCCAAAAAACCCGGGGTTAAACTGTTTTGTGAAGATCTGTCCCCACTTTTATCTTGGCCTTTTGGAAACGATCGGGTATAAATGGTCCATGTATTTACAATAATGCAGTAAAATTTTACTGATAATGGAGCGATTCCGATGTTGATAAGACTTGTCTGTGCCGTCAAAGATAAAAAACTGCATGGCGATCTTGAAAAAAGGCTGGCCCTTTCTGATGTACAATTAAAGATGTGCGGCCGTAAAAAAGCGCCCTGGCAGGAGTTGGTGCGCAGTTGTGGGGATGTTTTCCTTGTAAGTAAATCCCTGATCCCACGGCCGGTTGAATCAAGTGTGACCATGCTCAATAATCTGCCGGAAAAGCCGACCACCATTGTCCTGCATGACCGGGAATCCTCGGAGGAGCATGCAAACCTCCTGGCATCAGGTGCAGATGTGGTTCTCTATACCGGCATTTCATTGGATAGCCTGATTGAGGCCATTGAAAGCACCCTGGAATCCCGGCGGCAGTTTTATTATACTGACCGGTTTGACCGGCGCGGAAGAATCAAGCCCAAACTGAGTGATTTTATTTCAAACAGCAAAGAGATGCAGCTGTTTCTCGAGGAGGTCCGTCAGGTGGTATCAACCGATTCCACCCTATTGCTGTTGGGGGAAACCGGAGTGGGAAAAGAGCACCTGGCCAAGGCCATTCATGGGGAGAGTCACAGATTTCAAGGCCCTTTTATTGCGATTAATGCGGCAGCCATACCCGAACAACTCATGGAGAGCGAGTTGTTTGGCCATGAACAGGGCGCTTTTACCGGGGCTGTCCGTTCCCGCAGGGGGGCGTTTGAACTGGCCCACGGCGGTACGATTTTTCTGGATGAAATCGGGGAAATGCCCATGCCCATGCAGTCCAAACTGCTTCGAGTACTTCAAGATTTTGAATTCACACCGGTGGGAGGTGAAAAATCTATCTGGGTGGATGTCAGGGTCATTGCCGCCACGAACAAGGATCTTGAAAAGGAGATTTTAAAGAGGACTTTCCGCCAGGATCTTTACTACAGGCTTGGTGTGATCACCATGACCCTGCCTGCTTTAAGAAAACGCAGGGAGGATATCCCTGCCATGGCAAATCATTTTTTGAATATTTACAACAGAAAAATCGGACGCGGGATCAAACGGTTTTCCATGGTTGCCATGGAAACCCTTTGTCGCTACAACTGGCCCGGGAACATCCGGGAACTGATAAATGTCATTGAACGGGCCATTATTTTATGCAAAACCGACACCATCTCTCCCAATGATCTGCCGACCACTTTTCAAGTCCCCCTTTCAGACGCCTCGGACCTTGTGAAATTCCAGAACCTCGATATGGACTCCTGCAAAAACATGACCCTTTCTGAGTTTAAGGAGCAGGTGCTCGATCGTGTGGAAAAAAAGTACCTTGAAATGATCCTTGACAAAACCTGCGGTAAGGTTGGGGAAGCCGCAAAGATAGCCGGAATTCATCCGAGGGGGTTGTACGGAAAGATGAAAAAACTGGGGCTTGACAAGGCCCGTTTCAAACCCCGGAATAATTGACAGACTGCATTGGGTTGTTACGCTGGATTACGGTAATAGACCGAAAGGACGGCTCTCTCCATGGACTATTGATTTTCATCAGCATTCTGATCCCCAATCGTCTGTGTGTCTTCCGGGTTCCGATCTGGCCAAGATTGACAAAATCGGCGGTGGGGAGTATGTATTCTCCTCAACCGGGAGGGATTCCGGGATTGATCATTTTCAGGAGAAAAGGCAGTTATGAAAGCAAATAAACCGGCAAAATCAACCAATATTCTGATTCTGGGGATCGGTGGGGTGGGGTACTATTTAGCCAAGCGTCTTGTACATGAGGGCTATGCCATCACTGCCATTGAACCGGATGCCAATATGATCCGCCATGCCGACGGTGACATTGACGCTCGTTTTATCCAGGGCAATGCCATGAGTGTGGAATGCTGGAAAGAGGCGGGTGCCGATAAAATGGATTTTTTGATTGCGGTGACCAATAATGATGCCGTGAACATGTTGTCCTGCCTTCTTGCGGATCGCTTTGGCATTCCCAAAAAAATTGCCAGGGTAAGGTCCACTGAATTTGGCGGCGAAAAATCCATACTCAGTGCAGATGACCTTAAGATTGATTTAATCATCCATCCTGAAGAGCTTGCAGCCCAGGAAATATTTAGGCTGATCAAGCTGAGAGCCGGTAATGATATTCTTGATGTGGCAGAGGAAGAGATACTGGCCATGGCCACCCGCATCCACGAAGAATCTCCCCTGGCCTATCGACAATTGAAAAATATCACCGAGATGTACCAGGGAATTCCCTTTAGGATTGTTGCCATTGCCAGGGGAATAAAAACCCTGATTCCAGGGGGGGATGATGAACTGCTTCCAGGGGATCAGGCATTTTTCATGGCCACCAGCGAACATCTCCCGCAATTGATGAAAATCACAGGTATGGAACAGCAGACGCGCCATCGGGTCATGATCATCGGAGGGGGGCTCATCGGCAGTCGCCTGGCTGAGCTTCTGGACAAATCCGTTGGGGTCAGGCTCATTGAAAAAGATGAAGAATCTGCCAAGGCCCTGTCCCATACCCTGCAGAACACTGAAATCCTCCACGGCGACGGATCCGACTCCAATACCCTGGTTGCGGCAGGGCTGCTGGACATGGATACCTTTATTACGGCCACCGGAGAAAATGAAACCAATATCATGAGTTCTGTACTGGCAAAGCATCTCATGACCGCCAAGGGGTCCCCGAAGAAACAGCACAAGTGCATCTCCATGGTAAACAAGGAAGATTATGTGGTTCTGGCTTCGACCATGGGAACGGATATCGCCCTGAATAAGAAGATCCTTGCCAGTAATGAAATTTTGAAATTTATCCGCAGGGGGGAGCTGCTTTCCGTGGCCCACCTCCATGGATTTGATGCCGAGATGGTTGAGATTGTGGCAGGCAAAGGCTCACCCATTACCAAAATTCCTTTGTCCCGTCTGGGGGGGTTTTACAGCGGCAAGATGATGATTGGAGGTATCTACAGGGACGGTGCCTGGCAGGTGGCCGTGGGAGATACCCATATCCAGAAAAATGAACGGGTCATTGTGGTCTGCATGTCCCAGAATCTCAAGGATGTGCAGAAATTGTTTCTGGCCTGATTTTGTTATTGCTTCAACGGGTTCTCTATTTTTTCCAGAAGGCCGGATAGAAGATCACCAGGGCGGAAAACATCTCAAGTCTTCCCACCAGCATGAGCCAGGACAAAAACCATTTGCCTGTGTTTGAGATAAAGGCATAATTTTCCGAGGGGCCTACATCACCAAAACCGGGGCCCACATTCATGAGGGTGGCAATCACGGAACTCATGGCTGTGGTATAATCCATATTGTCTGTCAGGGACATGACACACCCGCCCCCCAGCACCAGAAAGATATTGACGATAAAATAAAAGACCGCCAGCTGTCCGATCTGGGCTTCCACAGGGCGCTTGTTTAATCGCACGGAAATCACGGACATGGGGGAAAAATAAATCTGCTTGATGGTGGCTATCCCGAATTTCCAGATCAGGACATAGTGGACCACCTTGATTCCGCTGGTGGTGGATCCCGCACAGGCACCGATGAAGCAGACTGCGTATAAAAACATTTGGGTGGACTGGGGCCAGAGTTCATAATCTGCCGTGGTAAAGCCCGTGGTGGTAAGCAAAGAGGTGACCTGGAAGGCGGCATACCTGAGGGCATCCATGAAAGGATAGGTGTCTTGATACCAGAGAATCCATGTCACTATACCGCAGAAAAAGGCCATGAGCCCAAGGTACCAGCGAAATTCCGTGTTGTTCAATATCACCCGCCAGTTGCCCATCATCATGTGATAGAAAAGCATGAAGGTCACCCCCCCCAGGAACATGAAGGTGATGATGATCCATTCAAAATAGGCATTGTTATAGTGGCCGATGCTGGCGTTGTAGGGGGAATACCCGGATGTGGATATGGTCCCGAATGCATGGCAGAGGGAGTCAAACAGGGACATGCCCCCACCCATCATCAGGAGGGTCTGCAGCAGGTTCAATCCGATATAAATTCCCCAGAGCCAGACCATGGTATCCCGGTTTCTGGGGATGAATTTTTCCCGGGTAATGACCTGGCCCGGGCTTGATTCGGCCCTGAATATCCGTACCCCCCCCATGCCGTGGGGCAAAAAGATAATGGTCAGGGTTAAAAATCCCATACCCCCAAGCAGATGGGTTTGGCTTCTCCAGAAGAGCAGTCCCCGGGGGACCACTTCGATATCGGTTAATATGGTGGCCCCGGTGGTGGTGTAACCGGACATCATTTCGAAAAAGGCATTGGTAAAGGAAGGAATGGATCCATGGAACATAAAGGGCAAAGCCGAGACCGCTGAAATCAGAATCCAGCCGAAAAAGGCAATAAAAAACCCGTCTTTTATGTTCAGGTCGTGGTGCCTTCTAAAGGCCATCCATAGAGGAACGCCTGCGGCTATGGTGATGACAGCCGTTGCAACCAGGGCCTTGAGATCATCTCCGCCATATACAAGAGAGCAGAATATAGGGGCCAGCAGCGAGGTGCCGGTAATGATCAACAGTTTGCCCAGAACATTGGTTATAGCGGTGTAATTCATATGCCTCTGCTAAAGATCCAGTTTAATGGTTAATTGTCCCTTGTTTACAGCAAACAGGGGGCGGGATCAACACTGAATTCATTTCGGCCTTGTTGTTTGTGCGGATCTCATTTTTTTAAACGTGGACCTGTGAAAGCGTGAGGAGCGCATGGACCCGGCCTGATGCCTAGAAGAACCATACGCTGCTTATCTGGTGTTTTCCATGGGCAGACAGATGTTGAAACAGGCGCCCTTGCCGGGTACGGAGGTCACAGTCATTTTTCCATGGTGTTGTTCGGTAATGATAAAATAGGAAACTGAAAGACCAAGGCCGGTCCCCTGCCCGATGCCCTTTGTAGTGAAAAAGGGCTCAAAAGCCCGGCGGCGGAGAGATTCTGACATTCCCGGTCCATTATCCTCAATATCAATACAGGCAAAATCATTTTTTCGGAACAAGGTAATGGTGAATTGGGGATTTTTATCCGGCGGGTTCTCTTGCATGGCCTGGGCCCCGTTTTTCAGAAGATTGAGAAACACCTGCTGGATCATACTGCCGATGCAGAAGAATGAGGGGATAGATGGTTCATATTGCCTGATAATAGTGATATCCCTGAAGTCAAAATGCTTTTTCAAGCTGTAATCCTTGGCCGCCAGCTCAATGGCCTGGTTCATAAGCTGTGCCAGGTCGTGTTGGTGGAACTCCGATTTTGCCTTCCGGCTGAATGTCAGAAGGTTGCCCACAATGTCGGTGGCCCTAAGGCCGGATTCCCGGATTTCGTTAATCATCAGGTTGATTTTGCGTTTTTCGCTAAAGGCTTGCCAGGCACAGGGGTCAAGGCCGGTTGCTTCTGCCGTAGCAAGATCGTTGGGGGTCCTTAGATTAAGACGGCGTTCCAGGTTCTGGAGGTTCTGGAGGATTCCCGCCAGGGGGTTCCGAATTTCGTGGGCCATGCCTGCGGCAAGACTACCCACGGACATCATTTTTTCTGTTTGAACCATCATGTCTTCCAGCCGCACTCTTTCTGTGACATTGTCCATCCGGATAACGGCTCCGGGCTCTTCTGTTACGTGGAGGGGATAAATGGTAATATCCCAAAAGACCGGGGGATCGGCGTCCGTGTCCGCCACTTTTAGGCATTGCTCCACCACGCCCTGATCAAGGGTGTGCTGAAGTCGGTGAATTTCATCTTTTATTACGGGTAGTATGGCAAGTATATTTTTACCGGCCACCTTTTCGAATGATTGATTTGTATGTCGCCAGGCTTCACTGTTCCACTGGATTATGACATGGTTTCCGTCAACGGCTACCAGTATGGAGGGCATGGAATCAATAATATTTTGCAGGTAACGCCGCAACTGGACCATGGCGTCCTGGGCCTTGCGCCTGTCTGTAAGGGTCTTTTTTAGAATGACGGCCCAGAAAAACGAAACAGCCAGTGCTGCGAGGCAGACACCGGCGGTAAACCATAAACCCGTGGTCCAGGTGTGCCGGACCTGTTTTTCAGATTCCTGGGCCAGTTTCTGTACATGGATATTTAATTTTTCGTCCAGATTGATGAACATGTCACTGGATGATGTATTCAGTTGCTTGACGGCCAGATGGGTGAAGAAATCATAATGGAGGGTTATGATTTCGTCATAGCCGGATCTTAATGTCTTGAAATCCGATGAGAACCGCCCGAGCTTCTCTAATCCGTTCCGGATTAAGTGGTTGCTTGTATCATGTTCGGCCTTGAGCCGGTCCATTTCCGTGGGATCAAAGGTGCCCAGGATGCGGTATACTAAAAGCCGGTTGTTCATAAGGCTGTTTTGAAGTTTTTTTGCCGATATTTCGTTCTGTTTTGCCGTTCCATAGACATCGTAGACTTTTTTTGTCGTATAGGCGGCAAACATTCCCTGAAATACTAGAAACATGATCACCGTAATAAAAGAGAAGCCCAGCCTCAGACCGATGGATTTCATTTCAAGGCCTTTAGGGGTTTATCTTCAGAAAGAACCCGGGCCAGGTGACGGGTGTCAAGGATATCCAAAGGGGTTTTCCAATGGTTGATCTTTCCGGATTTTGCCATGAAGTTCCATAGTTCTGATAAATGGTTTTCCAGCCCTCCGCCGGGCCGGTTTCGCTGTTTCAATATTTCCGTTGAATGGATCCGGATGGCCTTAAAATAGCCCTTGAGCTGGGCATCGGTGTGGGGCCCGGTCCCCTGAAGGGTCCGGGTGCTAAGGATTCGGGCATATTGATCCCAGTTTTTAGGGTCGTTGCTCCATTGGGCCGCCCGTATCCAGCCCCGTATGATGGATTCGATATCCCGGTCCGGGATCCGGCTGACACGCGAGGCAAGACCGTACATGCATTCAGGAATAATGCCGGGAAAGTCTGCGGAAGTGGCCACGACCTCTCCGTTTCCCTGGCGGATCGCCCTTCCGGCAAAGGGCTCGTAATGTTGGATAAAGGGCATTCGTCCGGCCACAAACTGGGCCACAAGATCCTGGGGCGGCAATTCCACGATTCTAAAATCCAGAAACCCCAACCCTTTTTTTTTCAAAAATTTATCCATAAAATACCAGATGGCCGGTGAGTCGTAATGGATCCCCACCGGGCCGCCCTTGTGACCGGCCAGGTCAAACCCTTTTTTCTGGATAAGCATGTCCCCGCCATGGGACCAATCGATTTCCGCCAGGATAACCATGGAGGGGGACTGGTTGTGCATCCCCACCACATCTCCGACCATGTTACAGCCTAAGTCAACCTTGCCCGAGCGGATCACGTCTATGAGAACCGGTCCCCCGTGGTAATGAACCAGTGTTACCTTCAGCCCCTCGTCTTCCCAGAACCCCAGGGCTTCGGCCACATCAAGGGGAGACCAGCCCGCCCATTCGGTGGTGGCAATACGGTATTCGGCCCGGTGTCCGTCACTGGCATGCCCCATGGATATTATGAAAAAAAGCACTACCACCACAAAACTTATTTTTAATTTCATGCCGTTTTTTTACCTTGTTCAGATTTCCGGATTTTGGTGGGATTTTGCTTCAAGGGCCTGTTGAATTTTATCCAGCAGTTCTGTCAGGTCTACAATGGGTTTGACGATATAGGCGAAGGCACCCATTTTAATGGCTTCTTCAATTTCTTCGCCCAGGCTGGTGCCGCTGATAATGATAACGGGCAGCCCAGGGCGGATCTGCTGTACGGTGGCCAGGACCTCCATCCCGTCCATACCGGGCATGCGCAGATCGCACAGGACAATGTCCGGGTCAATGGCCTGAATCATTGCCAGGCCGTCTTTCCCGTCTTCTGCCTCCTGGGTGTCAAATCCGTAATCTTCCAGAAAAATAGTCAGAGAATTTCGGATTGAGATTTCGTCCTCGATGAGCAGGACCAGGGGGGCGGGCTTTTTAACATCCGTCATTTGTTTTTCCTATCATGGGAAGCTGATAATGGAGAGTTGTGGCCCCTGGCTCACGTATTCAGTCATACAGTATCTGGTCAATTCTTTATCGTAACGGCCATCTGCCTTAAACTTTTTCAGTAAATTTGAATTTTGTCAATCCTTTCCTGGGGGCCATTAAAAATAGATGGGTCATTACCATTCACACCATCCGTTTGGGTGGTTTTATTCCCCTCCAGAAGATTCAGCACAGGCGATACCGGCCCCGCTGATGTGAAGGTTGCGTGCATGAGCATCTTTTAGCCTTTTCCTGCAAACGGAGACGGAAAAGTAGCTGGTATTTTTCTATTGACATCCCCACTAAAAAAGTGGTGGTATTACCACCAGCCAAACCATTCACAGGGAGACCAAATGATTGAACCGATCCAGTCCGTCAGTCTGAAAGATCTTTTCATCCGGAACTTTGAGAAACTGATCTTTTCAGGACACTTTAAAATCGGAGATAAACTGCCCCCGGAACGGGAGCTTGCCAAAAAAATGGGGGTGAGCCGTCCCGTGGTCCATGAAGGTCTGGTGGACCTGGCCTCCAAGGGCCTGGTCACCATGGTGCCGCGAAGGGGCACAATCATAAATGATTTTCGCAAGCACGGGTCTCTCTTTGTTCTGACCTCTCTATTTAAATACAGTGACGGCCAGGTGTCGGACAAACTGCTCTTCTCCGTGCTGGATCTGCGTATGCTTTTTGAGATTGAGAATGCAGGGCTTGCCGCCGGCAACAGAACCAGGGAGCAAATGGAACAGTTCCAGGAGATCCTTGAAAAAGAGAAGGACATTGACCATGGGGATACCCAGGCTGTCGCAGCCCTGGATTTTGAATTTCACCTGGCCCTGGCCATGGCATCCAACAACCTGGTCTATCCGCTGCTGCTCAACTCTCTTAAGCAGTTTTACCTGGGCCTGTCTGAACAATTTTTCGCCGAGCCCCTGGTGGTACCCCAGGTGTTTGAGTGGCATATCGATCTGGTTCAGGCCATTGAAGAACAGCACAGGAAAAAGGCCACGGCGATTATGAAAAAGCTGCTTGCCCATGGAGAAAGCCATCTTCGACGACTCATACACCATCAATAGGGAGGGTTCCCATGAATCCGGTTATGGAGAAAAATCAGTCCAAAAAAATTTCCCCAAGAATTCAATGGCTGAGGGATTATTATTTTTCCGGCAACAAACGAAAATGGAATAATGAGTACACTGTCTGGTCAACGGGCACCCCCTGGGACCTTCAATACCATGAATTCACCTATTATATTGTTCCTGAAGCCTATCTGATGTTTGATGTAATGCGGGGGGGGTATGCCCAGGCCGCCAGGACGATCCCGGTTGAAAAAGATTTTTTTAACCAGAGCATTTCCCAGCGCCGGGCCGCTTTTGTCAAGGAGGTCATGGTGAACCACCTGCCCCAAGAGATTCTGCCCGGGGATCTCATTGCCGGGGGACGGTTTAATGTCCTCACCTCCATGTGCCTCACCCAAAAAGAGCAGGCAGACTATAACAAAAGAATCCTGGGCAAATCCGGTGTCCGGGCCAAAGTTAAGTGGTTCCACGACCATGGCTACGGCAATGCAGGCGCCACCTCAGGTCATCTGCTCCCAGGCCATGGGCAGGTGCTGAAACTGGGCTGGAAAGGGATACACCAGCAGATTACAGAACAGCTGGTGTCCCTGGGTAATGGTTCACCAGCAGGTCCCAAAGCCGCCCAGCTCAGGGCCATGCTTACCGCCTCCACCATGGCCAGGGACCTGGCAGAAAAATACAGCCGGGTGTGCATCCGGTTAATGGAAAGTGAAACCAACGGCACCAGGGAAAAAGAACTTAAACAGATGGCCCAAAACCTTACCCGGGTGCCCTGGGAACCGGCAGATGACTTCTGGGAGGCTGTCCAGGCCCTGTGGATCAACCACATGCTGGTCATGAGTGATGAAAACTACCCAGGACCTGGTGTGTCTTTGGGCCGCATGGACCAGTATCTGCTGCCCTATTGGGAAAAATCAAAGGCAGACGGCATGGACAGGGAATTTGCCAAGGAGATTTTAAAATGCTTCTGGATCCACTGTAACACTGCCTATGATGCCACCATACGATGCGGAAACCAGGGTATCACAGCCGGATACGGTCAGCTTATCACCCTGTCCGGCATGGGGGCAGACAAAAAAGATCTCACCAATGAGCTCACCTATATGATCCTTGAGGTGATTGACGAACTCTCCCCCATCCTGGAACCCAAACCCAATGTCAGGCTCCACCGCGGGGCACCTGAGAAACTCTATGACCTGTGCATTGACATGATATCCACCAGCCAGGGTGCCCCCTTTCTTCTCAATTTTGACGAACGGTCCATGGCCGGGATGCTGCTCCAGGGACAAAAAGGGGAAATTCCAGGGCTGATCAACGAAAACAATGTCCATGACTATGCCCCGGTGGGATGCCTTGAAAACACCATGGTGGGCAATGACAGGTCCGGCACTGTGGACAATAATTTAAATATTTTAAAGGCAGTGGAACGGGTACTCACCAGGGGAAAAGACCTGATCCCCTATACAGACCCCATGACCGGAAAAAAGGAAAAAATCACACAGGAGGGTCCTGACACCGGGGACCCTGCATCCTTTACCTGTTTTGACCAGTTCATGGATGCCTTTAAGATCCAGATGGCTTTTATTGTGCAACAATGTGCTGACCTCTACGAATTGTCAGAATCCCTTCGCAACGATTATTTTGCCACCCCCTATCTTTCCTGCCTGGTGAAAGGCTGCATGGAAAGCGGAAGGGATGTCACCCAGGGCGGCGCCCAGATCAGCTTTACCACCCTGGAGGCGGTGACCTATGCCACAACGGTTGATTCCCTTCTGGCCGTCAAGCACCTGGTCTATGACACAAAGACCTGCGCCATTGCCCAGCTGACCGCTGCACTGAAGAACAATTGGAAGGGCCATGAAATCCTCCAGGCACAGGCCAAAAACAGGGCGCCAAAATACGGCAGGGATGATGATGCAGCAGATTCCCTGGCCCGCCAGGTCATGGAGATCTTCTGCAATGAAACCTGGAAACACAAAACCCGTTCCACAAACCGGCAGTTTCGGCCTGGCATGCTCTCCTGGAACTATTGGGCAGGGGACGGCCATGTCATGGCAGCCTCTGCCGACGGCAGGGAACAGGGACAATTTCTCTCCAATGCCATCTGCCCCTCCAACGGTGCAGACATCAACGGGCCCACTGCGAATTCAAATTCAGTGGGCAAGGTTCTGGGGGGAAAACTGGCCCAGGATACAGGGGATTTTAAAGCGTTTGTCAATGACCTGCCCAACGGGGCCTCCCACACCATAACCTTTAACCCCTCCCTGCTTAAAGACCCGGATCACAGGAACAAGTTCAAAGCCTTTTTAAAGGGGTATAATGAAAACGGGGGCACTGCCCTTCAGATCAATATGCTGGATCCGGACATGCTCATGGATGCCCAAAAAAATCCAGGGGATCATCGCCATCTTCTGGTGAGAATCACAGGATACAATGCCTATTTCACTAGCATCGGCAAGGAACTCCAGGATGAAGTGATCAAACGGATCAGCCATGGGCAGTTTTAATATGACCGATTCTCCCATGAAACCTTCGGCCCGGGGCATGGTCCTTGAAATCCAGCGGATGTCCACCGAGGACGGTCCGGGCCTGCGCACCACCGTTTTTCTCAAGGGCTGTCCCCTGGCCTGTGACTGGTGCCATAACCCGGAAAGCATATCTCCCAAACCCCAATTGGTCTGGCAGGGGACCGGCTGCATCGGCTGTGGGATCTGCATTGAGACCTGCGAGAACAATGCTCTGTCATTAACACCCGGGGGGGTCGTCATCAACCGGGACCTCTGCCAAGGATGCGGACACTGTGCTGATCAATGCCCAAGTCTTTCCATCACTCTTTTGGGGGTAACATGGACAGCCCAAGACCTGGTCAAGGAACTGGCCAAGGACAGGGCCTATTTTCAATCATCCCGGGGCGGGGTCACCCTGTCCGGAGGGGAGGCCACCCTCCAGCACGAATTTTCACTTGAGGTCTTAAAAGGATTGCAGGCCCAAGGGATTCACACGGCCCTGGACACCTGCGGTATGACCGCCATCAGTATCCTGGAAAAACTGTTGGGCCATACGGATCTTCTGCTCTTTGATATCAAGGAGATGGATGAGACCCGCCACAAATCTTTCACCGGCGCATCCAATGCCATCATTCTTGAGAACCTCATGCAACTGCCGGGATTATTAAAAAAACACCCCACGGAACTTTGGATCAGAACCCCCATTATTCCGGGTGCCACAGACAGGGATGACAACATACGGTCCATGGGTTCTTTTATTGCCCTCCACCTTAAAGACACGGTTTGCCGGTGGGAACTGTGCGCCTTTAACACCCTGGGAAAAGACAAATACACCCGGCTTGGAAAAACATGGGCCCATGAAACCACATTGCCCATGGAAAAAAGAAGGATGGATAACCTGGTTGAAACCGCTCTTGAATCCGGCCTGGACAGGGCCATTGTCGTCCACACCGGGGCAACCCGGCCAATATCCCCATAACGGAGGAGATATGAAAACCAAAACCCAATTCAACGCCTTTGATATTGAAACCACAGCCCCCTTGGAAAAGATCGGGATCATTGCCACCCAAAACAC
This sequence comes from Desulfobacterium sp., assembly GCA_016342325.1. GTDB lineage: Bacteria > Desulfobacterota > Desulfobacteria > Desulfobacterales > Desulfobacteraceae > Desulforapulum. The sequence continues at coordinate 17,090 of JAEINR010000075.1, forward strand.
AGAAGGCCAGCCCCATATCACCTTTATCAACTCTTTAATGGCCATTGACCAGACCCGCATGGCCCTGGGCCAGTTTGTCAGGGGAAAGAGTAAATATTTTATCCGGAAAAATCCCAAAGCATCCTTTTTCATCCTGTCTGCCCACACCAGAAAAACCTGGCAGGGTAAACTTGTGTGGACAGACAAAAAAGACCAGGGATCTGAACTTGAAGCCTATAAGGAAAAACCGCTCCAACGGTATAATTCCTATTTTCCCATCCATCGGGTCCATTATTTTGACCTGGTGGAAACCACCCCTGCCATGGGCCTTCCCGTTCTGAAAATTGCCGGGTCTGCTATGGTGACCAGGCTTCTTGGTTCGGCGGCACAAAAAAAAAACAAAGATCCCATATTAAACCCCTATGGGACAACCCTGTTCAACAGCCTGCTGACCATGAAATTTTTATCTTTTATGGGATCAGATGGTTTCCCCTGTCTGGTTCCCTTTGTTCCATGCATGTCAATAGATTCCAGACAGCTTGTTTTTCCGGCCAAAGCACTGGGAAATCATTCAATGGGTATAAACACACCCATTGCTGTATTCTGTTTAAAAAACACAATGGAATCGGTTCTTGTCCGGGGAAAATTCCTAGGTACAAAACGGGTGTTAGGCAAAACAATGGGGATTCTGGACCTGGACTGGGTCTATAATTCCATGCCCCCCAATGCCGGACAGATCTATCCTGAAAAGCCCTTAAAGCCTGTGACCTCATTTGAATAAAGGCAGAACCCTATAAAGACAAGTGCTTGGTTTGACAGCATACAGATGCAACAAGATTCCTATCCTTAAAAAACAATCCTCAAATACAAAAACAGTGACACCCGAAATGGCCCAAGGGCTTGACACAAAGGCCTTGAACGGGTACTCCTCATGAACTCGTTTATTTCATAATAAGAGGAACGAATGCGTATGAAAGGTTTTGATCAATCGGTTTCAGTATCGCTTGCGGCCGATATTGCCTGGGTGCCCCTGGTTCAGTCTGTTGTTGAAAAATGGGCGCCGGTGTGCGGACTGGATGACAGTAAAACAATGATGCTGACCGTTGCGGCCGAAGAGATCGTGGTTCACCTGGCCAGAATGGCCCCGGGAACCCAGGTTCGTTTCCGTCTTGAGCCGGGGGGATGGCATGTGCGGGTTGAATTTTCTTTTAAGGCCGATGCGTCAGACCTATGGGCCATGAACCTTGTGACAAAAACAGACACCCAGGAGGAGATTGATCACTTGGGATTGCTTGTGGCTTCCAGGGCTGTGGATGGATTTACCCTGGGGGTTGAAGGGGATACCCTGCATCTGGGGCTGCGGAAGGACCGGGCTTATCCGATTGTCATACCCGAGACGATCCAGCCGGTTGAGGCCAGGGGGGAATTGACCATTGTCCGGGATCCGGAACCTGAACTGATTAAAGTCGCCTGTGTCAAGGCCCTGGGCCTCTATCCTTCCGATGCCGTGCCCCGGTCGTTTTTCACCCCGGGTAAGGTGGTTGACATGGTTGGGCAAAAGGATCTGGATATTGCCGTGGCAATCGACCGGAGCGGCGCCCTGGCCGGGATGATATGCTGGCAGGCCCCGTCTGAACAGGGAATCAGTTTTTCCGGCCCATATGTATTTGCCAAGGCCGGCCAGGCCGGAGATCTCCTGGCAAAACACCTTATCAATACCGTGGCCCGGACAAGGGCCATGGGCCTGTTCAGTGAGTTGGCCACCACCAGCCTGCCCACGGCGGATTTTGAATCCCTGGGGCACCTGGATCAGATCCAAAGGGATGGCAAAAAATCGGAGCAGGGGGTTTGGTATCGTCATCTGAGGGAGGATATGGGCGCATCTGTCTGGGCCCACAGGGCCTATGCCGAATTCCTTGAAACGGCATACCAACGGCAGGTTCTCATGCGGGATCTGAAACTCATTGAAGGACAGGGGGAGCACCTGCCTGAACGCTCTGTTTTTTCCGTGCAGCTCAGGCCGGATGCTGGGAAAGCAACCCTTTTTCCCATGGTGACCGGTGGGGACGCTGCCGAATGTATTGCCCGGTATGTTGAGATGCTGCACCGGGAGAAGTTCTCCAATATCTTTATCCGCATCGACCTGGCCCATGGATGGCAGGCGGCCATGGGCAAAGCGATCATGGACAATGGGTTTGTGCCGAAGCTGGTCCTGCCCTATGGCGGTAAATCCGATATTCTGGTGTTCCAGCATGCATAAATTTGATTATACCCAACTGGTACCCAGTTATATCCAGGCCTTTGAGGCATATTATCCAAGTAAGCCTGACCCGGAACTCATGCGGCTGTATGGTGTGGATCACCTCCACCGGCTCAACAACAATGAAAATGCCCTGGGGCCGCCCCCTGAGGTGGCGCAGGTGGTGGAAGGGTTTACGCCCATGGCCGTGCCTGTCTATCCCAACGGGGACTGTTTTGACCTCCGCCAGTCCCTGGCTGAACGGTTTGGCAAGGATCCGGAGCAGTTTTTAGTGGGCAACGGCTCCTGCGAGGTCATCGCCTCGGTGATCAAGGCCTTTTGTGAAAAAGGGGACAATATCATCACGGCGGACAAGACCTTTGCCGTGTATGAGTGGGTGGCCGAGTTCTCCGGGTTCGAAGCGCGGTTGATTCCCCTTAAGGACAACGGGTTTGATCCCCAGGCCATGCTGGATGCTATGGACAGGCACACCAAGATATTGTTTGTCTGCAACCCCAACAACCCCACAGGCACCTATTGGGACAGGTCGACCATGACAGGCTTTTTGGATGCCGTGGACAACCGTGCCGTTGTGGTCATTGACGAAGCCTATTGCGAATATGTTGAAAATGACGATTTCCCGGACGGCATGGCCCTGGTGGAGCAATATCCCAATGTGGTGACCTTCAGGACGTTTTCCAAGATGTATGCCCTGGCATCCCTGCGCATCGGGTACCTGTGTGCCAACCCTGAAATGGTGGGGGTGATACGGCGGACCCACATTGTCTACTCGGTTAATACCCTGGCCCAGAGAGCGGCTGCTGCGGCCCTGACCAATGACGGCTCCTTTATCCGGGCGACCCGGAAAATGGTCCGGGAGGCCAAGGCATTGCTTTGTCCCCTGTTTGATGAACTGGAACTGACCCATGTGTGTGGCCAGGGCAATTATCTCATGGTCAAGGTGCCTGTTTCAGATACCCTCATGTACCGCAAACTCATGACCCAGGGGATAATGGTCCGCACCATGACCGGTTTCCGGTTTCCCAACTGGATTCGCATCAGCCTGGTTCAGCAGCCGATCATGGAAGCGTTCTGTCGGGTTTTTAGACCGGTGATAGAGGAGATTCAGGGCCGATGATGAAAGAAAAAACGATGAACATGGGGCAGGGCAGCGTGCTGTCGGTGCTGTTGACGCTGGGGCTGCCCGCCATGGTCTCCATGTTTTTCCAGAACCTTTATAGTCTTGTGGATACGGTTTTTGTGTCCTGGCTGGGCACGGTGGAGCTGGCTGCCCTTTCCCTGTCCATTCCCCTGCTTTATTTTGCCATGTCCGTGGCAAAGGGGCTGGCAGTGGGCACCACAGCTTTGGTCAGCCATGCCCGGGGGGGCAATGAAGAAGGGCGGGCCGGAATGATCATCGCTTCATCCCTGCCCCTGGCCCTGGTGGCGATCGCCCCTTTTTGCCTGATCGCCTTTACCCTGGTCAACCAGTGGGTGTTTGGATTATTCAATGTGGACCCCAATGTGCTGCCGGAGATTGATAAATTTGTGTTCTGGCTGGCATGGATATTCCCGGCCATGGGATTCACCATGCTTTGTGAAGGTGTTTTTTTAAGTTACGGTGATGCAAAAACGCCTATGATGGCCATGATTGCCGGCAATCTGATGAACATGATCCTGGATCCGTTCTTTATCTTTGTCTGCAACATGGGGATTGCCGGGGCCTCTTTGTCCTCTTTTATTGGCTGGACCTTGGCCGGTATCATCATGTGGACTGCCCTGAAACGCCGGGGAAAGGACCGGCCCGGGTTCGGGGTCAGCACAGGCCATCTTCGATTCTGGAAACCCATTGCCTGGGCAGGCGGCCCGGTTGCCCTGGCCATGATGGTCATTCCTTTTTCCCTGGTTGGCTTGAATTATGTGCTGGCGCCGTTTGGTCCTGCTTTTGTGGGGGCCTGGAACTTGTCCTCCCGAATGGAGCAGATGATCGTGCTGCCGCTCTACGGCCTGTCCTGTTCCCTGATCCCCTTTGCCGGGTTCAACCTGGGGGCCGGGAATGCAGACCGTATCCGGGAAGCGGTGCGGATCTCTTTTACCGCCTGTTATGGGATACTGGTGCCCACCGGTCTTTTGCTCTGGCTCTTTGCCCCGGATATCATCGGGTTGTTCAACCCCGGCAGTGAGGTGTTGAAATTGTCCTCCTTTGCCCTGAGGGTTGCCCTTGTCGGCTATTTCCTGGTGCCGGCGGAGCTGATCATGAGTGGACTTGCCCAGGGCATTAAAAAGCCCCAGTATTCCCTGGTCACCAATCTCCTGCGCCTGCTCTGCCTCAGGCTGCCCCTGGCGTTTGTCTTTGGCCATATATGGGGGGGGCAGGGGGCCTATGTCAGCCACACCGTATCCATGGTCATCACCGGCATTGTCAGTTTGTTCATAATACACCGGCTCATGGGATTGATGGACACGGCCCGGGACCCAAACTGTGAAACCGCCCTGTGCGGGCAAACCACCTAAGCAAAGAAGGAACCATGATCTATCTCCTTGTTATACTTTTTTTGATCGGGGCGGCTGAAATCAGTGCCCGATTGCTCTATTCAAAGAAACACGGCTTGAAATTTATCCCCAAACGGATTGGCGAGTATCCCTATAATCGATTTGTTGAGGAGTGCGGTCCGCCACTGTACTGGCGCCTCAAACCCGGCCAGGGTGAACAAGAGGTGCACATCAACAGCCTGGGGCTGCGGTCGCCTGAGCGGCGCCAGGGGTGCCGCCACCTGTGGGTGGTGGGGGAATCCGATCTTTTCGGGGCCAAACTCATCCATGAAGAAAAGATCTGGTTTAAGGCCCTTCAAGGTCATCTGGACCGGGCCGGGTATGATATCCAGGTGATGAACGCCTCTGTCATCGGCTACAATAGTCACCAGGCCATGGCTGCCGTGACACAGCTTCCCATTGAAAAGGATGATCTCATTCTGCTCCGGCCCAACGTGAATGATATTTCCATCGCCTATATGCATGGCAGTGACTGGGAACCGGCCACGCCCTGGCCCATGGCGTTCATTCACAAGCTTGAGCGGCACAAGCCATGGGTTTTTAAGCTGGCGGACATGAGTTGCCTGGGCATGGGCCTGAGGCGCAGATTTTTCAAGGAAAGCAATATCACCAGCGCCTTTACGCCCAAGCCGGGATTCCAACTGGAACCGGTGGTGGCGCACCAGAAGGAGTGCCTGGGGCAAATGATTGAATTTGCCCGGAGCAAGGGCGCAACAGTGGGGTTTTTCGACCTGGGATTTAGTTATGAACCTGAGATCAGGCCCGGTGACCGGGCAAAATTGTCTTCCATCCAGGGCAACTGGGAATCCCTGGTCAGCGGATGGGCCCATTATCAGTTTCAATCCATGGACGCCATTGTCAAACAGCTGGCTGAGCCCGCAGGATTGCCGGTTTTAAAGGTTTCATCCCATATCTGGCAGCACCCTGACCGGTATCACCTTTTTTTGGACCTGGTACACTTTAATGAACACGGCCACGCGGTTTTTGCCCAGGCCCTGTATGATGAACTTGTGGCCTCCCGGCTTTTAAACAAAGGAAATTAGGGATATGGAACGAAGTCAGTTGATGGAACGCCTTGAAGCCGCCCGTACCCGGATTGCTCCCGGTCAAGAGATTGAGGTTGGCCTGTTTGAACCCGGGGATGCCCTGGGGGTTTCCCTTTGTTATTATGAGGTGTACGGGGGAGAATTTCCCATTGACCATGTCCATGATCCGGATGAGGTGGTTCGCCGGAATGCCACCGATGACCAGCACACCATTGTGGTCCGCACACCCAAGGGCGATATTGTCGGACTGGCAGGGCTTTTCCGCCATGCCCCCAATCCTGATATCTATGAGGCCGGTCAGCTCATGCTGCTCAAATCCTATCGCAGCGGCCGGATATCATCAGAGCTTGCCCGGCATATTCTCGAAGTGCTGCCCCAATCCCTTGGGCTGCCGGTGATTCTTACCGAGGCTGTGTGCAACCATACGGTCTCCCAGCGCCTGTCCCATGACCATGGCCATCAGGCAACCGGCCTGGAGCTTGAGTGCATGCCCGCCACGGCCTATTCCAGGGAAAGAGCCGGCAGCCGCAATGTCTCGTTGCTGCTCACCTTTGATGTCCGTAACGATCGGAGCCATGCTGTCTATCTGCCTGAAGTCCATGGGGATATTATTTCAGACCTTTACGGCAGCCTTGGGCTGGACCGGCGGATCGGTCAGGGAGCCGACCCTGTCGGCCCCACGGACTTTAATGCGTTTTTATTGCCCCAGGCCAACTTTGCCCGGATTACGGTTCAAACGGCCGGCATGGATTTTCAGGATGTGGTGGAAAAAGCCGAATCCAATGCAGGCCCGGGCGGATTGGTGCAGATGTATATGAATCTGGGGGATCGGGCAACACCCTCGGCCATCCGGCAATTGCGCGAAAATGGGTATTTTTTCGGCGGCCTGTTGCCCCTATGGTTTGGCACGGACGGATTGATCATGCAGAAGCTGCCCAAACCGCCTGCCTGGGAGGAAGTCTCTCTCCATGACCCGGCGGCCAGGGCGCTTGCCGCCTATATTCGGCAGGATTATGAACGGGTAGAGTAGCCGGTTAAGTATACAGAACTTGAAAAGTAGAGGTGGCAATGTTTATCATTCCCCTGTGTTTTTTAAAAAAATATACCGTACTCATGACAGGTCTGTTAAAACGACCTGAAAGGGAGGAGTACATGCTTTATGTTGAGCCTGCCTATAAAACAAGTTCAACAAAAGCCTTTTTATGTTCCCAAGGGGAAAAACAATTTTATTCGTGAAAGACGAAGATCTTTTTAATTTGAACATTGGAACCACCATAGGGTCTAAGTACTTTGAACCTTTTGACAGTGATTCAAGGATCCTGAAATACCCTATAGTCACAGAGCTTCAAAATTTACTGAAGTAGGTTGGTATCACGTCATTTGACCGGCACTATAACTGAGGGAACCATTGATAAAATGATAGACACTTTTTTTAAAGAATTAAACGAATAATCTACAAGTCTGCCATTTTATCCGGCATGACGGCATACTTCCACAGCTTTCCTTTTTCAAGGGTGCCCAGCCTGTCATTTAATAAAAGGGCCTTTGCAGGGTTATGGGTGACCAGGGGAATGGCGTCTGACATGGAAAGATCCATGTTAATTTCTCGGATAAAATAGGACAATTCATTCCAGAGATTCAGGTCATGGTTGGAGGCGAGATTGTCTGTTCCCAGACTCACACAGATTCCCGCAGCCAGTATCTTTTCCCAGGGACCCCGTCCCACACCGATGAATTCATTGCTCCGGGGGCAGAGGCATACATTTGTCCCTGTGGCAGCAAGGATCTCCAGGTCTTTATCGGTTAGATGCACACAGTGCACAGCAAGGGTGGTATTGTCCAGAAGCCCCAGATCCCGGACATATTCAACCGGTGTTTTCATGGGCGGGGAGTAGTTTTCGCCCAGCAGATTGTTTTCTTCAAGCAGTTTATAAAAGCCAAAGGCTTCGCAAAAACAGGTATGATAAACCCCTATTTTAGTGAGTATGTCGGAGATGGCCGTATCCCTGGGGGTCAGGATGTCGCCAAAACAACAGATACCCAGGTCGCTGGCCTCACCCACAGCGGTTGTAACTGCATCAAAATCCGTTGTTCTGTAATCATTGGCCATCATGCTCAACATCCAGGAGAGAAATCCCTGAAAAGACAAAGACCTGGTTTGACAGCATACAGATGCAATAAGAAAAGGAAGGACTTCAAAAGATGAATCAATGCAGTCAATGGAAACCGGGTTGCCCCAAAGGCGTTTTGCCGGATATGTCCATGTACGCGGGTAAAGGGCTATTCCAGAAAATGATCCGCTGTTTTTTCAAACAGGGGTTCCGGGTCCACCAGGGCGCCTGAAACAGAGACAGAAAAATGTAAATGGGGTCCTGTGGAGCGGCCGGATGTGCCGGACATGCCTATGGTCTGGCCCCGGGTGACCCGATCTCCGGTTTCCACCAACGGCTTTTGCAGGTGGAAATAAAGGGAGACCACGCCATTGCCGTGGTCAATATAAATGGAATTTCCCGCATAATAATGATTCCCCACAAGAATCACCTGTCCCTGTGCCGCCGCTTTTACAGGGCTGCCCAGGGGAGATCTAAAGTCCAGGCCCCGGTGTGGATTTTTCGGTTTTTTATTTAAATACCGCCGTAACCCATAAAGGCTGGTGATTTTTCCAGGGACCGGGCGGTAAAAAGGAAGCTGCCAGGTCCTTTGGGAAGATATGGTATTTTTGGCCTTGGTGGTCAGTTTTCGCTCAGCCCTTAAACGGTTTTGCACTTCCTTTGGAGGGCTCACCATATTTTCAGGCAGATTCAGGTCTTGACGGGGATAGGTCCGATGGTTTACCTGAATCATCTGCTTGAACCTGCGGGCATGCCCTCCCACACCGGCACTGACAAGGAGTTCATGGGGGCCTGTCTTTGCTGTGAGCACATCTGTTCCCAGCATGGCCAGGGAAATATAATGCTTGTTCCAGGATGAGATGGAGGTATCGATCTTTTTGCCCATCCAGCGGACCCGGACCTTGTCAAGGGGATGCTCCGATGTCAGCCTCACCAGAAAGGGCTGCCCAAGGCCCACCTGAACCGGAGCTGCCAGGAATGCTGTGGGCGAATCTTCCATGCCGGCTAGGGCAGGATTCGCCATGCCTGTCAGCCACAACAATGCCAGGAGAGTCATGGTTGTAAATTTTATTCTAAGCAGGTGTTTCATCTGTTTTCCTTCATGATTTAACAATCCAATAACGCCATTCTTTAACACCATGGTTTTGCCCCAAGCCAATAGCCTTTTTGCACAAAGTAGGAAATTAATACGCCCATCCCAAGGGATTTGTCAAACAATGGATTTACTTGGATCAAGATTCCATGCCCAAGATTCATATTCCGGCACATCAATTTGAATGTAACTGCCGGCTTCGAAGGGCATGATTGCTCGGCCCGGACCCCATGGAGAGGCAGGGGGGTATCTGTTAGCATCACTGGAACAAGTCTGGTACTTAGAATAGGGTTAAATGCCTATCTTATCGTAATCGGTTTATCGCCATTGTTTTATTGCTCCTCACCTTAAACGGGGGCTGTCATGTATACACAGGAAAACCGACTTCACCGACCACAGCCTGGGGCTGCAAAGCGTCTATCACCATGGAGAAGAACGGCGATATTACCATTAAGGGGAAAAACATAAACACCAAAAGGTCCGGGAATGTCGTCATAAAGGGCCACAAGGTACAGGAGAATTGATGCGATGAAAGGGGCTAGGGCGGACAATGTCCGCAAACTTGAGTTTTCAAGACAGATCAAAGGTGCAGTTGCGGGCAGAATCGTGGAAACAGACCCAAACGCCAGGGTCCTGGTTGACTTTCCAGGCAATCCCTGGGATCCTGTCCAGGCAAGGCTCACCCGCTCAATCAAAATGCAGCTTCAAAAGGAAAAGCATATTTTCCCCCTTGAGGTATTGCTTATTTTTGAAAACAACAATCCCCACCGGCCTGTGATCGTGGATATCCTGTGCTCAGACCTTGAAGATGGCAATTCCAATGCCCCGGAAGAGATCTGCCTTGACAGGGAAAAACCGGAGGAGGTGGTGGTTGACGGCAGAAAAATCGCTTTCACAGCCAAAGAGGAGATCGTGCTTCGCTGCGGCAAGTCAAGCATCACCCTGACAAAAGCTGGCAAGGTGATTATCCGGGGCGCATACCTGTTAAATCGCTCCTCAGGGGTAAACAGGATCAAGGGCGGATCGGTGCAGATAAATTAATTATGAGACTTGAACACATTACAGCCATGGAAGCTGGCTATACAATGGGCATGCAGCCGGACGGCCGTGAACTTCTGGTGGTCTGCATAAAAGGAACCTTTACGATTCCTGAAGATGGCGGCGAACCAGCACTTGCCAAAGAGCAGGTCCCGCTTTTTGAAGCAGATGGGTTTACAGGCGAACCAGGCCTTTCCGCCCCTTTATATGAAAGCGATTATGCGCCTTGCAAACCGTTTTGCGATGTGCTGCTGAATGGTAGCGCCCATGCGCCGGACGGCCAACCCGCCACAAAAGTGCCTGTTTCGCTGCAAGTCGGTCCCATTTCAAAAACATTCAATGTGGTGGGCCACCGGGTCTGGAAAAATGGGTTGCTCTCTTTTAAACCAAGTAAGCCCCTGCCTTTTATGCGAATGCCGATTTCCTATGACACGGCCTTTGGCGGAGTGGATTCAAATCATAAAAATCCCAAAAAACATGCCGCCTGGACGCAGAATCCCGTTGGGGTGGGATTCCACACGATTCTCAAATCCGCATTTGTAAAGGACACCCCCCTGCCCAACACGGAAGAGAGGGGAACGTCCGTATCAAAACCCAACGGAAAATACCGGCCCATGTCCTTTGGTCCCATGGGCCGCGGATGGCAGCCAAGAAGCGCATTGGCCGGTACCTATGATCAAAATTGGATGGACAATGTTTTTCCGTTTCTGCCCGCTGATTTCAACGATGCATATTTCCAGGCCGCTCCGGAAGATCAGCAAATGCCGTATCCCGAAGAGGGCGACACCGTGGGGCTTCTCAATCTGACCCCTGAAGGACGCACCATTTTCAGGTTACCGGCAAAAAAAATCATGGTGACGTTTTTTCTGAAAAACGACGAAGAAAAAGATATTCCGGCAATGCTCGATACCATCATGATGGAAACAGATAAAAGGATCTTTACGTTAACATGGCGGGCATCACTTCCCTTGAAGAAAAATGACAGAGTTCTGACCGAAAGCAATTCAAACGGTTTTGTCCCAGGTGAAGCCGGGGCTGCCGTGCTTTTATCGTCTGCAAATCAAAACGCCAATGGACATATGACCATCGGAGGAATCGGGTTTGGTCAGGAACCGGCATTTATCGATTCAGGTGAACCGCTCCGTGCTGAAGGACTTGTACAGGCCTTTAAGGAAGCCTTTTCAGCTTCCGGATTATCCATGGGGGATATGAACTGCCGCATCTCCGACGCCAATGGTGAACAATACAAATTCAAAGAGGGAGATCTGGCCGTAACCCGCACCCTCAGGAATCATAAGGGAGAAATAGAGATCCTGCATCCAGTGGATTGCGTGGGCGAAATCGGAGCGGCCATTGTACCGTGTATCATGTGTGTGGCAGAGGCTGCGGCCAGGAAGGGCTATTCATGGGGAAATAATGCGCTTTGCCACTTTGGCAATGACAATGGCGAACGGGCGGTTCTGATTTTAACCTCCCCGGTAAAAGGAGGCATCTGATGGGGAATGACGTATTTGCCAATGGAAGGGAAGTCTCCTGCAAAAATGCAGATGGAAAATCTATCTGTGCCTTTCCGGATGTCTGTTTTACGCCACCCGAAAATCCCGCAACCCCCCCGGGTGTTCCGATTCCCTACCCCAATACGGGCATGGCCAAAGACATGACCTCCGGCAGCAAGAACGTCAAGATTTCCGACAAAGAGGTCATGCTGAAAAATAAATCCTATTTTAAAAAAAGTATTGGAAATGAAGCGGGTTCCGCTGCCAAGAAAGGGGTGGTGACCAGTGTAAACAGAGGAAAAGTATATTTCATTTCCTGGTCCATGGATGTGAAGTTCGAGGGGGAAAATGTCGTACGGCATCTTGACATGACAACCCACAATCATGCCTCTCCCATGACAAACACACCGCCCTGGGTACACATCGACAGCATGGCAATGTCTAATATTTCGAAATGTGCCGGACAGAAAGATAAAATAAAAGACGCCTGTAACCCGAAAGAGAAGGCCAAATGCCCTGACTATGAAACATATACAAAGGCATGTGAACGATGCAAAGAAGAATTTAATGAGCTGTGGAATGATAACCTGGACATACCCACGGACTCACCCGAATGGAAGACAATAAAGAAGGGCGCCAAAGGCAAAGGTTATCAAAAGGCCAGAAAGGCGAAGGAACAGGCGATAGAAGACTATTCAAAAAAGATAAACAGCAAATGCCTGAGAACCCTCAGGTGTAATCTGGTTAAGAAAGAAGAGGACGGTAAGAAACCCTGCTGTCCGCCGCAAACGCCCCACCATATTGTGCCAGCCTCACAGTTCAGGAAACCCAACGTCAAGGGATATGTATACGAGGACGCTCCCTGCATTTGCCTGGAAGGCCAGAGTCAGTACCAGGCAACACACGCAAAGGTTCATTGGCGGACAGCGAAAGCAACAAAAGAAATGTTTCCCCCAAAGGATGCGCCGTTTTCCGGCGAAGAGCGCTGGGAAGTCGGAGAAGCGGAAAAGATAGGTGCTGAGGCGGTCGCGAAAACGTTTACCGGGTGCGATGCGGCTTGCATTGAGGCCCAGGTTCGCAAAATGCACCTGGACATGGGGATTAAAAAAAAAGATAAGATCAAGCCAACGGCCCCCGGGCCTGGGAAGAAACCCAAAACAACCACCAGACTTTAGGCTATCGCTTTTAGAGGGCATGCTATGAAAGAAAAAATTCAATCCGGCTTACGCATACGAACAGCTGCCGTACGCAATTCCGACATCGGTTATATTTTGGCCTGCGATCCTGAAATGGATGAAGATGAAATTCTGCACACAAATGTATTCAGGTGGGAATCCGGAAGCGTTGAAGAGAGCTTTTCCAATTTCAGAGCTCCTGACATAAGGGGCTGAAAACCCTATTGTTATTGACTTTTTGCTAAGAATGATATAAGTTT
>JAEINR010000076.1 GCA_016342325.1 Desulfobacterium sp.
CGATGATTGTGGATAAATATCCATGTGCAGCTTAAACTAATTGTTTTTTTGTCTTGACTCAGGGGTCCACTTTAGTCATCTCTTTCTCCATGGGGTTGATCAAGGTTAAAACAGCAACGGAAAGGCGTTATATTCCCCAAACCGATAGGGTTGCACGGGAATACCCCTGTTCCGTTGCAAGGAAATCCAGGGTCATTGATTCCAGATCGTTGAGGGAGGGAAAGGGTTTTCTGTCCAGATTTCTGAAATCGATGGTTTTTGTGTAGGTTTTGCACTGGTCGCAGGTTTCCACCCGGAAACCGGGTTCCTCCGGGACCGTGAAAAATTTCAATGTCTTTGCGTCGTTGTTGTCGCAGACCGGGCAGGCCATGCGGCGGATGCGGTATTCATGGCGGCACAGGGAGCATACGGCAAAGCGAAATCCCTCCTTTTCTCTCAACTCCAGGATATAGGGGAGGTTGCCGCAGACAGGACAGGTGCCGGTCTGGCGGATGGCGGTGTTGATTCCATTTTGCCCAAGCCATTCGACCAGGGCTGTTACGGCCGCAGACAGGGAGGGCTCAAGGGCGGCACGCACAAGAAAATTAAGGGCCGCTGGTGCTTCCGGGGTCTGTTCGGCCCACTTTGCCATGGTGGGGCCAGGGCCGTTAAGGCTCTCGTCAACGGCCTTGTCAAGGTCGAGTCCATTGTCTTTAAGAGCGGTTTTGATCAGCTTTGCCGCCGCTACCATGGCCTCGGGCAGGCCTGTCCGTCCGCTGGTGATACTATCAATCAACTGGGAAAAAAGTGTGGAAATATGGGTGCGATCCAGGGGAAGGGTTGCCGGGGTGAGAAAGGAATCTCCCCGGGTCACCTGGTTGGTAATACCGGCCAGGTCCAGATCGGGCAGTTGGATTGAAATATCTTTTTGGGCGGAGAGTTGAAGCTCTGCGGTCTGTCCAAGAAGGGAGATCAGTTCTTTGGGAAGGTGCTCTTTTTGCTCCAGCCGTTTCAGGGTCTTGGATAAAATTTTCTGCTTATGTGCCATTGTTTCCAAATTTATCGCTCCTTAGATCGGCGAAAAGTATAGCTACTTTTTACCTGCAAATTGATGTCAACAAGATTCACCTCCCCCTGTACCGTCGTATAATAGTAAATGCGCACGCAACTTCAGGTCGTAAATCAACAAAAAACACTATAAAACCATGATTAGTTTAAAAAAGAATAGATGTCAAACCATTAGATGATTCTATAATCATAGGCTATATTCATCATTCATGACTGATGGGTTCGTTATTGGCAGTTACCGTCATAATTTTCTTTAAAGATAAAATAAAATGAATTTCAGTTACTATTTATTCCTTATGCTTCCCGTGAATTGGATTAGCAGGCCTTCAATATCGTCCTATGGACCAGGGTTTAATTGACAGAAAGTTACGGGAGTAATTATGGCGGAAGCGTTATTGTTTTTGGCAGGGCCTAGGATCGGATTCGCGCCAACGGGCTTTATTCATATGCGAGGGGCTATAACATGAATTGCCTCAGGTTCGCAGCCATGGTATAAAGACGAATAACATACTTGAAAGGTTGTGGGATGATCGATTTAACACTGCAGGATAAAAAGAATCACATGAATAAAATTAAAGCAGACAATTTCAGGTACAGCATGAAACTTGAGGGGATTGATGTTGTCTCTCCTCCACTGTTCCAAGAGAAAGATGCAAAAATTAGGAAAGCCTTAATCCTGGCCAAATATCGTTCCTCCGAACTGGTTTTGTGATCTCAATGGGTGACAAATATGGTACTCAACATGACCCTTATTTTTACCCAGATACAAATGTTCTTATAAATTTGCTCAATATCCGTGACGAGTCGATGCTTCAGGAGGCGGAACGGGAATTGAGCAGTTTAGCCGCAGAGACGCTGGAATTTTATGAACCTCCTTACGATTTTGTCTATCTTAAGAAAATACACAAAACACTTTTTGCGGATCTTTATCAATGGGCCGGAGAAATAAGAACAATCGATATTTCCAAAGGAGCCACTCGGTTTTGTACCGTCAGCAGGATAGAGCCAGAAATTAACAGGTTGTTTGAGAAGGCCGGAAAACAACACTATTATGTTAATTTTGATAGGGCACAGTTGATCAAAGAACTTTCTGAACTATATTCCGATCTCAATGCCATTCATCCTTTTCGGGATGGAAATGGCAGAGCACAACGTATTCTTTTTGAGCATATTGCCGTGCATTGTGGTTTTGATATTTCATGGAAGCCCATTTCCATGGATGAATGGATCGATGCAAATATACAAGGGTTTTACTGTAATCATGAACCCATGGTATTGATATTTGAAAAATGTATCGGAAAGTCACTCAAGGTGCTGGTGAAGAAAATCCCATGAGGGTTGGGAATTATTGAAACCGGTTCAGGCGTTTTTCCAGGCGGGTGGACACCAAGGATGCCGAGTAGATGATGATAAAGTAGAGAAGGCCCACCGTAAGATAGATTTCAAAGGCCCTGAAGGTCCGGGTGTAGACCAGTTGGCTGGCCCGGGTCAGTTCAGTGATGGCAAGCACCGACACCAGGGAGGACTCCTTGATGATGGTGGAAAAAGCGTTCACCAGGGGCGGGAGCGCGACCCGGACGGCCTGGGGAAGGATGACAAATACCATGGACTGGAACCAGTTCAGCCCAAGGGCCTTGGCCGCCTCTTCCTGGCCCTGGTTCACGGAAAAGAGGGCTCCCCGGATGATCTCCGATATATAGGCACCGCCGTTCAGCCCCAGGCCCAGGGTGCCTGCGGTGTAGTTGTCCATGGTGATGCCCACCGACGGAAGGCCGTAGTAGATGAAGAAGAGCTGGATCAGTAGGGGGGTGCCCCGGAAGATCTCCACATAGGGGGCGAAGAGCCGCTGGAAAAAAAGTGATTTTGACCGGAGGACCCCCACCAGGATGCCCGCTGCCAGGGCAAGGAGGAAGGAGAGCAGGCATAGCTTGAGTGTCGCCCCCAGGCCCTCCAGCAGTAGCGGGAGGGCGTCGATGATGATGTCGGCTCGGAAATCCAAGGTTAGTCGATCGCGAGCCACTGGGTTTGGATGGCGTCATAGGCCTTGTTGGCCCGGAGGGTTGCAAGGGCCGTGTTGAGCTGGTGGGTCAGGGCGTCACTGCCCTTTTTCATGACCATGACGATTTCGGCTTTTGCCAGGGGCTTGCCCACCACCTTGAAATCCGGGGTGGTCTTGATCTGGTTGACGGCATAGGCGTACCCCACCACAATGGCGTCGATGCGGTTGAATTTCAGATCCGTGAACGCCTCCGGGTTGTAGTTGTATCTTTTTACCTCCTTAAAGGTATTTCCCATGCGGTCGATGATCTGCTCGCTTCCCGAGCCGAGCTGGACTCCCACGGTTTTGCCCTTAAGGTCGGCCTTTGTGTGAATATCACTGTTGGTCTCGTTCACCACAATTACGTCGGGGAGTTCGTAGTAGACATCGCTCATGTTCACGTTGGCGGCCCTTGCCTCTGATTTTGCCATGCAGGTGATCAGCACGTCGAAATCTCCCTTTTGAAGTCCGCCCAGAAGCCCCTGCCATTCGGCATCCACAAATTCTGCATCAACGCCCATTTCCCGGGCCAGGGCCCGGCCAAGGTCCACGTCAAATCCTTCCAGGTCGTTTGTTTTCAGGTTCCTGGATTCAAACGGAGGATAGTGGGCGCAAAATCCAATGACCAGTTTGTTTTTCCCTTGAACCGTTTTCCAGGAATCGTCGGCAAAGCAGGTGACGGTTGATGCGACTGCAAGCACGAGGGACAGACAGATAAGCCAGGGTGTTCTCTTCACGATGGTCTCCTTATAAAAAAGGTATAATAATGTCGTGCCTCTTTATCTGGAAAACCGGTTGGGAGTCAAATCGTTCCTTTGGATGAAACCGTTGAAAGGTATTTGTATTTTAAATACCCGGGCTCAGCTGACAAAATAGCCGAACAGGGCCAACCGTTTTTTGACCTTGGGAAAATGGGCCGCGTCCACCAGCATGTGATGGTGTTCCGCCTTGATCACATGTTTTTTCAGGACGCTGTCCGTGGTGAGGAGGCGAAGAAGCCGGCGGTCCGGTTTGACCCGGAACACAGCCATTGAAGGGAGGGATTCCAGGGGATTGATCCGTGCAAGGACCTCCTCGAAAAAGCGTTCCCAGACGGCCGGCGGATGTTGGGCAATGTTGTTTCTGAAAAATTGTATCTTGTTTTTTACCGCTTCCGGGGTGTCGCACTCTTGCAGAAAGGATTGATAGTCGACCATGTAGCTTGATTTGTTGATGGGCCGGCCCACGGTTTCCAGGGTCATTCGTTTGATGGGGTCCTCGTCGTAGAGGGAGAGCATGGTCTTTTTATCATCGATCTTGATTTCGGCGGATGCCAGTGTCACCCCAGAGGAGAATGTCTTTTTTTTGCCCGTAACATAACTGCCAAAGTCGGTGAGCCTGACATAGTGAAGCCCGTCAAAGGCGGTGAGAAATGGCTTGCCGCACTGGCGATAGATGGTGTTTGACGGGGCTGAATAACCAAGGTCCACCATGCCAAGGGCGCCAAAGAGAAACATCATTCGTTTGACAAAGGGAAGGGTCACGGTGTCGAATTTATAGAGCCAGGCAAGATCTTTCCTCTCCCTGTCCTGGTGGCGACTGTTGGCATCCATACTGATGTAGAGGTCTGGGAATTCATACTCATCCACAAAGGGATTGAAATCGATCCCCTGGTGAAGGGCGGTTCGTGCAAGGGTGCAGGTGGAGATCCACTTTCCCTTGGGCAGCAGCTTGAAGATCTGTTTGAGCTGCTTTCGTATCCTTTCCTCCTGGCTGTTTGAGTGAAGGTAGTCCAGCTGATGCTTGATATGGTCAAAGGCCTGCCGGGTGCGATGGGTCTTAAAGTCCTCGAAGGCAAAATAGCGGTCCATGGTGTCTTTGATGAACCCGGGCAGGTCTTGGAGCTCATTTGGCTGCCAGGCAGACCGGCAGGTGAAAAAGTCGGCGATGAGCCTTGTCTTCAAATAATTAAGTTCTTTATCCCCATTGTTGTAAAATTCGTTGATGCTGGAGGCGGCGGCCATCTTTTTCAGGGAGGTCACCAGGATCTTATCGCTGTTCTTGGCAAATTTGAGTTTATCCTGGCTGATGAAGCCCAAGATCACGGGCAGTTGCTCGAAAATCGTCTGGCTGGCCGGGTGGAGGTGTTCCACCTTTTTCTTTACATCCTTGACCGGCACAAGGACAGGGGCGCATGGGGCGGGAAGCAGTTCCCTTATATAGGGAAGCAGGTCCTGGTGGATGGAGATGTCAAAGGAACCGTCACCATAGTATCGATGGGACCAGGTCGCTTCCGCCTTGAACAGGAAAAAGGCCGGGTCTTTTTCCACGGCCTCGTGCAGGGGGGGGGCTTTGGGGGCGTCGACCGGATCCTGGTCCATGGTCTGGAGTAGCTTTTGCTCCAGGGTTTCCGAGTTTTGTTCGTAAAATTTCCCAGCGCATAGATAGAGCAGGGCCACAACCCGTTTGGGCAGTTTTTCCAGGACCGTATTAAAAAGAATCTTGCTGCTTAACACCGCTCCCAGAAGTTGCACCCGGGACTCCGGGGTGTTCTTTTTCAGGGCCTTAATTTCTTTTGTATCATATTTTTTTTTATCCAGCAGAGCCGGGATATGGGAAAGGTAGCTGTCATAGAGATGGTCATGCTTTGAGAAATCAAAATGCCGGATGACGGCTTTCTCAGCCTTGGTGTATACGGGTTTATTTTTGACCCTCTTTGGGGGCGTTGGCGGCGTTGGCCGTTTTGGGGGTGCCCCCCGGGTGTCCCGGAAGGGCAATTCTTCCTGGCAGGCTTCCCTGACCAGGGGATTGGGGTCGTGCTTCAAGGTCTGGAACAGATCCCTTGTCCAGGGGCTTGTGTCGTGCTTGATCATATATGCCACATGGCTTCTCACATTGGGGCTGCCATCGGCTCCCATCTTTGTCACCAGATCCTTGACCTGTGCCAGGGTGGGCGCGATGCCATAGGCGGCCATGGCAATGTTGGCGGCCTGTTGCCAGGATCGGTAGTTTGTGACGCTGATAAGCGCCTTGAGCATCTGTTTTTCGCCAGGGAACATGCGGCATGCTTCATAGGCCTTCTGGCGAACAAAGCCGGCAAGGGGGTGGTTGGCGTCATATCCGAGGTTCTCGATCAGGAGCTCCGGCAGGTTTTTCATCTGTAGAAAACTATGGTAATGGAGCAATGCCGTGAGGCGGTCCTCCATGGCCCCCAGTGGGGAAAGGGCAAGGGAAAATCGTTCCCAGGTCCACGGGGCCATGTTAACCGTTTTTAAACGGATCTCCACCCGTTCCTGGAAACAGTGGCTGCATTCCCGATTCCCCTGGACATTGTCTGTAAAACGGGTGGTTTTTTTGCCGCAGACCGGGCATTTCATGGGCCGGATCGCCCAGGGTTTCATGTGGTTGATGTCATCAATATCCATTATGGTTATGCTCCCAATACATAGTCAACATCGGCTTCATCCATCTGTTTGATGGAGGCGTTGTCACTTGCAATGAGAGAATCAAACAGCTCTTTCTTTTTTTCCTGGAGCTTCAGGATCTTCTCTTCAATGCTGTTCCTTGCGATGAGGCGATAGCTGAACACGGTGTTTTTCTGGCCCATCCGGTGGGCGCGGTCAATGGCCTGGTTTTCTGCGGCACTGTTCCACCAGGGGTCAAACAGGAATACATAATCTGCGGCCGTGAGGTTTAATCCAACCCCCCCGGTCTTCAAGGTCATGAGCAGCGCCCGGCAGGTGTCGTCGGTCTGGAACCGTTCAACCATGGCCCTTCTGTCCCGGGTGGCGCCGGTCATGACCAGGTGATCCAGGCCTGCCTTTTCCATGTCAAGGGAGACGCACTCCAGGGAGTGGAGATAGTTGGCAAACACCAGCACCTTGTGGTTGCCTGCCACGGCATCGGCCACATGGTCCATGAGGACCTCTCGCTTGGGGGAGATGATCCGGTTGTCGCTCTTGCTCTCGGGAATGGAGGCGATCTGGCGAAGTTCGCCCAGGGCCTGGAGGATAAAGAGCTGGGACTTTTTCAATCCCTTGGCCTGGATCTCCTCCTTGATGGCGCCCTTGAACATCCGCCGGCGCTGGTTGTATAGTGCTGCCTGTTCCTCGGTCATGTCCACAAACAGGGTCTGCTCCATCTTGTCTGGAAGATCCTTTAACACCTCGTTTTTGAGCCGCCGGAGGATAAAGGGGTAGATCTTTTTCTTAAGTTCCTTAACCACGGCCTTGTTATCATCCTTCTGGATGGGGTTGAGGTAATTTTTGGTAAATTCCCTTGCTGTGCCGAACATGGCCGGGTTGAGAAAACGGAACAGGGAGTAGAGTTCCCCAAGGTTGTTCTCGATGGGGGTGCCGCTCAGGGCCAGTCTGCGGCCGGCCTGTAACAGCATGATCGCCTTGGACGCCTTGGCATTGAGGTTCTTGATGTTCTGGGATTCATCCAGGATCACCATGTGAAACCGCTCCTCCTTCAGGTTTTCGATGTCGTTTCTCACCATGGCATAGGTGGTCAGGATGATGTTGCTTTTTTGGGCGGTTGCAATGTCCCGTGACGGACCGTAAAAGAGGGAGAAGGAGAGGGTGGGGGCAAAGCGGTTGAGTTCGCTTTCCCAGTTGAACAACAGCGTCTTTGGCATGACGATCAGGGTTGAACGTTTTTCCTTGGGATAGATGGAGGCCAAAAGGGCGATGGCCTGGATGGTCTTGCCCAGTCCCATGTCGTCGGCAAGACACCCCCCAAGCTTGTGCTTGTGCAGGTATGCGGCCCATTTAAACCCTTGCTTTTGGTAGCCCCGCAGGGTGGCGTTGATTTTGGGTAGCCGTTTTTTTGAGCTTTTCAGCGTGTTGAACCCCAGGAAGATCTCCCTGGACCTGCTGAACGCCTCCTTGGCGATTTTCTCCCCGATGAGTTCCTCCACCACGGGAAGATCAAAGAAGGAGACCTTGACCCCGGATTTTTGCTTTTTGAAGATCCTGGCCAGCTTTTCCATGTAGTCGGGATTGATGATGGCGCTGGTGCCGTCGCTCAACCGCACATAGGACGCTTTCTGATACTGCTTTAACACCTCGGTGATGGAAAATGTCTCACCCCCCAGTTCCAGGGTGGCATCTCCCTCCAGGAAATCGATGCCGTGGGAGAGCTTTAGGTCGAGCTTCGGCTGGACATGTTTCACCTTGTAGGATTTGAGTTTTTCAGCCCCCATGACCGTGTACCGTGACAGCAGGGTGGAGAGTTCATGGGTGATGAAACGGTTGGCCAGGGCAGGTTCGATGATCATGAAATTGTCCTGGAGAAAGAGGGCGTTGTCCTGTTCAAGGGAGCGGGCGTGCTTTTTCAATACCCTCTGGATTTCATGGAAGCAGGCCGCAATGTCACCGTGGACCAGGGGGCTTGCGGTGATGGTCTTTTCCATGCCATTGACCGATACGATCTTGTCCAGGTCGAAATTGTCGAAAAAATCGGGGGAAAACCCCGGATAGGTGGCAGACACCCTCAGGTGAAGGGATTGATCCTGGGCCACATGCTCGAAGATCAGTGCAGGCCGCGTCTTTTTTGGGCTGCCCTGGTGAATGGTGTAGCCGGAATAGGCGATCTCCACATTGGAGAGGGTGGAAAAGAGCATGGTCAGGTATTGCTCCAGAAGATCGACACCCAGGGTGGTCTCAAAAACAGACAGGGCATTGAAACGACTGCCAAGGGGGGAGACCCTGTACAGGGTTTGCTCTTCCTTGGCAAGGAGGCAGGTTTCCGTCATGGGAATGATTGCTTGGATCTGTTTTTGGCCGTGGCAGAGTCGGATCGAGGTCTTGAGCGCTTCTTCTTTCGGTTCGATAAAGACCCGGACCCTGGCATCCCCCTGGGCGACCGTGATCTTTTTTCCCTGGGCATCCACCAGGCTGTCCGAGCCTAGGAGCAGGGAGAGCAGGTAGTCGTTGCCGTTGAGATAGAAGCGATTGCCCGATGGTTCCACCTCCCAGTCAATGGTGAAGGCCGCCTGTTCCCTGAGTCTGTGGAGCTCCTTGAGGATGCTTCGGGTCTGGCCCGCGTAAAACTCATACCCCGGATCGACCTCCTTGCCTGCCGGGTCGATGACGGTGAGGCTGACCCCCTGATCTTCGGGTACCAGCCTGAAAACGATGGATTCCGGAACCTTGACGTTGCGTATCACCGGGTGTGTCTTTTTGAGCGTGTCAAACAGGGTGTCGATTTCCTGGGCCATTGTTGTAGAGCGTCTCCCAAACAGGTGTTTTGGTTATAATGATGTAAACGGGGAAATATATCTCTTTATACTAGTGATATCAAGCTTGTGTGTGGGGGGGGTAATTTTTCAGGTAAGCCAGGGAATTGTTTGTACCCCCTGGATCATCCCCACGGGGCGGCCCATCATTTCCTTTTAATTGACATATCACCCTTTTGATGTAAGATTATTGGGTTTTGAAAATAACCTTGAACCCCTGATCCCATGGCTCTCCATGCCAGGGGGACGGAACCTGATTACCCTGGGAGATGACCATGTCTGAAACAGTACCACAGGATATTATCACCATCGAGCATCTTCATAAATGGTTTGGGGAGTTCCACGTGCTCAAGGATATCAACCTCTCGGTGAGCCAGGGGGAGCGCGTGGTTATCTGCGGTCCGTCCGGATCTGGGAAATCCACCCTGATTCGCTGTCTCAACCACCTGGAGGTGCACCAGAAGGGAACGGTGATTGTTGACGGTATTGAGCTCAACAACGACATCAAGCGCATCGACAAGGTCAGGATGGAGGTGGGAATGCTCTTCCAGGACTTCAACCTTTTTCCCCATCTGACCGTGCTTGAAAACTGCACCCTGGCCCCCATCCGGGTGCGCCGCATCCCCCGGAAAGAGGCTGAAAAGACCGCCATGCAATTTCTTGAGCGGGTCAAGATCCCGGACCAGGCAGACAAGTTCCCGGGCCAGCTTTCTGGGGGGCAGCAGCAGCGGGTGGCCATTGCCAGGTGCCTGTGCATGACCCCCAAGGTGATTCTCTTTGACGAGCCCACCTCTGCCCTTGATCCTGAAATGATCAAGGAGGTCCTGGATGTGATGGTCGACCTTGCCACCACGGGCATGACCATGATTTGCGTCACCCACGAGATGGGCTTTGCCCGGACCGTGGCCGACCGGGTGATCTTCATGGATGGAGGGGAGATCATCGAGATGAACACCCCCAGTGAATTTTTCAGCAACCCCCGGTCTGACAGGGCCAAGCTGTTTTTGAGCCAGATCCTGAGACAGGACTAGTCGCGCAAAACCTAACCTGGACAAGCCAGAACCAAAGCGTTTTCTGATTCCCTTGCAAAAATAACCCGAAAATCAGAGATAAGAACCTTAGGAAAAGGCGATGGCCCGGAGGGTCTCCACCTCTTTGACGCTCTTGGGTTTGGGTTTGCCCAGGAGTCGGTGGCCTGTTTCCGTGATGAGGTAGTTCTCCTCGTTTCGAATGCCGCCAAACCCCCTGTACGCCCTGAGTTGGTCGTAGTTCAGAAATTCCGTGAACCGGTTCTCCCTTTGCCACAGGTCCATGAGCTCGGGAATGAAGTAGATGCCAGGCTCCACGGTCAGGACAAAGCCTTTTTCAAGCTTCCTTGAAAGGCGAAGGGACTTGAGGCCGAACTGGTCGCTCCGGGGCGTTGTGTCATAACCGACCCGTTCCTCGCCCAGGTTTTCCATGTCATGGACATCCAGTCCCATCATGTGACCCAGGCCACAGGGAAAGAACATGGCATGGGCACCCGCCTCAACCGCACTCTCCATATTTCCCTTCATGAGACCCATATCCTTCATGCCGTTGGCGATCTCAAGGCAGGCGGCCTGGTGGACCGCCTTGAACGGTATGCCCGGCTTGAGCATGGAGACCGCTTTTCCATGGGCGTTCAGCACGATCTCGTACACCTGGCGCTGGTTGTCGGTAAAGGTGGGGGCCACGGGAAAGGTGGTTGAGAGATCCCCGGCATAACCCATGGCGGTTTCGGCCCCTGCATCCAGGAGAAAGAGCTGGCCCTCTTTCAGGGTGTTGCCGTGGTCGTGGTTGTGGAGGGTCTGGCCGTTGATGGTGGCGATGATGGGAAAGGCGAGATGGTGGTCAAAGGCCTTGGCCACCCGTTCCACCTCGGCCGCCACCCGGGCCTCGGTCATGCCCGGCATGGCGGTTGTTATGGCGGTGGCGTGCATGCCCACGCTGGTGTTCACCGCCTTCTCGATCTCGGCCACCTCCGGGTCGGACTTGTAGATGCGCTGGTCCACCACGGCCTGGATGAGTGCCTGGGAGGCCATGGTCTCCATTGAGCACAGGGGCACCCCCATGAGTTCCATGAGGCTGAGCCGGTGGGAATCACGATAGGGCGGAAGAAAATGGACCGGCCGGTTCTGGTTCCTTGCGCCGTCAAGCACCCCCTTAAGGTGGGCCAGGGGTTGGGTGGCGTCAATGCCGCTCTTTGCGGCCCGATGGGAAACCGATGGCTGGGATCCCATCCAGACAATCTGGTCGATGGTGTAGTCATCTCCGAACAGGATCTCATGGCCTGAGTCGCAGTCGATCACCAGGGCAAGATCGGGGTGGCTGATGCCGGCATAATAGAGAAACGTGCTGTCCTGGCGAAAGCGGTAGCAGTTGTCTGCAAAATTCATGGGGCTTTCTCCATGGCCCGGGAGCAGGATGATTCCCCTGCCGATCCTTTTTTTCAGTGCATCCCTTCGACCCTGGTAGATCCCCTTGTCAAACATATTTTTTTCATGATCCATGGTGCGTTTCTCCTGGACGTTTGGGGTCGGTTAACCCTTAGAATGATAATGTTTTGCTTAATTTAGAATCCGTATTCATATAAATGCAATTGTTCTTATTATCAGTAAGCTGTCCCTTGATTCAAGGAGAAAACGGGGAAATGGGACCGGAAATCTTTGAACAGGGGAACAGAAGCGGTAGCCTATGGTAAAAGTTCTTATAATTGATGATGACATTTCAATGAACACCGGCCTTTCCAAATCATACCTTCACATGTTTCTTAAAGCGCAGGGGGTGGAGTAGCGCGCGGGTTCTTGTATATAGGAACTTTCTTAAATATAGGAATCTTCAACCTGGGCCAGGAACGTGCTGGGAATTCAACCTTCTATGCTGTGGCGTTGTTTGTTGGGGCTGCCGCCATTCTCCTTTATGGGAATCTGGTGGATGAAAGCGGATCAAAGCGCTGGGGTTTTTTTAAAATCCCTTTAAATATCAAGCGGTTGAGATGTTTAAGGGCGCTTGGCCCTTATCTTGCTATAAAGTGAGATATTCTTTTAAAAAGGAATATTTGTGGGGTTAAACCAAAAACCGGGTGTTCAAGACCGGGAACATAGAGACGTTGCTTTTATGGATAAAACAGTGGATTTTATAGAAAATGGAGGCCCCGGGGGGCAAGACAATCCCCTTCAGGGCGGGATGGGCACCGATCTGGTGGGGCGTCTCTCATCCATTGAAGAGGGTCTCTTGGCCGTTAGTTCAAATGCTGAATCAGATTTCATGGAATTGGGCGAAAGGCTTCAGCAAGGATATGGGTTGGTCGCGGATTTGACCCAACAGACCATTGAGGTTGCGGGGAGTATTAAAGGGGATTCAAACGAGAACATCCTGGCGCAGATCGAAGCGTCGGTGAACCAATCCATTGGCATGCTGAAAAAATGCCGTGACACTGCGGTTTTAAAATCAAATCCCGTTAAAGAGGTTCAGAAGTATCTTGAACAACTCAATGCCAAGCGAAGCGAAATTGACACCATTGCCAGGTACCTGAGGGCGGTTGCCTTGAATATTTTCATAGAAACCTCCCGGTCTGAATTCTCCGATGCAAATTTTTCCGTCATTGCCAGGGAGATAAAAGCGCTCTCGGAAAAGATTCTCCAGACGTCTAAAAGGGTCAAAGATTTTACCCTGGGATCAAAAGCGCTGTTTGCCTCAATGTATGGGGATATCTCCCGTGGCATTGCAAAGATGAGCGGTCTGGCAGACTTGGCAGAACTTTCTGCCGGGGAGTCCATCGAAAAAACCGAAAACCTGATGGGTTTTTCCCTTGTCATGATTGAAGACGCAGGAACCATGTCCGGGGGGATCTCCCGGGAGGTGGAAAAAATCGTCATGGGCGTTCAGCTCCATGATTCCATGCGCCAGCGGATTGAGCACATTGTTTCGGGATTGAAAGATGTTGAGGCCCTTTGCACCAAAGGAAAAAAAGCCTTTGATGATGACGGCGGGAACGATGATTTTACCACGGCCCATGCCATTATTGTTCTCCAGTGTGCCCAGGTGGATCAGATCATCAGTGAGATAGATGGGGGGTACGAGGAAAACAGGATCGCCTTTGGGAACATCACGGATGACATTTCCCTCATGGCCCAGAATTTATCCACCATGGTTGACACTGACGCAAGACCGGACCTGGGCCGGCAAAAAGGTGAAGATCCTTTTACGCTGCTGTCATCGGATCTGACAAATATTCGATCCCTTGAGTGCCAGGGTGCGGATCTGGAAAATCGTCTGGTGATCATCTATGGGAAAGCGTTTGAAACCGCTTCAACCCTTTCGTCCCTGGCAGGGGAGCTGCACGATATCAGCCAGGAGTCACAGAATAAGGCCCTGAATGCCATGATCGCAGCCAATCGTCTGGGGGATGGGGGAAAAACCCTTGCCGTTCTTGGAAAGGAGATGCGATCCCTTTCAACCCAGGCAGATGGTGCCATCGCTGGTGTGAAAGAAATTATCGCAGCCATTGTCTCTGCCATTGAGGGGGTTGAGCTTGAAAAAACATTTGAAGCCGATGGGAACAGCTGCTCCGATCTGCCCGGGAACGCCCTGGACAGTACCGTAACTGCGGTCCTGTCGCTGTATGAACAGATAGGGGCGCGGACCAGGGGGTTGAACGAGGTCTCAGCAGCGCTGATCACCGCTGTTTCAGAGGCAAAAACCGGGCTTCAATTTTTCCCCCTCATCTCTGAAGCGCTTACGGCCCAGAAGCGTCGGCTGGATGGGGTGAAAGAGTGGTTGCTGCCCTTGATCGATGAAAAAGCGTCTGCTCAAATCGCAGAAGTGTATATGGCTGAACGATATACAATGGAGAAAGAACGCACCGTCCATCAGGAGAGCGTGGGGGGGATGTCCGGAAATTCCAAATCCGGTGATCCCACGGGAGGTGTGGAACTCTTTGATGATGATGACCCGGACGAGATATCTGATGCCGATGGGTTTGGAGATAATATCGAGCTGTTTTGACAGGGAGAAATATTATGGAACATCAAATTGAAAAGAACGGTACGGTAACGACACTGACATTGGATGGCCGGTTGACCATCGAACATGCCGCTGAACTGAAACTCATACTTTCCACGGTTCTTTTTGAATCAACCCAAGTGGTTGTTTGCCTCGACAACGTAAGCGCCATGGATCTTTCATCCCTCCAGCTTTTCTGTGGGGCAAATCGTTCCTTTGAGAACAAAGAAAAACGGTTGACACCCGAAAACGGCAACAGCGATGTGATTGAATCGGCTTTGCTGGAAGCGGGATTCAGCAGCAGGGGCGAGTGTCCTGAAAACTTTTGTGAAAAATGCTTTTGGAAAGGAGATATATAACAATGACACAGACGATAATGACTGTGGACGATTCGGCAAGTGTTCGGCAGATGGTGAATTTCACCTTAAAGAAAGCCGGTTATGAAGTGGTGGAGGCTGTGGATGGCAAGGACGGATTGACCAAACTTGCCGGTGCAAAGATCAACATGATCATCACGGATCTGAATATGCCCAATATGGACGGTATAGAGATGATCCGTAATGTAAGAGCCATGGCCCAATACAAATTTATCCCCATCATCCTTTTGACCACCGAATCCCAGGATGACAAGAAAAAAGAGGGGAAAAAGGCAGGGGCCACCGGATGGATCATCAAGCCATTTAAGCCGGAACAGCTTCTTGGTGTGGTGAAGAAGGTCTTAAAATAAACAGGGAATTTAAGTGTTTCTCTAACAGGAGTTCCCTATGGACGGGCAAGAAGAAGCCTTTAAGGAAGAAGCATACGAACTGCTCACAGAACTTGAAACCTCGTTGCTGGAGCTGGAGGAGAATCCCCATGACATGGAGCAGATTGGCCGGGTCTTCCGGGCGATGCATACCATCAAAGGCTCCGGAGGCATGTTTGGCTTTGATGCCATCGCGGATTTTACCCACAACGTTGAAACCGTATTTGACATGGTGCGGGGTGGTGAGCTCCAGGTAACAAAGGATCTTGTCAACCTGACCCTCTCTGCAAGGGATCATATAAAGACCCTTCTTGATGGTGAAGGGGATAAAGACCTTGAAACACAGATCATCGCCTCACTCCAGGCGTTGTTGCCGGCGGCTGATCCCAAGGAAGAGACAGTGCCCGGCGGGATCGGGAAGGACATCTCCAAATCGGCGCCTGACGCCCCTTCTCCTCTGTTGACCTACACGATACGGTTTTGTCCGGCCCTGGATATCTTTGCAAATGGTACAAATCCCATCACCCTTTTGGATGAACTCAGGGAGATGGGGGAGTGCATCGTTACCCCCCATACCGAGAATCTGCCCCTGCTCGACGATATGGACCCGGAGTCCTGTTACATCTTTTGGGACATTCTTCTGACCACGGACCAGGGAGAGAACGCCATTCGGGATGTTTTCATCTTTGTGGAGGATGAATGCGACCTCTCCATTGAGTGCGTTGACAATGACCAGGGGAGTAACGTGGATGAGCTGAACGGTGACAAGCTTGGCGAAATTTTGGTCAAACGGGGGGATCTGTCGAATGAAACCCTTGGAAAGGCCCTGGAAGAGCAGAATCTTCTGGGGGAGATCCTGGTAAAGGAGAAGGCGGTCAGCCAGGCGTCGGTGTGCTCGGCCCTGGCCGAACAAGCGGTGGTTAAAAAGCAAATTGAACGGCGCAGGGAGGCGGTCCACACCACCAGTATCCGGGTGGCGGCGGGGAAACTGGATCACCTTGTGGATCTTGTGGGGGAGCTTGTGACGGTCCAGGCGCGCCTGAGCCAGAAGGCCTCCACGGTGAACGATTCTGATCTTGTTTCCATTGCCGAGGATGTGGAGATGCTCGTCAGCGGGCTCCGGGACAACGCCATGAGCATGCGCATGCTCCAGATCGGCACCACGTTTTCCACCTTTAAACGTCTGGTGCGGGACCTTTCAAACGATCTGGGCAAACAGATGGAGCTGACCACCTCGGGGGAGGAAACCGAGCTCGACAAAACAGTGATAGAGAAACTCAAAGACCCCCTGGTGCATATTATTCGAAACAGCATCGACCATGGCATTGAGATGCCCGAAGCCCGGAAGGCTGCGGGAAAAGAGGCGACCGGCACCGTCCACCTTTCGGCCGAGCATGCCGGCGGGAATGTGTTGATCCGTATCTCGGACAACGGCAAGGGGCTGGATCCTGCGGTGATCCGGGCCAAGGCCATGGAAAAAGGGCTGATTCCCCCGGATGTCGATTTCACGGACAAAGAGGTCAACAACTTGATTTTTGCCCCCGGGTTTTCAACGGCAAGTCAGGTCTCGGATCTTTCCGGCCGGGGCGTGGGCATGGATGTGGTCAAGCGGAGCATCGAGGAGCTGGGCGGAAGCGTTGATCTAAACAGCCAAAAAGGGGACGGCACTGCCATCACCCTCAAGCTGCCCCTGACCCTTGCCATCATTGAGGGGTTGCTGGTGACCCTGGGAAGGGGGTATTACATATTTCCCCTCACTTCCGTTGAAGAGTGTGTGGAACTGCCCCGGGATGAAACCGGAAAAAAGTCGGGGCTTTTGAATATCCGGGGAGAGATGGTCCCCTACATCGGGCTGCGGGAAGAGTACGGCATAGAAGAAGAGCGGCCTGAACTTGAACATGTGGTGATCATGGAGACAAACGAAAAACGAGTCGGTTTTGTGGTGGACAGTGTTGTGGGAAGCCAGCAGGCGGTCATAAAAAAGATGGGCAATGCCTTTAATAATGCCCCTGATATATCCGGGGCCACCATTCTTGGCAATGGCGCTGTGGCCTTGATAATCGATGTGAATAAAATCTTGGATTTAAGGTTTTGACCCGGGTGATGCCGGAGACGAGGAGGAATAGATGTTGAAGATAAAAAATATTAAGGTGAAGCCAAAGCTCATTGGATTGTTCCTGATCATCGGACTGGTTCCCATGGCCATTGGTGGATGGTGGGCCAGCCACCTGGCAAGTAAGGCCCTAACCGGACAGGCGTTTGAGAAACTTGAAGCGGTTCGAGTCATCAAGAAGAAACAGGTGGATACCTTTTTCGAGGATCGAAAAGCGGACATGAGCGGCCTTGTTGAGACCGTTGATATCTTAAAACAGGAGGCCTTCAACAGGCTTGAATCGATCCAGGATCTCAAGGCTGCCCAGGTCAGAGATTTGTTTGCCAAGGTGAATGCCGATGTGTTGGCGTTGTCTAAAAGCGAAGATGTTTTGCGGATCTATGGTCAGCTTAAACAATACCACGATGGGATGCAGGTCGGCGCCACCGACGCCTACGACGTCTCCACCCCGGCCTATGGGAAAATTTACAAGGAAAATTCAGGTTACCTGAACAATTACGTTGAAAAATACGGTTACACAGACATGGCCCTCATCTGTGGCGCCCACGGCCATGTGATGTATACCCAGGCAGGGGCGTCGGACCTGGGAACCAATCTGGGACACGGGTCCCATAAAAATGAGGGGTTGGCCCGGCTGTGGGCCCGGGTGATTGAAACAAGGGGGGTGGTGATCGAAGATTTCTCCGCCTATACCCCCCAAAAGGAACAGCAAATCGCCTTTATCGGTGCACCTGTCGAGGACGCATCCGGCACCATCATGGGGGTTGTGGTCCTGGAGATCCCGGCTAAACCCATCAATACCATTGTCCAGCGGCGGGTGGGCATGGGCAGGACCGGTGAAACCTATGTGGCCGGCCGGGTCGAAGGGAAAACCTTTTTTCGAAGCGACCTTGTGACCATGGGTGATGGGAAACTGGTCTCCGGGTATGATTTCACCAAAAATGCCACCGCTTATATGGACGAAGCCTTTTCCGGCAGGGCGGGCAGGGACGTTTTTTCAGACTCCACCGGAAAATTGGTCATGGTGAAATATGAGCCCCTTGATATCCGGGGCCTTAGCTGGGTCATGATCTCAAAGATAGATATGGAAGAGGCCATCGCCCCCAAGCTTGACGGGGCCACCGACGATTATTACACCCGCTATATCAGTAAGTTCGGGTACGAAGACCTCTATCTGATCCATCCCAAGGGGAATGTGTTCTATACGGTTACCCATGGCGCAGACTACGACACAAACATGATCTCTGGGAAATACGCAGGCTCAGGCCTTGGCAAGCTCGTAAAAAAGGTGCTGAAAACCAAGGCG
The DNA here is from genome assembly GCA_016342325.1 of Desulfobacterium sp. Classification (GTDB taxonomy): domain Bacteria; phylum Desulfobacterota; class Desulfobacteria; order Desulfobacterales; family Desulfobacteraceae; genus Desulforapulum. The sequence continues at coordinate 18,495 of JAEINR010000076.1, forward strand.
TACGGGATTGCGGATTTTGAGCTCTATGAGCCCCAGAACAACGACCCCTATTGCTTTATTGCCCGGCCTGTTCTGAACGCCATCGGCAATGTGGAGCTGATCGTTGCCCTCCGGGTGCAGAGCTCCTGGATCAGCGCAGTGATGAGCCAGCTCGCGGGCATGGGCAAGACCGGGGAGATCTATCTTGTGGGCAGCGATAATCTCATGCGCTCGGACTCCCTGCTTGATCCTGACTTTACGGTCAAGGCCTCCCTGCTAAACCCAGTGAAAGGCAGGGTGGATACCCCCTCCATAAAGAGAGCTCTTGGCGGTGAAACAGGGTCTCAGCCCATGTTGGACTACAGGGGAATTGAGGTGCTGTCCGTATTTGCACCCATCCAGGTGGGGGATACCACCTGGGCCATTGTGGGAGAAATTAACAAGGAAGAGATCGTTGAGCCCATCAATAAACTCATTATTTCCATATTGATGATGGGCATTGCCATGGCCGGTATTGTCGCGTTTATCGCCCTGTTTGTTGCAAGCGGCATTGTCAAGCCGATCCTCAAGAGCGTTGCCGTTGCCAAATCCGTGTCAGACGGAGACCTTAGTGTGTCTTCCGATGTGGATCAAAAGGATGAGATTGGTATCCTGTCGGACGCCATGAACCGCATGGTGGCAAACCTCAAGGAGACGGCCCAGGTGGCGGAGCAGATCTCCAACGGAGATCTCAACGTCAGGGTGAATATTTTATCGGAAAAAGATCTTTTGGGCCATGCCCTGGACAAGATGGTGACCAACCTGAGCGCCACGGTTACGGACGTGAAAACCGGATCGGACAATGTCGCTTCAGGCAGTGTGGCCCTAAGCTCGGCATCCGAGCAGTTGTCCCAGGGCGCCACTGAACAGGCTGCCGCCGCAGAAGAGGCCTCCTCCTCCATGGAGCAGATGGCATCCAACATCCGGCAGAATGCGGAAAATGCCCAGCAGACGGAACGGTTGGCCATCCAGGCGGCCGATGATGCGGAAACCGGCGGCAAAGCCGTGGGTAAAACCGTCAATGCCATGAAGGAGATCGCAGAAAAGATCTCCATCATCGAGGAGATTTCCCGCCAGACCAACATGCTTGCCTTGAACGCCGCCATCGAGGCGGCCCGGGCCGGCGAACACGGCAAGGGGTTTGCCGTGGTGGCTGATGCCGTGAGAAAGCTTGCCGAACGGAGCCAGGCCGCCGCCGCAGAGATTTCCAATCTGTCGGTCTCCAGTGTGGAGATCGCTGAAAATGCAGGGGATATGCTGGAGAAGATTGTTCCGGATATCAAACGAACGGCAGAGCTGGTTCAGGAGATAAACGCGGCCTCCAATGAGCAGAATTCCGGTTCCGAGCAGATCAACCAGGCCCTGTTGCAGCTTGACCAGGTGATCCAGCAGAATGCCTCTGCCGCAGAAGAGATGTCAGCAACTGCAGAGGAACTATCGGCCCAGGCAGCGCAGCTCCAGGGATCCATCGGTTTTTTCAAGGTGGGGACAATGGATGATGCCCATTATAGCAAGCCGGCTGTTCAAATTGACAGCGTTGTGAAAGCAGATGATAAACCCGCCGGAAGACGGCCGGTGGCGGTATCGGGCAAGCGTAATAATTCAGCAGCCATCACCGGGATCAGCCTGGATCTGGGTGAGGGTATCTCCGAAGGGGATGCCATGGATGCCGAGTTTGAGAAGTACTAGGGACGATATTATGGTAAAAAGAGTTGTATTTAAACATGGATGTATTAATTCCAGGGGGAGTATCCGCATATGACCATTGAAGGGATCACCCAGACAGGCCAGTATCTTGCGTTCATGCTTGACCAGGAGGTCTATGCCCTTGACATCATGCAGGTGCGGGAGGTGCTTGATTATACTGAAATCACCAAGGTTCCCAGGATGCCGAATTTCATGCGCGGTGTGATAAACCTGAGGGGCGGGGTTGTACCGGTTGTGGATTTGCGGTTTAAATTCGGGATGCCGGCAACGGAAAAGAGTGTCAACACCTGCATCATCATCATGGAGAACACCATCGACGGTGAAACCACCCTCATCGGCGCCCTTGCGGATTCGGTCAGGGAGGTGCTTGACCTGGAACCGGATCAGATCGAGCCTGCACCGAAACTGGGCACACGGCTCAAGACCGGTTTTATTAAAGGGATGGGGAAAAAGAACGATGAGTTTATCATCCTGCTGGACATTGACCGGGTTTTTTCTGCGGATGAACTCTCAGGGGTGAATAGTGCCGAAGCCCACCTTGACACGGAAATGGAGGCGGTGGGAGAGACCGACGCTCCTCTGTCTTCTTGATTGTTTAACACGGATACGTATTTAAAATATTGCCGGCCCACCCTTTGTATGGAGGGTGGGGCCGGCAAATAACAATTTTACCGGGCCTGTTCCCGGGACGAGGAAGAGTGAATGGTCGACCCCTGGTGCAGCCCATCTCCCCACCCCCATCTATCCCCAGGTGATTTCAATAAGCTGTCACGCTTTATTCAGGAAAGGCTCGGCATCAAGATGCCGATGGTTAAAAAGGGGATGATCGAATCCCGCCTTCGCAAACGATTGAATCACCTGAACATAAAATTATATTCACACTATTGCGACTATCTCTTCAGCCCGGAGGGGGCGGAGAAGGAGCTGCCTTATTTTATTGATGAGGTGACGACCAATAAGACCGATTTCTTCAGGGAGCCAAAGCATTTCACCTGTCTGGTGGAGATGATTCTACCCAGGTTACTTGCCGCCCAGGGGCCGGGGAAGAAAAAAAAGCTGATGGCCTGGAGTTGTGCCTGCTCCCAGGGGGACGAACCCTACACACTGGCAATGGTTTTAAGTGAGTTTGCCAGGCGATCTCCGGGGTTTGATTTTTCAATCCTTGCCACCGACATTTCAAACAGGGTGCTTGAAACCGCCAAAAAGGGGGTTTATGACACAACCGAGATCGAACCGGTTCCCATGGCGTTGAGGAAAAAGTATCTTTTGAAAAGCCGTGACAGGACCCGGGGGCTTGTCAGGATCGTCCCTGAACTGAGGAGAAAAGTGGATTTCCGGCGACTCAACCTCATGGACAAGAGGTTTGCCATCGGGCAGAAGCTGGATATCATCTTCTGCCGAAATGTTACCATCTATTTTGACAACGAGACCACGGAGCAATTGTTGATCAAGCTGTGCGACCAGCTTGTGACCGGCGGATTCATCTTCATGGGCCATTCCGAGTTCCTTGATTGCAAACGGCTTCCCCTTGTTGCGGTGGCCCCCACGGTTTATCGAAAGGTGAAGTAGGATGAAAAAGAAGATACGGGTGTTGGTTGTTGACGATTCCGCCCTAGTGCGTCAGACCATTTCCGGGATACTTGCTTCTGATCCTGATATCGAGGTGATGGCCACGGCCGGTGATCCCTTTGAGGCAGCCAGGAAGATGAGGGATGAAGTCCCGGACGTGATCACCCTGGACGTTGAAATGCCCCGCATGGACGGCATCACCTTTTTGCAGAAGTTGATGGCCCAGCACCCCATTCCCGTTGTCATCTGCTCAAGCCTTGCTGGGGAACAGTCGGCAACGGCCCTAAAGGCCCTTGAGTACGGGGCCGTGGAGATTATTCAAAAACCGGTGGTGGGGACAAAGAAATTTCTGGAGGAGTCAAAGATACAGATCTGCGACAGTGTCAGGTCGGCGGCCGTCTCCCGGATGAAGAAGGTCTTAACGCTGAAACAGATCGAACCTAAACTCAGTGCGGATGCGGTGCTGCCAGGACCCATCCGGGCGATGTTGGAGACCACGGAAAAAATAGTGGTCCTGGGGGCCTCAACCGGGGGGACCGAAGCACTCAGGTTTTTTTTGCAGCAACTGCCCATGGATGCTCCGGGGATGGTGATTGTCCAGCATATGCCGGAGAATTTTACACGGGCCTTTGCAAACCGTCTCAACCAGATCTGCCGGGTTGCCATAAAAGAGGCTGAAAATAATGATTCCGTATTAAGGGGCCAGGTGCTGATCGCTCCTGGCAACGATCATCTGCTGGTCAAAAGGAGCGGGGCCAGGTACTATGTTGAAGTGAAAACCGGTCCCTTGGTTTCCCGTCACCGCCCTTCCGTGGATGTGTTGTTCCGGTCCGCGGCCCGATATGCCGGTAAAAATGCCGTGGGCGTCATCATGACCGGCATGGGAGACGATGGGGCAAAGGGGATGCTGGAGATGAAACAGGCCGGTGCTTTCACCATTGCCCAGGATGAGGCATCCTGCGTGGTGTTTGGCATGCCAAATGAAGCGATCAAGCTCGGGGGGGCTGACAGGGTCATCTCCCTGGAACAGATTGCCGGAACAGTGTTAGCGGAGTGTAAAAAGAGATAGGTGATTAATTTTTCAATCCCGGGTTCGGGAAATCGTGCCAGGTCGTTGGGGCAAAAAAGGGTGACCATTTCCATTGGTGAGTACTATGCCAGCCGGAAGCCTGTGGTTATTTCAACCTTTCTCGGTTCCTGCGTGGCCGTGTGTCTGTATGATCCAAAAAGACAGATCGGGGGAATGAATCATATCCTTCTGCCGGGCCGGGCTGACCTGAAAACGTATAACCTGCCGGCGCGATTCGGCATCAATGCCATGGAGCTGCTGATCAATTCCGTCATGGCACTTGGCGCAGACCGCCATGGGATCCGGGCCAAGGTATTCGGCGGTGCCTGCGTGATCCCGGGAATCATCGAAAAGCAGGCTGTGGGCAGGAAACTTGCCACCTTTGTTACCGCCTTTCTGGAGCAGGAGGGGATCAGAATCATCAGCAAGGATCTGGGGGGCGCCTTTGTCAGAAACATCTATTTCCATACCCGCACCGGGGATGTCTATCTGAAACTGAGCCACTCGCTCAAGTCTTCCAGCCTTGTGGTTGAGGAGCAAAAAAAGTTCAGCCAGATCAGGGATGAGGTCAAAGAATCCACGGATGTCACCCTTTTCTAATGTCCCCAGCATCTTACCTATAACACCCTGACAAGCGCCAGCCCTTACCAAGAAGGGACGCTGTTCCCGCTTTAGAACCATAACCTCCAGGCCACGGCCTCCCATCCCTTGTGACTTTCATGTTCACTCCGAAAAAAACTGTATCTTTTCCCTGGAAAAACTGTCCCAACGTATCAACCCAAGACTGTCCCACATGAGACACTATTTCCCTTCCACTCCCCAAACGTCGCCCTGGGAGAAATCTGATGTGAGTGGGAATAGATTCCGTCACCCCAGAGGTGTATGGGAACGGGGAGTGGTTTGTTTTGAGACTGGCATGGTGATTGCAAATGGGCCTCGGCAGGTTGCAAAAAAGGATGGTTGAGTTGTCGTCGGCGGACTGATCCCTATCCGACGGGGTAAAAAAAATAGAAAAGGACTTGTGATGTCAGCGGTTTCTTCAATGGGATAACGCCCGCCATGGCATTTCACAGGCTTTAGAAAATTAAAGGAAATCCGGACAAGATGAACGGTTTTAAACGCATGACCCTTGGAACGAAACTTATCAGTGGATTTACAGCAATACTGCTTCTGCTGGCGGCTGTTGCCCTGTTGGGAGGCATCAAGTTGAACGCCTCCTCAGACGGCTTCAAGGACTACCGGGAGATGGCCCGGGACGCCAACCTGGCCGGTCGCATCCAGGCCCATATGTTGATGGTGCGCATGAACGTCAAGGATTTCATCATCACCGGCAGCGAAAAAGATCAAACCCAGTTCACAGAACATTATGACTCGATGTTCACCCTTCTTGAGACTTCAAAAAAGGAGATCAATGCCCCCCATCGTGCTGCCAAGATCCGGGAAATCGAAAATTTCGTTGCCCAGTACAGGGATGGCTTTAAAACAGTGGTGGATCTCATGGAAAAACGTGATTTTCATGAGAATGAAGAGCTGAATACCAACGGCCCCCTTATGGAAAATCTGCTTACTGAGATGATGGAATCGGCTGAAAAAGATGAAGAGGCAAGCATTGCATTTAATGCCGGCATGGCCTTGAAGCACATGCTGCTTGCCCGGCTTTATGCGGCAAAATTTCTGGTTTCCAGCACCCGATCCCATGCCGATCGGGTGGGTTCGGAATTCAAACGCATGCAGGGGTTGCTGGAAATTTTGGACGGTGAAGAGGTCGACCCCACCCGCCGGGAACTTCTGTCCAAGGTTGGGAATAGTAAAAAAATATACATGGACGGTTTCAAAGATCTGGTTGAAATCACAAATCGCCGTAATACCGTCATTACCACCACCCTGGATCGCATCGGCCCCAGGGTGGCCAAACTGATCGATGAGATAAAACTGGATATCAAGGCTGTCCAGGATGAGATGGGCCCCCGGCTCCAGGCGTCCAACAGCCGGGCCGTGGACCTTATTACATTGATCAGCCTTGGGGCACTTTTCATGGGCATCTTGATTGTTTTTTTTCTCACCCGCAGTGTCTTGAAACAGTTGGGATGCGACCCGGCACAGCTTGTGGGGGTGGCCCGAAGCATTGCCCAGGGGGATTTCCTGGTGGAATTCAACGCCGGCAATAAGAATAAAACCCAAGGGGTATACCGGGACATGGAGACCATGGCCATCAGTCTCAGGAAAATGTTTACGGATCTGAGTGCCGGCGTTCAGACCCTGACCGCCTCCTCTGCTGAACTGGCCGCCATTTCGGATCAAATGGTTTCCGGCGCCGAAAACACGTCCAAGCGATCCAACACGGTTGCAGTTGCGGCAGAAGAGATGAGTTCCAATATGAATTCCGTGTCTGCTGCCACGGAACAGGCCTCAAGCAATATTAATATGGTTGCGGCAGCCATGGAGGAGATGACGGCAACCATCGGTGAAATTGGCATGAACACGTCCACGGCAAGTACCATCACCGATGACGCGGTCATCCTGTCCGGGAACGCTTCTGCCAAGGTGGAAGCGCTTGGAAAATCCGCCAGTGAAATCGGCCAGGTAACAGAGGCCATCAAGGAGATTTCAGAACAGACCAATCTTCTGGCTTTGAATGCCACCATCGAGGCGGCCCGGGCCGGAGACGCGGGAAAGGGGTTTGCCGTTGTCGCAGGCGAGATAAAAGAGTTGGCCATTCAGACCTCGGCGGCCACCCTGGATATCAAAACTCAAATCGATGGCATCCAGGGATCAACCACCGGGGCAATCAAAGAGATCCAGGACATTTCAAAAGTGATCAAGGATTTGAACGAACTGGTTACCACCATTGCCGCGTCAGTTGAGGAACAATCCGTGACAAGCCAGGAAATTGCAGACAATATTGCCCAGGCCTCCCTTGGGACCCAGGAAATTACCGGAAACATCGCCCAGAGTGCAACCGTTTCCAGTGAAATTGCAAATGATATCAGCCGGGTTGACCAGGAAGCCGGTGAGATGTCAACCAGCAGTTCCCAGGTGCGTGTCAATGCGGCAGATTTGAAAAACCTGGCTGTCCAGCTCAGGGAAATGGTGGAAACCGTAAGAATTTAGCCTGTCGAACTTGAGCGTTTTCGTTTCTTAGCTCTGATTTTCGCGTTATTTTTGCAAGGGAATCAAATCCTGCGCGAAGACCTAGGCATCCCATCAGGACGTTGCAACCATGCCGACCCTGGGCCAAGCTCGGAACCCCAGGAGAGGGCCTGGTGCCTGGAATCACCGATTCCCTATCGGTTTTGCCATTCCGGGGTTGTCTTTTCCAGAAAGGCCGTGATGCCGTTCTGGGCATCTTCGGAGCAGTTGTTCATCACAATGGTCTGTTTGGCATAGTGGAATGCCTGGATATCGGTCATGTCTGCCTGGGCATAAAACCCCTGCTTGCCAATGGACAGGGCAAACCCGCTGGCTTGGGCAATGTCGTTGGCAAGCTGTGTGGTTTCGGTTTCAAGGGCGTCAAGGGGGACCACACGGTTGATCAGACCCAGCGCCTTTGCCTCGGTTGCCGGGAATTCCCGGCCGGTCAATAGCATCTCCATGGCAGCCTTTCTGCCAATGGCACGGGTAATGGCCACCATGGGTGTGGTGCAGAAGAGCCCGATCTTCACCCCCGGGGTTGAAAACCGGGCATTGTCCGCTGCTATCACAAGATCACACCAGGCGGCAAGCTGGCAGCCCGCCGCCGTTGCAATGCCCTGGACCTGGGCAATCACGGGCTGGGGAATCTCGTGGAGCATCATCATCATGCGGGTGCACTGGTCAAATATGGCCTTGTACTCTTTTACCCCGGCATCCACCATTTCGGCAAGAAAGTGGCCGGCACAGAAATGTTTGCCTGCGGCCTTGATCACGATCACCTTGACGGATTCGTCCTGGGAGATTTCGGTCAGGAGGTGGATGATCTCTTGGATCATCTGCCTTGACAGGGCATTGATCTTGGAAGGATTGTTCAGGGTCAGGTAACCCACTGACCGGTCCTGGGAAAACAGGATCTCTTCATAATCCATGGCGCTTGTCTCCTACTTCTATAATTGTTGTTGCCACAAGGTCAAGGCTTCAGGCCCAGGAGGATACCTGAGTCTGTGGGGCCCTTGTAGGGGGTGCGTTCTATGTTCGTGATCCCGGCCTTTGTCAGCATGGCCGTAATCTCGGCCTCGGAGTAGGCCTGGCCTTTCTCGGTTCTGACCAGCATGTTCAAGGAGAAGAGGGCCGGGAACAGGGGGCCGTCCTTTGTGTTGTCCAGGATAAAGTCGTGGATGATCAGGGTGCCGCCGGGCTGGAGTACCGACACCGCCTTTTGGATAATCCCGTCGCAATCCATGGGCGAGTCGCCATGGAGGATGTGGGAGAGCCACACCACGTCATAGCTGCCCGGCAGGGGATCTTCAAGAAAGTTGCCCGCCTCAAATCCAATGGCATGGCTAAGATCGAACCGGGCAACGGTTTTTTCCGCAAAGGGCCGGGTGGTGGGAAGGTCGAAGATGGTCGCCTTGAGATCCGGGTTGGCCTTGCAGAAGTGGATGGCATAGGTGCCGGGTCCGCCTCCCAGATCCAGGAGATGTTTTTTGCCGGACAGATCGATAAAGGGGACCAGGGTGGGCGCTGTTGCCATGGCGATGTTGAACATGCCCATGAGAAAGCTTTCCCGCTGCTCCTGGTCATCGAAACGGCTCTCTATCTGTACCGCCTTGCCGGTTTGGATCGATTCTTCAAGCCTTGCCCAGGATTCCACCAGATGGTGGTGGTGCTGGATCATAAACCCAATATACCGGGGGGATTCTTTTGAAAGAAAAGTGGCCGCCATGGGGCTGTTTTCATAAATGTCCCCCTGTTTTTCCAGGAGTTCCATGGCGCTTAAGGCATCAAGAAGCATGGCCAGGGCGCGCCGGTCAAGACCGAGGCTTGCTGCTGCCCCTGCCGCCGTTGTCTCGCCCTGTTCAATGGCAGTGAAAAGATCGAGCTTTACACCGGTATGAAGGGCAAATGTCTGCCAGTAGGCGCCTGACAGTTCAAGAAGTTTTCCGGGCTTAAGTTCTTCTGTGGGCATGGATCGCCTCCTTATTATAAGGTAGGGGTTCCTTTGTAGTTAATATAGGGGGGATAATCGGTCAAGGAAAAAGCGTTGCAATGTATCACCCTCTTCCCAGCACCCGCCCCCTATTCCCCAGGTCTATTGGCCATGGTACCCGGCCACTTTGTGTACCTGGTGTGTGCGTGCCCAACGCTGCCATCTCAGACTCAACCAATACCGCTATTTTCTATTGGCCGGGTATGGTGATGCCCCACACCTCTGTCACTGGTACCGGTTTCCGACAATGGCTGCGCCGATGATCACCCCCATTCCCGCAATCACCTGGGTTGCGACCTGCTGGTGGTGGATCAGGGCCACCAGGACCACGGCAAGGGGCGGGGTGAGGTAGCTTAAGAATCCGATCACGGTAAGATTTCCCTTTGATACGGCTCTGTTCCAGAGGAAAAAGGAGAGTCCCAAAGGAACCAAGCCAAGATAGACAGCTGACAGCAGCGCCTGGAGGGAGGGCGCTGGATGGGGCCGGGTCCCGGCAAAGAGAAGGGCAGAGAGAAGGGCGGCAACCAGGGTAAAGGTTGTCATGGGATCGCGTTTAAACTTCATCAAAGGGATGGCCACGGAAAAGCTGCTCCAGATCAGACCGCAGCAAAGGGCAAGGCCATAGCCCATTAGATGGGAAGGATTGAACTCAAGGGCCTTGCCCGAGGCGATGACCAGTGCCGCACCCCCAAGGCCGGCAAGGGCCGTGATGATCACCATGGGTTTGAGTCGTTTTGATTTGAGGATCGACCCGAATACAACGATCCAGAAGGACCAGGTGGTGGCAAGGATGGCTCCCTCGGCAAGGGGGGCATGGTCCAGGGCCTGGTAATAGATCAGGTGGTAGAGAAAGATGCCCCAGACGCCAAGCAACAGTCCGCCCTTGGTTGGCAGGTAAATTTTAAAGGAGCGGATCACAGCGATATCCTTGAGGTAGAGAAAAAGGGCGGCGCTCGTGAGGCTGTAGAACATCAGCTCCGGGGTGGAAAGTTCCTTGAGGCCTGAGCCGGTTGCGGCAGGCAGGCTGGCCCAGCAGAAGATGGCTCCCATGGCATAAAGATAGTATTTCATTGATGGTTCCTCTTTTGTAAAGGGGTTGATAACCTTGTTGACTTAGAACATTAGATGAAAAAACGGCGGCTTTCTTGAACAAAATTGACATTATAACCTAGGGGCGTCCTTTATTTCCTCTATTTTAAGGGGTGTCCAGGGGAATGATTTCTGTTTTGTCCTGGATGGACGCCAATTATTGTGGAAAAACGCAAAATCGACCCCATGGGCTGTAACGCCCATGGCAAAGGGGTTGTGTGGGTTTACTCGGGCAATTGAAAGCAGGGGTAGAGCAAAAAAAAGCAGATTGCTGAAAATAACCTTTGACAGAAACCGGAAAGCCATGTAGAACCGCTGAGTCTTTGTGAGACGAAAGCTTTTCTATCAC
>JAEINR010000077.1 GCA_016342325.1 Desulfobacterium sp.
GGAACGGACCTTCGCCTGGTATTTCGGGCGGCATAAATTGCATTTCAAATTATCAGATGTCAGGAGCTCTGAAATTCAACATCTCGGTCGTTTGGAAAAAGTGCCTTAAAGTCATTATTCTCTATAATATAAATGTCATATGTGCAATTGTCTGCATCATCAATTACTTGTATATTTTTCATGTTATTATACCTTAGCGAACCTTCCCGTATGGGGAAACATTAACAGTATAGTGGACCCCAATGTCAAGACAGTTTTTTTCTTAATTTAAGCGTTAATTTCGGACGAATTTTCCAAGAAAATTTAATCCGGTTCTTAGGAACAGTTTCTGATTTACCAGGAACACTAGCGTAGGTAAAAGTCAGGTCCGAGAATGGGCCTCTCAAAAGCCACGTCGGAGGAGTTGACTTTTGCCGGAGCGGGTTTAAAAACATATTGTTGTTTTCTGAAAATGATCGGTAACCATCAATTGTCCGGGTCGGTTGCTGACAAGGTACCTACCACGGTGCCGGAGGGCTGTCCCTCGTCCACACTTGTGCTGGAAAGTGAGATATCGGTCGGAGAATCGTTTTCTGCCGTTACGGTAATGGTTCTGGTATCATTTGCCGAACCATTGTTTTTGTCGGTGGCAATCACGGTGATGGTGCGGTTGGAAGTGCCCGGGGAGTCTGAGGTGTTTTTATAGTGAACGGCCTGGAGTACCTCCTGTACAATGGCGTTGGTGGCATCCGAGTCGAATGTAATGATTAGAGCCGTTCCGCCAGCCACGACACCGCCTGATGCGGAAAGGTCTCCAACATCTGTGCCCCCTGCTAGTATATTTGTTCCACTTATTGTGATGACAGTGCCATCACCGTCCGTGTCGGAAATACTTATTTCATCTCCTGCTTCCGCATTCCCAGTTATCTGGACTTTCAGAGTACCGCCGTTCCAGTCCGCGTCGCCGTCGGCATCAGATAATGTGGCTGCATTATCAATTTGAATGGCAGCGCCACCTTCGGTAAATGAAATCGTCGTATTTGCGATTGAAATAGCAGGACTTGAATTCCCGCTAATAGGTGCTGTTGCAGAGTACACAAGAACACGGTTATTGCCATAATCGGCAATAAGGGCTTTGTTGTTAATATTGTCTACACCACATTGTGAGGGGGAATACATGAGGCTCTGAGTGGTACTCCTGTTCCATGTGACAAAATCAGCCTGCCCCAATACATAATCTGCAGCAGCGCCATTGGCCTTTGATACGGCATTGGAAAAAATGACAACTCTTGAATCATCGTAGTCAGACACATACAGGCTTCCGGCCCCATCCAGTCGAACGCCCCATGGATTATACATATTTGATGCCGTCGGATTGACAAGGGCAAGTTTTGATACAAAATCAGCTTGACCTAAAACACCATCAGCATTTGAGCCATTTGCTTTGCTTGCTGCGTTATCAAAACGCAGCACCCGGTGGTTCCCCTTGTCCGCAACAAACAGATAGCTGCCATAGGCAGAACATTCAGCAGGGTTGTCCATACCGTTTTGGGTTACAGCCGCAGTGTTTGATGTAAAATCAGCTTGTCCAAAGACTTTATCTGCATTTGCGCCATTTGCTTTTGAAGCCGCATCATCAAAGACAAGAACCCGATGGTTGGATTTGTCTGCAAGCCATAACCGGCCTGAATCATCTACCCCGAGACCGGTGGGTTTGTTCATGGTGTTCGGGCCAACAGCGCCGCCACGATTTGCTGTTGTTGATGAAAAGTCAGCCTGGCCCAGTACACCGTTTGCGTTTGGTTTATTGGATGAAATGGTATGAGCGGCATCAAACCAGACGAGACGATGATTTGAAAGATCAGCCACCCATAGACGACCGGTGGCATCTAAAGCAATACCTGACGGCTCACTAAAGGTGGAGGCGTCAGCAGGCCCACCGGCATTTGCTGCTTTTGAAATGAAATCCGCCTGTCCAAACACCAGTTCAGCCGCAGGTTGATCGCCGGATATGGGATACGCATACCGCAGCACTCTGTTATTCCCGTAATCACAGATATAGAGTTTCCCGTTGGCTGTATCAATCACAAGAGAAGTGGGTTTATCCAAAGATGTTTGAGTACAGGCAGCTAGGAATGAAGTGAAATCCGCCTGACCAATCACATAGTCCGCATTCCCGCCATTTGTCCATTGAGCCGAAGCTGAAATTGGGGAGAAAAGAAAAAGAAGTCCAAAAAAAACCGCTGAAATCATTTGCCACATATACTGGTCTCCTGAGTTTTGAAAATGAAGGCATGTAAAATTAACCTTCTCACCGGCTATGTCGAGCCAGGGTTAAGCCCCCGTGGTTATTTCAAATAGCAACAAATCTTAGGTCAACCGTCCCCTATGGTCAACCCTTTTTTTATTGACAAATGAGCGCAAAAAAATCGGAGCGTTTTGAAAACCTAATTATCAAGGATGAACTGGATGCCGTCCGTTTCGATTCCGAAAGACAAAATTCAGTCCTTAGCTTTTGATAATTTTATGTCCCCTTTGATAAAGTTGCTCCCACTTGCACGAGAATTATTATCACGAGGTACTCTTCCCAAAGAACCTGCTCAACCAGGCCTCTTTGGTGATAAAGGAAGTGATTTTCCGGCCCGCCCACGCCTGTCCAAATGAACGATAAGCTAACCCGCCGCGCCAACAGCCTCTGGGGAAATCAGCAAACGTTCTCGCGGACGGGTTAACGTTAGCATCACCGGACGCCCAGCGCAACTGGGCATTCCGAGTGAATGCACATGTTATGAATTTAACATTAATACTGTAAGACCCCGGTGTGCATTATCAGTTTCCAGCCATCATAATTAAACTTGCCGAAAGGGAATTCCCAATCAATAGGATTATGTGCGCTCTTATCTTTGGGCCAAGGCCAAACCATATCTGGATGGAAAAGAGGCAATAGTGTTTCAACCTCTTTTTCATTCCATGCTATTGTTTCACGGTCAATCATTTTGAAGGATTTTACATGGAACGACTGGCAGGATAGTGCATCGATGGAACCCCCTCCTGAATCTTGGATCCAGGAGGGGCGCAGTTCGCTAATTATAGATGTTCATGAGTTCTTCAGCCGGGAGGTCACACACCAGATCCGAGTGCAGGGTTTCCGTTCGGAAAAACTCGGGAAGGTCGTTCTGGTACTTTGTAATGCCGGCTTTTTCGTTGAATTGAACCTCTTCCAGGAGCACTTTTTCCGCCATGGCCAGCATCTCCTCCTCGGTATGGTTCATGCCGAGGAAGTCATTGAACAATTGAGTCATGGTGGGCAAGGTTTGGGGAATGGGTCCCACAAAAATACAGAGGCCGAGAAGATCGCACAGCATGGTCAGTTTTTGTGCTTCTTTTGAGGCGGCAACCTGGCCCTTGGGGCTGCGATCATCCAGGCCGGTTCTGCCGGGTAGGCAATTACCGGCTGTGTGGTCGGCCCCCATGGGGGAGGTGGCATAGGTTGCTGCCGTTCCTTTTAAGGCCCTGGGGTCATAGGCGGAGAGGGCCTGTCCTTTTACCGTGGGAATCCTGGTGACGCCCAGGGTTTTTCCGGTGACAAGTGCTCCCTGGCCGAGTAACCGGCCGGTCAACGTGCCCTGGACCATGCCTGTGATCAATTCTTTCATTCCATTGAAGTCGCCGAATTCCAGGAGGCCTCCCTCCATGGCAACCCCAAGGGCGACCCCGGTCTCCATGGTGTCGAGGCCGTAATTGTCGCACATGAAGTCCAGCTCTGCGATCTGGTCCATGTCGGAGAGACCGCAATTGCAACCCAGCAGGGCAATGGTTTCATACTCCAGGGCGGAGGTCAGGTGGTTTCCTTCTTTATCATGGTAGACATTGGAGCATTTGATTACACATCCCGGATGGCAGCCGTGACCGGTTTTACCGCCCCTTGCCTGGCAATTGTCGGCCAGCACTTCCCCGGAGATATTTTTGACCTGGTCAAATCGTCCTTTACGGAAATTATTGACAGGCAGGGCACCGGCTTCATTAATCACATTGACGAGAACGGCGGTGCCGAATTTGGTCAATGCCTGTTTGCCGGTGGACAATTCTTTGGCAAAGGCTTTTCGGGTCTCCTTAAAGGATTCGGTGTTCTTTGGCGCAAGGAGGGGGCCTTTGCCGGACAGGACAATGGCCTTGATGCCCTTTGATGCCAGAACCGCTCCCAGGCCGCCTCGACCGGCGTGGCGGGTCGGCCGCCCGTCCATATCGCTGACGGCAACCGTGGCCAGGGGCAACCCGGCCTCGCCTCCGGGACCCACCAGGATATAGGGAGTTTTGTTACCATATTGCTCGGTTAGGTATTTGGCGGCACTATAGTTGTCTTTTTGCTCAATGGGTTCGGCGGATGTTAATTTGATATTGTCGTTGGAGATCTCAAGGATAAAGCGTTCTTTTTGAGTGCTTTTTCCTTGGATAATCAAGGCTTTGATGCCCATGGATGCCATTATGCGACCGGCGGTTCCGCCAACATTGCTCTCTTTGATCCCCCCGGTCAGGGGACTTTTCGCACCCATGGACAGCCGTCCGGAACAGGGGGCACTGCTGCCGGTGAGCACGCCCGGAGCCAGCACGATCTTGTTGTCCCGTCCCAATGGATCGCAGTTTGGGGGAACTTCCCTTGCGATAATCCCGGAGGTGAGGGCCCTTCCTCCGATATGCCTGATATCATCGGTTGCGGGGTCGTGGGAGATCGCCAGGGTGTCCATGTCTATTCGAATCGTTTTTTTCATTTTTAATTCCTCAGTCAATTATATTTCCTGTCTGTAAAAAAATATCATTGAAACCTGTCCGCCTGTTAGGGCTACACCTTGAGGTGTTTTGTATAATGAAACGGCGTTCTGTAATATGAGAGTCATACACATGGGTTGCTGGACATGTCAAGGGTTTTATCGGAAAGAATGGGTGGAGAAACCGGGGCAAAATATTCGGTTGGCTGCTTATCTTGGGATCTGGATTGTTGTGTCCGGGGTTGATGCTTGTTTTTCAGACCAGGCCACCCACACCACCGAGATCAATACCAGCACGCTGCCGGCCCCATGGTACCAGGAGAGGGTCTCGTTGAGCAGGGCCACCCCGATCACCAGGCTGGTCAAGGGCTCGAAGGTGCTTAAAATGGTCGCGGTTGAGGGGGGGATAATCTTGAGTCCTTCCTGGAGGGCCACCATGCCCAGAATGTTGACCACAAGGGTGATGGCCAGGACGCTGACCAGGGCTGTGGCGTTGAAATCCAGGGTCAGGTCGCCGGTGAAAAAGCAGATGACGAAAAGGGTCACTGCATTGAACACGGAGACGTAAAACACCAGGACGGAAGAGTTCATATTCTTTATCCCGGAGTAGGAGACCGTTAAAATGTAGTAGGCGTAGAACAGGCCCGAGACAAAGGCAAGGCTTGCCCCGATCATGCTGAACCCGGAAGAAGCGACCCCGCCTACCAGGAGATAGATACCGATTAGGGAGACCAGGAGCGCTGCGATTTTCCTGGGATTGATGGCCTCACCATAGAAGAGCACCGCCCCGATCATGGTGGCTACGGGGTAGACATAATGGACGGTGGTTGCAATGCCGGAGGCCATGTAATTGTAGGCCACGTAGAGGGTGATCATCATCATGCAGTAACCGAAAAAACTGGCCTTGAACAGGGTGGTCATGTGGCCGGGGGGCATCCTGAGACCGGTGCGTTTGTGCTTGAGCAGGGCAAAGAGGGCTATTGCGGCGATGATGGATCTGAAAAGGATGAAGGAGTAAGGGGTGAGGCCGTTGGCATAGGCGATTTTGGCCGCCAGGGGGACCAGGCCGAAGCTCGATGCCGCCAGCATGATGAGGATGACTCCCCGGGTGTTTCGGTTCAAGCACATGACCTGTTTTTCTCCTTTTATTCCTGTCAAAATAATGCAGGGCTCTACTTAGGTGAATGGGGTCAAAAATGCAACAACAATGATGGATCTGTGGTATGGTTGGGGCGAATTGTCGGTACTTGGTCCGGGAAAGGGGAAAACGAATGAAACTGTCTCGCAAAAAAGCAAAAATCGCCCAGGACCTCCTGGGCCAGTGGGTGTCTGAAGGGGTGATCTCAACCCCGGAGGCAGAGCGCCTCAACCGCAGTTATGAGGTGGTCCCCTTTGACTGGAAACGGCTGGCCCGCTACTCGTTCTGGATCGCCGTTATCTCGGTTATCATTTCCATTTCCTCCCTTTTGGCAGATGAAGCCCTGGTGGCGTTTTTGCTCTCCCTTTTTAATGCGCCGCCCATGGCCCGGTGCATCTTCTTTGGGTTGCTGGCCTGGGGGCTTTTTTTTCTTGGGATCTTCAAGCGCAGGAAACGGCCCGAGCGGATCTTCACTGTGGAATCTATTTTTTTTCTGGGCGTGGTTGCAACCGGGGCTGCCGTCGCCTTTCTGGGGGAATCCCTGGCAAGCGAGAGCGGTCATTTCTCCCTGCTGATCCTGGTTGCCACCCTGGTTTATGCCGTGCTTGGCGTTTTCCTTGATTCCCGGCTTATCTGGGTATTTGCCCTGCTCTCCTTTGGCGGGTGGCTGGGGGCCGAGACCGGGTATGCCTCGGGCTGGGGCGCCTATTACCTTGGCATGAATTATCCCATGCGGTTTGTGCTGCTCGGGGGGGTGCTTCTGGTGGCGGCCCTGGAGTTTAAACGCCGGCCACGGGTTGCGGCTTTTTACGCTTCAACCCGGTCAATGGGGCTTCTCTATCTCTTTATCAGCCTCTGGATCATGTCGATCTTTGGTAATTACGGCGACATGGACCAGTGGGAACGAATCCGTCAGTATGAGCTGTTTCATTGGTCGATTATTTTTGCCGGAGCCAGCCTGGGGGCCATCTATATCGGTCTTCGGTATGACGAGGGGGCCTTCAGGGGATTTGGCCTTGTTTTTCTCTTTATCAATCTCTATACCCGGTTTTTCGAGTATTTCTGGGACTCTGTTCACAAGGCCGTGTTCTTTGCCGTGATGGCGGCAAGCTTCTGGTATATCGGGTCCAGGGCTGAAGCCATCTGGGCCATGTCGTTCATGAAAAAAGAGGAAAAATAGGGGGTGCTCCCTATATAAAGGTGGCGTAAATCTGGATAATTCTTGACATTTTCTGGAAAACAGTTTCTATTGTGTTGTTTTATGGATAAGGATAGATCAACCCTAAAATCAATGAAAGGAAATGGACTATGTTGAAGAGAAATTTGATTTGGCTGGTGGCCGCAGCTGCTTTGATTGTGGCGGGTACGACCCCCGCATTTGCAGGCAAGAAGATCGTCAACGGAATCGATGCAAACTTTCCTCCCTTTGCCTATATCGATAAGACCGGAAAACCCGCTGGTTTTGATGTTGAGGCCATGGAGTGGATTGCAAAGGATCTCGGACTTGAAGTAGAGCACAAGGCCATTGACTGGGACGGTATTATCACAAGTCTCATGACAAAAAAGATTGACGTCATCGCCTCGGGCATGAGCATCACCCCGGACCGCGCTAAAAAAGTCAACTTTACCATCCCCTACTGGAAAATCGACCAGGTAATGGTGGTTAAGAAAGACTCTGCCCTGACCATGGACGGTCTCATGAAGGGTGAAAAGAAGATCGGTGTGCAGCAGGGAACCAGTGAAGCCAAGTGGCTCAAGTCCGAGTCCGAGCCCCGTGGATGGAACTTCAAGCTCAGCTACTACAGCTCCTCCCCCCTTGCGGTTGAAGATGTCCTCAACGGCAGGATCGCCGCCGCTGCCATGGACGATGCCCCTGCCCATGACGCTGTGTCCAAGAAAGATGTCAAGATCCTTGGTAACTTCGGCATGCATGCTGAAGATTTCGGTTATGCCGTTCGCAAGGGCGAGACCGAACTGCTTGAGAAGATCAACAAAAGCCTTGAAAAACTGATGGCATCTCCCCACTGGGATGAGCTTGCCGTAAAGTATAAACTTAAATAGATGAAAAAGGCGGGGGTGCCACTGGTGTCCCCGCCTTTTTTGTGTCTGGTCTAAGCAATGTTTGAAAGTCTTACAGTCATAAAAGATGCCCTGCCCTATTTGCTCAAGGGATCGTTTGCCACTGGAGGAATTGTCCTTGGGGCAATGCTCATCGGCCTTACCCTGGGGGTTTTAATGGCCTGCGGCATGGTCTATGGTCGTCGCTGGGTGCGCTGGGTTGTCGGGTTCTATATCTGGTTTTTCCAGGGCGTTCCGGTGCTGGTCCTTTTATTCCTCTTTTACTTTGGCCTGTTCAATTATCTGGGGTTCAACTTTACCGCCTTTACCTCCGTGACCATCGTCCTTGGCATGACCACGGCAGCCTACCAGGCAAACATCTTCAGGGGAGCGATCCTCTCCCTTCCCATTGGGCAGTTCAAGGCGGCCAATGCCCTTGGCATGAGCAATGTCCAGGCCATTATCCACATCGTCCTGCCCCAGGTGCTTCGGATCTCCATTCCGGCATGGTC
The DNA here is from genome assembly GCA_016342325.1 of Desulfobacterium sp. Lineage (GTDB taxonomy): Bacteria > Desulfobacterota > Desulfobacteria > Desulfobacterales > Desulfobacteraceae > Desulforapulum. The sequence goes on from JAEINR010000077.1 coordinate 8,454, forward strand.
CAACGAGTTCTCCATTATCCTCAAGGACTCGGCCCTGGCCTTTGTGATCGGCGCACCTGAAATCATGGCAAGGACCCAGTTTGTCGCTTCAAGAACATATCAGCACCTTCCCCTCTACATCACCGCAGGTCTCATCTATTTCGTCCTGACATGGTCAGGCGTCAAAGGGTTGAGGGCGCTGGAAAACAAGGTCCGGATTCCGGGCTATTCGCACCAGGGAAAATAACAATGAGTCGTTCCGAACCCATCCTAAAAGTTGAAAACATCACCAAATCCTTTGGCACCGCCCACATCCTCAAGGGGGTTGACCTGGAGTTGCCCAAGGGGGGCATCAAGATTCTCATCGGCCCTTCAGGCGGCGGCAAGAGTACCCTTTTGCAATGCCTCAACTGCCTTGTCACGCCGGATTCCGGGACCATCTGGTTCAACGGCAGCGTCGTGGATATCCAGAAAAGCAAAGAGCTTTACGCCTTTCGCCAGCAGGTGGGGATGATCTTCCAGGACTTCAACCTCTTTGACCATCTCACCGCCCTTGATAACATCATCATCGCCCTTTGCAAGGTTAAGAAGAAGAACAAGCAGCAGGCAAAGGAGCGGGCCATGGTCGAGCTTGAGCAGGTAGGGCTGTCCGACAAGGGCCATCTTTACCCGGCTGAGCTGTCCGGCGGCCAGAAGCAGCGGGTCGCCATTGCACGGGCCCTTGCCATGGATCCTAAGGTGCTTCTTTTGGACGAACCCACCTCTGCCCTGGATCCGGAACTTGTAGGGGAAGTGGTGGCCGTGATCCGCAGCCTGGCCCAGAAAGGCATGACCATGATCATGGCGACCCACCAGATCAGCCTGATCCGCAACCTTGCCGACGAGATCCTTTTCATGAAGGACGGCTTGATCGCGGAACAGGGCACTCCCCGGGAACTTCTGGGAGCCGGGGTCTGTACCTTGAGCCAGGGGTTTTGTGATAAGCTCAACGAAATCACGGGGGAGGAGATCTGATCGTGGACGATTTGGGGTTTTTCCGGGAGCTTTTCACCGGCCTTAACCGGGGCCTTCTCATGAGCATTATGCTCATCATTCCCTCCGCCCTTGGCGGATTGGTCATCGGCATCACCGCTGGCGCCCTCAGGGCCTTTGGCAATGCTGCGGTAGTACGGATCGGAGACGGGTATGCCGCCCTGTTCAGGGGCACGCCCCTGGTGGTTCAGCTCTTTGTGCTTTATTTTGGGCTGCCCAATGTGGGCATTTACCTTTCCCCCTATTGGGCTGCTGTGACAGCGTTTGTCCTCTGCAGCGGCGCCTACCAGTCGGAATATGTGAGGGGGGCCCTTCTTTCCATCAAGAGAAATCAGTACCTGGGCGCCCAGGCCCTGGGATTCACCCGGCTCCAGACCATCTTCTGGGTGATCATTCCCCAGGCCATGCGCCGGGCCCTTCCCGGGTGCGGTAACGAAATCATCTATCTGATCAAGTATTCCTCCCTTGCCTACATCGTCACCTTTATGGAGCTGACCGGAGAGGGCAAGACCATTGCCACCGAGTACTTCCGGTTCACCGAAGTGTTTCTGGTGATCGGATTCTATTATCTCATCCTGGTCTCCGTGGCAAAGATCATCCTCAGGAAAACCGAAAAGGCCCTTGAGGTGCCGGGATTTGGAAGTGCGTAAGGATATGGAAAACTACACAAAGATCACCCCGGAGATCCGGGCCGAGATTATCGCCGCCCTGGACAAGGGATCAGTGGTAACTGATCCGGAACGCCTTGTTGATTACAATAAGGATGCCTCAGAGTTGCGGTTCGTGCCCGAGATGGTGGTGACACCCAAAACCACCCAAGAGGTTGCTGCCCTTGTCTGCCTTGCCAATAAACACCACTTTCCTTTGACCCCCAGGGGCGGCGGCAGCGGCCTTGCCGGGGCCTGCCTGGCCCAGTTCGGCGGGGTGGTTCTCTCCCTTGAAGGGATGAACCAGATACGGACCATTGATACCCGCAACTTTATCATGGAAGTGGAAGCCGGCGCCATCAGCCTGGATGTGAGGGAGGCTGCCGCGGAAAAGGGGCTGTTCTATCCCCCGGATCCGGCGGGCATGGATAAAAGCACCATTGGCGGCAATGCCGCAACCGATGCGGGCGGGCCTGCCTGTGTTAAGTACGGCACCACCCGGGATTACATCCTGGGCCTTGAGGCTGTGCTGCCCACAGGCGAGATCATCACCACCGGGGTCAAGACCCGGAAAGGCGTGGTGGGCTACGACCTGACCAACCTGCTGGTGGGGGCCGAGGGTACCCTCGGCATTATCACGGCCCTGACCCTGAAGCTCATCCCCAAGGTCTCGGCCACCACCTGTATCATGGCGGTCTTCCATGACATGGTTACGGCCATGGAAGCGGTATCCACCGTGATGGCCAACGGCCACCTTCCCAGCGCCATTGAGTTCATGGACCACCGCTGTCTTGATCTTGTGGGGGAGATGCTGCCCGTGGCCCTGCCGCCGGGCAAACCATCGGTACTCATCATCGAGATCGACGGCAACAAGGGCAGAATCCAGGAGGAGATCCAGGATATTGCCGGGCGGTGTACTGCCATGGGCGCTTTTCATATCATTCCAGCCCCCCATGATGCCGAGCGGGAGAAGATCTGGGAGGTGCGCCGCCAGGTGTCCCTCAGGATCCACGATTATGCCCCCCTCTACGTGTCCGAGGATGTGGCGGTTCCCCTGTCGGCCATTGCTGACCTTGTCAACCGATTACCCGGGTTTGAAAAGCAGTACAAGCTTGAAATCTTTGCATTCGGCCATGCCGGGGACGGGAACATCCACCTCAACGTCACGGCCCAGAATCGCGATATTATTCCCCTTGTCAACCAAGGGATACGGGCGTTGCTTCAGCTGGTCCTGGACCTTGGGGGCACCATCTCCGGGGAACATGGCATCGGCATCGCTAAAAAGGAGTTCATCGCCATGGAACTCTCGGCAACAAGCCTCGCCCTCCAGAAGGGAATGAAGCGCCTGTTTGATCCGAACAACATCCTCAATCCCGGCAAAATATTTTCCTGATATCTTCCTGAGAATAGGGCGTGTCATGTTGATCTTCACTTATAGGCCGATCCCGGACCGTTATGCTACCAGGGGCAAGTAATCAAAGAACACCTGTTATAAATCAATTATAGATTTTTCAAATTAGATGGTATTCCATATAATTCTTGAGAATATGGAAATATGAGTGTATGTTTTTTGCGAGTAATCGTTCTATATTTTGGTTTTGCCATTATCCTTTTCTTGTTTTGAGGATTAGTTTGGCAACGCATCAACACAAGAAAGATGCTTATTCTTTCCGAAATAAATTACTCCTCTGATTTCGTTATAATCAGATTTTTTCATTGCACTGTTTTGGAATGAAGCCTATCGTCATTTTTTTATTATGTTCCAAGAACTGTGCTATCGAATGTTTAGTTGTGCCAGCCAAATCAATATGTTGCGGTGGAATTTGTATCCGATACTCGTCACGTCATCAACATGGGGCATCAAAAAAATGAATAAATCCGTGGAAAGCAATTACAGTGCATTCATCAGTTACAGCCACAAGGATAAAAGGGTCGCAAACTGGCTATTTCGTAAGCTGGATGGGTATTCCGTTCCCAAAGAATTTGCAGGTCTTGGTCACAAGAACCTTAAAATGCCTGACAAATTGCACATGTTTCGGGATCGGGAAGAGTTGCCAGCCAGCGCTGACCTTAGCGCAACTATCAAGACGGCACTTGAAAACTCAAATTTCTTGATCGTGGTCTGTTCTCCACACGCAGCAACGTCAGAGTGGGTCAATGAAGAAGTCCTCACGTTTATCCGAATGGGGCGGAAAGACCGTATCTTGGGATTGATCGTTGGTGGTACGCCCCATTCCGAAAGAAGCGGTGGCAGCCCCGAGGATGAGTGCTTTCCCCCTGCGCTGCGTGTTAAAATCGGGCCATACGGTGAACAGACGGGTGTTCCACGGGATCCGTTTTTACCCGATAAAAGAAAAACCGCTGATGGACCACGGCTCGCTTGGCTGAAAATCCTTGCTGGTTTGCTTGGTGTCAAATTGGGCATGCTGATTGATCGTGAGCAAGAAAAACGCAGACGAAAGCTCATCACCATATCTGCTGTTTCAATTATCTTGGCGGCGATCTTCCTGGTCTTGTCCGTCGTTGCAATGCAGGCAAAGGGGGAGGCGGAAACTGCCCTGGCTAAAAGCCAGAAGACCCTCGCCCGGTACTATGCCGAGCAGGCCCGAAGGGAAACATCCGCAGGACGCCTCGATCACGCATTCATTTGTCAGTCCAACGCGCTTGCCAATGATCCGGAAGCCGTCACAACGTCTTCATTCCTGGAATCTTTTTTCCGTATGCGGCGTGAAATCTGGCGAAGCGTCTCAAAGTCTCTCCTTGTGCATTCGCCCTTTCAATTCTCGGAAAAGGGTCAGAAGGTCGCTGCCGTATCGGCTGGTCGCTTGCAAGTATGGCATCTGGACTCTCATGAACCGGTCGCAATCGTGACATCCGATCCGTATGTGACGGATTCGTCCTTTTCATTTACCCTTTCCCCGGATGGAAACCATCTTGCTTATTCCCTTCCCACCGGCTTGGGCGGAGGAATGGCGTTGTTCGATATGGTGGATGGCAGCACCAAGCATCTTCTCAAAAACATGAACATGGATTTTCTTCAACTGACTCCGGGTCCTGATGCACGTATTATGCTGGGGATAACGGCCGATGCCCGACTTTGCCTTTTCGACAGTCGTCTGGGAGAGATCATTGATATCACCACGTGCAACGCTGTTTCGAGCGCTTTTACCCCAGTCTTGAACACTGCCAGGACATCGATTCCTCCGGAGGTTTACAGGGACTGGGGCGATCTTCGTGACTGGTTGTCCCATTTTAAACTGGCTGTTAACGATGACAGTGCCGTGGCAGCCTCGCCTGATGGAAAAACGGTCACCTGGAATTTTGAAAAGAGAGCCCGCACTACTGGGCTGCATCGAGACCATTACCAGATCCGTGAGGAAAACGAGCGAATAAGTGAATCCTTCGACCAGGATCTGCCGGTTTTGTTCGATATTTCCCCCTCTGGAAAATATGCGGTCAGTTTAGATACGACATCCCTGGATCGGGAAGCCCCTTCCCAGTCGGCCCTTTTCATGGTCTGGAATACTTCGACCGGTGAAACCGAATATTTAATTCCGGTTCCGAAAATGCAGGAAGAGTCTTCATACAAGGACATCTCCCAAGAGTTCTCCTTCTCCGGGGCCTTGGGGGATGTAGTAGAAGTCAAAGCCCTTCAGCTTCTGGAAGACAAACGCCTCCTGTTGGCGACAGACCACATGATATTTCTGTCTGACGGAGACGCATTCAAACCGCTGATGACTTCCCTTGGTACCTTCGATCGCACTGAGGCAATAATGGCGGTGGACGGTATTAATACTTGTCTGCTCACGCAGCAGGCACCCTTGGGTTTGGAACTGGCGTCGCCCAGTTATTACCTCCGCCAGGTGTCACTCGAAGCCGGGGAGTCCCAGGTCGGGGTTGCCCCCACACCGTTGCAGGGGAGTTTACCTGAAATAGCGGCCTTTTCACCCGACAGTCAATTGATCGCCATCGCCCAGGACAACGGTTCTGTCCGATTGATCAGGAGAGAAGACGGCGGGTTGGAGCGTGTTTTTCACCTGACGGAGGCAGGCATAAACAGTATGGCCTTTTCGGGTGACGGCAAAGAACTCCTCATTGGAACCCGGAACAGTGAAGCTATTTTGTATGACCAATACAAGGGGACCATGGTATGGCGCAAGCGATTTGATGAGAACCTGTCCCCCGTTCACGTTGCCTGGAGTCAGTCTGGAGACCGGTTCCTGTGCGACTTCGGCTCGGAAATTCACGTTTTCGACCGCTCCCATAAAAGGATCGTGACTTATAACGACACCGATACTATCGCTTCAACCTTCCTGCAGGACGGTCGGATTCTTTGCTGTGAAATCAACGGCAACATCAGCATACTGGACGGTGACTCCCGTACAAAGCTGTATGAAGTGGAAGGGGTGAATGTGTTTGATAAGGCCACAATCCTGCCTCATCCCTTTAAAAATGAAGCTTTTGTCGCTCTTGGAGATGGAAATTTATTGAAGGTTTCACAGGGAGCCGACAAGCAGTACTGGTGTGAACCTGCTTTTTTGTTTGATGGTGTCGTACATTCCATGGACTGGATCTCCAACCACGAATTGCTGGTTGCTCTCAATCCCAGAGGTCCTTTCCCGGGGGGCAAGAAATGGGGAGACACCCGGATCGTGCGCTACAACACCGTCGATGGCTCCACCTTGCTAATTGCACAGACACGAAACACCAACACGGTACTGGCTGCTCATCGAACCGCCCGCGAAATCCTCCTTTGCGCCGAAGATTTTTCCGTTAAGTTGTTGAGGGCGTCGGAGGGACTCTCCCAGGCATTGCTGGATGTGAAACCGGCCTCGGACCGATCCGGAATAGAACTGCGGGGAGCCCGCATTGTTCCCTCCCTTCAGTCCATCCTGATCAATGCAACGCTATCTACGGATTCGGAGGCTGAGAGATACGATAATGAATACACCCTGGTGGACTGGAATTCCCATGAAATTGTTTGTGAGGAAAGCCCACTACGGTTTTCTGATTTTGAACCGAAAATCTCCCTGGACGGCCGTTTCTCGTTGACGGCAGAGTGTGATCCAGATACCGAACAGCCTTGTTCGTTCATACTTTTCGACCTTACATCCAAAACCGTATTGAAAAAGGTATCTCCGGGATTTAAGGTCGAAGATCCCAGCGTTGTCTCTGCTGGTTTCTCCATTGACGGCGCCGCTTTTTGGGTCCAGGATCCAGAGAAAAACAGTGCATCAGTATACGGCACCGGAGACAAAGGGCTTGAATCCGTATGGCATCTGGCCATGGAAAGGGGGGGAGTTATCCATCTGCTGGGCAATGATGCAAGTTGGGCGGTTGTTCGGGGCGAAAGCGGGTATTACACCCAATGGCGGGACAGTGGAAAAAAGGTACCCCATGGCGGTGCAATCGATCTTCTTTGGTTTAAAGAGCAATTGCTGATCTCCTTGAACCTCAAGGGTGAAATCTCGATTGTCGACGCCAACAGTGGTAACGTCGTCGAGACGTTTCAAACGCCTGCAAACAATGGCGGAAGAATATTGGTCGATAACACCAGGAAACTGTTCATCGTCCTGGGAGTCAAAGGCTGGTCGATCTTGTATCACGATGCATCGGGTGAATGCCGAGAGTTGTTTCGCAGCCAGCACAACGCCGCCTGGACTTTGGCCGAATCCATGAAATTTGGCCGGGACAACATTTTATACTGGCTTGAACGCGGAGAAGATCACTTGTTCAGCTCCCCCCGTATCACGCTCAAGAAACTGGATCTCAACCGTCTTATGGAAACCCATGTCCAGATGCAGCAGGTTGACCCCCAATACCTCCCTGTCCTTGCCGCATCCCTGTCCGGGAAACGCCTTGTGTCGAATGGGTTCGTAGCGGCGGAAGAATACGGTAAAACGGACTTGAGTAAAAATGCTTTAACCTTCCTTGATTTCATGGCCCAAGGGCGCCGGGATGCCGTAGCACGTCAGGCTGCAATGCTCCCGTTGCCTACTGACCTCCTGTTCTCATGGAATAAAAAAAACGATGCTATGCTCATGACTGAAACGATCAACCTTGTGAGTGAATTACTTAATGCCAAGTGTCTGAAAACCTTAACCCCAAAAGAGGTCAAATCAAAGATAGATAAGTTGAAGGCAATGTCGCCCATGCATTCGTACCTGCAAATGCAGAAAATTGAAAAGAAATTAAATCTTTTTCTCAATGGTGATAATGTAGATCTTTCGAAACTAACCGAAACGCTTGAAAGCGTTCTGGATCCCTTGGAAAAGCGGCTGAGTGAGATTGAAAAAGAGATGTTATTCTTCGAGGATTTTGATTCGCCTCGTGAACAGAACTCATATAATATGGATCGAAAGCTTCAAACCCATGGAAATTTAATGCTGGCAATTTGTCAAAGTAACCTCGGCAACCCTGAAAGGGTTTTTCAGGCCATTATGGGGACATACGAATTTAGCATCTCACTGCTCCCTATCTATGATTACTATTATAAGTTTTTTTTCGATATGGGAATGTACGAGGAAGCTCGTAAAATCGCTTCAGAAAAGGCCAGGTCACTCATCTCGAATATTGAGCGTCTACTCGTGATCGAAGCCGATTCCTCTGCAGGGTGGAGATCTAATGGGGCCTACCCTCAGTCAAAGAATTTGAGGGCGTGGCGGAAGGACTGGGGTGAAAGAATAAAGGTCTCCAGGAAGCTCCTGTCTTTGCAAAAAGATTCGCCCGTTTTGCCATGCACGGTTGTTTTATATGTTACTCCCGGCGATCCTGCCCAGGTGGTGGGGCTGCAAAAATACGATATTGTCCTGGGGACAAACGGAGTGCTGTTCGATCATCCATCAGAAATAAACATGTTTGCCCAACAGCGTGAATTCTCCCTGATTGTTTGGCGCGATAAGGAGATCGTTGAGATAGATTGTCCCGAGGGCATTTCCGGTATGAGGAATATAATGCTGAACCCCCTTTGCCGCACAGTATTGCTGGTCGAGGATGTTCTTCCTGGAAAACAGGCTGAGGTACTGGGCATAAGGCCAGGGGACATCCTGACCCAATCCGGCGACCAGGCGTTTTTGGATCCATCTAGCCTCAGGAGACTGGAAAACTCGAAAGAACCCTTTCTGGTGAATGTTGTCAGGTTTGATCGGACGGCCCAAAGGACGCTGCAGATCGATCTCACAGGGGACCATGCGATGTGGGAAAGGGAGACTTTCGAGGTTTCCGGAATAGGCTCGCTTGGCATACGGTGGAACATCATTCCATTGTCTGATCCCTTCAGAGATTGCGATAGAGAATTGTTCTCGTCATTTTTATGTCCGACCAGCGTTTCGCATGGTGGGCTCTGAAAAGTGGTGTGGCTGAAGAGAAAAGAAACCAGCAGTGTTTTTGATAATCTGAGTTGACACTGCTCCCATCGCATTTTTCAGCAGGTTATCTAAGTTGAAACAGGATTTTTTTGGTGCTGGGTGAGTCAGAATGACCGTCTGTGTCCACAACTACGGATAACCGCAAACAAAATGTGTGAATAATCCCGACATTGAATCGCCGGGATTATTCAAAGTCTTACTGAAATGAAAAACAGACACCAGATTGGCAGAGTCCGGTTCTTAAGGTGTCAACGGCAATCTGTATCATGGCGGTCTGGTCCCCAAGATGGTCCACCCCCTCCTGTGACTACTGCTTCTTCCAGGTGATGCGCTCTTTGCCCGTGTAAACGTAGAGGCCGTTATCCCGGACCGATGTCAGGGTCATTCCCAGGCGTTTTGCCAGATCCAGGGCCAGGGCGGTGGGACGGGACATGCTGATCACCACTTCCACGCCGGCCCGGGCACTCTTCTGGATCATTTCGTAGCTGGCCCGTGACGACAGCACGGCAACGGCAGCTTCGGAAAGCCGTGTTTCGAGGAACAGCTTGCCCACGGCCTTGTCCAGGGCGTTGTGCCGGCCCGCATCCTCAGCACTGGATACTATTTTAAGATCGGGGTCGAAGATGGCCACGGCATGGGAGGCGAAGCACCGTTTCCTCAGCTGTTGAACGGTTCTGAGTTCAGACACGGCACCCATTGCTTCTTCAAAGGAGATTTGGACCCTTTTCCCCGGTGGCGTAAGGATCTCACCCAGATCATCGATGACCTCCCGTCCGCAGATGCCGCAGCTGGTCTGGCTCACATAGCTTTTGCCTTCAAGGATGGTCCGTACCTTTTCAAGCCGTTTTGGGGTGAGCATGACGGCTGCGACATTGGAATCCTCCCCGTCACACAGGGCGATGTCCCTGAGATCATCGGGGTGATCAATGATCCCCTCGGCAAGGCAGAAGCCTGCGGCATGGGCCCGTTCATCCCCCGGGGTTCGCATGACCGTTGCATGGTTTTTTCCCTGGATGTTGATGGCCAGGGGTTCCTCCCGGATCAGTTCCATGTCTGTTTCGATGATCTCGTTGGGAAGATAGTAATGGGCAAGCCCTGGTTCCAGCATTCTGTCAAACTTCATACGCTCTGTCATGGTCTGTCTGCTCTTCTCTTTCCGGGTCAAATTTTGTTTACTTCAGCTATGGACGTACCCTACTTTACTTGACCTGGAGAAAAAAAGACATGCAAAATATCCGGTATCCTGGAAGGACATGGGGGGGGTGGGTGGGGTCAGGCGTGTTTTCATCGGCAATAACGACAATAAGCTAGGCCTGACCCCATTAGATGTTAGAATGTGTAGGAGATATTCATGCCAAGGATGTGGGCATCGGCATCCCGGTAGTTTGTCTGGAGGAACCCGTCCACGGTCTGCCGGGAGTTGGTATCCAGGTCATCAAACAGAATGTACATGTATCCGATATCGCATTCAAACCGGTTCTTTTTGTATCCGGCGCCAAAACTGAACATGTTGCGGTCATTATCCAGGCAAAGATAGTCGGTGTGATTCTCATCAATGGGGGATTCATCGTAGACATAGGCTGCCCTGAGGGCCAGCCAGGGTTTTACGTTCCACTCTGCGCTGAGACCCAGCCGCCAGGTATCGCTATAGTTTTTTGCCATGGTGGCCGTGTCCACCCCGATGGCGGGGCTGTCATAGACGAACTCCATCTTGTCGTAGACGCTGAAGTTGGTCCAGAGGGTGGTGAACTCCAGGGTTAAATCGCTTTTGGGTCGGAACATGATGCCGGTGAAGAGCATGTCCGGGACCGTTATTTCAGACTTGAAGTTGGTGGGGGCGTAGAGGTAGTCGGGAAGGGGCAAGGCATTCACGGTGGGGGATTTATCAAAGGTGGCCCTGCCGTCTGCCTTGAATGTCACCCGGCTGCGGTAGGAGACGCCCATGGAGATCCGGTCCGAGGGTTTGTAATGGAGGGCCAGGTTGTAGGCTGTTTCTGTGGCATCTCCCTTTAGATGGTGCTTGACATCCAACAGGTTGGTGCTGGGATCATTGACCGTTGTGGGCAGCCCCATGGCCGTGAGTGCGCCTGTCTGGCCCGTGGCATGGAAGATCCGGGTGGCATCCAGGGTGTTCTCCAGGGTGACATCCGCGGTGATCACTTCGATGCCTGCGGCCACGGAGAAACTATCGGTGATTTTGTAGGCAAGGTTGCCGTTGCCTGAAAAACATTTGAGTTCCGCGCTGGTGGTGCTGTAGCGGCCGGGCCAATCCTTATCCCAGTTGACCCCCAGGCCGAACCGGGTGAAGGTGCCAAACCCCAGGAATAGCTTTTCACTCACCTGGGCCGTGATAAAGGCTGTGGGCAGAATATGGTACTCGCGGTCATTTGAATTGCTGTCCCAGGAACCGTCGTACACGTTTTTTGTCTCCACCGTGCTCTGCACCGTTACCATGGTGCTGGTTGTCTGGACGTTGTACCCGCTGAGCTGGGTAATACCGGCAGGATTGTAGGCCACGGCGGAAGGGTCATCGGCCCGGGCGACCATGCCCGCCCCCAGGGCTTCCCCCCTGGCGCTCCATTCCAGCAGGGCAAAGGCGGCGCCATGGCAGATGGATGCCGCCATGAAGATTGATAAAAAAGCGGTCGCCAATAAACATCCGGGTTTTATCTTCAGCTTCATTTTTCTCTCCTTTTCGTTGTTTCTTACGATGATAGAGAAGTCTTTGAATCGGGCACGCCTTTCCGTGGGATATCTTTCTTTTGGGCGCTGCTGTGGGGATGGTATCCCGGGCGGCGTTGGGCCGCCCGGAATTGAGCTTCCTGGCGCTGATTCCCGCGTTATTCGGGCAAAGGAATCAGAAAATGTATTTGTTTTTTGCTTGTTCGGGTCAGGCTAAACCTCAGCCAGTTCCTCGACGATCTTTTTGCATTTTTTGATGATGTGGCGGGCCTCCATGAGCACGGTCATTCTCTGGCCAAAGGGAGAGCCTTCGCCATGGAGGGCAATGGTTTCCAGGTCGTCCGAGGTGAGCCTGCGGATCAGGTCGAACATCCTGAGTCGTTTCTCCGTGGATATGGCGCCGTTGCCCCCCAGGTACTTTTCGATGTCGTCATGGAGATCCGGGTGGGTGAAATCCTTGTAGGTGGGGGCCGTGACAAGGAGGCCCCCGGCAAGGTCCTGGATGATCCGCACCACATCATGGTATTTGGTGGCAAAGTGGTACTTGGCGATGTTGGTGGACACGGGGTTGGGCACGGCGATCTCCCCGTGCATCACAAAATCGTAGCAAGCTGCCTTGGACAGGGATCTCAGGGTCTCCAGATAGAGCACCAGTTCCGTGATCTTCTCCTTGACATGGGGGGCTTTGGAAATGCCGTTGTACTCGGCAATGGCAACTCCCAGGCCCAGGAACTGCTCGCTCATGGGCACCCGGTAGGCGCAGCCCGTTCTTCGGTGCATCAGGGCAAAGTTGTAGACCATGGTGGCGGCGTGCTGCCATTCGCCGTTCAGGAAGACCCGGTCCCAGGGGACCAGCACATCGTCAAACACGATGAGGGAGTCGGTGTGGACCCTGACCGGCCGGGTGTTGGGAAACTCAAGATCGCTGATCTGGGCGGTAAAGGGCCGGCAGATCTGCTTGATGCCCGGGGTGTTGGCCGGAATGCTGAAGGCCACGGCATAGTCGGCATCGTTTTCCGTCATCTGGCGGCAGGGGATCACAAAGATGTCGTTGCAGTAGGCCGCGCCGGTGATGTGAACCTTGGCGCCCCTGACGATGATCCCTTCCTTTGTTTCCCTTACTTTTCGCACGTAAAAGTCAGGATGGCTTTGTTTCGGGTCCGAGGGCCGCAGCATCCGGTTGCCCTTGACGTCGGTGACCCCGGCGCAGGTGGCGATGTCCGTGTCCTTGAGATGCTGGCGATAGGCTTCGATGCGCTGGTGGTACGCCTGGCCCGCCTCGCCCATGTTGTGGGTGGTGATGCTGATGGCGTTGAGGGCATCGGCCCCGATGTCGTGGGCAAGGGGAATGTAGCCGTCCCCGAGTTCCGTGGCCTTGACGATCAGCTCATAGGCCTTGAGCAGATCCTCGGAATTGGCGGGTTTGTGGTAGTATCGGCTGATGGGAGTGCCCGTGTCCGGATCGGTCATCACGGCGATATCCCTGTACCGGGGATCCTCGGCCATCTCATAGTCAAGGGCCATGAGGTCCGCACATCGCCCAAGGTCGGGGTGGGTGGTCACGTTCTCCACCCGTTCGCCCTTGTAGTAGACCACCCGGCCGTCGTTCAAGCTCTCTTTGTATTGTTGGGGCGTCATTAAACCCATAATTCGCTCCTGGTCTTATCGTGGTTAAAAAGTCAGTTGTGGGTAAACGTCTGCTTTTGCTTCTACTTCGGCATTACAGTTCCCAGGACGAATCTGTCTTGGGTATTCCCTGGTGGTATTTGGGATAGATCTCAAACTCCAGTTCACCGCCCATGATTTCGTCAACCACCATGACCGAGCAGAGGGAGGCGCCGTCCACGCCGCCGCCCCACATGCGCTCACCGTACTGGTCCCCCACAAAGAAGAGGGAATCCACATAGGGACTTCTGATGTCCGGGCGTTTCTCTCCAACGGGCCGCCAGTTGCCGTAGGCCTCGTCGGACGGGGTCCACATGACAAACTCCACGTTCTCCTCAAACCCTTTGAAGGTGCGCTTGAACCAGTCCATGCAGTAGTTGATCACCCGCTTGACCTTCCGGGGATCCCGCATCTCCTTGTCCGTGAGGGCGGTTGAGAAGATATAGTCCCGCTTGCCGTCCGGGGCGCGCTTGGCACAGGCCGCCATGTTCCACATCACCATGTCGACAGCGCCGATGTAGCCTTCGTCCTTGATGATGCCCGGCATCCACACAAAGCTTTTCTCATTGATATCAAACTCTTCCCACACGTTGTTCTTGATGCCGATAAAGGCGGACAGCAGTCCTGGGGACCAGAACTTGTTCTGGAGCAGGTCCACCCAGTCCGACGGAAAGTGCCGGGGATGGATGACGTTGAAGATGTGCTTGGGCGGAATGTTGCAAATCACTTTATCTGCGGCGATGAACTCAAGCTCTCCCTTGCCGGTGCGGATGATCACGCCCACGGCCTTGCCGTTTTCCACCACGATCTCTTCCACGGGGGTGTTGCGTCTCACCTCGCCCCCGGCCTCGTTCAGGGCCTCTTCCATGGCCAGGGGGATGGCCAGGCAGCCGGGTTCGGCAATGGTGGCCACGGATCCCGTATGCAGATTCATCTTGATGTCCCGGGCCATGGCCATGTATCCCAGGAAATCCCCGGCCGGGGCCATCTTGGGCTCTGCCATGGCGTTCTGGCAGGCCATGACCACCTTGATATAGTCGTAGGCCTCCTCATTTTGGGTCAGTCCCTTGTTCTCAAGCCAGGTCTGGACATCGATCTCCATGGCGGCGGCGCATTCTTCCATGGACAGGGCGCCCATCTGCTTGAGGGCGGCCAGGGTCGCCTTGAACCCCTCTTCAGACTGCCAGGGGTAGGCCGCCCGGGCAGGCACCTGGTACATGTCGAAGTTCCGGCTGTCCACAAAGCCAAGGCCCTCGTTCACCGGCATGTCAACGGGCTTGCCCAAATGGTCCAGCAAGAGGCGGCACCGGGATTTGTTGCCCCAGAACAGGCCGTGGCCGCCGTTCTCAAAGGTGTAACCGTCCAGGAGGCCCTTGTTGAACATGGTCTTGAGGTCGGGTTCGCAATGGGAGACCCAGCACCGGGTGTCGGTGAGGGATTTGACAAACCCCCGGTGGTCCAGCTCCTGGCCGTCGATGACCACCTTGTCTCCCTTGCCGGTATAGGAGGCCACCCTGCCGCCGATGAACCGGGATTTTTCCAGTACCAGCACGCTTTTGCCATGGTCTTTGGCCAGAAGGGCGGCGGCGCCGCACCCGCCGATGCCCGAACCGACGATAACAACATCATAGGACTCTTTTGCTTTCATTTTTTCTCCTTTATTGTAAATGACATCATAGTTTCTCGCAGGGGAATCGATTCTGTTGCTTACGGGTAAAGGATCACCCGGTATCAATTCGAGTGCGAATGTTTATAATTTTTTTGGGGTCACGACACACACTGGGTTTTCCCAATGCTATTGCAAGGGGGATGCCAAGGAGGATAATGGCGTAATTTCAGTGGGTTGGTATAAACGGGAGGGCGGGGCAAAAAACCGATGATCAATATGCTGACCCTAGGGATCAACATATTGATCATGGGGAAGGAGGGGGACGGGGCAGGGGGGTCAGGCACCCAGGCCCTTGTCTGTTATCTCAATGGCTGCATTGCCAAAGGCTTTGATGGAGGCGATCTTGCCATGGGTCACGGGAAGAATGTTGGTGATGAAATAGTCGGCGGTCTTGATCTGGCCGTCATAGAAATCAAGGTCCTTTTTCTTTGCTCCGTTGGCAAGCCGGGTGGCGGCGATCACCGAACGCCACAACAGCATCCAGGCCATGATCAGATCCCCCATCACCTCAAGAAAGGGAACCGAATGGCCAAAGACCGTCTTGAAATCCGGGGTAAAGATTTTTTCCCCCAGGAAGGCCACGGTCTCGCAGAACGCCGTGACAAGGAGGGCCGTCTTTTCGGCAAGGGGCTTGAGGACTTCAAACTCCCTGGCCTGGTCAATGGTCTGGTTGATGGTCTGGATGAACGCCTGGAACACCTTACCCTGTTTCATGCCCAGTTTCCGTGCCACAAGATCCATGGCCTGGATGCCGTCGGTGCCCTCGTAGATGGAGGCGATTTTGCAATCCCGTGCCAACTGCTCCACAGGGTAGTCCTTGGTATAACCGGCCCCGCCGTGGACCTGCATGGCCTTGATGCAGACATCAAATCCCTTGTTGCTGTTGTAGGTCTTGAGTACCGGTGTCAGCAGGTCGACCATATCCTGGTGATGGGCCTTGTCTTCGTCTGATTGGGCGGTTTTGATATGGTCGAAGCAGGAGGCCACATAGTAGGTAAAGCTTCGCATCCCCTCCACATAGGCCTTCATCTCAAGAAGCATCCGCCGTACGTCCGGATGGTTGATGATGGCCACCTGGGGGGCGGTGGGCTCCATCATCTGCTCCAGGGCTTTGCCCTGGAACCGCTCCGTTGCATAGTTCAGTGAATAGAGGTAGGCGTTGGAGGCGTGGGTGAATGCCTGGAGGCCCACCCCGAGCCGGGCTTCGTTCATCATGTGGAACATCACCTTCATGCCCTGGTTCTCTACGCCCAACAGCTGGCCCCTGCAGTTCTCCCCAAGGGCCATGCTACAGGTGGCGCTGCCGTGGAGACCCATTTTCTCCTCCACCCCGGTGCAGACGATGTCGTTCCTTTCGCCAAGGCTGCCGTCGTCATTGACCCAGAACTTGGGCACGATAAAGAGGGAGATGCCCTTGGTGCCGGCAGGGGCTCCCTGGATCCGGGCCAGCACCGGGTGGATGATGTTTTCGGTAAGGTCGTGCTCGCCGGCGGTGATGAAGATCTTGTTGCCCGTGAGGGTGTAAGTGCCGTCGGGGTTTTGCCGGGCCGTGGTGGTCAACGCCCCCACATCACTGCCTGCCTGGGGTTCGGTCAACAGCATGGTGCCGCCCCAGTGGGCGGTGTAGAGGTTCTTCAGGAAGAGCGTTTTCTGTAGCTCCGTGCCAAACATCTCGATCATCTTGCCGGTGCCGTGTCCCAGGTGGGCGTAGCTGGCAAAGGCAAAGTTGATGCCCGTGATATACTCCTGGACCGCCATGGAGATCAGCTCGGGAATGCCCTGGCCGCCGTATTCGGTGGACTCGGTCATGGCGGTCCATTCCGCCGCCCTGAGACGCTCAAAGGGTTTTCGAAAGCACTCGGGCGTCCTGACCGTGCCCTTGTCAAAGGTGACCCCCTGCTTGTCCCCTTCCATGTAAGTGGGCAGGATCTCCTTGATCCCGAAATTTCGTGCTTCGTTGACGATCATGTCAAAGATTTTCTTATTGAAATCGCCGTATCGCTCGCTGGCGGTGAGTTCCTCGGCCTTGAGCTGGTCAAACAGGACAAATTCAACATCACGACGATCTGCGACTAGGTCTGCCATTGTCATATCTCCTTTGGATGAAGCTGTGGGTGTTTACCTGATTTTAATGTGTCATGAATCCGGGGTTTAGATCGTGAATTCCATGGGTTGAGCCTTTTTGCGATCCGCCCCGGTCCCAGGCGCATGGGTCGTGACCCCGTTGCAATGTTCAGTGTGTGATAGTAAAAATCACTATCGGGTTCAGGCGAGCGTGTCAAGGATAAAAAAAACATATGTTTCGTTTCTATTACGATTGTTTATTAACTGAAAAGAATTTATAAATCGAATTTGCAATCAAATCACTGATGTGCTACACAAAATTATTCACATTGTTTCGCAATTGGCTCTATTCAGTTACTCTGAACAAGTACAACAGGAAATATCCCATGTCCAATGTTGATCTTGCCAAGCTGAACGATTCAAAAAAGAATGCCGTACCGGCCCATGAGAACCTTGTCTCCATCGCCTCATTTTTCCAGCGGGATTTCTCCATTGACTGGCTCGTGGAGCTGACAGGGCTGAAGGTGACCCGGATACTCTCCATCCTTGAGGCCGAGGTGGAAAACGGCAAGATGGTCAACCGGGGTGCCGGGATCTACGCCCTGAACGGCAACGCCCTTGAGCCGGGATTGAAGCAGCGGTTCACAGATCTGGAGTGCCGGGCCCTTCATCTGAAAATCGTGGACCTGCTCCTGCTGGAATACCCGGAAGAGGAGGCCAAACCCCAGGTTCTGGCCCACCATCTCCTCCACACCGAAAACGATATCACCCGATGCAACTGGCTTGTCCAGGCAGGTGATCTCTATCTCAAGGGATATAAAAACGAAGAAGCGTTCCACTGTTATAACAAGGTGCTCCAGGATCTGGATGCCGTGGCGGGCAAGGATGCCGGTATTCTCTATGCGGATACGGCCGTCAAGTATTCCAAGGTGTGTACGGCCAAGCACGATACCCGAAAAACCCTTGAGATTCTGCGCCAGGGGTTTGACCGGGCGAAAAAATGGGACCATCTCCATGCCAGCGCCCTTCTGCAGATGCATATCGCAAAATTTGAGTGGCTGCGATCCGACTATCCCAAAGCCCTTGAGCATTATGAGTCCGGGTGGAAGCTTGCCAATGAACTGGGGGATCCTGCGCTGATTCGATCCGCCACCACCTTTCGTTCGTTTTTCCTTTACTGGCAGGGGCGATTCACCGAGGCGATCAAGGGGTTTGAGGAGGTGGTGCCCGATGTGGATAAGATCCCCATGGGCCAGTTTCCATTGCTGGCTGCCATCACCGTGGGATACTGTTATTACAACACCGGCCAGGTCACCCAGGGGCTTGGGATGTTTGACGTGATCCGGAACCACTGCCTGGAACGGGGAGATCTCGATCTTGCCTCCTATGCCGCCGGCAACATCGGCAGCATCATGCTGGATCTGAGACGGGTGGACGATGCCCTGGAGCACCTTGAGAATGCGGACCGGGAGGCAAAAGCAATTCACAATGACTGGGTCTACATGAACACCCGGATCATGTTTGCCTTTGCTTATTACCTGAAAAATCGCAAGGATCGCTGTATTGCCTATCTGAAGGACTACCTTGAGATCTCCCGGAAATTGCAGATCTCCCAGAATCCCTATCCCTATCTCATGATTCTCCTGTGGGCCATGGAAGAGGGGGAACTGCCCCGGATCGATGGGGTTTCCCTGGAGGAGGAGATCGAGAACAAGCTCCAGGGCACCAATATTTTCATGAAGGGCATCGCCTACCGCTACCAGGCCCTGCTCAACCAGAAGAGAGGAAAGCCCGTCGTCCAGGTGATGAGTTGCCTGGGCCGGTCCATCAAATATTTGAAACAGTCGGGCCATAAGTTTGCCCTGGCCCGGTCCCGGATTGAGCTGGCCCGGGTTCACCTCATGCTCGACAACACGGAAAAAGCAAGGAAACTGACCCGCAAGGCCCATGGGGTGGTGGCTCCATACAATGAGGAGATCATTCCCGATGCCCTGCGCTCCCTTGTTGTGGACCACTATCCCCAGAACGAGGCGTTTCTCAAGAAGATATTGAAGATCGGCACTGAGATATTTTTCATTGCCAACGATATCAACCTGGTGAAAAAGGTGATCACCACGGTGAACAAAATGACTGGGGCCGAACGGGGCGCGCTTTTCCTCCTGGATGACCGGGGAAAACGTCCCCGGCTCAGGCTCCGGGCCTCGAAGAACATCACCCCGGTCCAGATCGAGCATCCTGATTTTGCCTCGTCCATGGCCATGATCGAGGACGTGGTGAAAACCGGAAAGGGGGTCATCAAAGAAAGTGAAGGGGAAGAGGATGCCAATTTCTTCTCCAACGAAACCATCCGCTCCAGGATTTGCGTTCCCCTGGTGCTGCTAGACCGGGTGGTGGGCGCCCTCTACCACGACAACCGGATTCTGAGTGCCGCATTCCAGGAGTCGGACATGGCCATTCTTGATTATTTTGCGGCCCTGGCCACCTTTGCCCTGGACAACTCCCGGGCCTATGCCGAAATCAAGCGCCTCAACGCCAAGCTGAGTAAGGAAAAGGCGTACTATAAGGAGGAGCACGACAAGAGCATCAATTCCGACGATATCATTGGAAAGAGCCAGCCCATCAAGCGGGTTCTCTCCCAGACCGAGCAGGTGGCTGCAACGGAATCCACCGTGCTTGTACTGGGTGAGACCGGGGTGGGAAAGGAGCTTGTGGCAACGGCCATCCACCGCCAGAGCCCAAGGCGGGATAAGCCCTTTGTCAAGGTGAACTGCAGCGCCCTGTCCGAGGATCTCATTGCAAGCGAGCTGTTCGGCCATGAAAAAGGCTCCTTTTCCGGGGCCATCGGCCGCAGGATCGGCCGGTTTGAGCTGGCAGACGGGGGCACGCTTTTCCTGGACGAAATCGGCGAGATCTCCCAGGATCTCCAGGTCCGGTTGTTGCGGGTGCTTCAGACCCATGAGTTCGAGCGGGTGGGGGGGAACACCACCCTGTATTCGGATTTCAGGCTCATTGCCGCC
The DNA here is from genome assembly GCA_016342325.1 of Desulfobacterium sp. Taxonomy (GTDB): domain Bacteria; phylum Desulfobacterota; class Desulfobacteria; order Desulfobacterales; family Desulfobacteraceae; genus Desulforapulum. The sequence goes on from JAEINR010000077.1 coordinate 28,576, forward strand.
ACCAACAAGAACCTTGACCAGGAGGTGAGCCAGGGACGGTTCCGGGCGGATCTTTACTATCGGCTCAATGTGTTTCCCATTGTCATGGCCCCGTTGCGAAAGCGGAAAGAGGATGTTCCGCTGCTGACCTACCATTTTCTCAATCTCTACTCATCGCGAATGGGGCGTCATTTTGACGGGATTCCGGAAAGTGAGATGGAAAAGCTGATCAAATATGATTGGCCCGGCAATGTCCGGGAGCTTGAAAATATCATGGAACGGGGCACCATCCTGAGCCGGGAACCGGTTTTCAGGGTGCCCCAGCTTTCTCCGGACGGGGATTGCCGCTCTGCCGCTGCCGGAGTGACTTTGAAGGAGAACGAGCGCAACCACATTCTCTGGGCCCTGGAAAAGACCGGGGGTAAAATTCGCGGCAAGGGCGGGGCGGCCGAGCTTCTTGAGATCAATCCTTCCACCCTTCATTTCAGGATGAAGAAGCTCGGCATCAAATAGGCGCATGCAACACGCCTTATCCGCTCCCATAAAAGGAATCGGCCTATATTCTCCCCAGGTTCGGGCTGGGCTGATGCAAATCAGCCCAATCCCCTTATAATGTTTGTTCCTGTTTTTGTTCCCCATTTTTGATCGCTTGAT
>JAEINR010000078.1 GCA_016342325.1 Desulfobacterium sp.
AATTGACAGTGAAAATTTCTGCGCTGTTCTGTCCGTCAACAGCAAAATAAGTGCCAACCGTCAATTGCGGTCATAGAGCAAAACCAACAATGTGTATTACCTCGTGTATGACAGATTGGTGGAAATGGGGTCTGACGGAATTATTTATCCCCATTTGCTATCCTCATGGGATGTGTCAGCGGATGGAATGACCATTACATTTACGCTAAAAAAAGGTGTGAAATTCCACGACGGCTCTGACCTGAACGCGGACGTGCTCAAATGGTTTATAGAGAACCTGGGTAAAGGACAGTCCAAGTACATGGTCGCTGCAGTTGATACCATTGATATTAAGGATAATTTGACTGTTGTCCTGAATTTAAGCCGCCCTGATCCCAATATTTTATATAATTTCACCTCTTCTTTTACAGGGATTCCCAGTAAACAAGCCATTGAAAAATACAAAGATGAATATGGTCGGAAATATGTAGTGGGAACGGGGCCCTTTGAATTTGTTTCCTGGAAAACCGGTGACGAAATCGTCTTAAAGAAAAATGAGGCGTATCAATGGGGATCACCCCTTTCCGATAATCAGGGGCCTGCAAAAATTGACAAAATCGTCTTTAAAGAGATCCTTGAAGATTCCACACGGTTTCTTGAATTTAAAACCGGCGGTATTGATATCCTTGAAAAAGCCCCCACACTTTTTTTGGACAAAATCAAAAAGGATCCCAAGGCAAAAGTCCTCAGCATGGCGAGCAATACCAACTTTCATTTGATCATGAATACCAAACGTGAATTTTTAAGCGATGTGAATATCAGAAAGGCCATTGCCCTTGCCGTGAACCAGGAAGATATTTTAAAAGCTGTGTTCCAGGGATCTGGTGCGCCTGCCTATACCTATCTGATTGATCGGTTGCCTGCCCGCAACGTGGACAAAAAATATGAAATTCATTTTGATCTCAAGACCGCCCAGGAACTCCTCGCAAAGGAAGGATGGACTGCTGGAAACGACGGCATTTTAGTCAAAGAGGGAAAGAAACTGTCCCTTGCTTTGTGGAGTAAAAGTGATTCAGATGAGCGCAAAATAGCAGTCATGATTCAGGCCCAGCTGTCGAAACTGGGAATAGATGTTCAGATTGAACAATTTGATCCAAGTTCAATCAAGGCTGAATTTAAAAAAGGAAATCATGACCTGGTTGTCAGATCCTATGGCTGGGACAATGCCGATATTCTGGAATGGTTTTTCAATTCCACCAGGCCTGGTTATCCAACGGTTTCCATGTGGCATGATAATGAGTCTGATTATCTGATGCACAAAGCCATGACCCGGTCCAAAACGTCTGAGGAACGCATTGAAAATTTCAAGGTGTATCATGAGTACCTGTTGTCCCAGTATCTTTGGGCGCCACTGATTAATACGGCCAACAATCATGCGATCAGTACCCGGGTCAGCATGTCATCACCGCCACGGTTTAAAATGTTAATCGGCCCTCCGATTCAGGATATGACCGTAAAGTAACCACCTATAGCGCCTCGCACATGAACTGATCCCACCTCGTATTACACCAGGGGATCAGGTATCCGTTGGCGTGCAAACATCTATAACAGGGAGGAAGGGCTATTGCCATTGCCATTCCTCCCTTGTCTTATTGATAAAACGTTTTTTTTACGTTCTGTTTGTACAGGATGGATTAAGGAAGACCAATGTGGATATATATTTTACGACGAACATTATTGTTAATTCCGATATTTTTTATTATTTCCGTGGTGGTTTTCTCCCTGATCCATCTTGTGCCGGGCGATCCCATCGATTCCCTGCTCATCCCCGGATCAACCGCTGAAGACAGAGTCGAATTGACCAAAGCCTATGGGCTGGACAAATCGCTGCCCGTTCAGTATTGCGTCTGGCTTCAAAAGTTTGTTACCGGAGACATGGGACAATCCATCATTGAGAAGCAGCCTGTAAAGGATATGATTCTCTACAATATGCCGTTCACGATACGGTTGGGTGTGGCATCATTGTTTGTGTCCTTTTTTTTGGGCGTTTCCCTTGGCATTATTTCCTCAGCTGCAAAAAACACCTTTATTGATTATATTTCCATGATTATTGCCCTGCTCGGTGTGACTGTTCCAGCCTTTTGGCTGGGTCTGATTCTGATGTTGATTTTTTCCGTGATGCTGGGGTGGTTCCCGGTTTCCGGTTCCGGCAGCTTGAAAACCCTTTTCCTGCCAGCAGTAACCGTTGGCATGGGGGGGGCCGGACTGATTGCACGGATTACCCGGGTGAGTATGCTGGAAATGTACAATAAAGAGTTTGTACTGTTGCTATACGCAAAAGGGTTAAGCCGATCCGCCATTATCATTAAGCATATTTTCCGAAATGCCCTGATGCCGGTGATTACTATTTTCGGGTTGCGGCTTGGATGGATTCTGGGCGGTGCGGTAACCATTGAGATTGTTTTCAGTCGTCCCGGAATTGGAAGCATGCTGTTGTCCGCCTTATACCGGCGGGACTATCCCGTGGTACAGGCATCGCTTGTCTTTTTGACCATGGCGGTCATCATTGGCGCCTTTATTGCGGATTTAATGTATGCGTATGCAGATCCCAGGGTCAGGGATGTCTATAAATAAAAGGGTTTGGAGAATCGTACATGATAGAAAATAATGTCAGGGAGCACAAGCCGCCATGGGTGGTTGTCTTAAAAAAATTGTCAAAGAACAAACTGGGTCTCATGGGAACGGCGTTAATTCTATGCTTGATTTTCATTGCCATTACCGCTCCTTTTCTGGAACCCTATTCCTACAAGGAACAACATATTGAGATCATGAACGAGCCCCCGTCCCTAAGCCATTTTATGGGAACCGATGATTTCGGGCGGGATGTGTTGAGCCGGGTCATCAGGGGGGCACGGATCTCCTTTGTGGTGGGTGTCCTGTCCGTCGGCATATCGGTCTTTATCGGTGTTATCGTTGGTGCCATTGCCGGGTTCTATGGTGGGGTAGTTGACTTGGCCCTAACGACGATAGCTGATTTGACCTGGGCAATGCCGGCGATTTTAATCGCGCTTTTGCTCGTTGCGATCATTGGAACGGGATTGGAAAGTGTGGTGGTCGCCATTGGACTCTCCTATTGGGCACAATACGCCCGTTTAATACGGGGGCAGATCCTGTCTTTAAAGAGTGCGGTGTTTATCGAGGCCACTAAATCATTGGGTGCCAGTGACATGGTCATCCTGTTCAAACATTTGATTCCCAACAGCATCGGACCGGTTATTGTGGCAGCCACCATTGGCATCGGAAATGCCATTGTCCTGGAAGCGACCCTGGGATTCTTAGGCATGGGTGCCCAACCGCCCACACCCAGCTGGGGGGCGATGATGAGTAATGGCACGGCATATTTATTTATTTCTCCCTGGGTCATTTTATTCCCGGGCCTTGCCATGATGCTGACGGTGCTGGGATTTAACTTGTTCGGAGATGCCCTGATCGACCTTTTGGATGTTAAGAATAAGGAGTCCAATTAATGACATTCCTGAAAGTAAGTGATCTGGAAGTTGAATTTTGTGTGGATAAAAAGAAGATTACTCCGATTGAACAGGTGTCCTTTGAAATGAAAAAAGGTGAAGTCCTTGGTATGGTGGGCGAAACCGGATCCGGTAAATCGTTGACCGCCCATGCCATCATGGGGCTGTCCTCCCTGGTCGGGGGTAAAATCCGCGGGCGTGTCCAGTTCGGGGACAAGGACCTTTTGTCCCTGTCCGAACGGGAGATGCAGTCCATCCGGGGGTCACAGATCGCCTTTATTCCCCAGAATCCCATGACCTCTTTGGATCCTGTTTATCGGGTGGGGGATCAAATTGTTGAGGGGTTATACAAACACAGGAAAATCAGTAAACGCGCTGCAAAGCTAAAAGCGCTGGAAATCATGGAAAAGCTGCAGATTCCAAAAGCAAACCATGTTTTTCAGCAATACCCCCACCAGCTTTCCGGTGGATTAAAACAGAGGATCGTCATTGCCATCGGCTTGTGTACCAGTCCGCAATTATTGATTGCAGATGAACCCACAACCGCTCTGGATGTCACTGTGCAGGCCCAGATCATGCGATTGTTCCTAAAGATGACCAAGGACAAGGGGATCGGTTTGCTGCTCATTACCCACGATCTGGGCGTCATTGCCCAGGTGTCTGACAAAATAGCCGTAATGTATGCGGGTAACATTGTTGAATTCGGTCCGATTAAAACCGTGTTTAACACCCCCCATCATCCCTATACCAAAGCATTGCTCAATTGTATTCCAACCATTGGGATGAAAAAAGGAACCCTGGATGCCATTTATGGAAATGTGCCGACCGTGGGAAACTATCCGCCGGGATGTCGCTATCAACCCCGCTGCCCGGATCGGTTTGCACCCTGTGGGACCATTGTCCCCAAAATGACTAAGCTTGCGGAAGACACACGGGTGGCCTGCCATAAATATAATGGGAGTAAGGATTGATCAGATGGAAAAATTTTTAGAAATCAATGATCTTTCAGTCTCCTTTGGTGTCAGAGGCGGGCTTTTTCTACGCAAGATCGGAACCATAAAAGCCGTTAACAATGCTTGTTTTTCAATTGACAAGGGGGAAATTGTCGGGGTGGTGGGTGAGTCCGGGTGCGGAAAATCAACCCTGGCCCGCCTGATTCTCAGGCTGGTTGAACCCGATGACGGCAGCGTCTCTTTTAACGGGACAGATTTGCTGAAGATGTCTAAAAAAGAGATGCGATGGCAACGGCGGCATATGCAGATGGTTTTTCAGGACCCGTATTCTGCCATGGATCCCCTTTATACCATTTACAGAAGTCTGTGCGAACCGTTTCAGATTCAACGGATAAAGCTCACCAAAGGCGAGCAGCGGAAAAAAGTCGATGCCCTTCTGGAATTGGTGGGTTTGAATTCGGATCACGGGTTTGCGTATCCCCATGAACTATCCGGCGGTCAGAAACAACGGGCAGACATTGCCCGGGCCCTGGCGTTGAATCCGCAGTTTGTGATACTGGATGAACCCACTGCCGCCCTGGATGTATCGGTTCAAGCCCAGATTATTAAATTACTGGAAGAATTAAGGGAACGGCTGAACCTGACATTCTTGTTCATCTCCCATGATCTGTCATTGGTCAGTTATTTTTGTGATCGGGTCATTGTCATGTATTTGGGCCGCATCGTTGAAAATATTTCTGCGGACTTGATTGGAAAAACGCCCTATCATCCCTATACCAAAGCGCTGATCGAGAGTATCTTTAAAACCGATCCCGGTGAAAAAAAACTGGTTGCTCCCCTGGAAGGAGAGGTTCCCAGCCCCTTTAATCTGCCGTCCGGTTGTGTGTTTGCGGCACGATGCAACGATGCCCAAAAACTGTGCCGGGAGAAATTACCTGTTCTGGAAAATACAGGTAATGGCGGTCAGGTGGCCTGCCATTTTCCGTTGATACCATTGGCTGATCCCATTGGCTGATACTAGACCATAATGTAACGCTCATTCTTATTTCTGTGGAGATTGATCATGTGTGATGTACTGATAAAAAACGGAACAATCATTGACGGTACCGGTTCCCCTGGTTTTTCAGCGGATCTTTTCGTAAAAGACGGAAAAATTGAAATGATCGGGCCGTCCCTTGAAATAGAGTGTCCAACCCTATTGGATGCGTCACAAAAGATTGTCTGTCCGGGATTTATTGATATTCATTCCCATACGGACACGACTATTTTAATCAATCCCAAAGCGGAAAGCAAAATCAGGCAGGGCATCACCACGGAAATTGTGGGGAACTGCGGAATGAGCGCAGCACCGCTGACCCCTGATTTTTTATCCTATTTAAAGGATCACCTGGGCGTAACCTATAATTATGCGCCTCCTGGGGAAATTGGAAAATTCTGGATGACCTTTGGCGAGTATATCCATTATTTAAATAACCTGCCATTGGGGATCAACCTGATGCCCATGGTGGGGTATGGGACATTGCGGTGCGCTGTGATGGGGCTGAAAAGCGCGGCACCGACGTCAACGGAAATGAAAGCCATGGAGGATTTGCTGGAAAAGAGCCTGGACCAGGGGGCCGCCGGCCTGTCAACCGGGCTTGAATATATTCCGGATTCCCTCAGTCATACCGATGAATTGATCCAGCTGTGCCGGGTGATTGCGCGCAAAAACAAGCTGTATGCCTCCCATATCCGGGGAGAATCCCAGACCTTGTTCGCTGCTGTGGAAGAGGCGATTCATACGGCGGAAGTATCGGGATGTCGTGTTCAAATTTCCCATTTAAAGCTTGGCGGGACATTCAACTGGGGCAAAACCAAACAATTGTTTTCCCTTCTGGAAAACGCGATCTCAAGGGGCGTCCGTCTTTCCTGGGACCAGTATCCGTATACGGCCTGGGGAACAGGCCTGACGGATTATATTCCCAGCTGGGTTCAGGCGGAAGGCTATCAAAAACTGGTGGCGTATTTAAGCGATCCGTTCACACGGAAAAAGATCCGCCGGGAAATAGAACAGGCCATTAAAACGGGTAATCATGCCTATAATACAGCGCCCTGGGAAAATGTCCAGATTGTCATTGTACAGTCAGCCGAATATAAATTTGCTGAGGGAAAACGCATCTCTCAGATCGTCAAAGATCTGGATGTCGACCCGATTGACTTTGTATTTGACCTGTTAATTGCCGAGAAGGGAGCGGTTGAAACACTGGTTTTCTGTATGGATGACCAGGATATTAAAACCATTATGCAGCATCCTTTGACCATTATTGCCAGTGACGGCAGGGCCGCTGCAACCTATGGGGAATTGCATAAAGGAAGCCCCCATCCCCGGTATTATGGTGCAATTCCCAGGGTCCTGGGCAGGTATGTAAGGGAAGAAAACGTAATCGGTCTGGAAACGGCCATTCAAAAAATGACGTCAATGCCCGCTGAAATCATGGGACTGAATGATCGCGGTATCCTGGCCTGGGGCATGGTTGCCGACATCACGATATTTGATCCCAAAACCATTTCTGATATGGCAAGTTTTGAATCCCCCCATCAATACTCAAAAGGAATTGAGCATGTGATCCTAGGGGGGCATAGTATTATCCATAGGGGAGAACACACAAATACAATGGCAGGTCAGGTGCTTTAATAGGGGGTGATGTAACAGGCCCCCTATAAATTTATACCCGGCGGGAGAAGGGTCCACTTCTTTTTTGACTTCATCACAACAAAAGACTCGCTGTGGTCTATATTGCCTTGCCGGGGAAGCTTGGAGGACATGAAACTATACAATTCCTCCATATTGTTTGAAAAAAGGACTTCTGCAAAGATATCATACCGTCCGGTCACGGCATAGACACTATCCACTTCCGGAAGTTCTGCCAGATCGTTCAAGGTTTCATCTATCTTTGCGTCGTCAATCACCCGGATCGCAACAAGCGCCATAAACAACTTGTCAATTTTAAAGACATCTATCAATCCGGCAATTTTAAGGACACCGGACTGCAGCAAGTTTTTAATTCTTACTTGCAAGGTGGGGCTCGTGATCTCTAGCTTTTTGACCAGTTCTTTCACCGGCATCCGACCGTCCTGGCTCAGATAGTATATTAGTTTTTTGTCCAGTGCATCCAGTTTTTTCATATCAGCCATAGCTTATTTCCTATATCTATTGTTCTCAACCAATCACCTTATGAATTTTTTCAAGCGCATAGTCAATATCTTTTTTTGTCACCACAAGTGGCGGCGCAAACCGGATAATGTTATCATGGGTCTCTTTGCAGAGAAGACCATTCTCTTTCAAACTTTCGCAATAGGCCCGTGCATTTATTTTTTCCGGAACAAACTCCAGTCCGAGCATCAGGCCCCGACCCCGAACGTCTTTGATCATTGGATTTTTCAAGGTTTTTAAGCCCTCTAAAAAGTAGTCTCCCATGGCAGCTGAGTTTTCAATCATCTTTTCCTTGACCAGCACCTTGAGGGCGGCTCTTGCCACAGCGCAGGCCAAAGGATTCCCGCCAAAAGTACTGCCGTGTTCACCCGGATTGAGCACATCCATGATCTCTGTATTGGACAGGACCGCAGACACGGGATATAAGCCGCCGGCTAGTGCCTTGCCGATCAGGGTCATGTCTGACTCAATACCTTCATGTTCTTCTGCCAGAAGTTTTCCCGTGCGGCCAAGTCCGGTCTGAATTTCATCAAGAATCAAAACCACATTGTTTTCACTACAGATTTGCCGGACTTCTTTTAAATATCCCTTTGGCGGTATGATCACACCGGCTTCTCCCTGGATGGGTTCCACCATAAAGGCGATGGTGTTTTTTGTAATCGCATTTTTCAATGCGTCTGCATTGCCAAACGGAATACTTTTAAACCCCGGTGTAAACGGACCAAAGCCTTTCTTGGCAGTCGGATCTGAACTGAAACTGATAATGGTAATGGTCCTGCCATGGAAGTTATTATCACAGACAATGATCTCTGCTTTATCTTCTGCAATACCCTTGGTGGTATACCCCCATTTTCGGACTGTTTTGATTGCAGTCTCCACGGCTTCCGCTCCGCTGTTCATGGGGAGAACCTTATGGGAATTGGTTAAGTCGCATAATTCTGTGTAAAATTGGCTTAATTGATCATTCCGAAAGGCACGGGAGGTTAAAGAAAGCTTACCCGCCTGTTCGGTCAAGGCCTTGACGATTTCAGGATGGCAATGCCCCTGGTTTACCGCAGAATAAGCAGACAGGCAATCCATGTAACGCTTGCCATCTATATCCCATACCCAGATACCTTCCCCTCTGTTTAGAACCACATCCAGGGGTTTGTAGTTGTTTGCGCCGAATTTTTTTTCAATTTCAAAGTGATCCATTTTGTCATCCTAATTTTAAAATATTAATTCAAAGATTAATCCGCTTCTCTGTCTGGTTTGCATTTAAGTATACTTTTTCTATATAGGTGGAGGCCATTGCCGACAGCTGTCCGCTATACGTCAGATGAAACCGGATCGGATCTCCTACTTTAACATCTGTCCCTTTTATATCAACAATTACATGATCACTGCTGGAACCGATAATTTCCATATCAGCCACCGGCGTGAGTCCCTGGATCAGTACATCCTGGCGGCCAATTCCCAGAATGGCTCTTTTGATAGAACCGCGATCGGAAAATGCCGGAACATCCCCAAACGCATCCGTACTGACGGTGCCCCGGGGAAGAGAGTCCTTTTGTTTGAGTTCTATGACTTCTGTCACCAGGCAACTGGTATCTGTTTCAAGTCCATCAATTCGTTCATAGTCAACCGTATTTCGTCCGGTAAAAATCATTTCACCGATCCTAAGGTTATTGATTCTTCCCAGCCGCTCCGTTTTTTTGACCCATGGATAATTTGCAGAATTTCCACCGGAAATCAGATCGAAATCCAGATTGAATTTTTTTTCCAGTGCAAGCGCGATTCCGGAGAGTTCATCCATTTTATCCTGGTCCGGAAGAATTGCGCCGACACAGCCAAGATTTGTACCGATACCAATGGGTTTGATGTGGTCAAAGGTGAGCAGTCTGCGAAACGTGTGCGCCATATCCTCCGGTAGAATACCTTCCCGCAAATCCCCCAGGTCCACCATCAAAAGAATGTGATGAATCTTATTCTGGATCTTGGCTTCCTCGGACAGCATTCGGATAATCTCAAGCTCCGAGTTAAAGCTGATATCCGCATATTTTACGACCTGTTCGAGATTGCTCATGGACGGTGTTCGAATGAGGACCAGGGAATTCCGAATGCCGGCATCCCTGATCTTTTTAATATTTTCTATTCTTGAATCGGCCAGAAAGTCTGCACCAGCTGCGGTCATTGCTGCGGCAACCTGGGGACTGCCAAGAACACCCTTGGTAACCCCCATCATGGAGATCCCCTTGGACTGAAACAGTTTCCTTAACCGTTTTGTGTTTCTATATATTTTACCAAGATCAATCTCTATTCTCGGGAAACTTGGAAAAGTGTTGGTGGAATTTGTCATCGGTTGTATCAGATTATCTCCTTTTGCTTCCTTAAAATGGATGAAATCATTGTCAAATATCTGCCCTCAAAAAAAATTAATATAGATAAAATTAAAAGTCAAGTTATTTGATAAAAATGAAATATCTTGTTTGAAAATTATAAAACTATAAAATTTTATATCCTATTTAGGTCATCCACAGACGCATTGATTAATGCGCCTATTATTCGGTGAATGTAGGTGGCAAACCCATGGGCATCGATGGCTTGAAATTTGGTGAACCAGGATATTATGAGCCCACTGAATGATGCTGAAATAGAATGGGCAAGAACCGGAAGGGGAATACTGCAATTTCCGTCATCATATGATTCTCGCAATTTATTTTCAATGGTATCGGCAAGCGCCAGGTTGATATTATTTACCAGATAATCCAGATCATTGCCTAATTTATAGCTCAGGGAAAAAGGATTTCAGACAGCCACAATGGCAAAAAAAATGCAATTTTGATAAGGAGCAACCGGAATGTTGAACACAGCTAAAACAACCCTTGGATTTTTTGGTTCACTGATTCGTAAATACACCCCCCTGCAATACAAAGAAAACTCAGTTGAAGATATTTTTAATTACCTCAATATCAACGACACCTTGAGTTGTTCGGGCCAACCTGGGAAAAACCAATTCCCACTCATTCAGAAAGCAGGCTATGACGTCATCATCAATCTTGCGCCCTATGAATTCATAGAAAGCCCTTTAAAAGATGAAGAGGCCATCGTCACTGAACTGGGCATGGGATATATCCATATCCCTGTCAATTTCTTCAATCCCACCACTGAAGATTTCGACATGTTTGTGGATACGATGCAGGGTGCATGGGATAAAAAAGTATGGGTCCATTGTGCTGCCAATGCCCGGGCATCATCATTTGTATACCGATATCGCTGTTCCATACTTGGTGAGGACAGGCAGGCCGTCATATGGGATCTTCGAGAAATCTGGGAGCCGGCAGGCCCATGGAAGACATTTGTGTTTGATGAAAAACCCATACATTAACGTCTCGTTTGTGGTGTGACGTTCTGCAGGGGCCGTGTTCCCATGATCACAGCCGTTTAGTGAAGATAATCGTTGCAATTTTCTCCAAAAGCGATTTAATTGAATCTTCGATTAACCCCATTCAAATAAGCGTTTGTAAAAGGAGACCTTTCCATGAAACGAATCATCATCATTGTATTGTGCTTAATGCTGAACGCGTCACAGGTCATTGGATTTGAGCTTGGAGAGACGTCCATTCCCGACACCCTTGCTGCCGGGGAAAATGCCCTTGTACTAAACGGTGCAGGCTATCGGACCAAGTTTTTTATCAAGGCCTATGTGGGTGGACTTTACCTGATGGAAAAAAGCCACGACCCGGAATTAATTATCTCTTCAAACAGCCCCATGGCCATTCGGCTGCATATTGTATCCAGCCTGATCACCAGCCAAAAAATGGTGGATGCGGTGACCGAAGGGTTTATGAAAGCAACCAAGGAAGATACGGCGTCCATTCAAAATGAGATTGACCGGATGCTGGTACTTTTTAGAGAGGAGATAAAAGTGGGGGACATCTATGACCTTATATATATCCCTGGAACCGGCGTGACTGCATCCAAGAACCGAATCAAGATGGGAACATTTTCCGGGCTTGAATTCAAAAGGGCATTGTTCGGTATCTGGCTCTGTGACAGCCCGGCCGATGCCACACTCAAACAAAAAATGCTGGGTAATTGATTTCTTGACCCTGCCGTTCATTATGAATAAGTGACGGCCTGTCGGTCTATAAGTTGGTTCATCGCTTAGGCGTTGTACCCGGCATCAGGTTCTTTTATTCTGGTGCCGGAATTTGAATTAACAACCCTTAACAGCGAGGAAATCATGGCCCAGACAATTACAAGCACCAAGGATATCGAATTTCTGCTCCACGACGTTTTTAATATTGCAGATCTTTCAAAGACCGAAAAATTTGCTGAATTCAATAAAAAGACCGTTAACATGATCGTGTCCGAGGCAAGGAATTTGGCTGTAAAGGAAATTCTGCCCACCAACATTGACGGTGATAACGGATGTGCCTTTGAAAAGGGCAAGGTCTCAACCCCGGAATCGTTTAAGCGGGCCTACAAACTCTATTGCGAAGGGGAGTGGCTTGCAACGGCTGATCCCGTGGAATACGGCGGCCAGGATATGCCCCTGATGCTCACCGCTGCGACCCAGGAACTTTTCACCGGCGCAAACATGGCTTTTCTCATGTACCCGGGACTGACCCATGGGGCAGCAAAGATGATCCTTGAACTCGGGACCGAGGCGCAGAAAAAGATCTACGTGAAAAAAATGTTCGCAGGGCTCTGGACCGGCACCATGCTCCTGACCGAACCGGATGCAGGAACAGATGTCGGGGCCCTGACCGCCACCGCCGTGAAAAACCCTGACAACACCTATTCCATCACCGGCAACAAAATCTTTATCTCCGGCGGAGAACACGATCTGGGGGAAAACATCATCCACACGGTGCTGGCAAGGGTCGAGGGGGCGCCTTCGGGAACCCCCGGCATCTCCCTTTTCATCGTGCCCAAAATCAAGGTCAATCCGGACGGCTCCCTGGGAGAGAGCAACAACGTTGTCTGCACCGGCATCGAGGAGAAGATGGGTCTCCACGGTAACTGCACCTGTTCCCTGAGTCTTGACAACAGTGTCGGCACGTTGCTGGGCGAGGAGAACAAAGGACTCAAGGGCATGTTCCTGATGATGAACGAGGCCCGGTTTGGCTGCGGTGTCCAGGCCTTTGGCCAGGCGGCAACCTCCTATGCCAATGCCGTCTCCTACGCCAACGAACGCATTCAGTCCCCCGATATTTTAGCCTTTGGCCAGAGCGATGCCCCCAGCCAAAAGATCATAAACCACCCTGATGTCCGGCGGCAGCTTTTGTTCATGAAATCCCATGTGGAGGGATTGAGGACCCTTATCTACTATGTGGCCGACTGCTTTCAGAAGGCTGAGCTTGACTCGGTGTCTGACGAAGAAAAGGAGATATGCAGGGGGCTTTTGGAATTTCTCATCCCCATTGTCAAGGCCTACACCTCGGACAAGGCGTTTGAGATCTGCACCCAGGGGGTCCAGGTCTTCGGCGGCTACGGATACATTAGCGAGTATCCCCAGGAGCAGTTGTTGAGGGACTGCAAGATAACAAGCATTTACGAGGGGACCAACGGTATCCAGGCCATGGATCTTCTGGGCAGAAAATTGGGCATGAAAAAAGGTAAGCCCTTTATGGATCTTTTGGTGGAGATGGGCAAAACCGTCACCGCTGCCCGGTCAGTCAAAGCGCTCGAAGCCATGGCTGATGCGGTGGATGCAGCCAAGGACAAACTGGGGGAGACCGCCTTTATTCTGGGTGGTGTGGCCATGTCGGATAAAATCCTGGACGCATTTGGCTCGGCAACGCCTTTTCTAGAGGTCGCCGGTGATGTTGTGTTGGCATGGCTCCACCTCATGCGGGCCAATGTCGCTTCAACGGTACTTGGCAACGGCGTAAAAGAAAAGGATCGTTCCTTTTACCAGGGCCAGATCTCAACGGCAGAATACTATATGGAATCACATCTTCCCGTTGCCCTGGGGAAAATGGAGGCGGTTAAAAAGACCACGGCTTCAATCATGGCCACGCCTGCGGAGGCGTTTGTTTGATTGATGCAGGGTGAATGCACCCTGGACCGTCAGACGCTTTTTGCCACGGTTGCAGGCGATACCATTTCTCTGCCGCGCCTGCAACCCGGGGGTATGGTTTCCGTATGTCGCCCTAGTAAAATAGTTTCTGGCAATCAACACGGATAAGTGGTATTCAGTACTGGTTTGTGAATGATGGACACAAGCTGATATCAACGTTTACATGATGGTGCACCGGGGTTTTCCATGGTAAAGCAGTCCCAGGCGGTAATTAAAATATATTTCACCAGTGTTCTTCTGGTCACGGCCATGGTTGTAGCGATCACGGCTGTTGACTATGGGGAAGACTTCGTCACCAACATGATCATCGGCCAGAGCATCGGTACCACCATGTTTGGCGGCGCCTTTGCCGTGCTCTATGTTTTAAGGCGTTCCAGTCCCTTTGTGCAGATGGCTGCTGCCATGGCCGCCATGGCCACCGGTGCCGTCATGGGTATTTTCCTTGGCACCCTGGCGGCCGGTAAAAACGTCCATCTTTTTTTCGAACCCAGAAAAGAAGTCTTTGTGGAAGTGATCATCCTGAGCATCATCACCGGGTTTCTTTTCAGGTATATTCTCACCTCCCAGAAAAGAATCTCCGATGCCCTTGCCAGGATCCAGCGGGAAAAAATCAAACGGCTCACCATTGAAAAACAGATGGTCGAAACCAATCTGAGGGTGCTCCAGGCCCAGATTGAACCCCATTTTCTCTTCAACACCCTTTCCAATATTCTGACATTGCTTGAAACCGATCTTGACAAAGGAAAGCATATGCTCGAGGATCTGACGGCTTATCTTCGCGTCACCCTCTCAAAAACCCGGAAGGAAACCACCACCCTGGGCCAGGAGATCGATATGATCCAGGCCTATCTCAATATTTATAAAATCAGGATGGGGGAACGGCTTGATTTTACCATCCAGGTGCCCGAGTACCTCCGGCACCTGCCGCTTCCCCCCATGTTGATCCAGCCCCTGGTCGAAAATGCCATTGAACACGGGCTGGAGCCAAAAATAGAGGGCGGAGCCATATGGGTCTCGGTACGGAATGAAAAAGGGTGCCTTGCCATGGAAGTGAAGGACTCGGGGCTCTGCTTTCACAAGAATAACCATGACTGGGGCGTGGGCCTTACAAACATTCGGAATCGCCTTAAGGCCCTGTACGAGGATAAAGCCGCCCTTACTTTTGAAGAGAACACTCCCTCGGGACTGATTGTTACCATAGAGGTGCCTGTATGAACCGTTTAAAAGCCATTATCGCAGATGACGAAGAAGCCCTTCGCGCCCACCTTAAAACCCGGCTTGCCCAGGTGTGGCCGGACATGGAGATTCTGGGGGAGGCCAGAAACGGAATCGAAGCCCTGGGTCTCATTCAATCCCTAAAGCCGGATCTTGCTTTTTTGGACATTCGCATGCCCGGCATCTCCGGCATGGAGGTGGCCCGGAAGACCCATGGGGCATGTTACCCGGTTTTTGTAACGGCCTATGACGAGTATGCGGTGGAGGCATTTGAAACCGAGGCCGTTGACTACCTTTTGAAACCGGTCACAGCCACCCGCCTTGAAAAAACCCTGAAAAAGATCCAGCAACGCCTCGGCAGCCGGAGGGTCGAGCCAAACGCGCTTTCCACAAAGGTTCAGCGGGTCCTTGAACGGTTGGACCAGACCCGCCCCAAGGAGTATCTCCAGTGGATCAGGACCCAGCACCGGGAGAGCATCCACCTGGTGCCCGTTGATGAGGTTCTTTTTTTCAATGCCCAGGACAAGTATACCCGGATCATCACAACGGAGGCTGAATTTCTCATTAAAAAGCCGATCAAAGAACTTGAGACCGAGCTTGATCCGAAAAAATTCTGGCGGATCCACAGGAGCACCATGGTCAATATCGCAGCCGTTGACAAAGTGAGTCCTTCTTTGACCGGGAAGTACCTTGTCAAGATGCGGCATTCCGAAGAGATGCTCCCGGTGAGCCGGAACTATGCCCACCTTTTCAAGAAGATGTAGGTTCTTTTCTTCCATTCATCGCCCCCATCGTCCATTCATCGCCCCCATCGTCCATTCATCGCTTTTAGCGTGCACTTCATCAACTAAATCCGTTATTCTGCATCCATGGTAGTTTAATTGAAAGGCCGACTTACCCATGTCGGAGGGAAAAGAACTATTTCCTTGACATGGATTTCTAATTGTGTGAATCGTAAATGAACAGTGTTCACATTTTCGTGGGTCGGTTTGATATGTGTACTGAGTATATGTATTGAATGTTGAATTATGGATGTATAACTATAATAAATTCCATATAACAGCCATTCTAAATTGAGTTGCCACAACAGAAGTATAAAAGTTCGCTGATTCCGGATGGGTTAAAGAACATTCTTTTAAAAACCTGGGGGAATCACGATCTTTATACATGAGGGGTCCTATGAAAAAAATGACTATAACAGCCATTCTAACAGCATTGATTTCCTGGCTCCTTATTCCCCCGGGAGACCTTGTTGCAATGGAAATACTTAATGATGCAGAGTTAAAAGGGATCCATGCCCAGAGCGGAATTTCCGTGGTTGTGGACCATGTCCCTGTCTATTATAAAGCGGATTACTATAAATTTACGGCTGTTGATAACAAGGATCTTTTTGGAACGTCAACACCCTATCAAGGGTCTGCGGCCTTGGACAGCTTTGAGAGCTTTGCTGAAATGAATGGTGAGTTTCATATGGATATTGGCACATACATGGCTCCGGACGAGCATCTGCTTGCATCGGATATCGGCAAAAAAGATGGGATAGGCGACAACAAGTATGAGCACTGGTACGTTGGCTGGAGACTTCCCGGGTCCATTCACACCCTCCAGGAGGATCCATACTACTGGCCCATAGGAGATGATATTCCCCGCCCTCTGGATAACAAGGTTCAGGTCCTCCAGGTTTCAATGTCAAATCTGACCTCGTCATTTTATTCAAGGTCGACCATTAAATTCTGTGATTTGAACTTGAGTAATATGGGGGTGTCAGGAATGACCATGCCTGAATTCATCCATGACGGTGAGAGTCTGCCAGGCACTGCCCTGACACTCTTTCCGGAACGCATTAGCGGCATCAGTGCGGAAATACGCACCCGTTTAACCATAGATGAATTTAAACTCCATGGGGAAGGAAAAGCTTCAAATCCTGATTTCGAGGTTACAGGCATACACCTTGGAGAGGCTTTTAACCAGGTCCTTCCCAATCATGTGGCCGATACAGGCGATCCGTTAGGCCCTGGAATTGATACGTCCGGCTGGGGGAGTGATATTAAACACCACATGCACCGGGGGTATTTCCTTCTCGGCAACCTCAACCAGGTTGACTATGCCGATAATATAAATGAACAGGAGCTTGTTTCCCATCTGGGCAATACCAATAATGATCAGGACGGCAGTTTAGATCCGGTCGGGCTTGTGGCAAATCCCCTGTCATTAAATTTTGCCACCGTAGATGGTAGAAGCTTTATTTCATTGAACACCGGTATCGACGGATCCATCAGGATTGAATCGTCGAAAGGGTGGGAAGGATCCGATTTCGGCCCTATTGCCGTTGATGGGATCAAAATAAAGCATTGTGAAATTGAATTCCCGGGTGGCTATACCCGCAGTGACGGCAGTTTAAAAGGACAGATTCATCCTGCTCAGCTTGATTGGCTGAATAATCTATAGGGAGGCCCAAATGCCAAAATTCAGCGTTTCTTCCATCGTATTTTTGTTATTGTGTTCGCTTTGTCTTTTATCTCCCCATGTTTCCCATGGGCAACTGGAGATACTGACGGATGCAGAGCTTAAAGCCGTTACTGGAATGGGCGGTGTTAATTTCTCAGTGATCGGCGGCACCACGGCTGTATTTAATTTTGACCTCCATCTTGAACTTTATGGCGAGATCGATTCCGTAAAAATGGGTTATTATTACAAAGAGGACCTGACAACCCGTAAGTTTCTCCCTATCTATTCAGATATAGCCAAACGCGATCCCCAGGTGGTCTATAAAGATGACACATTTGATATTATCGATCTTGATACCGGTGACGTGATTTACGCTGACCGGCCCTATTTTTTATACCATGGGAAAAAATTTCCCTATACCGATGACGACTATTACATGTACAAGTATAAGAATATGCTGGGTCAATATTATGTAGACGGAAAACAGGGGCTCAATGACAAAGACATGCTGGGTGAAGCCTTTTCAACCGCCCGGACAAAAAATACCAATAACCTTGACTGGGATCTTAATATTGAAAATTTAAGAATAGGAAAAAGCCCGACAGATCCTTTGGTCATTGATGGGTTGACGGTTATGCTGAAATACGATGATATCAATTCCCCCCATAAGAAATTGACGGATATAATTATCGGAACCAACAGCATGGAAGGACATTTTTCCGGGGATCTCATCCGCACCACAGGATGCCTGAATGCCAAACTCACCAATAAAACAAGAAATACCAATGCAATCTTTAATTCAATATTCATACCCGAATTCAACGAAACG
Organism: Desulfobacterium sp.; assembly: GCA_016342325.1. GTDB lineage: Bacteria > Desulfobacterota > Desulfobacteria > Desulfobacterales > Desulfobacteraceae > Desulforapulum. The sequence continues at coordinate 18,212 of JAEINR010000078.1, forward strand.
CCTGTCCCGGTGGTTTTGCAGCGGGATTCTTTTTTAATGCTGGTTGACGAGTACCATGCCCAGTATGATGATCCGACTGACGGTGATACGCCTCCCCACCCTGAAGATCCGACAAACAATAATATTCATACCGGTGCGTTCCTCAGGGTCGGTCTTGATCCGACAAGCCCCACCTACGGATATTCCGTGATCGCGGGGTACAATGAAGTGGTTGCCGCAGCCTATGAACCACGGCATGCAATGCTTAAAGATTCCATTAAAGACTGGTGGCATAAGTAAGCCGTGTCATTCCCGACGGTCCATTGAACCGCCATATTCAGTAGACTTCCCAAGGATTTTCCCATTCGGGCGACCCAGCGCTTTCAGGCTGACCCGGTGCCTGTTTGAAACATGCACCGGGTCAAGTCCTCTATTTTTCAGTAATGCAGAAGGTTACGTCTTCAGACCGGTACAAATGGCACCCGGGGAGTACATGATCATGGCATTCTGTGTTGCAGAAATTATGCAAGGCAAGCATTTTATCAAGATCAGCATGGGAAAACCTATGTATCCAGAAACGATAGACATCCATTATTCCCGTTTCCTCAATGATAATATGTTGGTTCAGCGTCACTTTCTGTTTTTCATAATAGAAGGTTTCTGAAAGGGACAGGTAAGGTTTGTTTCTCCAGAAACCTTTTTTAGAGACGTCCCACTCCTTTGGGCCTGATGCATTTGCAGGATAATTTTCATTGAGAACGTCAAAAAGAAATTTTCCTCCCGGTTTCAGGGCCCGGTAAATCTTTCCAAGGAGTATTTCCCGTTGATCCGGGGAAAGAACGCCGAAGTCCGTGAATATGATCATTACAAGATCGTACTTGTTCTCTTCTTCCAGCGCCAGATAGTTTTGCTGTACGTAGGAGATGTTTAATTCTTTTCTGTCGGCAGATTCTTTGGCGTAACGGATGGAGTTGGCGGAGAAATCCATGCCCGTGACCCTATGGCCTTTTTCAGCCAGCTTTTCTGTGTATAGTCCCGGACCGCAACCCAGATCGAGAATAGTCAGGTTGTCGCCAGGGACCGTGTTCAGTATCCATTCTATTGTTGAAGAGATGGTGGTCTCTTTTCTGCTGGCAAGATCCATGTCCTGACTCAGGTGTGTTTCAAGGAGTTGGGTGGATATGTACTCATCGACCCACATTGTTGCGGTACCCTTGGTGTAAATTTCGGGTTTTTGTGCGGTTGCAATTAGTTCTTGGATGTTCATGAAAAACCTCATTTTTCCGGTTTAAGATATGCATTAAGCATACGAACAGGCATTGCCTGCAATAATACGGATTGCTTTTATTGGATTCGAAACAAATGATATGTGGTTATGCGTTTTTCATGGGGCTGCTTATAGTATGGACTAGGCATGAGGTCAATACTTTTATTAAATGAGCCGTTTTGCTCATTTGACCATGAAGATAGAATGAATATGAGTTCTGCTTATCCCTGGTCACTGTTTCCCCGGGGGCTTGTTGAACAGATGGATGGAGCGGTACTTGGCCTCTCTTCCATCTGAATCCGGAATTTGGATTCCTTGCAGCTTTTGAAGCGCCTTGGGGTCATTGACCACAAAGATCGGGCAGTCTGCCTTGAAACTGACCCGTTCCACAACACTTCCGCCATACCATTTCCCGGCACGCTCCCTTGTGTGGGACCCGAGGATGATCAGGTCTGCATCGATCTTTTCGGCGCATTTCAAGATCTCCCCATGGGGCAGGACGCCTGCCCACATCTTGTATTCATGGGCTGTACCGTCCAGATAGGTCCGGCAGAAATCCGTAAGCTTTTGCTTTAACAGATCCATGTCTGTTTCGTAATCGGATCGGCCATACTTGGGATAGGGGGGGATGGGAAGCATGAAAAACGGATACAGGGTGGAATTAAAACTCCTGGACAGTTTTGCGGAAAAGCCGAGGGCACATTCACATGCCACGGAAAAGTCGATGCCAACAAGGATTTTCCTGAACTTGAGTTTCTCCTTTTGAACGATTTTGTTGACGATCATCACCGGGCACTCCTGGCGGGCGACGACCCCAAGGACCGTGCTCCCAATCTTTCCCGCTACCCTGATGACACCTTTTTCTTCCGCTTTGCCCGCGTGGGGGCCCAGGAGGATAAGGTCGGCATCTATTCTACGCCCAAGCCCTAGGATCTCCTCCCAGGGATAGCCGGTTGAGATGCTCAACCCACTATTCCCAGATTCGGTCAGCACAGAACCATAGGTCTTCTCCATTGTTTCTCTTATCTCTTCCAGGTAGTCGCGGTTGACCTCCAACTCTTCATGGGTCTTAAAATGTTTAACCAGGTTTCGGTTGTTCGTGGACGCGGATTCCAGGACATGGAGGACGTTCAATCGGGCCTGATATTGATCTGCCAGGTCAATGGCGGTCAATACCGGGGTGTCAACATGGGTGACCCTGTCGGTTGCAACCAGAATAGTCTTAAACATATCTACCTCCTTGTACCGGGTCGTTTTTTTCTTTTCTAAAGGCCCGGATTAATATCTGCCTGATGCATTTATCAAGGGGAAGGGTGGTATCCACCAGGATATGACGGGCATTTTCATCACAGGCGAATGGTTCGTACCGGGCTTTGAACGATTCAAAATGGTCAAGCCTGGCATCTGAGATCGATGGTGTTGATTCTCGCCCCATAAGCCGTTCTTTGATCGTTTCCTCTGGTGCGGTACACTCCAGGAAAATCGGTTTAATCCCCTTGCCTTTTGCTAACGAAATCAGGTGTTCACGATGCTTTGCCCGACTGAACGTTGCGTCCAGGATTACGGAATGGCCGTTGGCGATCTCCTGTTGGGCCAGGCAGAGAAGCTTGCCATAGGTCAGGGAACCTGCCGAGGCGGAATATATCTTTTCTTCAAATACCTCCCCGCCGCTTTCATGGGGCTTCAGGCCAAAGATTTTCTTGCGCACCCGATCGGATCTGATGGGCTCGATTTCAAGAATTTGGGCCAGGGCCTTGGCAATGGTGCTTTTGCCCGTGGCAGGCATGCCGCAAACCACCCAGATGCGGGGTCGGGAAAACTGGAGCGCATATTGGTAGGAAAGGTCAAGATATTTGAGTGCATGGTTTTTCGCCGTCGCCGTCTCCTTTGCTTGAAGCTCATTTGAGCTAAGTAAAATGCAATTGACTTTACACCGCACAAACGCACGGTAGCATTTATACAACGCCATCATTAAAAATGCCTTTGTATCATCTGTCTGCCTAAGGAACGCGTTCAAGAGGCAATCCCCAAGTCCTTGCTCTCCATGAAAGTCCAGGTCCATCAACAAAAAGGCCAGATCGTTGATCACATCGATGTGGCGTAACCGGTCATTGAATTCAATGCAATCAATGATCTGGATCCCCTTGTCCGTAAAGTATACATGCCCGGTGCGAAGATCTCCGTGGCAGTCCCGGAATTTACCGGCATTGAACCGATGAATGAAATGGGTTCTGTGTCCTTTTAAAAAGGAGATTGTCGCGCCCTGTATGGTTTCCCAGGTTTCCCTGTCCAGCAAGGTGTTGCAGAAGTGCTTGGTTTGCCTGAAATTTTCGTTGCAGGCATCAAAAACGTTCTGCCATGGGGCCTCGACCCCAAGATCCTTACTTTCAGGGGTCTCCATGTAGAATTGGGCAAGTTGCCGGCCCAGGTCGGCCATATCTGCCTGGGTGATCTTTCGGGCTTTTATCATTTGCTGCAAGGACCTTGCATGGGGAAGTTGACGCATCCTGACCGCGTATTCCTCGGTTCGGCCTCCTTTGCCAAGGCCATATTTGTCATTGTTCAAGGTGATGGCAACCACGTCAAGATAGATATCATGGGTTAATCTGCGGTTTAAACTGATTTCCCGGTCACAGTAGAACCGCCGTTTTTCCAGGGTGGAAAAATCCAGGAATCCCAGGTCCAGGGGCTTTTTGACCTTATAGACATACTCCCCGGTGAGGAACACCTTTGAGATGTGGGTGTCCCTTATTTCTATCTGCTGGACCGGATGGGGGTAAAACCCGGGCTTCTCCATGGCTTTGAATATTTTATGTTGATTTTTATCGCCCATGGCAACTCCTGGCGGTACAAAGAGGTAGTAATCTTCTAATAAACGACATTGGGTCCGGGGGGTGGATCAAAGGTCAACGGGAGGGGGATAAACTGCAGATGGAATATGCTATGTCGCTATCGTTATAGATGTTCGCACCTGAGCTGATACGCGCTTTACTTTTATTCGTAAGAACGAATATCAATTCATATGCGAAGACCTATATCAATACTACAAGCGTTCATGGGGCAAGTCAACCATTGGAGGCCATGGCTTGGATTAAAAAAAGTCAAAATTCGAAAGCCTTGGCTTGGCAGTGGGGCCTCTTGACTGCCCAGTTTCGTTGGGCGGCAATTCCTGCCAGCATTGGTGTGGGGTTGACGGCCACGGGCCGGCCCACGGTTTCAAGGAATTCCAGGTCGGCATGGTGGTCTGAATAGGCGTGGGACCGGGAAAGGTCGATCTCCATTTTCCGGGCAAGCCGTTCAACGATCCGGGCTTTTTCAGGTCCTAGGCATATTTCTCCCAAAGGATTTCCCGTACAGACGCCCGCGGGATCCGTTGCAATTTTCGTGGCTGCCCATGCGTCTGGTTTCAGATCCCGGACATAGGGTTCCAGAAGATGGCGGCTGGTTGCAGAGACAAGAATAATCAAATGGCCTTGCTCCCTGTGGGTCTGGATGACCTGGGCCATTTCCGGGAATAACAGAGGCTTAAGTTTTTTACGATAAAGGGTTTGTCCGAGACGGGACAGGAAAGACAGGGGAATGCCCTTGTAGGTGCTTAAATAGATCCGGTTATATTGATCGTGGCTGATCAGGGCCCTTTTATGTAGGGGACCGGCTGCCGCCGCTTTGAGCAGGCGAAGGGGGTAAATAGGGACCGGGGGATTTCCTGCCAGGGAAAGGGCCTCCGTTCTCTGGCTGTCTGCGTCAACCAGGGTCCTGTCAAAATCAAAAAATGCAGCAATGGGTGTCATTGAACAGCCTTTTATTCAGGGTCAGTATTGGCCTGCCACTTTACCCGGACCTTGTTTTTCTGTCAACGGCGATATTGAATGTTTTTGTACTGACTGGTCAGTATTCTTATTGACACCTTGGCGTCCCGCAGATATGGTGAAATAAAATTATCGCGTCTCGCATATGAACAGCGCCTGTTTCTAATTTGAATCGGTAAAGTCGGCGTCAATTGGAGTGGGATCAGCCATACGCCTGTCAGCAAAAAGGAGGACACGTGGACCAGCCCGTACATGTTCTAACCTATGACGTGGGAACCACCGGATGCAAAACCTGTATCTATCGCATTGACAAGACCCTGACCAAGGTCGGTTCGGATATTGCCGAATATCCCCTGCACATTACGGACGACGGCGGGGCTGAGCAGCGGGTAGAGGATTGGTGGGACGGCCTGGGCAGATCCTCCCGAAACGTGCTTGCCCGGACCGGCCTGGACCCGTCCCAAATCAGGGGGGTATCCTTCTGCTGCCAGATGCAGGGGTCCATCCTGGTGGACAAAAAGGGGACCGCCTTGAGAAATCCCATGATCTACCTTGACGGCCGGGCCGTTCAACAGATTGAAAAGGGCTTGCACCGGGGGCTCCTTCGCATCAACAACATGAATGCCTTCACCCTGCTCAATACCCTTCGCATCACCGGTGGGATTGCCGCCAGCCCCAAGGACCCCCTGTGGAAATACCACTGGGTCAAGGACAATGAGCCGGAAATTTTTTCCAGGACCCACAAGTGGCTGGATGTCAAAGATTATCTGATTCTGCGGTCCACCGGCGAAATTGCCATGACCCGGGATTCGGCCCATATCACCTTTATATACGACACCCGGAAGGGCAGGGAAGGGTGGCATCCGGGGCTGTGTAGAAAATTCGGGGTGAATATGGATCACCTTCCCCGGGTGGTGGATGCCACCCATGTGGTGGGGGGCCTCACCGGGCAAGCCGCCCGGGACCTGGGCTTAAGCCCGGGGACCCCGGTGTTTGCCGGGGGAGGGGATGTCACCCTCACCACCATTGGTTCGGGATGCCTGAATCCCAATGATACCCATATTTATGTGGGGACCTCGGGCTGGGTGGTCTCCAACGTGGACAAACGGTATGTGGACATTACCAACTACATGGCTGCGATCCTGGGGGCCATTCCCGGCCGGTACAATTTTGTTGCCGAGCAGGAAACATCCGGGGCCTGTCTCCAATGGGTGAGGGATCACCTGGCCATGGATGCCATTGGCGTGTACATGGACGGGAGCACCCATGACACCCCTACAGAAGCGCTTGGCGCCCTGTATTCCCTTTTGAACCAGGCCGTGGAAGAAACCCCGCCGGGTGCGGGAGATCTTCTGTTCACCCCCTGGCTCCACGGTAACCGGGCCCCCAGGGAAGACGCCCATGCCCGGGGCATGTTTTTCAATATCGGCATGAATACGGGAAAGCGCCGAATGATCCGGGCCGTCCTCGAGGGGGTGGCCTTTCACAAGCGATGGATGCTGGAGGCCATGGAAAAACGGATTCCCAGGCAACGTACGCTCCGGTTTGTGGGGGGCGGGGCCAAATCCCCGGTCTGGTGCCAAATCATGGCTGATGTCACGGGCCGGTGTATCGAAACCATTGAGAACCCCCAGGATGCAGGCGCTGCCGGGGCCGCTGTCGTCTGCGCCGTGGGCCTGGGCCACATGCCCTCCTTTGAATCGGCCAAGCCCTTGATCAAGGTGGAAAACACCTATGGGCCCCGGTCGGAATTCAAACCCATGTATGACCGGAATTTTAAAACGTTCAAAACCCTCTATGCAAATAACAAAAAATTGTTCAGGCAATTGAATCAACAGGCCATGGTAAAAAATTGATTTATCCAGGGAAATGATGTAGAAGAAACGGGGATGTCGAGAGAAAATCGGTAAAGAGCGGAGACCCATGAACACTGAAAAAAAAAGCACCATCAAACGAAAGAAAATCATTACTGCCGCAGCTGCGGTTTTTTCCCAGAAAGGCTTTCACCAGGCCAAAATGGATGAAATCGCCACCAAAGCCCAGGTGGCCAAGGGCACCCTCTACTACAATTTTTCCAGTAAAAGCCTGCTGTTCTCGGCAACGGTTACCGAGGGAATGGAAACCATCATCAGCCAGGTCCGGGAAGAGTTGGTTTCCGACCTGCCCTTTTCAGACCATTTTCGCCTGCTGGTCTCCACCATGGTCCGGCTCCATATAAAGCACAATGATCTTACCCTGATCTGCTTCAACGAAATCTCCTCGGGCATTGACGATGGGGTCCTGGAAGAGATCCGGAAGGTCCGGACCCGGTTCATCGATTTCATTGCCGAGCTACTCACCGTGGGCCAGGCAAAGGGGTATATCAAGGACATTGATGTGCAACTGGCCGCTGTTGCCCTTGCCGGCATCATTGATTCCGTGTGCAGCCATATCCTCCTTAATCCCCGGAAGACCAGCCGGAAAAAAGCCGTGGATACCCTCCATGAGATTTTGTCTTCGGGTTTCCTCAAAGCCTGAGCTGAGACCCTGGATATTACCTGTTTTTCAGGTGCTGTCCGGAATAGGCCAGGCGGTATACCAGGCGCATCAGGGCCGCTTCCACCCGGTTGATTCTGACCCCCCCGCCAAGGAAGGTGGATTCGATGAAAGCCTTGCACCCTTTTTCCAGGACCTGGGCCACGGCATGGGCATCTTCAAAGGTGCCCGCCCCGCAGAGGCCGCCCTTGTTTCTTAAAAGAACGGCATTCCGGCCGTTCATGGCCGAGATCACCGGGCCTGGGCCCCGGTGGGGCCAGTGCCGGGCCACCTTGGCCGATACCCCCACCAGTTGCGCCATGTCGTCCAGCAGGGGCGGTACGGTAAGGCCTTTTTTCGAAGCCGTTACCACGGATAGGCTCTGGGCATGGATCAAGGCATTGAACTTTTTTCTTTTTCCATATACGGCAAGGTGGAGGGCAAAACGGCGATCCGGTCGGGGGCCCCGGGTATGGGTGGCCGTGTTTAGTTCCACCAGGCTCAGATCTTCTGGGGTGAGTCGTGACAGGGGAATGTCTTCGGGGGTGATCACCAGCAGGTTTTGGACCCGGGCGCTGAGGCATCCGTCCCAGTCATGGGCAATCCCCTGGGCAAGGAGGCGTTTGGAAAGGGCAATTAATTCCTGGCCGGCTGTTTGAATATCCATGTTAAATCTCCTTTTCAAGGTAGAACCTGTGCATCTGTTCCGTACTGGGGAGATCGGTTCCCTTAATTTCGTATTTCTCCATAAAGGACTGGGCGATAAAGCATTCACAGGCCGCTTCCAGGGTCTTTGCCACATCAAATGCTTCGGCCATGGTTTCACCGATGCAAAGCGCCCCGTGGTTGGCCAGAAGTGCTGCCCTGCGGTCCCCTTCAAGGGCCGTCGCCGCCGCCCGTTTCAGCTTTTTGCTGCCGGGCAGGGCATAGGCGGCACAGGCCACGCCGGATCCCAGGACCCGGGCATGGGCTTTGGACAGTCCTTTGATTCCTTTGCGGGCCGCTGCCACGGTGGAGGCAAAGAGCTGGTGGGTGTGGACCACGGCGGTGATTTCCGGGCGGCCCAGGTAGACCGCTGCATGCATCCCCTTTTCCGAAGAGGGCTTGATGGTTCCTTCATGGGAGAGATCCCCCATCTTTACTACCACCATCTCCCCGGGTTTCAGGGTTTCATAGGTCCGTCCGCTGGGGGTGATTACAAATCGATAGTCGTCCAGGCGGACACTGATATTGCCCCAGGTTCGGGCCACCAGCCCCTCTTTTACCAAGTCAAGTCCTGCCCGGTATACCGCCTCCCGGGCCTCATCAAGTTCCATGGTTTATCTCCTGTTTTGTCATATTGTCACCCCTTCAATGTTCCTGAATACCCGTTCAAAACGGACCAGGGCCTGGTCAATGATTTCGTCGGTGTCGGCGGCGGAGGTGTAAAGCCGACTGCCGGCCAGGGTCACCAACCCTTCGGCCATGTAGGCCGCCCCCATGTGGGTCATGACCTCCTTCCGGGCATGGATTTCCTTGAGCTTGGCCGGGATCTCCCAGGGCCGGAACAGGCTGATGTCAAAGAGCATGGTGCCCACGGTTTCCAAATGGCAGATGGATCCCTGGTTATAGGCCACAAAGGGCAGGTCGTACCTGGCGATCAGGGCGTCAAGCCCCTGGGTCAACCGGTCCCCGGCCCTGCCGGCCTTTTCGCAGGCATTGGTCTCTTCAATCATCTTCACCGTATAATACCCGGCTGCAGAACTTAAGGGGTTGGCCGCCATGGTTCCCCCCACGTGGGCCTTCTTTGACTTCTTGCCCCCCAGGCCCCCGGCCAGGCAGGCCATATATTCGGCCTTGCCCCCAAGTCCGCCGGCGGAAGGGTAGCCCCCGGCCACCACCTTGCCGAACACGGTGAGGTCCGGGGTGACGTTGAAATACCCCTGGGCCCCGTCAATGCCGATGCGAAAGGCCGTGACCACCTCGTCAAACACCAGGAGGGCCCCGTACCGGGTGCACAGGTCCCGGACCTGGGCGTTGTAATCGTAATCCAGGGGTCGGGTGCCGGATTCGGGTCCCATGGGCTCCATGAAAACCGCAGCCGTACCGCCCCGGAATCGGTTCCATTTGAGCCGCCGTTCCAGGGCATCAATGTCATTGGGAAACACCTCATGGGTGTATTTGAAACAGGACAGGGGAATGCCGTGGGATTCGAGGAATCCGACGCCGGGAATACGATTGCCGTAGGAGAGCTGGTCGCTCCAGCCATGGTAGGCCCCGCCCAGCTTAATGATGTGCTTCTTTTTTGTGGCCACCCGGGCCACCCGCACCGCAGCCATGCACCCTTCGGTGCCGCTGCCCAGCATGCGGAACATGTCCACCCCCTGGAACCGGTCACAGATGAACCGGGCCAGTTTCAGTTCATACTCATGGAAAAGGCCGGTGGCCGGTCCGCAGGTATTGAGCAGGTCAATGACTTTTTCCCGGACACCTGGGGGATTGCTTCCCAGGACCGTGGGACCCCCGGCCTGGAGAAAGTCAATGTATTGATTGCCGTCCACATCCGTCAGGTAAGCGCCGGAGGCCTTGATAAAGGCCAGGGGAAAGGGATAGTTAAATGCCAGGTTGTGCTGCACTGCGCCGGGAATGACTTTTTCCGCCTGGCCTGCCAGTGTCTTGGATGCCTGGCAGTTATTTTCAAAATAGCCGAGATAGGTTTCCAGTGCATCCCTGCGAAGGGTGCGGATGGGCTGGCTGATCAGTGCATTGAGCCGTTCGTAGATTTTATGTGTATCATGGTATTGGCCTAGGGCGTATCCGGGTTTGCCCATGATCACCTCCGTTTTAAGGGTCCATTATCCCCCGGTTTTTAAAGGTGCCGGAAGATGTTCATCTGGGGCCCGAAACTTTTTCCGGGCATTGACGGGATAGTAAGAAAGAGTTGCGGCGGTGTCAATAAAAAACTGACTGGTCAGTTTTTTATTGACATTTTTAAACCCCTTTGCAAGGATTCTCGCAGTTGTTGGAAAAGGATCAAACCGGACCATTAACGCATATTCTGGAGGTGTTATGAAGGGTAGTTGCGTAACCATCGTCTGTTTCATCATGTCTTGTTTATTCTGGTTTTCCCCCCATCCCGCCCGGGCCGGCGACACCGGCGAAATGAAGGACAGGATCGATTTCATCCAGCAGCGCCTGGACCGGGGGACCCAAACCGCCAAGCTGTGGCAATATTCCTGGATGACCGTCCACACGGCTGGGACCCTCCTGTCGGCCACCAGCGCTATCGAATAAGGATAGATCGTGTGAGGAACGAACCACGATCTTATCCGGTTGTTGGACAAGCCCGGTGTTTTAACA
>JAEINR010000079.1 GCA_016342325.1 Desulfobacterium sp.
TTCGTGTCCCGTAGTTTTTTGATTTGAAGAACAATCAGATTTTACAGCATGAATGACTAAGCCGAACATTTACGTTGGATGTGTATAAGTGTGTTATAAACCGAATGGTTTCATTTTATGGGCAAAAGATTCAAACACCTTCCTTTCTCGATCAATCTTATTTTTGACTTCTCCTGTGATCATGAATCTTTTATTCCTTTATTGATCGTGGATATTATTTTTTTTGTCGGTAAAGAGTGCCACCATCACTCAGAGGCTTTTGGCAAAACGTTTTTTAAGCTTGGCGACTTCTTTGTAAATGATTTCATCCCCCAATCGTTGGGTCACAGGATGGTCATGGTCAAGATCCGCCAGCACACAGTAATGGAAAAGCGCCCGGGTGATTTTGTTTGTCCGGGCGAAATAGATACCGATCATGCTGAAAAAAGCCCTGACTTCACTGATATGGAACGCCTCCCCGGCCGGGCGATGCTGCCCGAGTTCCAGCTTTCGCCCAAGTGCATGGGGAATTTGTTGATGGTTCTGGTTGTTGAGATAGTATTCCGCCAGGGATATTTTCCCAAACAGGTAATCGGGGAATCGTTCCCGGGTCTCCCACAATGTGGACAGATAAAGATCTTCCTGGCCGCTGGCGATGTAAGTGATCCCGATATAATTGGAAATGGTCGGAACATTCGGATACCGGGCCTGCATGGCTTTGAGCTCCGGCAGCAACTCCAGGGGCCGCAACTTAAGTTGACTGCACAGGGACATGAGGCGTTCCTTGTCCCGGGCAGGCACCTGGGCCAAATTTTCTTCTTCATTGGGTTCGGAGGTTACGTTTATCGGCTGTGGAAGCCCCCCCTTTGACCGTTCAAGGGCTTTTATGATGTTATTTGGATTGAGATCCGACAAAAGGTCCTTGGAGTCGAAAGGGCGTTGCTCGACTATGGTTTGTATGAGTTTAGCGTGGTTGATATATCCCATATACAATTCTCATGTGGTAAAAATTTGTTTTTCTTGCGGTTACCCCATGTAACAGGGGCACTTTATCACGCCATGGGTTCAAGGGAAGAATAAAATCCTAGGCCGGAAGGTTTTTCTTCCCGCTCAAAACCGATCTTTCCTTGATATTGGACGTGTTATGCTGTAAAAATGGATGTTTTTTTGACCATTACACAAGGAAGATAGAGATGAGGCTCTTTGACAGCCACTGCCACATTGACGACCCCTGTTTTGACGACGATTTCGACGCCATGCTCACCCGGGCGGAAGAAGCGGAAGTCCATGCCATGATGATCGCCGGGGTCACCCTTACCACCTCGAAAAAGGCCATTGCGCTTGCCAAAGATCGACCCAACCTCTTTACCGCCGTGGGCATCCACCCCCATGACGCCAAGGATTGCTCCAACGAAACCCTGGCGGCATTAAAACGTATGGCAGAAAATCCCTGTGTCCGGGCCTGGGGCGAGGTGGGCCTTGACTTCAACCGGATGCACTCCCCCCAAAAGGACCAGGAGCAATGTCTTGAAGCGCAGATGGCAGCAGCCGACGCGCTGGGCCTGCCCCTGATCTTCCATGAGCGGGATTCCCAAGGACGATTCCTTGAGGTGCTGGAGGGCTTTAATTTCAAGGAGAACCAAGGGGTGGTCCACTGCTTTTCCGGCACAAAAGCGGAAATGTTCCGCTACCTTGACCTTGGGTTCCACATCGGGATCACGGGCATTCTCACCATCAAGCAGCGGGGGGAACAGCTCCGGGAGTTGGCCACCCTGATCCCCATGGACCGCATCCTCATCGAGACCGATGCCCCCTATCTGACCCCGGCCCCCAAAAAGAACAAGGTCCGTCGAAACGAACCCGCCTTTGTAAGACACGTCATGGAACGGCTTGCCCAGGTCCGGGGAGAGGATGTTGAAACCCTCTCGGAAACCGTCTGGACAACCACTTGCAAACTCTTTAACGTGGCCCTCTAAGCGCCTTCCCACCAAGGCGCAATCAGGGTGCCGGTCCTACCTTTCCATGAGACGGGTCACGGCCTGTTCCAGCCCGTCCAGGGAGAGCTCGAACATGGGAAAGATCTTTGAGATGGCCATGATCGAATGGGTGTACCCCCACATGGACTCGGGAACGGGATTGAGCCACACGGAGTGGTCAAAGGTCTCGGATATGTAGCCAAGGCGCTCGATGCTCGGCTTGCCGCTTCGCTCCCGGATGTGGATGGAGCCGTCATGGGACATGAGTTCGTAGGGCGCCATGCTGGCGTCCCCCACCACGATGAACCGGGTATCGGGATCCCGCTTGATAAAATCATCAATCTTCATGGGTTTTTTGTACCGCTGGGGATCCTCCCACACATGGTCGTAGATGGTGTTGTGGAAAAAAACGGTCTTCACTTCCTTGAACTGGGCCCGGGCATAGTCAAACAGGGTCTGGACCATGGAGATATAGGGATCCATGGACCACCCGCCGTTGTCGATGGCAAGGATCACCTTGAGCCGATCCCGCATGGAGCGGTCAAACACAAGTTCAATCTCGCCGGCGTTCTTCATGGTCCGATAGATGGTCTCGTCCACGTTCACCTGGTCCCTGGGGCCGGAGGGCACTAGATTGCGAAGCCGCTTCATGGCCTCGCCCATCATGGCCTGGGTCAGGGGTCCGCGGCCGGAATAGTCCTTGTAGCGCCGCTCATTGGCCACCTTCACCGCCGACTTGTTCCGGGACTCGCCCCCCACCCGCATCCCGCCCGGGTGATGGCCGGAATGGCCCACAGGGGAGGTGCCGCCGGTACCGATCCACTTGTTACCCCCTTCGTGGCGGCTCTTCTGGTCGTTAAGCCGCTCCTTAAAATAATCGATGAGCTCGTCCGGGGTGAGGTCGGCCAGTGTGGACTCATCCACTCCCAGGGCATTGGCGAGGGTTTTAGGATTCTTTAGCCACTCATCCAGCATGGCCTGGGCCATGGCATCGACCTCCAACCCGTCGTTGTCCGGCAGCTGAATCCCTTCAAAACAGAAGGCAAACACCTGGTCATAGAGGTCAAAGTAGCGCTCGCTCTTCACCAGAATGGCCCTGGCCGTGGTGTAGAAATCGTCCAGGCAGGTAACCAGGCCCTTGTCCAGGGCCTTCTGGAGGGTGAGAAAGGCCGTGGGGGAGACCGGGACCCCCACCTCCTTGAGCTTATAAAAGAAATGTATGAACATGGTTCATCCCCGCCTTTTTAGAAGAGCCGTCGCCTGGAGCCGATGTTTCTTGCCCGTTCATAGTCAGGGCTCTTCTTGAACAGCACCCCGAGAAAGGGCAATTCGCCCTTGACAAGATCCTTGGACCGAAAGTCGGGATCAGCATTCAAGGCCCGGAACCAGTTGATCAGCTCCCGGGTGGCCGGCTTCTTCTCCACCCCTTCAAGCTCCCGCATGGTGTAAAACGATTTAATGGCGTTTTCAGCAAGGGTTTTGTCTATCCCTGGAAAATGAATTTCGATGATCTTTCGCATCATCTTTGGGTCGGGAAAGGCGATATGATGGAAATTACACCGGCCCAGGAAGGGATCGGAAAGATCCTTCTTGGCGTTGGAGGTGATGATGATCACCGGACGGTTGACCGCCTTCACGGTCTGGTCGGTCTCCATGATGTCGAACTGCATCTGGTCCAGCACATCCAGCATGTCGTCCTGGAAATCGGTATCGGCCTTGTCGATCTCGTCGATGAGCAGCACGCACCGTTTGTCTGCCGTAAAGGCCTGGCCGATCTTGCCCATCTTGATGTAGTCGTCGATGTTGCTCACGTCCCGGCTTGAATCTGCGAACCGGCTGTCGTTGAGCCGGGTCAGGGTGTCGTACTGGTAAAGGGCCTCCACAAGCTTCATGCTGGATTTTACGTTGAGGGTGATGAGGGGCATGTCAAGGTTTTCGGCAATGGCGTAGGCAAGCATGGTTTTACCCGTGCCGGGCTCACCCTTGAGAAGGAGCGGCATCTCCAACGCCATGGAAACATTGACGATGGCTGCAAGCTCGCTGTCGAGAACATATTTGGTGGCACCTGAAAATCTTGAACCGGATTCTCTGTTGTGTGTCATAGGGACTCCCGTTAATCGTTGAAGAGGTTCATTTTGTGTCGACGCAAACGATAGACCATAATAAAATTCTTAACAAGATTTTTCTGCGACCCTGGAGGGTTTTCCGGCATGTTTTTCTCTCTTCATCACAATCATTACATTATCGTAACTCCACCGTGAACAACAACACCGACCAAGATCTAAACCATTGACACTTTTATAACAGGATGTTATTAATTTTATTTGACCTTTACACGATCAAATGAACATCAGAAACAATAGGAGTGCGTGATGATTGGTGGACTTGGAATGCCGGAACTGATAATTATTCTTGTAATTATCCTCATCATATTTGGAGCAGGAAAACTTCCTGAAATAGGCTCTGGAATTGGAAAGGGAATCAAAAACTTTAAAAAGGCCACACGGGACGCCGAAGTCAGTGAGGGGGACAAGGAACCTGAGAAGTTAGACAAATAGAGCCTCAATCGGCCCGCCATCAGGTTTCAACTGCAGCCGCCCCCTTGTGAAGCGGCTGCAGGCCGCCCTTCAGTAAAACATCATCTAATTTTTATGAGATATCGACAAATTACATATTTGTTGTTTTTTTTGATCGTTTTTATTACATTTCTGTAACAGAAAAACCCTATTGTTTTAACTTTCCATACAATTGCAAGTCAAGTCCCAGCAACGGCAAACCTCTTGAGCTTCGGCACGGATATTGCAAAACAAGTTCTCGTTTTAGGCGTCACAGCAGTACGATAATTGTCACCAAGGACACAGGAGAAGATGAACGAGCTTGAATCCCAACAACTGATCCAGAAGCGAAAAAACCTGGTCAACCGGTTTCTGAAAAAGAGGCAGCCGGAATTTATCCTCTGGTTTTCCGAGATTCTGGATGAATACTTCCACGCTGTCTTTGCAAAAAGCAATGCCGCCCGGACCATGGTGACAACGGGCAATCCCGTGGCCCTCATCGCCCTGGGTGGATACGGCCGCCAGGAGCAGTGCATCCATTCCGACGTGGACCTTCTGGTGCTGTTTGAAAAAAAGGTGCCTGAAAACGCCACCGAGCTTATAAATGAACTGGTGTATCCCCTGTGGGACGCCCGCCTTGAAACCGGCTATGCCGTCCGGACCATCAAGGAGAGCCTGACCATGGCCTGGGATCAGTTTGATGTGATGACGACCCTGCTGGATGCCCGGTTCATTTGCGGTGGGTCCCACATCTATTCCATGCTCATGGAGCAATTCAGGGCCGAGCTTAAGAAAAAACATATCGGCACGAGCCTCAAACGGCTGGTTGCGAACGGAGAAAAACTCCACTCGGACTTTGGAGACGCCACCTATCTTCTGGAGCCCAACCTCAAGTCGGGCCACGGCGGGTTGCGGGACTACCACACCCTGCTCTGGTACGGCCGGATCAAGGCCGGAATCAAGAATCGAAAAGAACTTGAGCATTACGGGTTCCTCTCCAATGAAGAACTGATCACCCTTGAGGAGTCCCTCAACTTCATCTGGAAGACCCGGAACATGCTCCACCACCTCACCGGCAGAAAGTGCGACCAGCTTCACTTCGAGCACCAGGTGGAGGTGGCAAAACGGCTTGGATTCAAAGACAAAAAAGGCTTGGCCGGGGTGGAAGCCTTCCTGGGGCAACTCCACACCCGGACCGACTTCATCAAGCAGATCAGCCAGATGATCACCGAGCACATGCGCCAGACCCGGTGCCCACGCACCCACTCAGACCGGGTAAGACCCACCCGGACCGACGGCATCGTGATCAAGGGAAACAGACTCTACTTCTCCTCCGTTGCCGCCATTCCCTCCCAGCCGGAGCTGTTGCTGAAGATCTTTGTGGAAAGCGGGCGGCTCAGGCTCCCGCTCTCCATTGAATCAAGACGGATCGTTGGAGAGTTTGCCCACCTTGTGGACTGCCGTTTCAGAAGGGATAAAACCAACACCCGGAACTTTGAAAAAATCCTCTCCTCCTCCCTGTGGAAGTTCAACGTCATCTTTGTCATGCTGGCAACAGGGCTGCTGGAACGATATATCCCCGAGTTCTCATCCATCACCAGCAAGATCCAGTACAACCACTACCACCTCTATCCTGTGGACAAGCACTCCATCCGCTGCGTCCAGGTGATCAACGGATTCAAGAAACGGGAAAAAGACCCTGAAACCGGATTTTACTCAGCGGTTTTCAACGAAGTGCGAAACAGGAAGATCCTGCTTCTGGCAGCCCTCTTCCACGACATCGGCAAGGGCGACCCGGCTTCGGAACACTCCATGAAAGGCGGAACCGTCACAGCCGTCATCCTAAAGCGATTGGGCTACTGTCCGGGCGATATCGATGAGGCTGTTTTTCTGGTTCAAAACCACCTTTTCCTAGTAAAGACCGCGACCCGGCGGGACATCAGCGACGAGGAGACCGCCGTGTTCTGCGCAAGCAAAATAGAAAAGGTGGGCCGGTTGAGAAAGCTCTACCTCTTAAGCGTGGCAGACTCCATTGCCACCGGGCCCAAGGCCTGGAACGACTGGACCGAGAGCCTGTTAAGGGATCTCTTTCTCAAGACCCTCAACATCCTTAAGACGGGGGAGCTTGCATCCAAACGGGCCACCCGCACCATCCAGGCGAAAAAAACCGAGGTGATGGCCCTCCGCCGGGAGGAGTGGGACGAAAAACGCCTGAAAAAGGCCCTGGACGGCATGGTTCCCCGCTATCTCCTCCACATGAAAACACAGGAGGTCATCCAGCACCTGGACCTGCTCAAACGGCGGGGAACCAAGGATTTTGTGTGGGAGATCACCCGGGAAGCGGACTCAAATATCCGGACCGTGACCATCTGCGGAAAGGACAAGCCCGGGTTCTATTCCAAGCTTGCCGGTGTCTTTTTCCTCAACAGCCTCAACATCGTTGGCTCCCAAGGCTATTCCTGGGGTGGAAACATGGTCCTGGACATCTTCAAAGTGATGCCGCCGGCCGACCGGATATTTGAAACGGAAAAGTGGGAAAAGGCGGAACAAGAACTGTACAAGGCGCTCAACGACGACACCTTTCTCGGGCGACTGGAGGAGAAGATCCCAAAGCGCCTTGCCCCCCCACAGGGGCAGCTCCGAAAGCCCAACCACGTGAATATCGACAACACCACCTCAAGCTTCTTCACCATCATCGAGGTGTTTACCTATGATTTCCCGGGGCTGCTTTTTGCCGTGACCAACACACTCTACCGCCAGGGCCTGGATGTGAGGATGGCAATGGTGGCCACCAAGGTGGACCAGGTGGTGGATATCTTTTACGTACGCTCCATGGAAGACCGAAAAATTGACATACCGGAGAGGGTGGAAGAGATCAAAAATGCCATTTTAAAGGCGCTTCCCGAAATCCTTCCGGAACAGACGCAATAAAAAGGAGATCATTAATGAAAAAAATCGAAGCCATTATAAAACCATTCAAACTGGATGATGTGAAAGAATCGTTGAACGAGATAGGGATCCATGGAATGACCATCACCGAGGTCAAGGGATATGGCCGGCAAAAGGGGCACAAGGAGATCTATCGCGGGGCCGAATATGTGGTTGACTTTGTACCCAAGATTAAAATCGAAATCATTGTTGACAAGAACAGGGCCGATGAAGTCGTGGAGGCCATCTGCCAGGCTGCCAACACGGGCAAGATCGGTGACGGCAAGATATTTATCATGCCCGTTGAGCAGGTGGTCCGGGTCAGAACCGGCGAAAAAGGTCTCGAGGCGCTTTAATAGCCCATGCCAAAGACACTAAAAGGGGAGAAAAGAGATGACAGCAAAAGAGATCGTTGAAATGATCAAAGAGAAGAATGTGCGGGTGATCGATATCCGGTATATGGATTTCCCGGGCACCTGGCAACATTTTACCGTTCCCGCCTGTGAATTCACTGAATCTGCCTTTGAGGACGGCTTTGGCTTTGACGGCTCCAGCATGAGGGCGTGGCAGAATATCGACAACAGCGACATGATCGTTGTTCCCGATCCCGACACTGCGGTAATGGACCCGTTTTTCGAGATCCCCACCCTGGTCGTCATCGGAGACATCTTCGACCCCATCACCCACGAGCCCTACTCCAGGGACCCCAGATACATCGCCAAAAAGGTGGAACAATACGTCAAGAGCACCGGTATCGCCGACACCATCTTCGTAGGACCTGAGCCCGAGTTTTTTATTTTTGACAATGTCCGCTATGCCTCGGAAAACAATGCCGCCTTCTACGAGATCGACTCCAAGGAAGCGATCTGGAACTCAGACCGGGAAGAGATGCCCAACACCGGTTACAAGATCCGCCACAAACAGGGGTACTTCCCCCTTCCCCCGGCCGACCAATACCAGGACATGCGAACCGAAATGATGCTCACCCTGGAGGACCTCGGCATTGCCATGGAGTGCCAGCACCATGAGGTGGCAACGGCGGGCCAGGGAGAGATTGACCTCAGGTACAACACCCTCCTCAAGATGGGGGACCAGCTGGCCTGGTTCAAGTATGTGCTGAAAAATGTGGCGGCCAAGCACAACCACTCAGTCACCTTCATGCCCAAGCCCCTGTTCGAGGACAATGGATCGGGCATGCACACCCATCTGAGTCTCTGGAAGGATGGCAAACCACTGTTTGCCGGCAACAAGTACGGCGGGGTATCGGAGATGGCCCTCTTTGCCATCGGCGGCATCATGAAACACTGCAAAGCGTTGTGCGCCATCACCAATCCCACCACCAACTCCTACAAGCGGCTGGTGCCGGGATTTGAGGCCCCCATCAACCTGGCTTACTCCAGCCGCAACCGAAGCGCGGCCATACGGCTGCCCATGTACTCCCAGTCGCCGGCGGCCAAGCGCATCGAGTTCAGGACCCCGGATCCCTCCTGCAACGGCTACCTGGCATTTTCAGCCATGACCATGGCCATGCTGGACGGCATCCGGAACAAGATCGATCCCGGAGATCCCATGGACAAGAACATCTACGACCTGCCCCCGGAGGAACTGGCCGAGATGGGATCTGCCCCGGCATCCCTTGAGGAGGCCCTGGACGCCCTGGAACAGGACCACGATTTTCTGCTTAAGGGCGATGTCTTTACCAAGGATGCAGTGGAGAAATGGATCAAGTACAAGCGGGAGAACGAGGCCGTGGAGGTGAGCCGACGGCCCCATCCCCATGAGTTCTATCTCTACTACGACATTTAGTTTTGGATTATCCAGCTTAGGGTACATTAGCAGGTACCAAGACAAAAGGGCCGGAGCCCCCGTGGCTCCGGTCCTTTTTCACCTTCCAGCCCGGTTGTTCACAAAAGGAGCCGATGAAAACAGAACGATTCCAGACCACCAACGTCCTTCTCCTGTCGTTTTCCCACTTTGTCCATGACATCTACACAAGTTTTGTTGCTCCGCTGCTTCCCCTCATCATCGACAAGGTCGGCATCAGCCTGGGACAGGCAGGGTTTCTCACCACCATGCTCCAGCTGCCCTCCCTGTTCAACCCTGTGATCGGAGCGATTGCAGACAGAAAAGGCCTGGCACGGTGGCTGGTGATCCTGGCCCCCACCCTTACGGCCGTGCCCATGAGCCTCATGGGCAACGCGGGATCGTTCCACGCCCTTCTCGTTCTCTTTTTTGTGGCCGGCATAAGCGTCGCCCTCTTCCATGTGCCGGCCCCGGTCCTCATCGCCCAGATATCGGGCAACAACAGGGGACGGGGCATGAGTTTTTACATGGCTGGCGGAGAGAGCGCACGGATGATGGGGCCCCTGATCGGTGTCGGGTTTGTCTCCATGTTCGGCCTGGAGAACTTCTACCCGGTCATGCTTTTTGCCGTTCTCACCTCCGTCATGCTCTACTTCAGACTCGACACACTTACCATCGAAACAAACGCCCCCAATGGCAGTTCCCTCTCTTCGGCCTTTACCACCCTGGGTCCGGTGCTCGTTCCCCTGTCCGGCATTCTCACGGCCAGGGCCTTCATGCACTCGGCCATGGGCGTGTTTCTCCCGGTCTTTGTGGAGCAGCAGACCGGCAACCTCTGGCTTGCCGGGTCCGCCCTTGCCTGTTACGAGGCAATGGGGGTGGCAGGGGTCCTTGTGAGCGGCACCCTGAGCGACCGTATCGGCAGAAAACGCGTCCTCTTCATCGCCCTTGCCGCAGCCCCCTTCGCCCTTTTCGGCTTTGTGGTAACCACCGGCCTCCTTCGGTTTGCCATGCTCCTTGGGGCGGGCTTTTTCATCCTCGCAACCACCCCGGTGATGCTCGCCATTGTCCAGGAGGCCGGAAAAGAGAGCCCGGCTGCGGCCAACGGCCTGTTCATGATGGTCTCCTTTGTGGTAAGATCCGTCACCATCATCGCCGTGGGCATCATCGGAGACCATACCGGCCTTGACACCATGTATATGATCTCGGCCATGGCTGGGCTTGGCGCCCTCCCCTTTCTATTGAAGCTCAAGGTTTGACCGGGAAAGCCAGAACCAAAAAAGAATCTGATTCTCTTGTCAAAATATCACGAGAATCAGCGCTAGGAAGCTAAACCCATGAACCATTCCAAGGGACGTCACCATGTACAACGCTTTTTTCGGCTTTAGGGAAAAACCTTTTAAACTGGTTCCCAACCCCGAGTTCCTCTTTCTGGGCAAGAGCCATGAAGAGGCCCTTGCCCATCTGACCTACGCCACCACCCAGGGAGACGGGTTTGTGGAAATCACAGGGGAGGTCGGCACGGGCAAGACCACCCTCTGCCGTGTCTTTCTGGAGAGCCTTCCCCCGAGTGTGGAGGCGGCCTTTATTTTCAACACCCGCATCGACACCCTGGGCCTGTTACGGGCGATCAACAGCGAGCTCGGCATCGACGCCACCCCTGCAACTGCCACCGAGCTCATCGGGTTTCTCAACGGGTTTCTCGTTGAAAAGCGGGCCAAGGGCCAATCGGTGATCCTGCTCATCGATGAGGCCCAGAACTTAAGCGTCGACACCCTGGAGCAACTGAGGATGCTCTCCAACCTGGAGACCACAAAAAACAAACTGCTCCAGATCATCCTGGTGGGCCAGCCTGAACTGGGGGAGCTACTGGACTCCTACGAACTTCGCCAGCTGGGACAACGGATCAACCTGAGCTGCCGGCTCCTGCCCATGACCCGGAAGGAAACCCGGGATTACATGGACCATCGGATCAACGTGGCATCAAGACAGGCCGTCGCCCTGTTCACCCGGAGCGCCCAGAACGCCATCTACAACTACTCCAAGGGAATCCCGCGGCTGGTCAACATCGCCTGTGACCGCGCCCTGGTGGCCGCCTACAGCCTCAACCAGCCAAGGGTCACAAGATCCCTGGCAAAACTGGCCATCAAGGAGCTTGCCACCCGAGGAAGGAGCCGCCCGGGAGATGCCCGGGCCGGTGGGAAACTCATATTCCCAGGAATCGTGGTCCTTGCCATTGCCCTGATCGCCCTGTTCCAATTTTCACCCGCCAGAGTCAAGCCACTGCCCCCCCTCCATGCCCCTGTGGCAGTGGCAACACCCAAGATCGAAGCGCCCCATCCGATCTCTGTCAGGGTCGAACAAAAAGTTCAAAAACCGCCGGCCCCTGCTCCCCCTTTAAATGAGACAAGCAAAACCATCCACACCTACCTGGCAGGCCAGGCAGACAGTGCCACCCGGGAAACAGCGCTCTCCCGGGTAATCGCCCTGTGGAACAACACACCCGCCGCCCCGGTTCCTTCCTTGGTCAACGAGATGCCCGGGGATCACGACTTCTTCAGGATCGCCGCCATCCCGGAGGGGCTCGAGGTGATCCGTGTCCAAGGCGATTTTTCCGTGCTTGAGACCTTGAATCTGCCTGTGATCCTTCCCTATGTTCTCCCAAACCAGGAGACCAAGGGGTACCTTGCAATGATACGGATCACCGATGACCATCGGTGCGTCATCGTTGCAGGAAAGAGCGCAAAAGCGTTCAAGGTGACATTCGAGGAACTGTTGCCCCTTGTGACAAAACAGGCGTACATTGTCTACAAGGAGCGACTCGGATACAGCGGCATCATTTCCAAACGCTCCCCCAGGACCTCGAAAATCAACCTCAAACTGCTCCTGGAAGAGCTTGGGTTTCCAGGGATCGAAATCACTCCCGATTATGACGGTCCGGTGCAAAGGGCCATCAAAAGGGTCCAGGCCGCCAACGGCCTGACCGTGGACGGCCTGGCAGGCCCCATGACAAAGATCGTTCTCTACAACCGAAAGCCCTCGTTTTCAACACCCTATTTAAGGAATCAAGAGTAAACCGTGAGTACCATATTAGACGCCTTGAAAAAACTTGAGCAGGAGTCCCGGGCAGAAGAAACACAACACCCCCCTGCCCTCAACATCCACCTCAGACAGGAAAGAAACCTCTGGAAGGAAAAGCACTCTTGGGCGGTAAAAGGGAGGACCCCCTTACTTTGGGCGATTTTATCGACTCTATTGCTCCTAGGGGCCTTTGCACTTTTTGCCCTCATTACAGGGCGATTCCAAGGAAAAATGCCACCCACGGCAATAAAGCCCATGGCCCCCCCCATGCAACTGCCCCTGGTGAAAGAAATGGCCACCCCACCCAAGGCCACCCCGCTAATGGAGCACACCCCTCCGGTCCAAGAGAGGATGATCCCCCCGGCCGCCCCCCCGGCCAAGCCGGTTGAACCCCCTCCCCGGGAAAAGGGAAAAGCGGATAAACCCGAGATAAAGGCAGAAGAGCCGCACCGACCGCACCCTGACACGGTTGTCACCAGGGAGGAGAGGGTTCAGGCCCCTGACAAAGAGATCAGGCTTCTTGGGGACGGGATACTGAAGATCAACGCCATCTCCTGGTCCCAACAGGCGGACGAGCGACTGGCCGTGATCAACAGCACCATTGTCCGGGAGGGACAAACCGTGGAAGGATTTCGCCTTGTCAGGATCCTGGAAGATGGGGTAATTGTCCACCGGGCCGGGCAAAAAAGCCGGGTCGAATTCAGGCTGCGATAATGGCCAAAGCGGCTGCCTATCGCCCCTTTTTCCTGGCAGAATAGGCCAACAGCGCCTTTGCGATCTCCATCTGTTTCTCGGGCAAAAGTTCGGAAACATATCTAGGGTTTGAAAACAGGGACAGCAGAGCCATGGAGGTCCTCGGCTTTGCTTTGATAAACCCTGCCAGGTGCGGGGAGGGAACCCCGTCGTCCTGTCCGAGGTAGGTGTGGAAAAAATTTTGGAAAAAATAGCGCTGGGGCTTGTAGTGAACCGAATAGCTGTAGATCAGTTGAAGAATCTTCGGCTCAATGGACTTGTCATCCATGTCGGCATCGATTTCAAAGGAAGAGAGGGCACTGAAACACCCCCGGAGCAATACATCCCGGAGCCGAGCCCCAACGTCCTGGGATCGATCCCAGGTGATCCGGACAAGATCGTCGTAAAGCGCCATCAGAGACTCCAGGTGCTCTCGGGGACAGGTTTCGATAATGCTAAGGTAAGGTTCGAGGATGCTGTCCTTTTCATCCGGCAGTGCATCCGGGTCCAGAATGAGCCGATCCTGGGCCTTTTTCATTTCATGGGCAACGGTTTTAAACCGGATCGTATCAAAGGCCGACAGCTTAGACAGGGCCACGATCTCCTGTTCCAGGGATCGAAAGCAGAGCCTGAAGAGATCAAGAAAACGGCCCTGATGCTGCCGGGAATGCTGTAATTCCCTGCAAAACCGGGTAATATTCTCGTATTTCAACAGCGAGTTCAACTTGTACCGCATTTTGGAACCATCAAGGCTGTCCAGGCCGGTGGAACCGGCCTGGGTGTAGTCAAAGAACATCCTGACAAGGCTATCCTTAAAGGGGGAGTCAAGCCGTCCAAACACGACGGCTGACGATGCATTGACGGCACCCATCAGGTTAAGGACATGGAAAAGATACTGATCGATCTTCTTTAAGAGCCCCTCGGTGGCCAGGTCGAGCTTGGTTCGCACGACTTCATGTTTTTCCCTGTCAAGTCCCTGGGCATGGAGCTTGTCCAAGGCGTTGAAAATCTTTCCAAGGGTCTGATTCTGGCCGGCCAGTTCCTTTCGTATCTCCAGAATGATAGGATCCAGCACCTGTTTGGCAATCGCTGGAAGATTGGTCCCCAAGAGCCTGCACACCAGGGAGGCCTGGTTGATATCATCGATACAGTCCCTCCACGGTTTCCCTCCCCCAAGGGAGGTCATCAGCCGCTCAAGGGCGTTTCCGACCAAGACGTCACTGTTCTGACCAAATCCCGCCACCGTGATGAGCAGTTTAAATTTATCCTTCAGCAGCAGGTCGTTGACCGAGTCCGGTTCGGTGATAAGGGATTTGAAGTAGGCGCTGATGAGATTTTGAGTCAAAAGGTCGATCTTGTCCTGGTTTTCCGCCCCAAGGATCTCGTTTTCAGGAATGGTGGAGAACTCGGCAAACGAGCAGGCTTCCGATCCCTGGCGGAAGATTTCCAGAAACTGTCCCAGATTCTCCAGGTAATCGTCTGCATTCACAAACCCCATATCCCCCATCAGCTTGAAAAAGAGCGTTTCCACCCCCTGGAGGGAGACCACCACCTTTTTATCGCCGTTGCGCTCATACCGATGAAGGGGTTTCAGGCCCTTGTCCCCTTCCTGCATGAGCCGGGGCACCTGGCGCTGAAAAAACCTGTCCCTCTGTTTCTTTACCTGTCTTATAAAATCAGCGTTCATAGTTCGCGATCCTGTAGATTGGAGCGTCGCCGGAGGAATCCTGTTCGACAAACTCGCAGATTTTTGACTTGGTTATCTTATCTTTAAATTTCTTTTTGGAGTGGGGTCCATAAACCGTGACCCCGGGATACAGCCCACCCTTTACCGTCATCACGGGTTTAGGCGGATTGACCCGGCTCCACTCCTTGAAATTCTCCTCCTCGTAGGAGAGATCATCCACCCTCTCCAAAAGATCGACAATCTCCTCGTCAGCCTCGTCCCTTGCGATCTCCTGGCGCTCGATATCCGTAAAACAGTCGTTCAGCTGCACCTCCAGTTTGAGAAAGGCATCTGTCCGCCCCTCTTCCGACTGAAGCCTGTCCAGTTCATGGGCCAACTGAACCGAACGTTCATGGAGCTGGGCAATCTCTTCCACAAGCATGGCCCGCTCAAGCTTCAGCTGTTCCATATGCTTGCTGCAGATCTTGATCTCCCCTTGGATCTTTTTCAGCTCCCCATTGACAAAGGAGTCGCGCCCCAGGGTAATGGTACTGGATTTGGAGATCCCGGTATCCACATTTTCCACGGTCACGCCCATTTTCGCGCTGATGTCACAGCTGATGATGTCCCCTTTTTCAATGATGCAGGCACCACTGGTTTCCACACTGGAATCCACGATTTCCGCTTCGATGAAAACATTTCCAAGGCAGACGATCTTGGACTTGAGAGCAAACTTAGCACGGACATTGCCTCGGGCGTAAATATCGGCCTCGTTAACCCCGCCGGTGACAACCAGGTTACCGTCGGCACGCACAACACCGCCTTGGATCTCACTGGCACGGATATCGCAACCACACACCTGAAAACCGTCCTTGATGCAGCCATTGACAATGACGTTCCCCTTGTATCTGACATGACCGGTTTCATAGTTCACATTCCCTTTGGTGACAAACTCCTCAACCACCATCACTGAGCCGGACCAGGAGAGCCTCGGATATCCGCGCACCGCTGAAAAAAGCCTCAGCCCATCATCAGACACCCTTGTTCCCTCCTTGCCCTTTAATGGAATATCCCTGGCCACGGCCATGACATGCTCCTCACCAAACACATCCCGGCCGCCGGCCGCCGCCTTGGACGGGGTTTTTTCAGCCAGAAGCATTCCCGCCTCCACCAGGGGAACGGCCCCCCGCTCCTTAAAGTCGATCCCCCCCTCCTCGTCAAGGCCGCCGGCCTTAAGATGGTCGGTGTCAAAATAAAACTCAACCTTGGCATCCCGCCCCGGTTTTGGCTCCACACCCCTGGCCACCAGAAATCCCTTGCTCTTGAATCCCCTGGAAAGGAGAAAACGCTGAATCATGGTATCATCCACAATGCCGAACTGGATGAACCGATCCAGGAGCATCTCCTTGACATCTTCCACCGAAAGGTTCTCGTCAAATGCCTCGGTTTTCAGGAGAAAGGCCTCCATCCGGTTGCCCAACACCTTCAAGATAAGCCCTGAGCCGACATCCTCCTCTGTCGGTCGCGCCTGCTCTTCGCTTTTGCTGCCATCCTTGGATGGCCCCTCCCCGGGTCCGGCCGTTTCCCCCGCTTCCGCCCCAGACTCGGGCCCGGGCAAAGGCGGATCCCCCCCGGGCTTGACAGGCTGTTCGGCCCCGGGCGCAACCGGTTCGGTGGCACATCCATGGGGGGCCGGCGCCAAAACAGGATCCCGTTCGCACAACAGCTGCTCACTGAGGATCGTCTCCCGCTGGTTGGTGGTCAGCATGCCGGACTCCACGAGCATTTCGCCGATCAATTTAGGGGTCTGCCTGTTCTGCACCGCCTTTTTCTGCTCATCCAGGATGAGCCCGAGTACCCCCTTACTGATATAGCCCAGCTTAACGGCAATGACCCCAAACTTAAGA
Source organism: Desulfobacterium sp. (assembly GCA_016342325.1). GTDB lineage: Bacteria > Desulfobacterota > Desulfobacteria > Desulfobacterales > Desulfobacteraceae > Desulforapulum. Next base: position 16,628 of record JAEINR010000079.1, read on the forward strand.
TCTTTGCGCATGATCTCAAGGGAATTGGCGAGCTTGACCAATACGCCCATATCGCGAACGGAGAACCAGTTTTTGGAAATAAAGAACTCCTTGTAGGCAGCCTCCCTATCCTGGGCTTGTCCACAGACGGCAACGGCTTCATCGTATTGAAAACGGGTGATGAGTTTTTTTTTCAAGGCTATTTTTTCGATCATGATTGCGACTCCATATGACGATCCTGACCATTTATATGATACTCCGGTCAAAGCGATGTGTTCAATAAAGTTGGCTCCACGTCTTCGACCCAATTTTTCGTTGTGGCCGAAACGCAAATACCATACTCCGGCCATGCCGGTTTATTGGAGAGTATTGATCCGGGCCGCCCCTGGGACGCCCTTTATAAGATGGAGAAAAACCAACCAGACGTTGAATGAACAATAATATCAAGCAAATCGCAAACGCACAACCCAAAACCCCGAATGCGCCAAAAAATTACGACACCCCATCGCTTTTCCCATATGAATAGCGCCCGCATCCCTTCAGGAAAAAGTCCACCACCGTCTCCACATGGGAACAGATCTCCCCTTGATCCGGCACCTCCCGGATTCCTAGAAGAATTGGCATGCGCATGGAAAGCATCATCGTGCAATAGAGCTTGGCCGGCACATGGGAACTTCCTTTTGGACAGAGCCGATTTTCTATGAACGCAGTAAGAATGGCGACCCACCCCCCCTTGGGTCCGGCGTCAAAAAAGGTCTGGGCAAGCTCCTTGTCCGTGGGCCCCTCTGCCACGATCAAGCGCATGATATCGAGCCGCTCCCGGTCCATGTGAAAACTCAAAAAGGCCGAACCGAACCGTAACAACTCCGACCGAACCTCTCCATCACCAAAGAAATAACGCCCCTTTGCACCGCCTGCCAGGGTCTCCATGGTGGCCCGGAACAGCTCGGCCTTTGAGGCGAAATAGCGGTAAACCGTCTGCTTGGTGACCCCTGCCGCTGTTGCCACCCGGTCCATACTGGTGGCCCGGTATCCCTCCGTGAGAAAGCATTTTTTTGCGGCCAAGACAATCAGGGTTCTTTTCTTATGATAATTTTCCAGGGCCTTTGACATTTTTGATCTCCCAACTTGACAAGTAGACTTATGGGTGTTTATTATCCATACCATAGAGTATGATTTATTCATCTCACACGGTATGACCGTACCGTTTGAACAGTGAGATGTCAATGGATTTCAACCGTTCCGAGCCCAAGGAGAAAACCATGAAAAAAGCACTGGCGCAGATGAAGGGGATCCTACCGATCATGATGGGAATGGTGATGATGGTCAACCTGGTCATGCCCGTGGTGATGGAGAAATATAAATCCCTGTTCTCCGGCAACATGGTGGTTGATTCCATCATCGCCGCCATTGCCGGAAGCATCTCCTTTGGCAATCCTGTGACGAGCTATATCGTCGGTCGCAACTTTCTCGACCATGGCGTTCATGTTGCTGCGGTCACGGCATTCATGGTGGCCTGGGCCACCATTGGAATGGTGGCGATCCCTTTGGAGGCATCCCTGTTCGGAAGAACGTTTGCCCTGGTACGCAACATGACCAACCTTATCTTCTCCGTTCTGATCGCCCTTGCAACCGCACTCACCCTGAACGCCCTATAGGAGGCCCATGGAATCAATCACAGCCAACAACACCCCCGGCCAGGGCAAAAGACTCTCCAACGGCATGGGCTTTTTCCTCATCATGGTAGGACTCTATATGGGGGTCGGCATTTTTGACGGCACCACCATGGCAACAGCGTTGACAAACTCCGGGAAAATGCTGGTCAAACTCATGCCCGTCATGGGGTTTGTCTTTACCGTCAACGCCCTTGTCAGCACCTTTATCCATGCCGACTGGATCGAACACCACCTGGGAGAAAGCTCGGGCTGGCAGGGGTGGGTCCTTGTCCTTGGGGTCAGCATGGTCATGCCGGGGTCACCCTTTATCATCTACCCCCTGCTCCATGAATTGACCCAAAAAGGCCTGAAAAAATCCCTGGCAGCCGTGTTCCTCTACAACCGGACCGTCAAGATCACCTTTCTTCCCGCCATGACCCTCTACTTCGGGATCCGGTACACGGTGGTCCTCTCGGTGTTCATCCTGTTGGCTGCGGTCCTCAACGGCATCATCGTGGGCAATTTGAGCAAGTTTCCCAGGAACACCGGACTTAAACATTGACAAACACCGGGCATTCCATTTAACTGTTTACTCTTTAGGTAGTAAAAACACTTTTGACCCCATGGGGTGCTTTGGATATCCTGCGTAAACAAAAGCTGAGACTCTTTCTTCTTCTTATCCTGATGCTGGTGGTCCTGGCTGGATGTAGGGCGCCTGACCGGACCTTCAAGGCCACAGGCGGGTACATGGATCTGACCACCTGGGATATTGACAGGGACGGACCGGTCAACCTGACCGGGGAATGGGAATTTTACAGCCAAAGCCTCCTTGCCCCCGAAGATTTCACCCGGAATTCGATCCTGAAAAAGACCCGGTTTATTCATCTGCCCGGCCTGTGGACAACGGACGCCCCGGAAGACCTGCCCCAACCGTCCCAGGGGGTTGCCACCTATCGCCTCAGGGTCAGGGTCACCCCCGATCCGGGGTTGAAAGCCCTGCTGATCCAGGACATCCTCTCGGTGGGCAACATCTGGATCAACGGCACTCCCGCGGCCTCGGGGGGAGAGGTGGGAACGAGCCGGGAAACCGAAAAACCAAGGAAGCATACCTTGATCCCCCGGTTTTATCTCTCCGGCGAGATGCTGGAGATCGTCATCCAGGTATCCAACCATCACAATCTCCAGGGGGGGATCAACACACCCGTCTGGCTGGGATCAGACCACCGGATCCAGGCCATGGCCACCCAAAAATGGCTGTCATCCGCCGTTATGGGGGGGGTGCTTCTCACCATTGGATTTTATCACCTGGCCCTCTATTGGCTCCGAAAAAAGAAGCCGGTGAATATTTTCTTCGGACTTTACGCCGTGCTCTGGGCCATCCAGACCCTGTTCGGCATCAGCGGCGGCTGCGCCATGGCCACTCTGTTTCCCAGCCTTCCCTGGCGGCTATCCATCGACCTTGCCCTGATGCCCATCGGGTTAACCACGCCGCTCATGGTCATGTTCTACCACGCCCTTTTCCCCAACCGGCTCTCCCCATGGGTAAACCGAATATTCCAGGCGGCCGGGGGCGGGTTCCTCCTCTATATCATGGTCACCCCTCCCAATGCCTATGATCCGGTGAACCTGGTGTTTTTACTGGTTTCAACCTTGGCCTTTCTCTACCTGTTTTACCGGGTGACCTTGGATCTGATCAAAAAACGGGAGGGCGTCTACCTGCTCGTCCCCGGATACACCATCCTGGCCCTTTTCGCCATCAACGACATTCTCTACGATCTCCACCTGATCCATACGACCGCCCTGATTACCTGGGGACTTTTCATTTTTATTCTCTCCCACTCCTTTCTCATCTTCACCCGTTTTTCCCGGGCATTCAATGCCGTAGAAAAACTAACCTGGGAGCTCCAGCATAAAAACATGGAACTGTCCCGGCTCAATCTTCTCAAGGACGAGTTCCTGGCCAACACCTCCCATGAACTCAAAACGCCCCTCCACGGCATCATCGGCATGGCAGAATCCCTCCTTGGGAATCCTGTCCCGGGCAAGACTGCAAACGGCCTTTCCATCATCATATCCAGCGGCCGACGCCTCTCCGCCCTGATCAATGATCTTCTGGACTTTTCCCGGCTCAAGAGCCGGGATATTGATCTTAAAACTGGGCCAGTGGATATCAGGGCCCTTGTCACTACAGTCATCACCGTAATCACGTCTTTAATCCAGGGCCGCCCCCTGGTGATTCAAAACAACATCCCCAGGAACTTCCCCTATCTCCTTGGAGATGAAAACCGACTGGAGCAGATCCTCTTCAACCTCATCGGAAACGCCGTTAAATTCACGGCTGGGGGAGAGGTTCGGATCAGCGCCACCCGAGAGGAAAACATGGCCAGGATAACGGTGACTGATACGGGCATCGGCATTCCCAAAGACCGGTTGGAGAGCATCTTCGAATCCTTTGAGCAGGTGGATCAGGGGGCGTCCCGGGCCTACGGCGGCACCGGCATCGGCCTCACCATCACCCGGGACCTTGTTGAGCTCCACAGGGGAAAGATCAATGTCGTCTCCCACCCCGGTCGGGGATCGGTCTTTGGATTCACCATTCCCCGGGCTGACCATCCCCCGGACCATGATACAAAGACAGGCCGGGCGCAACTGCTGTCCCCCATCACCGTCAATTATCCGACCCCGGGCAGTCCCTTGGGAAAAGGCCCCCACCTGGAAAAAAAAGACCCCACCCCCCATGGGACAACCGTCCTTGCCATTGACGACGATCCCGTGAACCTGGAGGTGGTGGTCAACCATCTTGAGGCCCAAAACATGGCTGTCTCAACCTGCTTGAGCGGCCCGGAGGCCCTGGCGCAAATCAACGAGAAAGACCTGCCGGATCTCATCCTGCTGGATATCATGATGCCGTCCATGACAGGTTACGAGGTGTGCCGGATTCTCCGGCAAAAATATACGGCCTCGGAACTGCCCATCATCATCCTGACAGCCAAAAGCCGGTTATCGGACCTGATGGAAGCCTTTGATACCGGGGTCAACGATTATCTGACCAAGCCATTCACCCGGGGGGAACTTGTGGCCCGGGTCAAAACCCAGCTCAAGCTGAAACGGGCCTACCAGACCTTTAAGGAGAATGCCAGGCTCAAGAACGCCCTGGCCCTGGGGGAAAAAAACGAGCAGGAACTGAAACTGATGCACCAGCGCCTCTCGGGCATGCTCAACACCTTGGATGACGCGATCCTGGCCGTGAACGCCTGCCGGGACATCGTTTTTATCAACCGCGCCTTTGAAACCCTCACCCGCCATGGGGCCAAGGATCTTCTGGGGAAACCCTGCGCCACCCTTTTCCCCCATGACCGGGAAGCCCAATCCTTCCTGGAAAACCTGAACAACGACACCCTTGAACCCGAGAATCCCTCCCGGTATAAGGGTCTTGCCCTCAAACTGGCCGGTGAAGGCCAAATCAGGACCGACATCATGCTGACCCAACTGGTACTCGAAGAGGAGCATCTCCATCTCCTGATCCTGGAAAAATCCCTTCCCAAGGCCACGGCCACGGCGGAACCTGTTTCAGCCATGGCCCTGGTCAAGGAGCTCAACCACGACAGCCAACGCCTCCTCTCCCTTGAAGGCGCCCATGCAAAGCTTAAAAACCTGCCCCCGGAAAAGAAAAAGGCCGTGGACATGCTCCTTGCCCACCTGGAGGACGACCAGGGAAGTGAGCAACAGGAAGCACAGCAGCGGGACCTTGCCGTTACCGCCATGAACCTCGCCCTGGACCTCTGGACCACCGCCACCCAAACCGCCAAGGTCGAGCTTGCCGACAGGTCAGGCCTCTGGAACGTTTACATTGGAAAAGACGGGTGGGCCAGAACCCAAACCCTGGACAGGTACCTCAACCACGAAACCCTGCCCGCAAGACCCCGTTGGAAACTTGTCATCAACACGGCGGATTTCGTCCTCGCCGCCTGCGACGCCCCCTCCCCCCTGCGTAAAATGCTTGAAACTGCCCTTGCCGATCTCAGGCGCACCCTGTAGCCCCCCAAAACCATCCAAAACACCATTTATTTTCAGATACTTGCGCAACTTTAACGGAATTTAACGGAAAAGTTGTTTGCTTTAAACCGGGATCTTCACAATGATGGTTTCCTTTAGAATTTTTTCCATGGTTCAGCCAAACAAGAGGCACGATTACCCAAAATATGATCGAAATAACATTAAGGAGAAAAAATTATCGGCTCTCAAGAAAGAAATGGATAACGCTCTGGCAGGTTTGGCTCTCCTGAAAGAAGTACCTGAAAATATCAATAAAATCAGTGACCGAGAAGCATTAATTCTGAAATTAAAAAAGGAACAGGCACATATGGAAACAGGGAGAGAGTCTTATCACACCTCCCTTTACGACATATCAAAGACTGTTCACCCATTTGATCTGAAAACAAATGTAGCAAAAAATTCGGAAGATCTAAAACTGGAATTGTCAAAAACGCTGGTAGACCTCCATTTATTGTCGGCAGAGTACGGTATCAATGATAAAAACAATCGCTTGTCAAAATACGGTCGTCAAATTGAAGACATCACCTGGCTAATCGATTATTGGTGGTTGCTGACTGACGAAAGCCTTGCCCAATATGAGATAGATGAAACATGCAGGACATGGCTCATAGCTATCTGAAATTAAAAATTGTCCCGGCTTAAGTCGGTAGCCCGGTGAATGGTTACAATACGTGAATTGAAAGAGGAAAAACTATGTTGAGGAAATCACTGATAGTGGTTGCGGTGTTGGGATGCATTTTCGGTCAAGGACAGCTGGCGGCGGGGGCCCTTCTCGATCTGACCGGCCTGGACACCTCTGCGGCCATACCGGATTTGAACGGCGTGATCTCGACACTTACCGCCACGAACGACGAATATTATGATTCCGAAGACGACGACCCTCTGGTGGATCTTGACGGGGTGGTGCCGGATTTTTCCGATTTGCTGATGGGCGCCACATTTCTCCTCCCGGAAATCAGGGATGCCCTGGCATATGTGGGCGCCGGCATTACGGATGCCGGCGTCATGGTAACCATCACCGGGGGGGTGATGGATGTGGCGGGGGAGGACCTCCAGACCTCGGCAAGCGCTTCCACCCCGTCGGACCTGGCGCTTCAGGGGGCGGGGGTTGTGGTGGAGAGCTTCGGAGAACTTCTTGCTACCGAGCTGGGCCCCCGGGTGCTCCTGGTGGGGGACGGTATCCAGAATGTGGGGGATGCACTGCCGGACCTTGGAGCGATATCCACGGACGTGGAGAACAGCATGTCGGATGTCGACGGCCGTCTTCCCGGCGAGGATACCGGCGGGGCAGATCTTTCGAGCCTTCTGCCCGGTATTATCTCCTCCATTGAGAATATCCAGACTATCGTTTCGGACACGGTGGACGGGCTGGCCGGGCTGGGGGTTTCTCTTTCTGATCCGACGGACGATGATCCTCTGGCGGAAGGTGCCGTCACGGAAGAACCGGCGGTCGAGGAGATTGAAGAGGATGAGACGGTGGTGGGGCAGACAGGAACCGCAGGGGCGGATGTGATCACCATCGCCGATTCCCTTTTTGCCGATGCCTTTTCTCTGGACGTGGCCTTTGTGGACGAGACCGTGGCCCTTGCCACCGGTTTCGAAGCGCTGGCCGGAAATGACCGGCTCACCAATACCGGAGATATCGGCGCAAACGCTGTGGCGGTGGGGGGCAACCTCACCGGCGGGATCAGCGGGCTGAAACTGAATATCGGGGTTTCCACCATCACCGCCGGGGCTGTGGCAGTGGACGGCGGGGAGGGGAACGATACCGTGGACAACCAGGGTGACATCACGTCCACCGCCACGGCGGTGATTCTGTCTCAGGAGCTGACGGCCAACGTGGGGCTCTCCTCGGCAGATGAGCCCGTAAGCGCCACAGCCACAGCCGTGGGGATCGAAGGCGGGGCCGGGGCAGACACGGTTACCAATACCGACAGCGTGTCGGCGGTGGCCACCGCCTTTACCGGTGCTGGCAGCAACGCCCTTTCCAGCGGGGTGAACGTAGTTTTCGGTAACTATACCGGTATCACGGGGTACTTGGCAGAGACAGGGGCCACCGGCGTCAGCGGGGGCGACGGGAACGATACGGTGACCAACAGCGGCGGCGTGTCGGCGGTGGCCACTTCCGTGTCGAGTTCCGTATCGGCGGATCTCCAGACCCTGGGGGCGGGAAAGGTGGTGTCGGTCGCAGAGGCAGTCACTTCCGCCACGGCCCTGGGCACCGGATCTGGGGAAGACACGGTCACCAATACGTCCGAAGGGACCCTGACTGCGGTGGCCACCTCGGTGGCGGTGGGCCAGAGCGTCTCGGTCACCAAGAATCTCACGGGCATCACCTCCTTCAGCCCCTACACCTGGGGCGGCGGCGGCTCGGCCGAGTCCGAGGCCACCGGCGTGGCTTTGGGCAGCGGCGCGGACAACCTGACCAACGACGGTGCCATCACTGCGGTGGCCACGTCGGTGACGGCCAGTGGCGCCGGGGCTGTCTCCCTCTCGGGAACGGCCAAGGTGGATTCCACCTCCGAGGCGGATGCAGCTGCCCTGGGCATCAGTGGCGGTGACGGTAACGATGTCATCACCAATACCGGCAGCATCTCTGCCGTGTCCACGGCCACGGCGGCCACCATGGAATTCGCCTTTTCCGGGGAGGGCGGCACCGCCATCATGAACTTCCTCCAGAAGGTGATTCACAAGGGCGGTGCCTTCTCCTCCGCCGAATCCCTGGGGATCGGCACCGACGGCATTGCCACCGAAACTGACAGCGACTATGAATTCTCCCTCGAAGACGGGGAGGTAGCACTCTCGGCCTACGCCAACCAAACCACCGAGAGCGGTGATGACCGGCTCACCAATACCGCCGGCATTACCTCGGTGGCCACCGCCGTGAGCGGGTCCGGGGCGGTGGCGGTGACCTTGAAAAATGCTGCCAAATCCGATTCCCGGTCCATTGCCGATGCCCGGGCTGTGGCCCTGGACACCGGCAGCGGAGATGATGTCGTCACCAACAGCGGCGCCATTTCGGCGGTCTCCACGGCCGCCGCCGGCGCCATCACCGTGAACATCTCCGGGGCCAAGACTGCCGAGGCCAACACCGAGGCGGTGGCCACCGCCGAGGCCATTGGCATCTCCGGCGACGGAGAATCTGCCGATGCCAGCATGTTGGCAGACCTCACTCTCAGCGACGAGGGCTATTATTCTCATGTCGCCTACTCCAACCTGGCCGCCACCGGCGATGACACCATCACCAACACGGGGGACGTCACCGCCGTTGCCACGGCGGTGAGCGGCTCCGCGGCCATCTCTGTCAGCAGCTCGTCGGATGCTGTGGGCAAGATAAAAAACGATGTCAACGCCGTGACGGCCAAGAGTGTCGCCGACGCCAGTGCCGTGGGCATTGATGCCGGGGCGGGGGACGATACCGTTATCAACAATGGGGATATCACCGCAGTGTCCACCTCCGTTGCCGGGGCCATCGCCCTGTCCCTTTCGGTGAATGCCGATTCCAGCACCACCAAGGACTGGATCAAACAGGCCTTTCTGGGGGGGGGGGCCATTGCCTCTGCCGATGCGGTGGGGGTCCGCACCGACAGTGTTTATTCCAGTTTCGATACTGCCGCGACCCTGGTTGTCAATGAGAACGTTCTCTCCGAAACCATCTACGCTTACAAGACCGCCTCCGGTGGCAACGACATCCTTACCAATACCGGGAATATTTCCGCCGTTGCTACGGCGGTGACCGCCTCCGGGTCTGTTTCTGTCTCCGAGGAGGGGGCGGTCAAGGCCGATGCAGTTTCCTCCGCTGCGGCCTCGGCCATGGGGCTGGATACCGGCATGGGAAATGATACGGTTGAAAACAGTGGAGAAATTACCGCCGTTGCCACGGCGGTGGCGGCGAGCCTGGAGATCAGCAGTTCCAATTCCACGGCGGACAGCTCCCGGAGTGCCGTTACCCGGGCTCTGGTGGACTACGGCGCCAGCGCAGAGTCTAATGCCACGGGCATTGCCGGAGATTCCGGTTTTGCCAGCCATCGGGTGGATGAAACGGCGACCCTCACCGAGGAGGCCCTGACGGTTTCTGTCAGTGTCGAAAAGGCTGTCTCCAGTGGCGATGATACCATCAGCAACACCGGCGCGGTGACGGCGGTTTCAACTGCTGTCAGCGGCGCGGGTTCCGGCGCTGTTTCCATTAACAAGGCCGCCAAGGCCCATAGCAACTCCACGGCATCGGCCATCTCCATGGGGATCGATGCCGGGGCCGGCAACGATACCGTGACCAATAGCGGTGACGTGACAGCGGTCTCCACCGCCGTGGCCAATTCTCTCAGCGTTGGCTATTCCGAGGCGGATGACGGAGAGATCACCGCCAATGCCACCGCCGAGGCGGTTGCTACGGGTATCCGAGGCGACGGGGATCTCACCGGGGGCAGTTTCTCTACCGAAGTGGTCCTCACCAACGATGCCCTGGATATCGGGACGGACATTTCGGTGACTTCGGGTACCGGCAGCGACACCATTGATAATAGCGGGCAGGTAACAGCCGTGGCCACCGCCGTAAGTGGCGCCGCCGCTATTGCCGGGAGCAGTTCCGGCGATAAGACTACGGCGGTGATCCACAAGGCCAATATTGCCGAGGCCAATTCAACGGCGGTTGCTTCAGCCACCGGCATTGACGCCGGATCCGGCGATGATGTGGTGATTAATTCCGGGGAGGTGACTGCGGTTTCCACGGCGGTGGCCGGCGCCCTGGAGCTGTCCATTTCCAGCAGCAAGGATTCCAGCACCACCAAGAACTGGCTCATGCAGTCGATCATGGGAGGAGGGGCCTCCGCCAACGCAACGGCCATCGGCATCCGGGGAGATGGTGACAGCAGCGCCACCACGGTTTCCGGAGATGTGCATGTGGACGAGGAGACCATCCTCGTCACCGGTTCCTTTGCGCATACCGCCGCCACAGGAGTGGACGAGATTACTAACACCGGGGATGTTACTGCCGTGGCCACTGCTGTTTCTGGCGCTCTCTCTGCCAGCATTTCCACCAGCGGCGCCGTGAAGTCCGACGCGGTGTCCAACGCAAGTGCCTTTTCCGTGGGCGTCGAAGCCGGCGGCGGGGACGACACCGTTATAAATAGCGGTGCTATAACCTCGGTGGCCACGGCCAATGCGGCATCCCTGGAGGTGACCGCTACGGAGTCGGGCGTCTCCGATTCTACCCGTAACTTTCTCACCAAACGGATCGTTGATTATGGTGCCGCCGCCGAAGCTGAAGCGGTGGGCGTCAAGGGCGACGGGGCTGCGGCAAGCTACCGGGGGGAAACGGCCATCATGGTGACCGCTGGCACCGTGGGCGTCACCGCCCTTCTGGAAAAAACGGTCTCCACCGGCGCTGATGCCATCACCAATGACGGAAGCATCACCGCGGTGGCAACGGCTGCATCGGAAACTGAATCCATTGCAGTGAGCATAGAGAACGCTGCTTCTGCCAGCACCGTTTCGAAGGCCTCGTCCCTTGCCATGGGCATCGATGCCGGGGCCGGAAACGACACGGTGGAAAACAGCGGAAAAACCACGGCGGTCTCAACGGCCGTGGCCCTGGGGCTGGGCGTGACTGTTTCTGAAAGCAAGGACAGCTCTTCCAGTGCCACCGCCAAGGCCGATGCCACCGCCGTGGGGATCAGCGGTGACGGCGACGGCAGCAATCTGTATCTGAAATCGGCCCTGGCGGTGACCACCAAGGCGCTCCACGGGGGGGCTACCCTCCAGGTGACCCGGGCCACCGGGGATGACACCATCAATAATACCGGAACGGTCACCAGTGTTGCCACCGCTGTGAGCGGTGCGGGCTCTATGGGTGTCTCCATTTCGGGGGGTGCGGTGGCCAACGTCGATTCCATTTCTGCGGCGGACGCCATGGGTATCGATGCCGGGGCCGGAAAAGATACGGTGACCAACAGTGGCGATCTGACGGCTGTGGCTACCGCCGTTTCCAGTGCCCTGGGCGTGTCGGTTGCTGGCGGCGGCAGCACCTCCGACCTCTACGGCTATTTCATGGGCGGCACCAACGCCACGGCAACAGCCACCGGCATCAGCATCAGCGGAGACGGTGAGGGTAGTGATTTTTCCACCCTAACCACCGTGGATATCGATTTCACCCAGACGGATGTGGCCGTTTCTAACGAATAAGGATAGATCGTGTGAGGAACGAACCACGATCTTATCCGGTTGTTGGACAAGCCCGGTGTTTTAA